>NZ_NTFY01000036.1 GCF_002289565.1 Rhodopirellula sp. SM50 | reverse complement strand
TGCCATCCGTGGGTTCATTTAAATCGGGTACTCGGGGCTGTCTTCAGGCTGGCGCTTCCAGCGTTGCACTGCAACCCGCCGGTTTGACTCCGCGATCCAATCAGACGGATGACCGGCGCATGACGTTAACCGCTAGACGGTCCACTACCCGAAAACCAAGGTGACACGGATTGCTAGCAGTCCATCAAGACCAAGAGCACCGCGTGCGGAGGCGTTGGCGCTATTGTTGGCTGATCAGGCGACGGAGTTTCGGCAGCAGTTCACGTAGTGCGCGGGAGCGATGACTGAGTGCCCGTTTGACGGTCAGGTCCAGTTCGGCGAACGTCTTGTGGTACTCACGGATTTCGAACAGCGGGTCGTAGCCGAAGCCGCCGCTTCCGGACGGTTCGGTCCGGATCACTCCGCCACAGACGCCGCCGGTGGTGATTCGCACGTTGCCGTCGGGGTCGGACAAACAGACTTCACAGTGGTAGCGTGCGGTCCGTTTTTCCATCGGGACGTCCGCCAATTCGCTCAGCAGCTTTGCGTTGTTGGCTTCGTCGTCACCGTGTCGTCCAGCGTACCTGGCCGAGTAGACGCCGGGGGCACCGCCGAGCGCGTCGACGGCCAGACCGCTGTCTTCGGCGAGCACCCAGCGGCCAAGATGTTTGGCCTGCTCGGTCGCTTTGAGAACTGCGTTCTCGGAAAACGTCTCGCCGGTTTCTTCGACGTCGATCGAATCGGGTATCTCAGCGAGCGAATGCAAACTGTAGTGCTCCGCCGGCAGCATCAGCCGCAACTCGATCAGTTTTTTGGCGTTGTTGGTACCGAGGACGAGATCAAACATGGGGCGAGCGTGTGGCAAAAAGTGGCGTAAGCTTCCAGCTTGCGATCCCATGAAGCGGAAGCTTCATTTGCGTAATCCCATGAAGCGCAAGCTTCATTCGTGTAATCCCGTGAAACGCAAGCTGGAAGCTTACGCCACGGTAGCGCTACGACTTTTCGACGGCTTTGGCGAGCGCGTAGATTTCGTCGGCGTTGAGCACTTTGTCGTTCGATTCGAACAGCGATTGAATCGCCGCGCGGTGCGTCTTCATCTTCAATCCGCCGACGCCGATCGCGCCATAGCCGACCGCGTCGGAGTCTTCGCTGATCGGTTTGGCTTTGTCCATCACCGCAATGCCACCCAGGCCGGCCGGGGGCACGGCGTTGAGGTCGATGGCGACCGCCAAGTCTTTCGCCGCGATCAGATCAGATTTTCCGGCCAGCTGGATGCCGGCGGCGCCACAGGCGATCACGATGTTGGCGGGGGCAAGGATGCTGCCGACTTGATCGGGAGACCCCGATTCGGCGGCCGACAATCGATCCGCAATGTTCTCGCCGGCGTCATGGGCGACTCGGTCGCAAGCGTCTTGCGCGCGAGCCAAGGATCGGCTGGTCAGCGTGACCGATGCGCCGTCGCTGGCCAGCAAGCGTGCGACACGTTGGCCGACCGGTCCGGTCCCACCGAGGACGACGGCATGCGATCCGGCGAGTTCCAGGTGTCGTGCGGCGGCGACGACGGCGGCCGCGGCGGTCGTGTTGCAACCATTGGCGTCCATCATCACCGAGATGCGAACAGGTCCGAAAAATGCATCCGTCACGCATTGGAGCAGCGTTTCGGCGAGCGTGACATCGCTGCCACCGAGAAAGATGGCGGTGTTTTTGAGATCGTCGCCGCCGCGGGTGAACATCGCGCCGTGGACGAGCGGTTCGATCGATGTCGCTTGGACGCCCGCGTAGGGGACCAGATGGTCGACGCCGGAATCGACGGCAACGACGGCATCAAACGAGCTGGCCTGGGGATCACAATCGAACTGAAACAGAATGCGTTTCGTCATGCGTTGCCCGGAGGTTGGGGGTGCGGGTTTGCGAGGTCGCGTTAATCGACCAATCAGGGGTCGACCGTACAAGACCTTACGGGATGGCCCCCGGATGGGATGGCAGCCCTTTGCCGGCGGTCGAGCGAAACGAACACCGCCTGATCAGCAGGCGATGTTCTGGATCAGCGATAAAGAAGTCACCCTCCTGTCAGGAGGGTCGAGCAAAGCGAGGGGAGGTCGAACGGGCGAATCGCCAGTTTCGCGTGGCGATTAGAAGTCGCCCTTGAACGGGTGCGCCGCGGAATCCTTTTGCGCGATCATTTCTTGGGCCGAAGGTTTGCCGCCCATCGCGTTGGCCAGGGATTGCTTGACCGCTTCGTAGTTGTAGTTGTAGATTTTTTCGTCGTCGTCGGCTTCGGGGTGAATGAACACACCGCAGACACAGACCAAGTCTTCGGCTTGATCGGCGGGGATGACGCCTTCGGCGACCGAATCGGCGACGGCTTTGGCGACGGCGGCTTGGGCAGGGCCGAACATTTGCACGACCTGCTTGAAACCTTTCAAGGTGACCTTGGTGATCATCACGGTCGACGGTTTGACGGCCACGTTGGGAGCCAGAACGGCCAACAAGTTCGTGTGGCCTTCGCTTTGCGTGGACAGGGCGTTGGCAAATGCGGTGCCGACCGGACCGTCTTTGCTGCCGATCATCAAATCGATGTGTGCGACTTCGTTGCCATCGCCCACCAGGGCCTCACCAATGTAAAACTTCATTTCAGTGACCTGTTCAAAAGAAAGTTTGGTTCGAAGACCGGTGGGGAAACACATGTCCGTTGCCCCGCATGACGCTCCGGCAATCGGACCGCTGAGCGCCTGGGGTGGGTCTGGAGTCGGGGAAAAGCTAACAAACCATGACGCCGATGCAAACACCCGGTCAAATTCAAATTTCCCAGACGCCCCGACCCGCTGATTTCGATCGATCCCGGCGTGGTCCCGTCGTGCTGGTCGGCGCTTCGGTCCGGGCAGCGGCGGAATCGGCACGAATCGCCGGTTTTTCGCCGATCGCCGTCGATCACTACGGCGACCGCGAGACGCTGGCGGCAGCCCGACGCTGGTATGGACTGGACGATTTCCTAGATTCCGCGGAATCGCGGCCGCTTGATCGTATCGTCCCCAAACGGGCACCGATTGCGATCGTGGGCGGGCTTCAGAGCGGTTACCGCTGGATCGGTCCGACTCGGCTGCCGTTTTGGGGCGCCTCCCCCGAGCAGTTTCTGAGCTGTGACCGCCCCGAGTTTTTGAGTGACTTGGCCGCCCACGCGGCCGTGCGGTTCCCGGAAACCCGCTCTGCGGGCGCGGCCTCCCCGGGTTGGCTGGTCAAGCGTCGCGGCAGTTCTGGTGGTCTGGGCGTGTCCTACAGCGAGGGCGTGGGAGAGATTCCCGCCGGCGCGATCTTGCAGCGGCCGGTTCGCGGCCGCCTCTGCGGGGCAAGCTTTTTCGGCTTGGGAGACCGGGCGATGCTGCTGGGCGTGTGCCGGCTATTGAAAAAACGAATCGGGCCGCATCCGTTCGTGTTCGCCGGGGCGCTCGGTCCGATCCCCTTGAGCGTCGCATCGGTCCATTCGCTCGATCGACTCGGCGACGCCGTCTGTTGCCTCTCGCCGCTCGTCGGTCCGTTCAACATCGACGTGGTGCTGCAACACGACACGGTCACGCTGTTGGAGGTCAATCCGCGTTGGAGTGCTTCGATGGAACTGGTCGAGCGGGCGTGGGGCGCGACGTTGAATGAGCCGTGTTCGATGTTTGATGAATCGGCGGATTGGATTCGTCGTGTGGAACAGATCGCGTTGGATCGCGGTGGTGTTTTTCCGTCGGATCGCGCGTTTATCAAACGCGTGCTGTTTGCGCGGACCGATCGCCGTGTGGTTGCCACCGACTTTGACGGGCCGCCGAGCGATGACCGCTGGGTTTGGAAAGACGTTCCCCGCCGGCCGACCGATGTCCGGCGTCACGAGCCGTTGGCGACCTTGATCGCACCCCTGGAACGCATGTCGCTTCAACAAGCGTTTCGCGTTATGGTTTGATCATGAACGTACCGCAGACCGGCAACAGCCCCGAACCGTTGGATGTGATCGCCGTCGGATCGCATCCCGACGACGTCGAAGTCGCGTGTGGTGGGACGCTGGCCAAGCTTGCCGCGGCGGGGCATCGGATCGGGATCGTCGATCTGACCGATGGAGAGCCGACGCCTTACAGCGACGGTCCGGAGGCGCGGATGAAGGAAGCCGACGCGGCAGCAAAGGTGCTCGGCGCGGTCGTGCGGATTCAACTGGACCTTCCCAATCGTCGTCTGTTGGATTGCTTCGAGCATCGGGTCGCATTGGCGAAAGTCTTTCGTCGCTATCGGCCTCGCATCGTGATCGGCTTTGGTGACAAGACGCCGATGGCATCGCCGGATCATTTCCAAACGATGCTGATCACCGATGCCGCCGTCTTTTACAGTCGGCTGACCAAGTGGGAGGATCACTTTGACGGGTTGCCGGTTCATCAGATCCAACGCCAGCTCTACTTTCGGCTGGCAATTGAGCCGATGACGTTGGCGGGAAATCCATTTCACATCCTGGTCGACATCGGCGAGACGCTTGAGCAGAAGATCGCCTCGATGCAGTGCTACCACAGTCAATTCGCGCACAAGCACGCGATGGACGAACGGATTCGCGCCGCGGCGGTGATGACCGGTTCGATCGCCGGCATCGCGGCCGCGGAAGCCTTCGCCGCGGCGCGGCCGTTCGCGGCCAAGGATCTGATCAGCGCCGTGGGGCTGTAGCGGTCCGGGTCGCCGCGGGAGACGTCAATTGGATAAGTGACGGATTTGATCGTAACGCAGCGTCTATCGGTTGATGTCATCGGTGGGTTCATTTCTATGAGGCACTGGGGGGTGTCCTCGGGCTGGCGCTTCCAGCGTCGCGTCGCAACCCACCGGCTTGAGTCCGCGATCCAATCAGACGGACCAGCGGCGGATGACATTGATCGCTCGACAGACCAGTAGGGCAAGACGCCAAGACTTTTGCAGCGCCGGCCCTCTCTGGCGTTTGCTTGCCGCGCAAACGCCGTCTCTCCCAGAGGGAGAGAATCTAAATCGGTTGCCAAAATCTGCCGTAATACAATCGGTATCTCGAGCAGCGAGTGGAGAACAGCCGCTTGCGGTCGGTCAGGCCGTGTGGATGGCGCGTTTGTCGACGGCCAATGCGGCTTCGTGCATCGCTTCGGCCAAGGTCGGGTGGGCGTGGCAGGTTCGCGCGATGTCTTCGCTGCTGGCACCATACTCCATCGCCGCGGCGGCTTCGGCGATCATGTCGCCGGCCCGGGCGCCGATGATGTGGACGCCCAAGACGCGGTCGGTCTTGGCATCGGCCAGGATTTTGACGCGGCCGTCGGGTTCACCCAGGGTTCGGGCGCGGCCGTTGGCGCCGAAGGGACAAACGCCCTTGTTGTAGGCGACGCCGGCTTCCTTGAGTTCGTCTTCCATCTTTCCGACGCTGGCGATCTCCGGATGCGTGTACACGATCGCGGGGATGACGTCATAGTTCAGATGGGTCTGCATGCCGGCCATCCTCTCAACGCACACGACCGCTTCTTCCATCGCTTTGTGGGCGAGCATGGCGCCGCCGATGCAGTCGCCGGTGGCGAACACGTTTTCGACGGAGGTTTCAAAGTTTTCGTTGACGGGGATGAAGCCGTGGCGGTCGGTTTCCAGCCCGATCGATTCCAGCCCGATCGAATCGGTCGCGGGACGTCGGCCGGTGGCCAGCAAGACACGGTCGCAGGTGATCGGGTCGCCGTCTTTGACTTCGACGACGCACTGGTCGCCCTTGACACGTGCCGACTGGACGAAGGTCTTGAGTTGGAACTTGAAACCCTGTTTCTTGAACGTGCGGAGCGCGATGTTTGCCAGTTCGGCATCGATGCCGGGGAAAATCCGGTCAAAGGCTTCCAGCACGGTGACTCGGCTGCCGAGTCGATTCCAGACGCTGCCGAGTTCCATGCCGATGTAGCCGCCGCCGATGACGACCAGGTGTTCGGGGACTTCGGGAAAGCTGAGCGCGGTGGTGCTGTTACCGATGCGGTCGCCGTCTTCTTCGACGCCCCGCAAGGTGGCCGGGACGCTCCCCGGGCACAGCAGGATCCGGTCGGCTTCGATCACCACCGGCTCTTCGCCCTGGACGACGATCGAATTGAGATCGCGAAGCTTGCCACGTCCGTGGTAGGGCGTCACCTTCTGCTTCTTGAACAGCATGTCGATCCCGCCGGTCAGCGTGTCGACGATCTTCGTTTTGCGATCCATCATCGCGGCGAGATCGAGGTCGAGCGAGCCGATCTTCAGCCCATGATCTTTGAAGCGGTGCTTGGCCTCTTCGTACAAATGGCTCGATTCCAGCAACGCTTTGCTGGGGATGCAACCGACGCGCACGCACGTCCCGCCGAATTGAGCATTTTCATCGATGCACGCGGTGTCAAATCCCAGCTGTGCGGCGCGAATGGCGGCGACATAACCGGCCGGGCCACCGCCGAGGACAACTAATTCGTGTCGGACCGTCTTCATGAGCTTGCGTTGTAAAAGGGGGGCTTGCGGAGATTTGCCGAAAAGAGGCTGACCAAAACTTGCAGTGCACTACCATAGGCGGCCGAGGATTCTTGGTAAATCACGGGGTTGTCCTGAAGCGGTCGGCGGGGACAATTCGGGCGTGTTTGATTTCTCCCAAGCCCGCCGCCGTCGCGACGGGGCGATGGCCCGACGCGACGTTCCCCCTCCTGGCATTCCTGACCCTTGCCTAAAAAACGCATCCGAAAATATGCCGGTCCGGTGCTCGCGATTGCGTTGTTCGCATTGGCGGTGCGGTTGCTGATTCGCGAAGCCCATCAGATCACGTGGGACGAATTCGTTCGTGGATTGACCGGTGTGCCCGCCAGCCAGATCGTGATCGCGGCGTTTTTGATCGCACTCAACTACGGGTTGCTGATCGCCTATGACATTCTGGCGCTGCGTTATGTCGCACGCTCGCTGCCGCTGCGACGGATCGCCCTGGTCTCGATCGCCGGATTCTCGCTCGGCAATAACCTGGGCACGTTGCTGGCGGCCGCACCGATTCGGTTTCGGTTTTATTCTCAGTGGGGACTGCCGGCGGGCCAGATCGTCGCGTTGATCTCGGTGGTCGGGCTGACGTTCTGGAGCGGATGGTGGTTCCTCGGCGGGCTGGTGCTGATCTGGGTGCCGATCCAACTCCCCCCGGATGTGACGCTGCCGTTCGCGACGCAGACATTGGGCGTCGTGCTGATCTCACTGGCGATCCTTTATTCGCTGGTCTGCTTTCTGTGGCGAAAACCCTGGCCGATCGGCGAACTGCATCTTCGTCCGCCACGACCGGGACTGATGTTCGTCCAAGCGTCGGTGGCGGCGGTCGATTTGCTGATCTCCGCGACCGCGTTGTACCTGGTCTTGCCCGGTGATTCGGTGGTCCCGTTTGCTCAAGTGTTGGCCGCCTACTTGGTGGCGATCGGCGTCGCGATGATGACCCAGGTCCCGGGGGGATTGGGAGTGCTGGAAGTCATCTTGTTGACGCTGCTCAAAGGGACCGTCGGCGACACCGTCTTGGCGTCGGTGCTGATCTTCCGTGTGCTCTATTACTGGTTGCCGCTGCTGGCCGGCATGATCGCCCTGGTCGGTTACGAAATCTTCAGCGGAGCGGTGGCCGCCCGCGAGGCGTCGGGAATCCTCATCGACCCGGAAAGCGGCGTCGAGGCGGGACGCATGTCAGGTTCCGGGGACACCGCTGATTTACCGGACGAGCGTGTTTCGCCGGGCAGGAGCGATTCACCAGACGACCGTGATTCGGACGACAGTGATTCGGGGGGCCTCGGCGACCAGGAAATCCTGCTGCCCGAGTTTCAGGACGACAGGAAGCCGGCCGACGGCTGAGAGCTGATCGGCGATCCTAGCTGATCGGCTATACTGGAGGAGACGATTTCCCTTCCACCTCCCCCCGCCGGTCATGACTCTTTCGATGACGTGTTCGTCTCCCGCTGGCTTGTTGTCCCCGCTGTGTCAGCTGTCGTTGTGCGTGCTGGTCTGTGCCGCGGGCACGCTGATCGCGGCCGACGCCCAACCGATTGAATCGTCCGGTTCTGGTCAGGCCGACGTCCATCGCGTTGATTTCAATCGTGACGTGCGACCGATCCTCGCCAAGCACTGTTTCACCTGTCACGGACCGGATGAAGGCACGCGCGAGGCGGATCTACGGTTGGACACCCAAGCCGGTTCGCGGCAAGACCTGGGTGGTTACCAGGCAATCAAACCCGGCGCGGCTGAAGAAAGCGAACTGATCCTGCGGGTGACCAGTGACGACGAGGACCTGCGGATGCCGCCGTCGGACGGGCACCCGCCACTGGGCGAGGCCGAGATCGCGACGCTTCGCCGGTGGATCAATTCGGGCGGCCGGTATGAAGTGCATTGGTCGTTCCAACCGGCGACCGAACCGTCACCGCCGGCGGTTGAGAATCCCGGCTGGTGTCGCGGTCCGATCGATCGCTTCGTGCTTCATCGGATGGAACAAAACGGGTTGTCGCCCGATGCCGAGGCCGATCCCGTCTCGCTGATTCGTCGCGTTTATTTGGACTTGCTGGGAACCACCCCGACGCCGGAGGAGGTCGATCGGTTTGTCGCCAGCGACCGGCCCGATGCCTACCGAGCACTGGTCGATCGCCTACTGGCCTCGCCCGAGTACGGCGAACGGTTTGCCCGATCTTGGTTGGACCTGGCCCGTTACAGCGACACCAATGGGTACGAAAAAGATCGCCCACGCACGATCTGGCCCTACCGAAACTGGGTGATCGATGCGATCAATGCCGACAAGCCATACGACGAGTTTTCGATCGAACAGTTGGCCGGTGACATGCTTGCCGATGCCACCCGGTCGCAGCGAATCGCGACGGGATTTCATCGCAACACGATGCTCAATGAAGAGGGTGGCATCGATCCGCTGGAGTATCGGTTTTATGCCATGGTGGATCGTGTCGCCACGACCGGGACCGTTTGGATGGGCCTGACGACCGGATGCGCTCAGTGTCACACGCACAAATACGATCCGCTGACGCACACGGATTATTACGCGTTGATGGCGCTGATGGACAATGCCGATGAACCGGAGCTCAACGCGGATCCTCCGGCGGTGATCGAGCAACGTGAATCGATCCTGCGGCGGATCGCGGCGACCGAGCACGACATCGTCGATCGCGTGCTGTTGGCCGCTGATGACGACACGACGCTGCAGGCCGCGTGGGCGGAGTGGCAAGCCGAGCGTCTGGAGCAGCTTTCGGATTGGTGGACGGTCGCGCCGGATCGAATGGAATCGACGATGCCCACGCTGGCGGTCCTGGACGACGGATCGGTGCTGGCCTCGGGCGACGCAACCAAACGCGATGTGTATTCACTGACGATGCCGGCCGTCGATTCAGACAAACCGATCACGGCGATTCGCATCGAAGCGTTGTCGCACCCGACGCTGCCCGCCAAAGGACCGGGGCTTGCCTTCTACGAAGGTCGCCGCGGTGATTTCTTTCTCAGCGAACTGGAGATGTCCATCGGAGAAACCCCCGTGACACTCGCCGTCGGGACGACGTCGGTCCCGGGAGCAAAACCGGGCAACGGAAAAACCTTTCCTGGCAATCTGTTCGACGGTGACGGCTCCACCGGTTGGTCGATCCCCGGTGACGCCGGCCAAACACATCGTCTGGTCATCCCCCTGGATCCGCCGACGCGGCTGGACCAGCCTTGGTCGCTGGAGATGCTCTTTGAACGTCATTACGTTGCCGCTCTGGGCCGCTTTCGCATCGACGTGACGACCGATGAGCACCCCCAAGCGATGCAGATTTCCAGCGACCTGCAACGCCGATGGCTCGCGTGCAAGACGTCGGGCCAGATCTCAGCGAAATTAAAACAGGACTTGGCCCTGGAGTTCTTGCGGGGGGCCGACGAGATGGCCGAGCATCGCAAGCCGATCGACCGTTTACGAAATCAGATCCCCGACGATGTCCGCACCTTGGTGATGCAGGAGCGGCCGGAGAGCAATCGACGCGTGACCCGGCGACGCCATCGCGGCGAGTACTTGCAGCCCAAGGAATCGGTTGACGCAGCGGTGCCGGAATTCTTTGCGACCGATCCCGATGACGGCCCGAGTGATCGGCTGGAATTGGCGCGGTGGTTGGTCAGCGATACGAACCCGCTGGTCGGACGCGTGACGGCAAACCGGGCGTGGCGTGAATTCTTCGGCACCGGCATCGTGCGGACCGCCGGCGATTTTGGCACGCAAAGCGAGTCGCCCTCGCACCCCGAGTTGCTCGACTACCTGGACGTGCGACTGCGCAACACGTCGGCCGAGGGGATCGGTTGGTCGATCAAACGCCTGCACCGGGAAATCGTGCTTTCGGCGACCTACCGCCAATCGGTCGGCACGCCCCCCTCGGCGGATCCCGACAACCGCTTGCTGTCGGTGTTTCCCTATCGCCGTTACGACGCCGAACGGATTCGAGACGCATTTCTTTCCGGTTCGGGGCTGCTGTCCCGCCAGATCGGCGGCCCGAGTGTTTATCCACCGCAGCCCGAGTCGGTCGTCCAGATGGCCTATGGCAGCACGGCGTGGCCGACATCGACAGGGGCCGACCGCTATCGACGTTCGCTGTACACCTACAGCAAACGCACCGCTCCCTTTGCCGCGTATACAACGTTCGATGCCCCGTCGGGCGAATTGTGCATCGCCCGACGCGATCGCAGCACGACGCCGCTGCAAGCGTTGACGCTGCTCAACGATCAAATGTACTTGGAAATCGCCGAGGGGTTTGCCGACGCTGCGGTTCGCGATGCGGCACCGTCGGGTAGCGACGCGGAGCCGCGTGAGATCGCCCGACACCTGTTCCGCCGCGTGCTGGTCCGCCAGCCCCGTGAAGGCGAACTGGACGCGATCCTGGCGTTTTTCCGAAACCAATCCGAGCACGAGCGACCCTGGATGCTGGTCGCCCGGGCGCTGATGAACACCGACGAAGCCATCACGACACCATGAACCTGAAAGAACTCACACGCCGGCAACTGTTCGGCGCCTGCGGAATCGGGCTGGGAAAGATCTCCCTGGCATCGCTGCTCTCTCGTGACGTGGCTGCCGCGGATTCCCCCACCCCTGCGCCTGCCTCCGGCGGGCTGCACCACCCGGCGAAGATCAAACGGGTGATTTATTTGTTCATGGCCGGTGCGCCCAGCCAGTTGGACTTGTTCGATCACAAACCCAAATTGGTCGAGTTGGAAGGCAAGCCGATCCCGCCGTCGGTGATCGCCGGACAACGGTACGCGTTCATCCAGCCCGGGGCAGCCGTGTTGTCGCCGCGGTTCAAATTCAATCGCTACGGCCAATCGGGAGCCCAGATCGCCGAACCGTTGCCGCACCTGGGCGAGATTGCCGACGACGTCGCGTTCATCCGCAGTGTGCACACCGACCAGTTCAATCACGCACCGGCACAGATTTTCGTCAACACGGGCAGCCCCCTTCCCGGGCGCCCGGCGATGGGGTCTTGGCTGACCTACGGGTTGGGCAGCGACGCCGACGACCTGCCCGGTTTTGTGGTTTTGAAAAGCGGCGGAAACCTGTCCGGCGGGGCGGCGATGTGGAGCAACGGATTTCTGCCCGGCGAACACCAAGGCGTCCCGTTTCGAACCAGCGGCGATCCGATTCTGCACGTGGCCAACCCCGCGGGGATCAGCCGCCAGACCCAGCGGGCGACGTTGGATCTGGTCAGCGATTTAAACCGTCGCCGGATGGAATCCCTGGCCGTCGATGGGATTCGTTCGCGGATCGAGTCCTACGAAATGGCGTACCGGATGCAGACACGAGCGCCGGAGTTGATGGATTTTTCCGGCGAGTCGGACGACACGCTTGCGATGTACGGCACCCATCGTGAGGACGCCGGTTCGTTCGCCAAAAACTGCTTGCTCGCTCGCCGATTGGCCGAACGCGGTGTCCGATTCATCCAGCTGTACCATTCCGGTTGGGACCATCACAGCAATGTCGAAGGCGGGTTGAAGAATCAGTGCAAGGCGACCGACCAGGGTTGCGCCGCGCTGGTCAAGGACCTGAAGCGGCGTGGGATGCTCGATGAGACGCTGGTGGTGTGGGGCGGCGAATTCGGACGCACACCGATGGTGGAAGCCAGCGCCGCACTGGGACGATCACTCGGTCGCGACCATCACCCCCAAGCGTTCACGATGTGGATGGCCGGCGGTGGCGTCCGCGCCGGGCAAACGATTGGCAAGACCGACGACCTGGGATTCCATCCGGTCGAAGATGCCGTTCACGTCCATGACATCCAGGCGACCATCCTGCACCAACTGGGCATCGACCACGAGCGATTGACGTTCACCTTTGCCGGTCGCCCGTTCCGACTGACCGATGTGCACGGAACGGTGATCACGAAACTGGTCGGGTGAAGACATAAAAAAAGCCCGATGCCGCGGTGAAGCAGCATCGGGCCTGATGTTTAGGCTCGTAAAGGTTCGAGCTTAGATGTTGGTGTCTGCGTCCGGAGTCGGAGCAGGCGGTGCATCGCTGGCGCTTGCTTCAGCAGCAGCAGGTGCAGCTTCGACAGCCGGAGCTTCGACGACGACGCCGCCATCGCATGCGGCACACGGTGCTGCAGTGACAACAGCTCCGCCACAGGCGTTGCAGGGTGCCGGTGCGCCACAGCAAGGAGCCGGTGCAGGTGCACAGCAAGGAGCCGGTGCAGGTGCACAGCAAGGGGTCGGAGCCGGAGCACAGCAAGGTGCCGGAGCGGGCTCGCAGCACGGCGCCGGAGCGGGCTCGCAGCAAGGTGCCGGTTCGCAGCAGGTGGGCTCGGGAGCACAGCAGCTCTTACGGGCCTTCAGCTTTGCGCACAGACGTGCGAACAGCTTCGGACGGCTCGTGCCGCAGCATGCCGGCTCGGGCTCGCAGCAAACCGGTGCCGGCTCGCAGCAAACCGGTGCTGGTTCGCAGCAGACAGGTTCCGGAGCGCAGCAATCTGCACCACGGGACTTGAGCTTGGCCAACAGTCCTCCACCACACGCATTCTTCGCGTGCAGCTTCGAGAACAGTCCACCACCACAGTTGCCAGCGTAAGCCGACGATTCATTCATGGCGAGAGCCGCACCCACCAAAAGTGCAAACGCGGCAATCCCGCTGACCACATTCCGATTCATTGTTTTCTCCCAAGTGTTTCGGATTTTTTGGTGCGATCCTCTACGCACACTTTTTCAAATCAGAAGCCATATCCAGGCTCCCCCGTTGGTTCCAGCGTCGGTGACCATCACCGAAACTTCCGAACACGCAAGATAGGTGCTTTACGGAATGTTTGCGGACCACGTGATTTCGTGGATAAAGTAACTTTGGCTAGACCCGTGTCAATCGCACCAACCCCCGAAACAAGACAGAAAATCTGTCGCGGAGGTTGCCCGACGAGGTCGCCCGGGTTTTAGGCTCGACGGCTTGTGATTTACAAAAAAGCCGAGAAAACCGGCGTATCACGAGCTTATCCGCGACCTAGATCACCAACCGACACCACCATTCAGGGTGGTGCGTAGGTCAATTTGTCACGCCGTCTCGGGATCGAAAGGGTGGAAATAGTGGCAAGAAAAGATTGCCTATTTTTCCCAAAGTAGGCGGTTCGGGTTCCGATTTTGCGCTTTCGGTGGTCCGCTTAGCGATTGACAGGCCCCTCTGCCTGTTCCAGCGCCGCCAAACGAGCCGCCATTTCGTCCCCGTTTTCGAAATCGAATTCCAACGGTTCCATGCCGTCACCCTGATCAATGACAAATCCGCTGACCCGCCAGCCCTCGGTTTCTTTGCGGAGCGTCCAGACGACTTCGTATTGGAAGCTTTCCCCGGAATCAATCGGCTCGGTCAGGAAGGTATGCACCCAAACGGCGTCATCTTGGTCGGGGACCGGAAAGGCTTGGCGGACTTCGAATCGGGTGTCGGGAGAACCGGGGAATTGAAACGGGCGGCCGATTCGCGTCAGTTCTTGTTGGGCGAGTTTGGTCAGCAGTTCGTTGGAACTGGCCTCTTGTCCGCCCCGCCGGACGCGATCGAGCAACTGGCTGACGACCTCGGCCGGTTGCACTTGGTTCGAATCGACGTTGATCTGGGTTTCGGGACCGGAACGTTGCGTGTCGGCGACGTCGGTTGACTGGCTTCCGCAGCCGGCCGCCAACGAAGCGCAGGCTAACAAGGCCAAGATCCGCAACGGATTTGCGAATAAGCCCTGCACGCAGGCCCAGTCACCCTGCCGTCGGATCTGGCAAGTTTGGAAGTTGGCAGGAGTCGGGCAAGCGTTTGTTTTCCGTGCGGTCGGGTTTGAGGCTTCCATATCGCGATTTTACAATCCAAAGAATCAGGGATTTTGTCCGTCGACGTTGTGACGTTGGTGCGCAAACACCACGTCTCAGCCTTGGGTACCAATTGGGCGTCCGGGGCGTCAACATCGAATCGGATGGCAGTCTCACTCCCAGGGGGCGTCCCCGCATCGCAATCGACTCGGCTATCGCTGGGAAAGACTTTCCCGCAAAATGCAGCACCGAGCAAATCAACATGGGTTCGCCCCGAGCCGCTACACCCCCAACATGGCCGTCAGACGCATTCGTTTGACGATTCATCCCACGTCAACGCGATCAAACATGGCCTCCAGCGCAAACGTTATCCAAGTCGATACCGAACGCATTGATCTGAAGAACAGGTCTCTTGCTGCATTCTTAGCTTGGCTGGTCCCCGGTGCGGGACATTTCTATCAAGGCCGTCACACCAAGGGCAGTCTGTACCTAGTCTGCATCATGACCACCTGGATGCTGGGATTTGCGCTCGGCGGCGGCCATGTGGTCTATGCGTCGTGGCAACCCGGTGACCGGCGTTGGCACTACATTTTGCAAGCCGGCGTGGGTGCCGCGGCGTTGCCGGCACTGATCCAAGGCAACCGCATGCGAAAGATGACCGACAAGGGCGTCACGTCGCGGTCTTACGAACCGATGTGGGGCGGGTTCATGGCGCCTCCCCATCGACCGGTCATCGAAGATCGCACCGATGAGGTTTCGGCGTGGTATGCGACGTACGGTGCGGGATACGAAATGGGCACCTGGTACACGATGATCGCCGGGCTGTTGAACATTCTGGTGATCTACGATGCCTATGCCGGCCCCCTCGCGGTGCCGATCAGCGGGCGCAAGAAGAAAGACGACGACGATTCCGAACAACAGGCGGATTCCGAACAACAGGCTGCGGGCGAGTCCGACAGCGGAGCCGCCGCGGCGAGCAGCGCATCCACCCCAGAGGCCAAGTCATGATTTCGATCTCTCCGACATACTTGATGTATTATGTCCCGTTGATCATCTCGATCTCCTTGGTCTTCGGCGCGACACGTCATGAGGACACCCAGACGATCCTCAAGCACGCGTTCTACACCGCCCGTTGGATCACCGGTTTCATGGCGATCATTTTCGTCATCCTCTTACTGATCAACTGGATGGTTTAGTGCGCGTATTGACGTTGGGTGCGGGAACCGTCGGACATTGGATCGCGGACATGTTGTGTCGGCGTCGGCATGACGTGACCGTGATCGACATCGATCCGGAACGGGTTCGTCAGATCAACAGCGAATTGGATGTCCGGGCGATCCAAGGCAGTGCGTCTCAAAGCACGGTGTTATTCCAAGCCGACGTCTGCAGCGCGGACATCTGTTTGGCGGTGACCGGAGACGACGAAGCCAACGTGGTTGCCGCCAGCATGGCCAAAGCCCTCGGCGCCCGACGTAGCCTGGCCCGAGTCTATGCGCCCGCGTTCCGCGACTCCAGCACGTTTGACTACCAGAGTCATTTCGGCATCGACGCGTTACTCAGCTTGGAACAGCTCAGCGCCTTTGAATTGGCACGCGCGATCCGAAACCCCGACGCGATCCCCTTGGAACACTTCGCCCGCGGGCATCTGGAAGTCTACGAGACAGAAGTGGAAGCGAAATCGCAGGCGACCGATCAGCGGTTGCGTGATTTAAAAATGCCGGGATCGGTGCGGATCGGTTCGATCGAACGTGAAGGCGACTTGTGGTTGGCCAGCGGCGAAGACGAACTGCACGTCGGTGACCGGGTCAGTTTGATCGGCATGCCCTCCGACGTGAATCGAAGCCGGACGTTGTTCGCCTCGTCGACCAAACGCAGCAAACGCCGCAGCGTGCTGATCGCCGGCGGAGGTGAAATCGGATTTCACATCGCCCGCGCCCTGCCGACCAGCGATTATCGAATCACCTTGCTGGAGTATGACGAGGACCGCTGTGAACAGCTGGCCAAACTGCTGCCCAAGTGCACCGTCGTGCACGCCAATGCCAATCGACGCAGTGTGCTCGAAGACGAGGGCGGGGGCTCGGCGGACTATTTCGTCGCCTGCACCGGCAGCGACGAAAGCAACATCATGGCTTGCGTCGAGGCTCGTGAATTGGGGTCGCGGCGCGTGATGGCGGTGGTCGGACGCCCCGATTACGCCAACGTGGTTGGAAAACTGGGAATCGATCACGTCGTCAGTGAACGTGATGTCGGCGCCCGCCAGATCCTCGGGTTCCTCAACCAGGGTGCCGTGATCAGCCAGAGCCGATTGCCAAACGGAAAAATTGCGGTGTATGAGTTGGAGGTCGTCGAAGGGGCACGCGTGACCGAAGCCACACTCGCCGACCTGCCCCTGGCCGGCCGCTGCCTGATCACCGCCATCCAACGCGACAGCTTTATCCGCATGCCCACCGCCAGCGATCGATTGCAACCCGGTGACATCGTGGTCGCGCTGATGGACGAGCAACACATCACCGACTGCTTGGCCTTGTTCAATCGCTGATCAATCGTGGGATAGGCTTGCGGCTTGCTGAGGGTCGCAATCGACAGGCTGGAAGCCTATCCCACGCAATCGACAGGCTGGAAGCCTATCCCACGTGATCGACAGGCTGGAAGCCTATCCCACCTTTCCAACTCGCAATGCACGTTGTTGTTTATGTCGCTGCACACCCTTTCTGTTTGCGCCGATGTCGGTGGGACGTTTACGGATTGTCTGGCCGTTTGGACCGACCCGTCCGGGGCGTCCCACTCGGGTTGCATCAAAGTGTTGTCGACCGGGCTGATCCGCTGCCGCCTCACCGACGTGCCGGACGAGACGACGGTGCGGATCCAGATCCCCGACGAACTGCTCGGTGGGCTGGCCGCCGGACGGTTGCCAGACGACTTCTTCCGCTCGGCGAAACTCGAATGGCTGGTCGAGGGGATTCATCATCGCGTCGGCGACATCCGCGGCTACGACTCGGCCACTTCAACAGTGGCGTTGGCCAACGTCGATGCCGAAATCGCCAGCCAGCTTTCCCCCGGTGCGATCGTCGAGATCGATTGCCGGCGTGAAGCCCCGGTGCTGGCCACTCATTTACTGACCGGGGTTCCCATCGATGATCCGATGCCCCCGATGACGGCCCGCATCGGCACGACCCGAGGCACCAACGCGCTGCTGACACGCAGCGGCGCGGTGGCCGGCCTGGTCGTCACCGAGGGGTTTGGGGACGTCTTGCGGATCGGCGAACAAGATCGCCCCGAGCTGTTCGATCTCGCCTTCGTCAAAGCTCCCCCGCTGGCCGAAAGCACACTCGAGATCCGGGCCCGGATGGACGCCGACGGCGGGGAGCGGATCGCAATCGATGAAGACGAAATCGCAGCCGGATTGCAAGCGTTGTTCGACGCGGGGATCGAAACCCTGTCGATCTGTTTGATGCACGCTCATCGGAATCCGGCGCACGAGATCGCGGTGGAACAAATCGCGCGGCGGGTTGGGTTTGCCGAAATCAGCCGGTCCAGCGAGGTGGCTCCGCTGATCAAGTTGGTCGCACGGGCCGAAACCACCACGCTGGATGCCTATCTCAATCCGATCCTGTCGGCCTATGTCGCGCGCGTCCGCCGTCAATTCGGCGGCTCGACGTGCCAGTTGCAATTGATGACCAGCGGTGGGAATCTGGTCGGCCACGAAGAATTTCGCGGGCGGGACAGTGTCCTTTCCGGACCGGCCGGCGGCGTCGTCGGACTCCGCCACGTCGCCCAGACCCATCAGTGCCCGTTGGCGATCGGATTGGACATGGGCGGAACCAGCACCGACGTCAGCCGCTTCGATGGCCAGGTCGGGCGACGCTATGAAACTCGCATCGCCGACCTGCGGGTGATGACTCCGATGATGGACATCCACACGGTGGCCGCCGGTGGAGGATCGATCTGTGACTTCCAAGGCGGACGATTGGTGGTCGGTCCGTCCAGCGCCGGCGCGGCACCGGGACCGGCTTGTTACGGTAGCGGCGGACCGCTGACGGTGACCGATGCCAACGTCTTGCTGGGGCGATTGCGCGTGGACCGATTTCCGTTTCCCCTGCTGCCGGCCGCCTCGCGCGAACGGATCGAACACGTCGCCTCACGCATGCCCGCAGCCCCGGAGTCGATCGAATCGCTTGCCGAAGGGTTCCTGGACATCGCAGTCACCCACATGGCCGAAGCGGTCCGCGCGATCACCACCGCGCGCGGCGTCGATGTCCGCGACCACGCGTTGGTCGGATTCGGCGGCGCCGCCGCGCAACTGATTTGCCGAGTCGCCGATGCGCTGGGCATCCGCCGAATCGTCGATCATCCCCGCGCGAGTGTGTTGAGCGCCGTGGGTATGGGCGTTGCCACCAGCGGACGCATTGAAACGGTCGGGATCTATCGCAGACTCGATCAGGTCAGCGGGGCCGACTTCCAGACCGCGGCCGATGACCTGACCGCCCAGACGATCGAGTCGTTGCGACACGACCAACCGAAATCGGTGCAGACGCGTCTGGAATGCGACTGTCGCTACGTGGGCACGGATGCCTCAATTCCGCTGACGATCAAAGATTCCCCCGAGCGGATCCTGCAGTCCTTGTCCGATCGGTTTCACCACGAACATCAACACCGATTCGGGTACCGCCGCGACGGACATCCGATCGAACTGGTCAGTCTGCGATGCGAAGCGACCGGCGGCCTGTCACCGCATGCCGAGCAATGGTTGGCCGACGACCCGAGCAAGCCCGACAGACAAGGTGCGGGCGGATCGCCCCGCCGCGACGATCCGGAAACGACGGCGGTGTTTCACCGCGGTCGCTGGTACCAGTTCCAACTGCTCGATCGCGACCAGCTTTCCAGTGGTCAGACGATCGCCCCGGGCAGCATCGTGGTCAGTGACCAGTCGACGCTGATCGTCGAGCCGAATTGGGAGGGCGTCGTCTGTGACGATGGAGCGATCACGCTCGCGCTTTGCGAGGTGCCGGTGTCCGAGGGGGATCCCCAAAGCGAAGCGGGTCAAAGTGCCGGCGAAGCGGTGCAGATGGAGATCGTCGCTCGACGGTTGCAGAGTATTGCCGATGCGATGGGAGAAGTGCTGCGTCGCACCGCGGTCAGCGTGAACGTCAAAGAGCGACTGGATTTCAGCTGCGCGGTGTTCCGGGGCGACGGCACGCTGATCGCCAACGCCCCACATGTCCCCGTGCACTTAGGTGCGATGGGGCACACCGTCCGTGCCTTGGCCGGATTGTTCCCCCAAATGTCCGCCGGCGATTGTTACGTTTCCAACGACCCGTATGCGGGAGGGTCGCACTTGCCCGACGTCACCGTCGTGACACCGGTCTTTTGCAACGACAGTGGCAATGACCAAACCGCGTCTGCTGCCCAGCCGTCGTTTTTCGTCGCCAGCCGAGCCCACCATGCCGAGATCGGCGGCAAGACTCCCGGGTCGATGCCTCCGATGGCCAACTCGCTTGCCGAAGAAGGCGTTTTGATACGCGGATTCGCACTCGTGCGCAACGGGGTGTCGCACGAAGACGAACTGGGCGAATTGCTTTCCAGCGGCCCCTACCCCTCACGCAACGTCGCGGAAAACCTGGCCGATCTGCATGCTCAAATCGCTGCGGGACAGGAAGGCGCCCGAGCGCTGCAACAGATGAGCAAGGAGCTTTCGCTGCGGCACGTCGAAACCATGATGGACCGCTTGTTGGACGTCGCGTCGGATTCCGTGGTCCGCTGGATTCGCAGTTTGCCGAAATCGGAAATGCGGTTCAAAGACACGCTCGATGATGGCACCGTGATCGCGGTCCGGCTGCAGCGTGACGGCGACCGCTTGGTGGTCGATTTCAATGGCACCAGCGGCGTGCACCCCAACGGTTACAACGCGACGCCGTCGATCGTCTGTTCGGCGGTGCTGTACGTGATGCGGTGTTTCTGTGATTCAAATCTTCCACTGTGTGACGGAGTGCTGCGCCCGATCGACTTGAGATTGCCGACCGGATTGTTGTCGCCGCCACGCGATGAAGATCCGGCCCGATGCGCCGCGGTGGTCGCGGGGAACGTCGAAACCAGCCAGCGGGTCGTCGATGTGCTGCTCGGCGCGATCGGTTCGACCAAGGACTCCGGTCCCGTTTTTCGCTCCGTCGCCGCCAGCCAGGGCACGATGAACAACGTGCTGATCGGCGACGCATCGTTCGGCTACTACGAAACGATCGGAGGCGGCAGCGGGGCAACGGTTTTCGGCCCGGGCGCCGACGGCGTGCACACACACATGACCAACACGCGCATCACCGATCCGGAAGTGCTGGAAACACGCCTGCCGATTCGGTTGGTGGAATTTTCGATCCGTCGCGGCAGCGGTGGCGTCGGTCAACATCGTGGCGGTGATGGATTGGTGCGTGAGTTTGAATTTTTGCGTCCCTTGACGGTTTCGCTGATCACCAGTCGCCGGACGACCGCGCCGTACGGCGTATCGGGAGGAGGGGCCGGTTTGTCGGGACGCAACCGGTTGATCCAATCCGGAACGCCGCCGATTGATTTACCCGCCGCGACGACCCTCGAAGTCGGTGCGGGCGATCGGCTCCGCATCGAAACGCCCGGCGGTGGCGGCTGGGGAACCCCAGTGGCGTAAGCTTCCAGCTTGCGATCCACTCCAGTGGCGTAAGCTTCCAGCTTGCGATCCACTCCAGTGGCGTAAGCTTCCAGCTTGCGATCCGGCGTTGTCCTCAACGCCACCACAAAGCGTCACCGCCTGTTGATTTGATCCGATCACAGGTGAGATCAGCCGTTTCGCGCGAGCGTACGGGCCTGTCGCACGAAGAAAACGCAGCAGCGCCCGTAGGCTCGCGCCAAACGGCTGATGACATCAACAGGCCGGTCAGCGAGTGGCCGCCTACTGGATCGGGCTGACCACCGTGGCGGCCGCCCCGACCGGAGCCTGGGCGGTCGGATGACTTCCGGCCGCGTCGATCACCGAATGATGTGACGAGGAGGCGGTGATGGCGACGCAGTTGTTGCGTCCCTTGCGTTTCGCTTCGTACAAACTGGCGTCAGCTTTTTCGAACAGTGTGTTGAAGTTGTCGTGACGCCCACGGTCGACCCAGCAAACGCCCAAGCTGGTTGTCACACACAATTTGTTGCCACCCACATCGACCTGCAACGTCTCGATCGCGTTTCTCAACCGTTCGGCAACCTTCAGCGTGGAGTCGTAATCGCAATTGCCGACCAGCACGACGAATTCTTCGCCGCCGAATCGATACACCGTGTCGTACTGCCTGCAGTTTCGTTTCAGACAGGCAGCGACTTCACGCAACACATCGTCACCGGCCGCGTGCCCGTAGGTGTCGTTAAAGATTTTGAAGTGATCGATGTCCGCGATGATCAAACCGAACGACTGGGATTGCCGACGAAACTGATTGGACAGCTGGAAAACTTCGGCGTCAAAGGCGGAGCGGTTCTTCAATTGCGTCAAGCTATCCAGCAGCGCGATTTGGCGAAGCTCTTGTTGCTGTTCGGACATTTCGCGAATCGTGCGTTCCATGCTCAGCGAAATCTGGACCATGGATTCTTTGGCCCGCGCCTCCAGGTCTTTGATCGAATCAAACGCGATCGATTCGAACTTAAAGAGTGTTTCGTAGCCTTTCCATTCGGCGATCATCGCGTCGAAGAGGACGTCAAACTGTTCGTCTTGGATGCCCAGCATCTCGCCGGCGGACTTGCGAACCCCGACGATTTCACGGTCCACCGGTTCGGCCGACAACAGCAACTTGCCGACCTGCTGACTGACGCAAAACAGTTTGGAAGGCAGGTCAGCGGCATCGGGGTCGTAGGTCTTTAACACCTCGATCATGGCGGCGGGAAAGTTCCACTTTTCCAACAGGCAACTGCCCACTTCATAGCGGTCGGCGCCGCAGATTTCACGTTCGATGTCGACGCTGAGATTGTCCAACAGCTCATCCGATTCGAACCGAAGTGCCAATTCATCCGAATAAGCGTTGCCGATTCCCATCGCACCGATGTTGAACACCAGCCCCAACAAGAAGGATTCGTCGGCGTTCTGTTCGGCTTGCTTGGCGATCAGCTTGGCTGCGATCGCCGTCGCCAGCGAACGACGCCAAAATTCGTCATAGGGAAACCCCGATTGTCCCTGCGTGTCCATCAGCGAGAAAGACAACGACAGCAAGCGAAGCGTTCGCATGCCCAATAACGGAATCGCCTGCTGCAGGCTGCCGACGGTCCGCGCCGAAGCGACGATCGGCGAATTGCAGTAGTCGATCAATTTGGCCGACAACTTGGGATCGGCGCTGATCACTTTGGTGATGTCAGCGATTCTGGCATCGGGTTGGTTGACCAGGTCCAGAAGTCGAGCAGCAATGGTGGGAGGCGAAGGCATGTTTTCGCCATCAACGATCTTCGCAATGTCTGGATTCATCGTACTCTTGTTGCTCAGTTCGCAATCCATCATGGATTCTGCTTCTCGTGTTGCTCAATCGCCGGACCGCCGCGTCAATTTTGCGGCTAACCGCACCACCTCGGGTTCTTTGAAAAACTGTGGGCCGCAATCGGCCGGAGCGGCTTGTGCCGAGATGCTGAATGAGGGAACTCCGCCAACCCAGAGGGTTCGACGAGGCGTCCATCGTGCACGACCCGACCTCGCAGCGGGGGGCGACGGTCACATCCCACCTCGTTTTCACAGGCGACCGCTCGGGGACCGGGGACGAGCCAACCCACGATACCCCGCAGCGACGTGTCGTGCGGGGTGAGGGGCGTTACACCAAGACCTCGGCGTCGATCGCCACATCGCCCAGATCGTCGCGCAGCGTTTCGGCGACCGCTTCGACACTGCTGTCCACACGCACATAGAAATTCATTCGCGGGACCGGCCAGTCGCGTGTGCCGTCTCGGACGATCGATTCGATGCTGGCGCCCGCCCGTTCGGAGAGCAGTCGGCTGATCGCGTAGCGGGTGCCTTGATCCGCCGGGGGCGAATTGCAGGAAAACTTGATCCGGCCGTCCCCGAGGTCGGTCAACTGCGGATAAAGCGTGTCCAGGACCGGCCTGAGAATCTCTGCCGTGTTGTCACTTAACCGTTCATCTGGGTTTTCAAGTCGACTGGAGATCCGCCGTTTGACTTCATCTTCCCAGTTCTCATTGGAGACGGCCGTGGCATCAAAGGTGAGCACGTCGACGATCAGATGTCGCTCGTTGGGCGGCAGCGTTTCGCCGTCGGTGGCCTGACCGGCGGGATCGGGGATTTCGTAAAGATCCGTCGAACGGATGGCGCATCCCATTTCATGCAGCGCGCCGGCGACCCGCCAAAACAGCCCCGGAAAGTCCCAGGAATAAAGCGTCAATCGGTAGTAGTCGCCGTCACGTTTGAGCTCCACCTTGGGGCGTCCGGTTTGCACGACCGCCGTCAAGGCAAAGATGATCCGGTGGGCGCGTTGCGGATCGAGCGTCTCGGTGCCTTCATAGGTTTGCCGAAGTGAATTGTCGACGTGTGGACTGGCCAGCAGCCGGTGGGGCAGCAACGCACCGATCCGCTGGCCGGTGGGGTCAAAGTAGTGGTCTTCGAACGATCGACCGCCGACGCCCAATTCTCCGTGCAACAAGTTTTGCGTCAGGTTTTGAATCTTTTGCCATTGCTCCGGCTCCAAGCGAATGCGAGCCACTCCCTGAGGATTGCGAAAATCAAACGCGGCGTAAGCAAACAGCGCGAGGGCTCGAATCGTGTCGGCGGAATCGCGCGAATGCAAGCGTTCGAGTTCCCGCCGCCAACTCTCCAGGACCTGCGGATGGCTTCCCGCTTCGGCCCACTTGAGCAACTCACGTTTCTTCAACAACAGAAACTCGATCGTGCGGAGTGTCGGTCCGGAAAGTCCCGGCAGGTTACTGAGATGCTCGTTCACATAACGCCGAACGGATTCGCCATAGACTTGCGGATCATAATCAGGGGGGCCGGAGGGGACGGCAGACATGTACACCGTTTGAGGAATCTCGTCGGTCAACAGCGCCAGCCGCAACGCACCACGGCCTGAATCACCGATGTCCTGGTACTGACGCAAAAAATAGGCTTCGTCGCGTGAGCTGACCGCGGACCGCTTCAACGTATCGAGGTACTCCAAGCCCTCCAGCCGTTGGACCGCCCGAGCCGCTCGCGTCAGGGTCGCCGCCCGATGCCCCGGCTGATAAAGCTGATTGGAAAGCTCTCCGAAACCGGGCAACAGCTTTTCCAAGACCCCGAAGTCGAACCAATCTTTGATCGCCGGATACACCGGCCCCGGCGAAATCATCAATTTGATCAGCGCCGGATCCGGCCGCAACGATTCGGAGATATTCTTCCGAGCGGCGCGTTTGACGGCGCGATCGATGGGCAACAAGAATCGCTGTTGGGCGCGGTACAAACTGTAAAACATCTCCGTCGCGTCCTTGAACAAGGCATCCGTTCCGATCCGCAACCCGTCCGATCCCCAGACCACCAATCCATCGGTGTCCGGCACGACGACGCCGCGTTCGAGCAGCCGGTCCATGGTCTCATGACGATACGAGTCGATGACGTCCCGCGCGTTGCGCAGTTTCGTCAACCCTCCGGCACCGAACCGATACAAGAACGCCTCCATATCGGCGGCGTCGAGCAACAGCGGCGAGACCAATTTTTCACCGGAGTCCCGCGGCCGGCCGGCAGCCTGAGCGGCGCGGCGCTGTTCGATCCAACAGCGGGTCGAAAAGATCACGCCGACGGCTTCCAAGACAGTCGCCGACGGCGCGCCCTCGCGATCGAAACGTCTGGTGCTCCGCACTTGCTGGTACACCTGCAGCGACGGGACCCAGCGTTCGAACGAATACAACCACATCGCCAACTGAAACCCGCGCAGCCCGCCCTTTCCGTTTTTGACGTGAAATCCTCCGATGTCACCGGGCGGCTGGGGATGCAGCTGATCAAACCGTCTCAAGTCTTGGTTAACGGCAAAAATAAAATCGAGTCCCAACTCGGCCGCTCGCCCTCGGCAGACGCGTCGGATTCGGTGGTCCAATTCCGAATCGCCGACCAGCAGATCACAATCGAGCAATGCGACCAGTGACTTCAAATCAAAATGTTCGCGGTCTTTTAGATCCGGAAAGGCATTCGCTTTGACGACGTTTCGCAGCCCCGGAACGCGGGGCGCGAACGCCCTCAGCCGACTCGAAAGATGCCGCAGGAAGTGTTGGTTCTCTTCGATATTTTCGACGATGATGCCGATGTCGACATCCGAGCCGGGACAGATTTCGCCTCGCCCGGTCCCGCCCAGGGCGTAAACGACGATCGCGCCCCGCGGCGGAGCTTCCGCGATCACCCGCTCGTAAAAACACTTCATCGCATCGCGAATCACACGCCCGCGATGATTGACCAAGGCCCAGCCGTCGGTCAGTCCGGCCAATCGAATCCGCTGATCACTGTGGCTGATCCCGTCGCTCAGGGCCTTGACCCAAGGCAACCCCTCAAAGCCGTCGTTTTCGTTTGTCGGGGCGTTCATTGTGTCACCGGCTTGTGTCACCGGTTTCCCGCTGGTTGCTTAGGGCCACCTCTCCATCCATCAAAATTCTATCGACAATCGGTCTTTTCGACCATCGTCAACACGTCGGGGCACAAAGCCGGTTAGAATCTCCAGCCTGCGTCGCAACTTCGCCCTGCCGGCAGTGCGTCCCCCGCCTTCCCTCTTCCCCCACCTCCGATCGCCCACCATGGAACTCGCTGATCTGACTTGGCCGGTTGTCGATGCGCTCGATCGCAACACACCGGTCATCATTCCCGTCGCGGCGTTGGAACAACATGGCCGGCACATGCCCGTCTTTACCGACAGTATGTTGCTGGGAGAAATCGTGGCGCGTGCGCATCGATCGTTCGCCGAATCGGCCTTGGTTGCACCGTTGATGTGGCTCGGCAACTCGCACCACCACATGGATTTCCCCGGCACGCTTTCGGCCGACCCGCGCGTCTACCTCGACTTGTTAAGCGGGCTGGTGGACAACTTCATCCGTCACGGATTCCGCCGCATCGTGATCTTGAACGGTCATGGTGGCAACGACGTGCCGGCGCGACAGGTGATCTTTGAATTGCGGCAACGATATCGAGACCGCCAAGACTTGTTGCTGCTGGCGGCCACCTACTGGCACCTGGCCGATCCGTCATCCCAGCTGGCCGGTTTGCGACAGAACGAAATGGGACACGCGGGTGAATGGGAAACGTCGATGATCCTGCGACTGGCACCGCAGCTGGTTCGCAATCACACGCAGGTCGACGAGATCCCGTTCGGCAATCCCTTCCTGCCCGCGTCGCGGGCTTGGACGATGCCCGATCGCTCCGCCCCCGGACACGTCGGCGACCCGGCCGCCGCGACCGCGGAAAAGGGAGAGCAACTGCTGCAACTCTTCGCCGACGCGGTGGTCGGTTTCATTGAACGCGTCGCCGGATGGGATGGCCAAGCTTGGGATGGATGAATCCAAACACACTCTCGACTCCGCCCCGACGGACGAGGCGGCACCCTCGGTCAGCCCCGTCCGGATCGCTCTGATCTGTGGCCTGTTGCTGCTCGCCTCGGCGCTCAACTATCTCGATCGCCAGACGCTGGCCAGTGCGTCGGCGCGGATCATGCAGGAGTTTGATCTGGTCAACGAGCAGTACGGTGATATCGAAGCCGTCTTTGGATACGGGTTCGTGATCGGATCGATCGTGTTCGGCGTGCTTGCCGACTTAGTCCCCGTTCGCTGGTTGTATCCCGTGGTCGTGATCTCATGGTCCACGGTGACCGCGGCCACGGCATTGGCAAGCGGCTATCAAGATCTTTTGTGGCTGCGTCTGCTGCTCGGGGTGTTCGAAGCGGGGCACTGGCCGTGTGGCGTGCGAGTGGTCCGCAGTCTGACACGAGCCCGTGGTCGAACGATGGGCAACGGTTTGCTGCAAAGCGGGACTTCGATCGGAGCGGTCGCTGCGCCGCTGATCATGCTGGCGTTGTTGACCGACGACGTCGGCAGCTGGCGGCCGGCGTTTGCGATCGTCGGCGGGATCGGCATTGTGTGGGTGTCCGCCTGGTTTTCGATCGTTCGATCATCGGATCTGGCGGCCGACGCCGTACAACGCAAACAAGCCACACCCTGGCGCGTGTTGCTGCAACGACGCATGGTCGTGGTGCTGATCATCGTCTGCCTGATCAACACGACGTGGCAGTTGTTTCGCGCCTGGTTGCACCTGTTCCTTCAAGAAGGCCGTGACTACACCGAAACCCATACCTTGCTGTTCAATTCCGCTTGGTTCGCGGCGACCGATGTCGGATGCCTCGGCGTTGGTGCGGTCGTGTTGTGGTTGTGCGCGAAAGGTTTCACGCCGACACGCTCACGACAAATGGTTTTCACCGCATGTGCCGTGCTTTGCCTGACGATGCTCACCCTGCCGCTGTTACCCAAGGGTTGGGTGCTGTTGGCCGTGCTGTTGTTCGGCGGGGCGGGGGCGCTGGGCATGTTTCCACTCTATCACGCCTTCACGCAAGACATTTCCGGCAAACATCAAGGCAAGATCACCGGGATCGCCGGGGTGACGGCCTGGTTCCTGGTTCCGCCGACCCAGAAACTGTTCGGCCGACTCGTCGATGTGACCGGATCCTACGACGTGGGGTTGGCGGCGGCCTCGTGTTTGCCCGCGATTGCCGCGCTCATTCTTTGGATTTTTTGGAGAGACGTTCCTGATGAATCGACACCCCTGGAAGATTGACCGCCGCGATTTCCTGGCTCGTTCCGGCACGAAAACGGTGTTCGGATTAGGCGTCTTCGGTTTCGCGCGCGGAATGGCCGCTCCACAACCGGCGGTTGCGGCCGACTCGCCGGCGATCACCGGCCGGCGTCCCAAGATCGCGTTCCTGGGCACCGTCGTTCGACGGCATTCGCACGCCCAACACTTTCTCGATCGCCACACGCTGGGATACAGTTGGAACGGCGGCTGGCAACGACCACGCGTCGATGTCGCGTCGGTGTTCATCGACCAGTTTCCCGACGACGATCTTGGCCGCGAGCGGGTCAAACGCCACGGCCTGCGGCTGTTCCCGACGATCGAAGAAGCCCTCACGCTGGGCGGCGAAACCTTGGCCGTCGACGGTGTGGTCGTGATCGGCGAACACGGCGATTACCCACGCAACGAAAAAGGACAACACCTCTATCCACGCTACGATTGGTTTAAACGCATCGTCGACGTGTTTCAGCAAAGTGGACGTAGCGTTCCGGTCTTCAATGACAAACACTTGTCGACGGACTGGGGCCAATGCGTCGAAATGGTGGACGATTCGCGCCGACTGGGGTTCCCCTTTCTCGCCGGGTCCTCGCTTCCCGTCACGCGACGTCTTCCCGCGATCGACATGCCCTACGGTGCGGCGCTGAAAGAGAGTGTTTGCGTGGCGTATGGCGGCATCGACAGTTACGACATCCATGCGTTGGAAACCGCCCAGTGCATGTCCGAGCGCCGCGGCGGAGGGGAAACGGGCGTCAAACGAATCCACGCCTTGCGGGACGCCAACCTTTGGGACCGGTTGGCATCGGATGATTGCCGACGGACCAGACAGCTTGTCGTCGCCGCGCTCACGCGCAGTCACAATCTGCCGGTCGAAGGCGGGTTTCCGACCGACGTGCCGTCGATCGACTGGATGCGTCAGACCATGCCGCAGACGACGGGCTACTTGATCGAGCACCTCGACGGGCTGCGGACGACCATGCTGCTGACCGGGATTCGCGACTTCAATTACGCCGGTATGCTCGCCGACGACACGCTCGTTTCCTGCCAAATGTACTTGCCCATGCCCGGTCACGGATCGACCACCGCCGACTTTTTCAATCCGCTCGTCCGCCATGTCGAAACGACGATGATCGAAGGCAGAACGCCGTATCCGATCGAACGCAACCTGCTCACCTCCGGGATGGTCATCGGCGGCGTCGATAGCCTGCACGCCGGTGAAAAACCGGTCGACACCCCGCACCTGGACGTCGCCTACACCGCCCCCAAAGCCTCAACCTTCTGGCACAGCTAGTGGCTCACCGTGAAATCAGAGAACACGGCGTGCGTGTCGACGACGCGTAGTCCCACGCTGCCCGATCGATAGGTTTCATCCAGGAGCGAAACACATTGCCGGCCGTTGTGCGTCACCGTGATCTGGTTGCCCTTCATTTGGACGCGTAACGCTTGGGGCTGCGCGACATCGATCTGAGTGGATGCCCGCGCGAGCTCGGTCCAGGCGGATCCGTTCATCTTGCCGACGATCACCAACCCGGTCTTCGGGATCAACCCGGCAAAGTAGCCACGCTGGGCATCGAAACCGACCGCCGGACCGCTGCAGCGAAACAAAACGCCGGCATCGCGAGCATTCGCTTCGCCTTGAAAGTCGATCATCACGTCAGCGACACAATCTGCAGGGCACGGATCATCGAGCACGACTTTTTCTCCGCTGCGGTAGTCGTTGATCGGATCACGGGGAACGCGTCCCAGATGCAATCCCTCCGGCCCGACTTCGATCAACTGATGATGCCCAAAGAAAGACCAGGTCGCATCGCCCGCATCGTCACCGAACAAACGAATCGGTAACACAAGTTCTTGAGGTTTTTCTCCGGAGGGCCGATCCAGCCACTCGCCGGCCCGGATCGGAGACTCCAGAAACGGAAATCCCCGCCGCCCCACCTTCATCGGCTGGACGTAAACGGCGCGACGCCAGCCGGGGTTGCGATCTCGTTTGGCATGAAACACGTGCCACCACTGGCGGTCGTCCAACGATGGGACAAAACACGAATGCCCGACTCCATAGACGTCGCGTGTGCCCTCGAACAATGGCTGGTCTCGCTTGGTCCACGAAGCGGGATCCAGCGGATCGCCTCCGGTAAACTCCAAAATGCCCAATTTGTATGTCGGCAACCAAGAGGCACCGCACGAGTACACGATTGAGGTTTTGTTTTTGGATTGAAACACCTGCGGGCCTTCATTCAACCCACGCCCGGATTGCCCGGGTTCGGTCAGTTCCCAGCGGTAGTCGTCGTTATCGCACAGCCGGACTCGCGGGCCGCCCAATTCGGTCGGCGATGCGAGCGGGGCGATGTACAGGTACTGTCGATCGGTTCCCGGCGCATCCCAGCCCGACCAAACGGCGTAGCGTTTTTCGCCATGCGTCAACACCGTCATGTCGATGGCCCAGACGTTGGGCGAAGCACCGTCCTGGCCGTCACCGGTTGCCAACGGGCCGAACAGCTCGTACTCGCCCAGCGGGTCCTGATCCTTGGACTTCAGCACATACGTCAGATGGTTTCGGTTCTGGCCATCGGAGGCCGCAAAGTAGACGTACCAATGACCGTCCAAGTGGTGCAGTTCCGGCGCCCAGATCTCACGCGAATAGGGGCCGGACTGCGGCGCCGTCCAAACGATGTTCGGCTTGCCCATCGACGTCAATCGATCACTGGCCTGAATCGAGATCGCCCGGTTGCCGTGAGAAAAGCACCAGAGGTAACGTGGCTGATTCGGATCACGCGTTACCCAGGGATCAGCGCCCTCACCGATCGGGTTGACGAATTGATCAACCGGAACCGAACCGACGCGTTGGTGGCCCGACCAGTTCGGATCCCCCGCGTCAACGGGCATCGTCGCATTCCAGTCCACCAGCGAGCGCCGCAAACGGTCGGCGACGTCGGGATGTTGCTTCGCGAGATTGTTTGATTCCGAAGTGTCGGTTTGAAGATTATAAAGCTGTGGATCGCTGCCATCGTAGTTGACCAAGAACTTCCACTTTCCGTCGCGGACGGCCAAATCCGGATTGTCTTGACGCGCCGTCCCCGGACGATCCGGTGGGCGTCGCCAGAAAATTGGTTCGCTCCGGCTTTCCCGCTGATCCCCCAGCAAGGTCGCTGAAAGATCCTGGCCATCGAAGGAGACGCCGTCCGGCGGATCGGTTTGCGTCAGAGAATAAAGCGACCGATTGACGTCCAAGGCACAGAGGACGGATTCGTGGTTGGTGGTGCCGGCCACACCCTCGGCCAACAGTCCCGGTCCCCAAACAATCAACGGCGATCGCACGCCCCCTTCGTAAAGCCAGGTTTTGGCGCCACGTAGCGGATCCGACGCCCCCGCGCCTTCTTCGTGCCCATTGTCGGACATGACCAGGATCAGCGTGTTCTCACGCAGTGAACTGTCGTTGCCAATGCGGTCAAATAACTTGGCAAGTTGTTGGTCCATCGCCTCGAGCACCGCGTAGTAAAGGGCCCGCTTGGACTCGTCCGTTTTGTCTCGGAGGACTTCTGGCGGAAAGAACGGCGAATGCACATCGTCGGGCCAAACGTTGACGAAGAATGGCTTGCCATCGGATTGTGCTTGATCGATGAACTGAACCGCTTGCTCAACAAACACGGCCGTCACCACCGAGCGGTCTTCCCAACGAATCGGCCCTCGTCCCAGGTCGGCCGATCCCAGGTCATGTTTTTGCGGCGGCTTGCCATGGTAGGCGTCTTTGAGCGGCAGCACTCTCGGCCCCAAGCCTTCAAAATTGGTCAGACTGCGGTCAAAACCATAGGCTTGGATCAGCGGCGCCTCACCGACATCGCGCTGTCCGCCCATGTGCCATTTGCCGAAGTGTCCGGTCGCGTAACCCGATTGCTGCAAGTGACGGGCGAGCACCGGTGCTTGGGGATCCAGCCACTGCGCCATGCCACGATCGCGGTTCAGCTTGCGCGCAGCCAGGTACGAACTGATCCGCCAGCGTTGGGGATATTGCCCCGTCGACAGCGCGACCCGCGACGGCGAACAAATCGGCGAGTTGACATAAAAATTGGTGAAACGCAGTCCCTCGGCCGCTAATGCATCGATGTTTCCTGTCTGTGCGCGCGTCCCACCGTAACAGGAGAGGTCGGACCACCCCATGTCGTCGATGAACACCGTGACGACATTCGGCCGCTGATCCGCCAACACGCTCGAGGGTGCAAACGCGATCGAGAACAAAAACAAGCATCCCAGCCACGTGGTGAATTGTCGCTTCATAAAACAAATAAAAAAAGGAAATGAATCATCCGGTCCCGCCACAGTCTATCTGCCCTGCGATGGACCGTCGCCCCAGACGATCAAACCGTCTGCCTGCCACAACAAAGGACGTGGTCTACAATATCCCCAACGAAACCCAAACGGCTGTTAACAACACGGCTGCCATCAACACGGCTGCCATCAACACTGCGCAACACTCAATCATCCATGGCCCCTCTACGAGTCCTGCTGACGATCCTACTCGGCGTCGCTGTCACCACGCAATGTTTCGCCGAAACGCCCGCCAATCTTCGCGACGAAAATCTGGTTGCCTGGTGCATCGTCCCCTTTGACTCGCAAAAACGCGGGCCGGCCGAGCGTGCCGAGATGGTCAAGCGGCTCGGATTGCGGCGTGTCGCCTACGATTGGCGTGCCGAACATGTACCGACGTTCGAAGAAGAAATCCTGCAATACAAGAAGCACGGGATCGAATACTTCGCATTTTGGGGCGCACACGACGAGGCGCTGGAACTGTTCCAAGAACACGGCTTGCGCCCGCAGATCTGGCAGATGCTCGGTGCAATCGAAGGGGCGACGCAAGCGGAACGTATCCAAACCGCCGCGTCCCGGTTGCTGCCGCTGGTCGAGCGGACACGCAAACTGGGCAGCAAACTTGGACTGTACAACCACGGCGGCTGGGGCGGCGAACCGGAGAACATGATCGCGGTCTGCGACTACCTGCGCGAGCATCACGACGCCCACCATGTCGGCATCGTTTACAACCTGCACCATGGTCACGGGCACATCGACGACTTCGCTGCTGTTCTCACGCAACTCAAGCCCTACCTGCTGTGTCTGAATCTGAACGGCATGACCCGGGACGGTGATCAACGCGGCCAGAAGATCTTGCCGCTGGGCGAAGGCGAATTCGACGTCCAGCTGCTCGCCGCCATCCGTGATTCCGGCTACGACGGCCCCGTCGGTCTGATCGGTCACACGCAGGATGACGTGGAGCTTCGGCTGCAAGACAACCTGGACGGGTTGCATTGGTTGCTGCCACAAATCGATGGCCAGCCTGCCGGCCCCAAACCTACACTCCGTACGTATTCACCCGAAAAAGCGCCCCCCAAGCGAGCATCCGACAACGTCGGAACATTGATCGACGGCCGCCCGGAATTCCGACGACCGCCGATCACCGTCGAGTGCCGCGTCACGTTGCCCGATGCAAACGGGTACAACATCCTCGTCGCCAACGACACCAAACGTTCGGGCGACCATTGGGAGATTTTTTCTAACAATGGCACCGGCAACTGCACCGCCTACCTGCCCGGGATGCAACCCGATCACGTCCATTCCCAGGCGATGATCTGTGATGGCAAGCCCCATACCGTGACGATGATTTACCAGTCGACTCGATTGCGATTGCGGGTCGATGGCAAGCCGGTGGCCGATCAGCCGATCCGCTCGACCGGCCGCGAGGGCCGGGCGGACAAGTTGGCGATCGGTCGATTGGTCGAGGGAGGAATCGGTTGTCGCGGCCAAGTCCACTGGGTCCGCATTTCCGAGGGCGTGCGAGACATTCCCGCCGATCCCGTGATCGATGCCACCCAAGACGACACGACGCTGCTGTTGTGGCGCAGTGAGAAAACTTCACCGCGGGACGGGGCGCAAGGACCGCCGAACGACGCCGCGCGGCTGGACGTCAAAAACCGAGACTACTCACCCGAGTTGGTCTCCGCGTTGGTCGCCAAAGCCCGTGCCGATGGTGATCTACATCGAGGCCTGCTGACGTTTGCCCATGCCAACTCGGCGTGCCTGTCCTGTCATCGCATCGGTCCCCACGGCGGCAGCGTCGGTCCCGAGTTGACGTCGATCGGCAAGCAACGCAAACCCGAGGAACTGGTCGAATCGGTGCTGTGGCCCAAACGGCACATCCCACCTGAATACGTCGCCCACCTGGTCCTGGACGATTCCGGGCAGACGCACCAAGGCTATCTGGTGCGCCAGGGCGAGCGTGAACTCGTGCTTCGCGATCCCTCGGCCAATCAACCGACCGAGACTGCGATCCCGATCGAGGAGATCGCGTTGCAGCGAGAGGTCGGCACACTGATGCCCGACAATTTGGCCGGTGCGATGTCCAGCGAAGACCTTAGCGGTCTGTTGCGATTCTTGTTCGCCTTGGGGACCGAGGAGGGCTTGCCGAGCGGTGAGATGGAAACGCTGCTCGCACACGCCCAGACACACTCGCATGGACCGGCGGAGTTTCCGATCGAGCGACGCCCGCTCGCCCCCGAACATTGGCCCAGCTGGCAACACGACGTCAATCGCGATCGGGTGTATGACTTCTACGCCAAACAAGCGAACTTCTTCCGTCAACAACCCGCCGTCCCGCCGTTGCTGGCCGAGTACCCCGGGCTCGATGGCGGCGATCAGGGGCACTGGGGAAACCAAAATGACACCACCTGGGCGAACGACCGATGGAACCAGACCGAACTCGGCAGCCTGATGTGCGGTGTGTTCCGCGTCGGCAAGACGACCCTCCCACGCGGCGTCTGCGTGCGTCTCGGCGACAACGGCGAACTCGCAACCTGTTTCAACCCCGACACGTTGACGTACGATGCCGTTTGGCGCGGCGGCTTTGTCAAGTTCTCCTCGCACCGGCACGGCTTCTTGGACGGGTTGAAGATCGACGGCGAACTGCTCAGCCAACCGCGGCAACAGAAACCCGACCAGCCGTTTCAATACCTGGGCTTTTACCGGCTCGGCGATCGAGTCGTGTTTGCCTATCGCATCGGCGAAGAAACGTTCCTCGACGCGCCCGATGTAAACAACGGACGTTTCGTTCGCGTCGTCGCGCCGGCCGAAGAACATCCGTTGCGTCATCATCTAAAAAACGCGCCGACCCAATGGCCGCAAACGATCGAAACCGAAATCCGATTCGGTACGGCGAAACCCTACGCAGTGGACACGATCGGTTTGCCGTTGGAAAACCCTTGGAACGCCTTGATGTTCTGCGGCGGCCATGCCTTTTTGCCGGATGGTTCCGCGCTGGTTTGCACGATGCAAGGCGACGTCTGGCGCGTGACCGACATCGAATCCCCTTCGACCAAAGCGACTTGGCGACGGTTCGCGTCCGGGCTGCACCATGCCTTGGGCATCGTGATCGACCAGGACGGAATCTTCGTTCTGGGCCGCGACCAGATCACACGTCTGCACGATCTGAACGGCGACTTCGAAGCGGATTACTATGAATGCTTCAGCAACGCTTATCAAACGTCGGCTGCCGGACACGATTTCATTTGTGGCTTGCAACGTGACCGCAACGGAAACTTTTACATCGCGTCAGGCAACCAAGGCTTGGTCCGCATTTCACCGGACGGACAACGGGCCGACGTGATCGCGACCGGGTTTCGCAACCCCGATGGCCTCGGCTTGCTGCCCGACTCCACCGTGACCGTTCCCGCCTCGGAAGGCAGCTGGACTCCCGCTTCGATGATTTGCGCCGTCCCCAACGGTACGTCTGCCGGCGAGACCGCAGACTCCTCGACGCGCGAAAACAAGCGTCTGCCGCACTACGGCTACGGCGGGCCCCGCGACGGCCAAACCCCGCAGTTGCCGCTCGCCTATCTGCCGCGCGGACTGGACAATTCCAGCGGCGGCCAGGTGTTCGTTGAAAGTGATTCCTGGGGTCCCCTGTCCGGCCAATTGCTACACTTCTCCTTCGGCGCAGGTTCGCATTTCCTGGTCCTTCGTGACCAAGTCAATGGACAGGCCCAAGCTGCGATCGTTCCGCTGCCCGGCGAGTTCCGCTCGGGCGTCCACCGCGGACGATTCAACCCGACCGACGGCCAACTCTACGTGACCGGCATGCAAGGCTGGGGATCCTACACGCCCGACGATGGTTGTTTCCAACGCGTGCGTTTCGACGGCGGCGATGCCCAACTGCCGACCGGATTTCACGTCCATGAAAATGGAATTGCGATTTCGTTTTCGATGCCCCTGGACGCCGCGACGGTCACCGACCCCGGCAATCACTTCGCACAAACTTGGAACTATCGCTACGGTCCGGGCTATGGCTCCCCGGAGTTTTCGACGCGGCGCCCCGGCGTGCGGGGGCACGATCATCTGCCGATCGAGTCCGCCCATGTCCTTGCCGATCGCCGAACCGTCTTCCTCGAACTACCGGAACTCCAGAGGGCGAATCAATTGCATCTGTCCGTGCAATCGTCACCTGATCAGTTTCATCAATTGTTCATCACGGTTCATGAACTCGACAAGCCCTACGCCGATTTCCCGGGTTACCTGTCGATTGACAAGAAGATCGCCCCGCATCCGATCCACGCGGACCTAGCGATGGCGACCCGCAGCGTGCCGAACCCGTATCGAAAGAAGCTTGCCGGGGCGCGCGAGATCGAGATGGAAACCGGGACCAACCTGTCCTACGCGACGCGATCGTTTCGGGTCCGAGCAGGCGAGCCGATCGCATTGACGCTCTCCAACCCCGACGTCGTTCCGCACAATTGGGCCTTGGCCAAACCCGGGACGATCGAGCGTGTGGGCATCTTGGCAGACCGATCGATCTCGGATCCCGAAGCCGCCCTTCATCATTACATCCCCTCAACCACCGATGTCTTGGCCTACACCGACGTGGTGTTGCCGGGCGAGACCTTTACGGTTTATTTCCGCGCCCCCGCACAATCTGGTCATTACCCCTACCTGTGCACGTTCCCGGGACACTGGAAAGTGATGAATGGGGTGATGATTGTCGAATAGCCTGACAACATCTCTAAACACTCCGACGGTGTGTCTCAGTTTGTATTGGATTTGGCTTGCTAGAATGCCATGCAAGTCAACCTCTCCCACACGAGACTTCCCCCATGCCCCATCGATCGCCACTCGCGACGCACTTGACGTGCCGATCGCGACGCACGCTGTTGCCCCTCGCGTTCCTTCTGATGACCAGCAGCATCTGTCACGCCCAAGTCATCAACGACACCTGGCGATACACCCTTGGCAAGCCGACCGCCGAATGGCAATCGGATTCATTCGATGACTCGGACTGGCAGGAAGCCGGCGGCGGCTTCGGCACCCGAGACACGCCGGGAGCACGCGTCGGAACCGTCTGGGCCACCAACAACATCTGGCTGCGCAAATCATTTGACTTGGCGGCGATTCCCAACAATCCTGCGCTGCTGATTCACCATGACGAAGACGCCGACGTCTTTCTCAACGGATCCTTGATCGGCCAGTTCAAAGGCTACACCACGGAGTACCAGGTCGTTTCCATCGATCGCGAGAAACGATCGGCGCTCAAACTCGGTCGCAACACCTTGGCCGTCCACTGCCGTCAAACCGGTGGCGGCCAGTTCATCGATGTTCACTTGGTCGACGGTGACAACGTTCCCAAATTGCCCGCTCCGCCACGCGACACCAAACCGTTCCAATCGGAATTGATCACCACCTGGGGCGCAGACGTCACGCCGGAAAATGCGTGGACGGAGTACCCCCGCCCGCAATTGCAACGCGACAACTGGACCAACCTGAATGGCAACTGGGACTATGCGATCACGCCGGTCGAGCAAACCGAGCACCCCAGCGGTTGGGACGGCGAGATCCTGGTGCCGTTCTGCTTGGAATCAAAACTCGGCGGTGTGCAGCGATTGCTGGACGCATCCGACGCGCTTTGGTACCGCCGAACGTTTCGTGCAACACCGTCTGCATCAAAACGAGCGCTGCTGAACTTCGAAGCCGTGGATTATCGCTGCGAAGTCTTCGTCAATGGTCAGTCCGTCGGCAAACATCAGGGTGGCAATACCGCGTTCACGTTCGACGTCACCGACGCCTTGCAAGACGGCGACAATGAATTGGTCGTCCGAGTCGAAGATGAAACCGAAAACTATCAACTGCGGGGCAAACAAACGCTCAACGCACGCGGAATTTGGTACACACAGGTTTCGGGAATCTGGCAAACGGTTTGGTTGGAAGAAGTCTCACCGAACCACATCCGTGATCTGAAAATTGCCACCGACGCCGACACAGGAAGCATCACCGTCAGCCCGCTCGTCCAAGGCGATGGCGAAGTCCACGTCGTCGTCAAGGACGGCGAAAACGTCGTGGCGGAGGGTTCGGGAAGCGACGCCATCGAGTTGGCGATCAGCGATGCAAAACTCTGGTCGCCCGCGTCACCACACCTGTACGATATCGAAGCAACTCTGGTCGGCGGCGACGCCGTGACACTCGACCGGGTCGCGTCCTACGCCGGCATTCGCAACGTCGGCAAAGTCAAAGACGCCGAAGGAAACTGGCGATTCACGCTCAACGGTGACACCGTTTTTCACTGGGGACCGCTCGACCAGGGATGGTGGCCCGACGGCTTGCTGACACCTCCGTCCGACGAAGCGATGTTGTTCGATATCGAGTGGCTCCGGGACGCCGGATTCAACATGATTCGCAAGCACATCAAGGTCGAACCGCGACGCTATTATTATCACTGCGACCGACTGGGCATGATGGTTTGGCAGGACCAAGTCAGCGCGGGCAACAATCCCAAGTGGACGCGTTTGCAACCCGATCCAGAAGACGCCGTTTGGCCTGACCAGCATCATCGGCAATTCATGGTCGAATTGGAACGCATGATCGGGCTGCTGGAAAACCATCCGTCGATCGTGGTGTGGGTGCCCTTCAACGAGGCCTGGGGACAACATCGTACGCTCGACGTCGGCAAGTGGACGGTCGATCGCGACCCGTCGCGTTTGGTCAACATCGCCAGCGGCGGCAACTTCTGGCCGGTCGGTGATGTCGTCGACGCCCACGCGTATCCCCACCCCGAATTCCCATTCGACCAGGGCGCCGGCGGACGCTTCGAGGACTACATCAAAGTCATGGGAGAATTCGGAGGCCACGGCTATCCCGTCGAAGGCCATCTCTGGGATGCCAATCGTCGCAACTGGGGCTATGGGGGGCTACCGAAAAATGAAGCCGAATACAAAGCCCGCTACGTCACGTCATTGAAGATGCTTAACGAACTGCGTGGCAAAGGCATCGCGGCGGGTGTCTACACCCAGACGACTGACGTCGAAGGCGAGATCAACGGTCTGATGACCTACGATCGCAAGGTCATCAAGATCCCGGCGAAGGAATTGGCGCAACTGCACACGCTGTTGTTTCAGCCGAGCAAGTCTCGTAGGTAAAGCCCAATACCGCTAAGTTAACGCGGCTTTGCCTAGAACTTGGGCCCGTAGGCTAGCGCCAAACGGCTGATATTCGTTTGACATCAGCCGGTTCGCGCCAGCGTCCGGGCCCCCTCATTCATGTTAACTTAGCGGTATTGAGGTAAAGCCATCACACGGGGCTGCGCAGCAGGATCCCCATACGCATCAACGCGAGACATTTTTTGAAGCAACCCTCCCTGGCAGGGAGGGTCGAGCGCAGCGAGGGGAGGGTCGGCCGCGGAAACGGGACACATGCGCTGGTGTGCAGGCTTTAGCCGCCCGTCGTCGCTGCTTCGCAGCGAGCGGGAATCGCCTAAAGGCTAGACACCAACGAGCGCTGGTGTGCAGGCTTTAGCCGCCCAGCGTCGCTGCAAAGCAGCGATCCGGGATCGCCTAAAGGCTAGACACCAACGTGTCGATCTGCTGCTTCAGCTTCAGATTCAAGAACCCGGCGTCCTGGGCTTGTGTGTAATCGCGCAGACGCCCGGCCAGTTGACGAACGATGTCGCGATTCTGTTCCAGGTCGATGGAATTTTTCAATTCGTCGGGGTCGGTTTTTAAATCGAACAACCAAGGGCGTTCCGAAACCGACAGCACGAGTTTGTAGCGGTCGGTGATCACCGCAAACCACGACGGCTTGAGCCCCGACGATTGAATGATTGCCACATCGTCCCACGCCACCTCGCTCTGGGCGGTCAGCAACGGTGACGCATCGCGACCAACCGCTCCCGTTGTCGCTTGTTTTCCGAGCAACGACAACAATGTCGGTGCAAAGTCGACCGTGCCAAGCGCCTGGTCGACCCGCGTCCCCGCCGGGATCAACCCCGGCGCCGCGATGATCATCGGAATCTTCGCACTCGCCTCATACGGGTTGCCCTTGTTCAGCCGTCCATGTTCGAAACACAGGTCGCCATGGTCCGAGGTGAACACGATGATGGTTTTGTCGGTCAGCTTCAGTTCCGCCAAGGTGCCCAGGATCTGGGCGACATTGTCATCGATACAGCGGACCATGCCGAAGTACAGCGCCATCAGCGCCGGATTGAATCGTGCCGCCGAGTTTTTGCCTCCAACCGCAGCCCAAGCCGGATTCTCGTTTGCCATCGAAAACGACATCGGCGGTCGAATGACCATGTCGGCAAACATCGTGTCGTAGGGTGGGCGCACCGTGTTGGGCCCATGTGGATCCGGAAGACTGAGGTGGTAACAAAACGGCTCGTCGGCATGTTCGCGGATGAAATCCATGGCGCGGTCGGCCAGCCAGTCGGTTGCAAAAGTCTGATCATCGGCGTCACCGACGCCGTAGCTGGGCGCATCATTTTTGTCACGCGAACCGACTCGTGGCCCGGCGTCGGTCAGCTGAAACTTTTTCCAATGCCCACGATTGAACATGAAGCGGTTGTCGCTGAAACCGAACTGCCGTCTCGGAGCCCACTGCGGTTTACCTGGCCCGTCGAGGTGCCATTTGCCGGCGTAACCGGTGGCATAGCCATCGCGACGAAGCACCTCGGCAAAGGTGACGATGTCACTGTCCATCGGCTCGTTGTTGGTATGGCTGCCGGTCTGGTGCGGATACCGCCCGGTGAAGAACGCGGCGCGGGAGGGCGTGCAAACGGGGCTGGTCGCATAAAACGAAGTACAAATGGCGCCGCGCCGGGCAATCGAATCGATCGCCGGAGTCTCCACGAACGCCTCTTTCCCCCACACAAACGCTTGCTCCTCGGACAGCGTCTGGCGATAGCAACCGAGCGTGCGGAAATTGTGCTCGTCGGTCTGAATGATCAAAACATTGCGAGGCTCGTCGGCTGGCGATGCTGGACTCGCCAACGAACCGGCCAGCGTCAGCAGGAACGCGGCCGGAAAAAGGTGGCATGGTTTCATCAGATGATCTCTCGGCGGGCGGCTGTGGAGGAATGGTCTTTTAATACTTTCCGTTGGTTCCAAACATCTCTAACTTCGACGGCCTCGGTCGCACGCGGACACTGTGATCCGGTTCGCCCGTCACGCGATCGAATTCATCCGGCGTTCGCCGTGTCGGCAGATAGTCGCCGGTTCGTTTGGTCCAGTCTTCCAGAGCGACTGTCAAACGATCGCGGACATGGTGGTACGCGGGATCGTTGATGCGATTTTGCAACTCGCCGGGATCACGCTGCAGGTCGTACAACTCCCACTTGTCGCGTGGTGCCCGAAAGCACACCTGTTGAGGTGGCAACAATTTCCCTTGCTGTTGCAGTCGCAGCATGTTTTGCCAACTCAGTCCGCGTCCGGCATCGGCCGAGGGCGTCGGCGGCAGATCGATGTAGTCGTTGCGAATCAGTTTGTATTGCTGCGTCATCACGCTACGGGCATGGTCCTCATAGTCGTGCCAGTGGTCTTCGGCGAACGCGAACTCACGATGCGGCTGCGTCGGATCGCCAAGCACGCGGACGAAGCTTTGCCCTTCGGTCGCCAGCGATGACGTGGCTCCGGCGAGTTCCAGGAATGTCGGGGCAATGTCCACAACGCTGACCAACGCGTCCGTCGTGACGCCCGGCTTGACAACCTGCGGCCATCGGACGATCCACGGCGTGCGAATGCCGCCATCGTAAAGTGTCGTCTTGTCGCGTGGAAACGGGCGTCCGTTGTCGCTGATGAACAAAATCAAGGTGTTGTCCGCGACTTCCTGTTGCTGGAGCTTTGCAACCACTTTGCCGACGTAGGTGTCCAGTCGACCGATTTCGTCATAGTACAGTCGCAAGTCTTCGCGGACGTCCGCGGTATCGGGCAAATGTGCCGGCACAATCACATCTTCGGCACGATGCGGGGGATCGAGCGCTCCGTCGGTGTATTCACGATGGGGATCAAGAGCGGCCAGCCAAAGAAAGAACGGTCGATCGCGGGGCCGATCCTCAATCGCTTGCTCCCAGTCCTCACATCCGCTGGGTTGCTTGGCGATCATTTTGGGCGGTTGGCCGTCTTCCCCCGATGGCAATACAAATCCCGCCGTCGACGCTTCGTAGATCCGGTCGAAATGGTCTCGCACCGCATCGCCGAGGTGCCACTTTCCGGCCGCCGCGGTGTAGTAACCGAGTTGACGAAGTTCGGCGGAAAAGGTCCGACTGCCTTCGGGCAAGGGCCAGTGCAACTGTTCGGCCCCCGTGTTGTGGGGATACTTGCCCGTCAAAATACTCGACCGAGACGGACTGCAGGAATTGGTGGTCAGATAAGCGTGCTTGAACCGCAACCCCTCGGTCGCCAAACGGTCGATGTTCGGTGTTCGAATCGCAGGATGACCATAGGCGCCGCAGTCATCCCAGTTCATGTCATCGGCGATGATCAAAACCAGATTCGGCGGGGCCGCGAGCAACGGACCGGTCCCGAGGCCGACGCAAGCCTGAAGAGCAACGGCGAATAGAACTCCGGCAGTGATCAATCGTGGTAGCGGTCGTGTCATGATTCCAGGTGCAAGACTCAGATGGAGAAGTCGATGGTGACGCCTCCATTAGACACGAAATGGCACCGCCATGCCCCCGCGCGGCAACGCCCCGCCCGATGCCCCCACCCAACGCCCTGCGTGTCGCATATAGATCATTGGATGCCGCAATTTGTCCGTCGGCATCGTGGCGATGGGCGTAAACTGTTTGCGATTCCGGCCGTGCGAGACTGTCGCGATCGTTCAGGGGGGACGCCACGCCAACTCCATCCCTCCGCGCCTTTTCAATGCCCGAACGTCAACAAGGCATCGTCCGATCGCGTCTGCCTTTCCCCCCTCGACGCCTTTCCCCTTTCCCTCCTGACTTTCGTGAATACACCATGCGACTATCGCTGCCACTGTGCGTATTGCTGAGCCTGATTTCGCTGGCCGCTCTAAACGCCGCCGAGCAGACGAAGCCCAACATCGTGGTGTTCCTGGCCGACGACATGGGGTGGGGTGATTCGGCAACTTACGGCCACGAGCTGATTCAAACACCCAACCTCGACAAACTAGCCTCACAGGGTGTCAAGTTCACTCAGTGCTATTCGGCTTGCGGGGTTTGCTCACCGTCACGGTCAGCGATCCTGACCGGCCGGACTCCGTATCGCAACGGCGTCTATCGGCATCTGTCGGGCAATCACGAGGCTCACCTGCGGCGGAGCGAAATCACGTATCCGAAGCTGTTGAAATCGATCGGCTATGAAACCTGCCACGTCGGCAAATGGCATCTCAATTCGAAGCCGCAGTTCAATACGCCGGAGTATCCACAACCTGGCGATCATGGCTACGATTACTGGATGGCGACGCACAATAACGCGGAGCCGAGCCACAAGAATCCCAACAACTTCGTTCGCAACGGAAAGCCCGTGGGTGAACTCGAAGGATTTTCAGCGCCCTTGGTTGCCGCCGAAGCGGCACATTGGTTGAGTGAAGTACGTGATGATTCGAAACCCTTCGCGCTGTCCATTTGGATCCATGAGCCACATTCACCGATTGCGACCGACCCAAATTTTTCTGAACTGTATAAAGGGCACGAGAACAGCACGTACATGGGCAACATCACGCAGCTCGACCACGCGCTCGGGCAAGTGATGTCGGCGTTGGACGAAGAAGGCGTTAGCGACAACACCTTGTTGATTTTCACCTCGGACAACGGACCGGTCGCAAACTTTGGCGGTACGACCGGCGGTTTGCGAGGCGGTAAACGCAGCGATCATGAAGGCGGCATCCGCGTGCCTGGTGTTGCCCGCTGGCCGGGCCACATCAAACCGGGCACGGTCAGCGATATTCCCGTCGTTGGCACGGATATTTTTGCCACGGTGCTGGACATCACGGGCATCCCGCTGCCGACAGATCGCACCATCGACGGCGCCAGCATGCTGCCGGCATTTGCGGGCAAGCCTGTCGAACGAAAGGTACCGCTGTTCTGGAGAACACACGTTTCGCCACCGGGCGACCGCGTGGCGATGCGGATCGGAGATTGGAAGATCGTCGGCGATGAAACGCTCTCTGATTTCCAACTGTATGAAATCCAGAAAGACTGGAAAGAAGAAAACGACCTGTCGGCCAAGATGCCGGAAAAAACAGAACAGATGAAGAGCATTCTCCTTTCCGTTTGGGAGGGCATCGAGTCCGAAGGCCCCGACCAATGGTGGAAGAGCGAGCGACAGAAGCCTGCCCGAGGCGGTAAACTGAGCTATTGATAAACGGCATCACCATCATGAAACACATCTCGAAAGCCACTTGTCTCATCTTCGCCGTCGTGGCGTTGTCTGCCGCTCGTGTTCAATCACAGCAGCCTGTTTCGATCCAGTCTCTGCTCAGAGAAATGGTTGATCGCGATCAGGTGGCGCGGTACCCGAAAGCCGACTTCCGTCTCAAACAATCCAGCAGCTACGATCGGGCTTCCAAAACGCCCGACGACCCCAAGGGCTGGTTCAGTAATATTGATCGCAACACCAGCGACAAACATCACAACTTTGTACGCACCGAAGAAAACCGCGGCCGCAAGGAATGGGTGGTGATGGAGGACGAAGGCCCGGGGGCGATTGTCCGATTTTGGGTGCCGTGGCGAGACCAGCTGAGGCCCGGAACCGACATCATCATTCGGTTCTATCTGGATGGCGCGTCCGAACCGGCCCTGGAAGGCAACATGTTCGATCTGTTTCAGGGAAAGGGCCTGATTCCGTTTCCACTGGCACACGAGTCCCTGCGATCGGCCGTTTCGTTTTTCCCGATTCCTTACGCCAAGAGCTGCAAGGTGACCCTGTCGGATCACCCGTTCTTCTTCCAGTTCACGTACCGCGAGTACAACGAAGACGTCAACGTGAAGACGTTTTCGATGGAAGCGTTTCGGTCCGCCAAGTCATCGATCACCGCAACCTGCAATTCTCTTCTCAACCCTGCCAACGCCGCGGCGAGTGACGTGATCAAACTGAAGGAGACGCTCGGCGGCGGTCAGGAACAGTCTGTGTCGCTGAGAGAGGGCGCCGCGGCGGTCCAGACTCTGTCGCTCAAGCTGGGTAGCTACGATGACGCGAACATCACTCGGCACGTCGTTTTGAAGATTAGCTTTGACGGAAAGGAAACGGTCTGGTGCCCGATCGGCGACTTCTTCGGTTCCGGCATCGGCTTGAACCCGTTTCAGGGGTGGTATCGCACGGTTGACAGCGACGGCACGATGACCAGCCGCTGGGTCATGCCGTATCAAAACGATGCGAAGGTTTCGATCTTGAACCTGAGCGAGGAGCCGATTGACGTTGAACTCACGGCAACGGTCGGAGATTGGAAATGGGATTCGTCCAGTCTGTACTTTCACGCCGATTGGCGCGGTCAATATCCCGTCCCGACGCGGCCCTATTCGGACTGGAACTACGTCACGTTGAAGGGGCGTGGTGTTTACGTCGGTGATACGCTGACGATCATGAATCCGGTGGAACGTTGGTGGGGCGAAGGCGACGAAAAGATTTTCGTCGACGGCGAAACGTTCCCGTCGATCTTCGGCACGGGCACCGAAGACTATTACGCCTATTCCTGGGGAGGTCGCAGCACCGACTTTTACGAACACCCGTTCCACGCCCAGACGTTCAGTCACAAGTACAATAAGCTGAACCGTAAACCCAAGATCGACGAAAAAAACACACAGGGCTTCAGCACCGAAACACGCACTCGTGCTCTCGATACGATGCCCTTTGGCAGCTCGCTACAACTGGACATGGAAGTCTGGTCTTGGACAGATTGCGAGATGGGCTACGCGGTCGGGACGTATTGGTATGGCGATGCGGACACCACCTCCAACCGCAAACCGGATCCGGAAGAGGTGCTCAACGTGCCAGTCGTGCCGGAGATCAAGAATCCGAATCCGCGTTCAAAGTAGACCATCGTACCGCCCTCCTTCGCACCTGTTTTTGCGACTGTTGCTCCGTACTTGAGACTTTCCTAACGATAAAGCGACAAACCATGAAGAACCTTCCCCTGCTGCTCTCTGCCAGTCTGTTTCTGTCGTTGGCGACGGTTTCATTCTGCCGCGCCGCCGACACACCGCCCAATGTCGTTCTGATCTTTGCCGATGACCTCGGCTACGGCGACCTGGGATGCTATGGCGCGAGCCATGTGCAAACGCCCAACATCGACCGACTTGCCGCCGAAGGCCGCCGGTTTACCGACGCACATTCGGTCTCCGCGGTCTGCACCCCATCACGTTACGCGCTGCTCACCGGCCAATACCCGCTGCGCGGAAACGGCGGCAGAGGCATCTGGGGACCAGCACCGGTAACCTCGCCACTACTTGTCGACACCGAGAAAACGACGATCGCGGATGTTTTTAAAAACAGCGGCTACAGCACGGCGGCGTTTGGGAAATGGCATCTGGGATTCGGTCAGGAAAAGAACGATTGGCAGGAACCGCTGCGTCCCGGGCCACAGGATCTCGGTTTTGATTACTACTTCGGGATGCCTGTGGTGAACAGCGCACCTCCGTATGTCTTTGTGGAAAATGACCGCATCGTCGGGAGCGATCCCGACGATCCGTTGGTTTATTTGGGCAGAAACACAAAGGGCGCCACGCCGATCACTCCGATTCCTCCGGAGGCCGCACAGCGCAGCCGCAACCAATTTGGCGGGGCAAAGGAAGCTCACAAGTTGTTCAACGATTACAAGGTCGGCACCACGCTGGCGGAGAGGTCCGTCGAGTGGATCAATGCTCGCAAGGACGAACCGTTTTTTCTGTATCTGGCAACGACCAACATCCATCACCCTTTCACGCCGGCCAAACGTTTTCAAGGCACCAGCCAGTGCGGACTTTATGGCGACTTCATCCATGAACTGGACTGGATCGTCGGTGAGGTGCTTGCCTGTCTTGAAGAAAACGGTTTGAGCGACAACACGCTGGTGATCTTTACCAGCGACAACGGCGGCATGTTCAATCACGGCGGACAGGCCGCTTTCAAAGCCGGGCACCGACAAAACGGCGACCTGCTGGGGTTCAAGTTCGGCGTCTGGGAAGGCGGTCACCGCGTGCCGCTGATCGTCCGTTGGCCGGGCAAGGTGAAGGGCGGAACGATTTCCAATCAGTTGATCGGAAACGTCGACATGCTGGCAACGTTTGCGGCACTGACGCAACAGCAGTTGGACAAGGCTGAGCAAGCTGACAGCGTTAACATGCTGCCCGCCTTTGTCGGCGAACCGCAGAAACCGATCCGCGACCATCTCGTCCTCGCCCCTCACAAGGGCACGCACCTGTCGGTTCGCAAAGGAAAGTGGATGTATATCCCCGGCCAGGGCAGCGGCGGGTTCGGAGGCCGGAAACCGGGCGACCATACGTTCGCGGGACCGCCGGCGGTCAGCTTTGTGGGTTCCGTGAACAGCGACATCGAACACGGCAAAATCAAACAGGACGCCCCGCCAGCTCAGCTTTACGATCTGGAAGCAGACGTCAGTCAGACACGAAATGTGTACAACGAACGTCCCGAGGTGGTGAAGGAACTCAACGCCCTGCTTTCAAGTTACGCGCCCCCAGAGCAAACGTCACGCCCAGCGAAACGAATTCCGCGTGCGCCGGCCAACCCCGCCAAGAAAACGCCGGCGACACCGAGTCTCCGAACCGCGTCCTTCGATTTCGAGTCCGGCAAGCTGGAACCCTGGAAGGTCGTCGATGGTGCGTTCGGGCATGTCATCGGTAGCAGAGACCGTTTTTTTCACAATCAAAGAGAGTACAACAAACAGGGTGAATCGTATCTGACGACGCTTGAACCCTCCGCGAATGCCAACAAGGGCACGGACATGCAGACCGGCGTGATTGTCTCGCCACTGTTCATTCCCGACGGCGGAACGATGACCTTCCGGATCGGCGGCGGACGCGGACCGTCCACCTACGCCGCGCTGTGCACGGCCGACGGCAAAGAAGTCGAATTCGCACGCGGCATCAATGACCAGGTCATGCAGCAAGCAGCGTGGGACCTTACTCCTTACGCCGGTCAGAAAATGTTCATCAAGGTTGTCGACCGTTCGACCGATGGCTGGGGGCACATCACCGTAGACGACTTTCAGTTCGATGCGAAAGTGCTGGACGAATACTCTCCATCGGTGTCCGACTAAGGTCTCGCCCACCGGCAGCATCAAATGCCTTCATGCCCGAGACGGCGAGTCGAAGGTTTGGCCGCGAACTGTGTTGGTATCGGACGTCACAACCGAGCGACTTGGTCTGAATTCACACAGTTGGTTGCGCAGCAGCAGTTGCGCTCGTTCGTGCGTACGCTCGAAGAAATAAAGACAGCAGGAAACGGAAACAGAGATGAACAGACAATCGCCGGTCACGCTAATCACAACCGTTGTTCTGCTCGGGGTCGTCTTGACACATCTCCGTGATCCCCCAGTCGCGGTTGCAGACAGCGACGAGACGTCCGTCACCAAGGTGATCAACATCAAGAACTTCGGCGCGATCGGCGACGGCGTTGCGATGGAGACACAAGCGATCCAAGACACGATCGATGCCTGCCATCGGGCGGGGGGAGGGATTGTTCGCGTCCCTGCCGGCAGTTTTCAAATCGGAACGATCATTCTAAAGAGCAATGTCACCCTCTCGCTCGACTACGGGGCCAGCTTGCTCGGAAGTACCGATGTGGCTGACTACCCCACGGAAAACCTCAGCAGACCCCGAGAGGGCGCCGCCCATTGCCTGATCTACGCTGAAAACGCGAACAACATCACCATCGAAGGACTCGGCGTGATCGATGGCAGGGGAACTCACGAGAATTTCCCGCGGAACAGGAGCGGCGGCAGAAACTCTGGCATCCGCCCACGCCTGATCCGCATGGAGAGTTGCGAGGATCTCACTTTTTCCGGCGTCACCTACAAACGCCCCGCCTTCTGGGGATTGCACTTGATCGACTGCAAGAACATTCACTTCAACGCGGTGACCGTGCGATTCCGCAACAACAACTACAACAATGATGGATTCGACATCGATGGCTGTGAGAATGTGCTCATCGAGAACTGTGATCTCAGCACCGGAGACGACGCGATCTGCTTGAAGAGTTCAAAGAACCCTTGCCGAAACATTGTGGTCCGCGGATGTAAGCTGGACAGCAACACGGCTGCGCTGAAGTTCGGCACTTCATCTCGCGGCGGGTTCATCGATGTGACGGTGACCAACTGCTATTTTCACGACTGTCCCATGGGCGCGATCAAGCTGCAGTCGGTGGACGGCGGACGTCTGGAGAATGTCGACATCTCCCGAGTGGTCATGAAAGAGGTGGGCTGTCCGCTATTCATCCGGTTGGGCAATCGCGGCAGTCACTTTGGCGAAGGACGAGAAAGCCCGCCCGTCGGCACATTAAAAAACATACGTATCAGCGATGTCGTTGCCGGGGTCACCATAGAGGATCGAGCGATAGCTGCTGAAGCGGTGTACAAGAATCTGAAAGTGGACACGACGCCAGGCGTGACTGACAAAGAGAAGTCGAAAGCCGGGCCGATTATGATCACGGGCATCCCCGGTCATTTCGTCGAAAACGTCGTCCTAGAGAACATCCAGATCTCCTTCCCGGGGCACGGCACGGAAGAAGATGCACGACGCACCGTTCCTGAAGACATTGATCGCTATCCGGAGCAGTTTTTCTTTGGCGTGCTGCCGGCCTGGGGTGCCTACATCCGCCATGCAAAGAAGATTGAGTTCAAGAATGTCCAGCTGACGACTCGCAACGCCGACGAACGACAAAAAGTGGTACTGGATGATGTTGAAGGTTTCGTCGATCTGTAAGCGTCGTTCCGGGTGACAACAAACTCACCGGGACAATTGCTAAACTTTCAGGGAATCAGCCGAACCTCACCGGCCAGGCATCGCACAATGGCGGGTCGATTTTCGACGCAGGAGCGACCTTTTTGACCTGCGTGGGAGCGAAAGACGCCACGCGGCCACGCAGTTCACGCCCACCAATGCGAGTCGTGTCCGCTGGCCGCATGGCCCGTGACCGGCTTTTTTGCGTCGCCGGAGTGCCGCAATTCGTTATAACCATGTTGCGAATCAATATCCCAGACGCGTTGGATTCAACTATCGTCTGGTTTCCGGCAGAAAATCCTTGCGACGCAAATGCTTTCTGCCGCATGATGCCTCCGCCCACACCCCTGAGCGCATACAGTCAAGAACCGAATGACCAACGAAGACAGCCCCTCAGCCGACGCAGCGACCGTTGGCCCGGCCCGCGATTTACCCGTGGTGCCGACTCAGTTCATCTATCCGTTTGTGATTGTCACGACGCTCTTTGCGCTCTGGGGATTCGCCAACGACATCACCAACCCCTTGGTGCGGGCGTTCAAAGAGATCTTCTTGATCAGCAACGCTCAAAGTAGTCTGGTTCAATGGGCGTTCTATGGCGGTTACGCGACGATGGCGATCCCGGCGGCGCTTGTGATCCGCAAAGTTTCCTACAAGTCCGGGATTATCGTCGGGTTATTGCTGTACGCGGTCGGCGCACTGTTGACGATTCCGGCCAGCATGATGATGAACTTCAACGTCTTCCTGGTCGGCTTTTATGTCCTGACCTTCGGGCTGGCATTTTTGGAAACGACCGCGAACCCGTACATCCTGTCGATGGGCCCCCGCGAAACGGCGACTCAACGACTCAATCTTGCCCAGGCCTTCAACCCGATCGGATCGCTGACCGGCATGGTGGTCGCCAGTACCTTCATCTTGCCGGCCCTACAGGTTTCGGAGTTCCGGGAGACGCAACTGCAGGCGCACCCGGAATACGCGACGATGTTGCCCAGTGAAGTCGATGGCTTGATCACCGCGGCGATGGAGCAGCATGCCGAAGATCACTTTGACGCTCGGCAAGAAATGGTGGCGCATGACTTGGACGTCGTGAAGACGCCGTACGTCGTCATCGCAATCGTTGTGCTGCTCGTGCTCGTCGTCTTTGCCGTCTCGAAACTGCCGGACACGGGGCACGAAGAGGAAAAGATCGAACTGAAAGCACTGTTGAAGCATCTGTTGACCAGTTGGCGATACGTCGGCGGCGTCATCGCGCAGGCGTTCTACGTCGGTGCGCAGATCATGTGCTGGACCTTCATCATTCACTATGGGATGACACTCGTCGGACTCAGCGCGGCGCAAGCACAAAACTACAACATCGTGGCGATGGTGATTTTTCTGGCCAGTCGGTTCATTTGCACGTTCATTCTGAAATACCTGTCGCCGGGCTTGCTGCTGGGAATCCTGGCCGTCGGCGGCGGATTGCTGACGACGGGAGCAATTTTCATCCAAGGCATGCCGGGGTTGTATTGCCTGATCGGCGTTTCCGCCTGCATGTCGCTGATGTTCCCGACCATTTACGGAATCGCTCTGAGCGGGTTGACGCCCAATGACGCCAAGTTGGGATCCGCAGGTTTGATCTTTGCGATTGTCGGCGGCGCGTTCATGCCGCGCTATCAAGGCGGATTGATCGACGGCCCCGGGATGACGATCGCGGGCCAGACGTTGGAATCCGTCCGCGTGTCGTTCTTCTTGCCGCTGATCTGTTTCGTCGTCATCGCGGTCTTTGGATTTGCGGTCTACCTGTGCTCGGGAAAAAGTGAAACGGAATCCTCGCCAGCAAGTTGAATCGACACGCTCGCGATCTGTTGACGTTTTGACCTGTAGAGAAGGGACCTGAGAAATGAGAGTTGCATTGACGAGATTGGTTGTTGTCTGTGTGGCGACAGCAACCTTAGCGCAGCCATGCTTTTCGCAGGAAGCAGCCAAGCCGAACAAGCGTTTGCCGGCGACTCTTGAGACGCAAGGCGAGCGGAAACTCGATGTCGTCTACAAGCAGGTCGACGGCAAAAAGTTGTCGTTGGATCTTTATTACCCGGCGGGCAATCGTGACGGCAGGTGTCCGTTAATCCTCTACACGCACGGCGGAGGCTGGGCGGCGGGCAGCAGACATGGCGTCACCAAGGGGCTGTTCCGGTCGCTTTTTGAGAAGCTGATCGAAAAAGGCTTTTGCGTGGCTTCGGTGGATTACCGGCTCGTCAAGAAAGGCAGCGGAGTCTTGATGCGTGACTGCGTGATCGATTGCAAGGATGCGGCGAGGTATCTGGCCAGCAACGGCGACTCGTTGGGTCTGGATCCCACCCGATTTTTTGTGATGGGCGATTCTGCCGGAGGACAGATCGCGCAGATGCTGCTGCTCTCGGCGCCGGACAGTTTGCCGGGAGACCCAAGTCTGGCGGGTGCCAACTACAACATCGTGGCCGGCGTCTCTTGGTATGGCCCGTGCGATTTTGAGAAAGTTGACTTGTTTGAGACGTCTGATTCCTCCAAGAAAGCGGACCGCTTTGGCGGCCGGATTCTGGAGTCGGATGCCGATCCGAAAATCAAATTGGCCCGTTACCGCGAAATGAGTCCCATCAATTATCTGTCCGAGGACAGTCCGCCACTGCTGATGATTCAGGGTGACAAAGACACGACCATTCCGGTCAAGCACGCGTGGTACATGAAAGAGAAAGCGGAAGAACTCAATGCACCGGTCGAGGTCATGATCATCCGAAATTCCGGACACAACTGGCGCAAGGTGGGCGCGGAGATCGACCCGCCATTCAATGCCATTGTCGACCGCAGCGTGCGATTCATCGTGGAACAGCTGTCAAAAGTAAGCAGCAAGTGAACATGATGAAGATCGCATCGATTTTGTTGTTGGTCCTGGTGACCGGAAGTGTTTGCCGAGCAGCCCAGACGGATGCGGATTGGTACGTTTCCAGCAACGGATCGGACAGCTGGTCAGGCACCCTGGCGGAACCCAACCCGCAGGGCAACGACGGGCCATTTGCAACCTTGCAGCGGGCGCGTGACGCGATTCGGCAACTTGCCAAACGCCCGTCCAGGGATCTCGTCGTCCTCGTTCGCGGGGGAACCTACCGACTCAATGAGACCGTTGTGTTCGGGTTGCAAGATTCTCCGCTGGGTGATGCAACCGTCACCTACGCCGCCTATCCCGGCGAAACACCGGTGTTCAGTTCGGGGAAGACAATCGACCGGTGGAAGAAGGTCACCGAGACCCTGCCGGGCTTACCGGACGCAGCGGTCGGTCACGTCTGGGCGGCGGATGTCTCGGATCGATTCTTTACACTCTACGATGACGAGGGGTTGCTGCCGCGAGCCCGTTCGGCGGGGTTTATCCCGCTCAGCGGCGGCAGTCGCAACCGGCTTCATTTCCCCAAAGCCCGATTGAAGAATTGGCCGAATGTGGAAGACGTGGAAATCATTGTCCGTCCGCATCATGCCTGGATCTCCAATGTGCTGCCGTTGGCATCGGTGGACGAACAAAACCAGATGGCGAGCACGTCGATCGACGCAACCTACGCCATGAATAAGTTGCATTTCCTGCCCACCGTCGAATCGTGCTGGGTCGAAAACGTGTTGGAGGAACTCGACGAGCCCGGCGAATGGGTGCTCAATACTAGACAAGGCAAGGTCTACCTCTGGCCGCGAAACCAGACGCCCGTGGTGGCGCCTCAATTGACGGAGTTGATTCGCATCGAAGGCGACGTCGACAAACAAGGGCCCGAGGACATCCCGGCCAGGAATCTGTGCTTTCGCGGTCTGACATTCATGCACGGCGAACGCTACCTGTTGACCGCTGACGATGCGGGCCTGCAACACGACTGGGACATGCACGACAAGGCCAACGCGTTGGTTCGCCTACGCGGCACCGAGAACTGCGTGATCGAGCAATGTCGCTTTGCCCACAGTGGCAGCGGTGCGATTCGGGTGGACTTGCATGGCCGGCAAAACAAAATCTCCGGCAACCATATCGAGCACATGGGAGGAGCCGGCATCCTGCTTTGCGGCTACGGACCGGGCACCAAGGATGTCAATCGCAACAACCTCGTGTTCAACAATCACATTCATCATCTGGGACGCATCTACCTGCATTCACCCGGAATCATGGTCTGGCAAAGCGGCAACAATCGCGTGGCGAACAACCTGATCCATGACATGCCTTATTGTGGAATCATCGTCTCTGGTTTCATGCCCCACTTCTTTGACAGAAACGGCCGGGAGCTTTGCCGCACCATCAGGAAGCACGAAGTCGGTGACGTGCCGCGCAACCCGACGCTGGAAGCTGTTCGCCCCTATCTTCACTCGCGGGACAACACGATCGAATCCAACGAGATTCATCACGTGATGGAAACCATGGGCGACGGCAACGGAATCTACATTCGCGGCGCGGGTGCAGGGAATGTGATCCGCCGCAACTACATCCACCATTTGGTGACCCCGATGCTGATGCAGGCGGCGATTCGCACCGACGGTGGCCAACGCGATACGCTGATCGCCGAAAACCTGATTTACAAGTGCATGGCGCAGGGGATCATTCTAAAACTGAACAATCGCGCCGAAAACAACATCGTGGCCGATGTCCTCGCGCCGCCCCGAGGCTACTACCTGTCGCTGCGAGAAGGGCCGATGGAGGGCGCCGTGATCAAGCGGAACATCTTCTATTCCGTCGGCAACGAGACAACCTTCATCGATGAATTGGCTCCCGGCAAAGGACGTAAGACCGAGGATAGCAGAGGGCGTGAGCTGGCGCGATCAAAGGATGCCGAGACCGATTTCAACATCTACTACAGTTCGACCGATCCTGAACTGGCGAAACAGATGCTACAAAAACAACAAAGCGATGGGGTGGACGCCAACAGCCGGGCGACGGACCCGATGTTCGTCGACCCGGAACACGGCGACTTTCGGTTCAAGCCGGGATCTCCCGCACTGGAAATGGGCATCGTCCCGATCGACCTGTCCCGGATCGGTTTACGCAACACGGACCACGAGAGCAAATGATGGTGGAACCGAGTGCTTTGTTACCGTGAAAACAACTCTGAACGCAATGGCACGGGCCTAAGTCCAAAGGTATTCAGCAACCGTTGGTGTCTAGCCTTTAGGCGATTCCCGGTCGCTGCGACGCAGCGAGAGTGGGCGGCTAAAGCCTGCACACCAACACTTGTCCCCCTGCGATTCATCTCTGAACATCCCCCCGAAGAACGAAATAACATGAAGACATCTGGCATTGCCTTATTCGCTTTCGCACTACTTTTGACGCTGTCATGGGGGCTCGGGCATGTGGCCCAGGCCGCTCGTCCGAACGTGATCTTGATCATGTCAGACGACCAGGGCTACGGCGACCTCGGATGCACGGGGAACCCGATCATCAAGACGCCAAACATCGACAAGCTGGCATCGGAAAGCTCCGGCCTGCGCGATTACCACGTCGCCCCGACGTGTTCCCCCACGCGTTGCTCGCTGCTGACCGGTCACTGGACAAACCGCACCGGGGTTTGGCACACGATCATGGGGCGTTCGATGCTGCGTGAAAACGAAGTCACCGTCGGCCAGATGTTCGCCGACGCCGGCTACGAAACGGGCATGTTCGGAAAATGGCATCTCGGCGACAACTATCCCTATCGACCGGAGGACCGGGGATTTACAGAGGTCTTTCGACACGGCGGCGGCGGTGTCGGCCAAACGCCTGACCTCTGGGACAACGCCTACTTCGACGGCTCCTACTTCCACAACGGTGCAATCGTTCCGGCCAAAGGCTTCTGCACCGACGTCTTCTTTTCTCGTGCCTCCGACTTCATCAGCTCGTGTGCGAAGCAGAAGCAACCGTTCTTTGCCTATATCTCAACCAACGCCCCGCACGGCCCGCTGCATTGCCCGCAAAAATACCTCGATCTGTATCCGGACCAGTCTGACAACATCGCCGCGTTCTACGGCATGATCACCAACATCGATGACAATGTCGGCAAGACCCGTGAGCTGATCGAAGAACTCGGAATCGCCGAGAATACCATCTTCATTTTCACGACGGACAACGGGACGGCCAGCGGTGCAAAGATCTACAATGCCGGAATGCGTGCCGGCAAAGGAAGCCCGTATGACGGTGGTCACCGCGTACCGTTCTTTGTGCATTGGCCGTCCGGTGGCCTGACCAAGCAGCACCATGTCGATCAGCTAACCCACGCCGTCGACATCGTACCCACGTTGCTCGACATGACCGGCGTACCGAAGCCTGAATCAGTGAAATTTGATGGCGTCTCGATCGCCAGCTTGCTCGATCCGACCAAAGACGTCGATTGGCCCGAACGCTTTGTCATCAGCGATTCGCAACGCGTTCGCGATCCGATCAAGTGGCGTGGTTCGTCGGTGATGTCGCAACAGTATCGGCTGATCAACGGTAAAGAGCTGTACGATATCGCCGCGGACCCGGGACAAAAGAACAACATCGCTAAGAAGCGTCCCCAAGTCGTCGCGAAGATGCGAGAGTTTTATGAACAGTGGTGGGCGGAGCTTGAGCCGACATTTTCGCAAACGACCGAGATTTACCTCGGCCATCCCGAACACCCCGTTGTGAGCCTGACCGCCCACGACTGGATCCAGGAGGTTTATCCCCCGTGGCACCAAGGCTCCATCCGCGCGGCGATTGAGCTTCAGGCCTCCGGAGAACTCGTTCACAAGGGCCACTGGGCGGTCAAGGTGATCCAAGATGGCGCGTACGAGATCTCTCTCCGCCGCTGGCCCGTCGAGTCGGGAACCGCGATCAACGCACCGCTCTCTGCGGGCGACAACGTCCCAGGAGCCGCAAAGGCGTTTCGCACCACGCCCGGAGTTGCCGTCGGTGCGACCCACGGTGTGCTGCGTCTGGACGGCAAGGATCTTGACCGAAAACCGGTCGAAACGGATGCCGAACAAGTCCGCTTCGTCACGGAACTCAAGAAGGGCTCCCATCAGCTCGCCCCCTATTTCGAGATCAAGGACGGCGAGTTGGGCGCGTACTACGTCGTCGTCACCCACCTCGATTAATCAGAATTGTTTGACGTGGAAGCCGACCCGAATGAGCAGCGAAACGTCATCGACGACCATCCCGATCTGGTCGCCTCGCTAACGGATCAGCTTCAGCAATGGCTCAACGCGCCGCGGACACCCAAGTAGAGCGACGATCTTGACAGGCCCAAAGAGAAACTTCAAATGTCATTGAATTCGAAATCCAGCGTCTCACCCATCCTGGTGATTGCAGCTTTGAGCGGGCTGTTTGTTCAACCGGTCCGAGCGGAAGGCCGCAAGCCAAATTTCGTGGTGATCTTCACCGATGACCAGGGGTATGGCGACCTCAGTTGCTTCGGTGGCAAACACGTCAGCACGCCCCGAATCGATCAGATGGCGGCGGAAGGTTCCCGGCTGACGAGCTTTTATGTGGCCGCACCGGTTTGCACGCCGTCGCGAGCGGCGCTGATGACGGGGTGCTATCCCAAACGGATCGACATGGCGATGGGCTCCAATTTCGGCGTGCTGCTCGCCGGAGACCGAAAGGGATTGAACCCGGATGAAATCACCATCGCCGAAGTCCTGAAAACCGCAGGCTACAAAACGGGGATGTTCGGCAAGTGGCACCTCGGAGACCAGCCGCAGTTTCTGCCGACGAAACAGGGATTCGATGAGTATTTCGGCATCCCGTACAGCCACGACATTCACCCGTTTCATCCGCGGCAGAATCACTACAAGTTCCCGCCGCTGCCATTGCTCAGCAACGACGCCGTCATCGAAATGGAGCCGAATGCCGATTTGCTGACCAAGCGGATCACCGAACGTGCGGTGTCATTCATCGAGAGGAACAAGGACGAGCCGTTTTTTCTGTATCTACCGCATCCCATTCCCCACGCGCCGTTGCACGTGTCGCCTCCATTCATGAAAGGCGTCCCTGACGACGTCGTGGCGAAACTGAACGAAGAAGACGGCAAGATCGATTACCAAACGCGGCACAACCTCTTCCGGCAGGCGATCGCCGAAATCGACTGGTCCGTCGGTCAAATCCTCGACACGCTCCAGGTCAACGGTCTCGACGAAAACACACTGGTCCTGTTCACCTCCGACAACGGTCCTCCCAAGAACACCCTCTTCGCCAGCCCCGGCCCATTGCGCGGCAACAAGGGGACCACGTTCGAAGGCGGCATGCGTGAGCCCACGGTCGTCCGCTGGCCGGGAAAAATCCCCGCGGGAACGCCCAACGACGAACTGATGACCACCATGGATTTGCTACCGACGTTCGCGAAATTGGCCGGTGCCACGATCCCCACCGATCGGGTCATCGACGGCAAAGACATCTGGCCGACGTTGACGGGCGAAGCCCCGACACCACACGAAGCGTTCTTTTACCACGGCGGAAACCAGTTGCGAGCGGTCCGGTCGGGAAAGTGGAAACTGCATACGAACAAAGGGAAACCCACGCAGCTCTACGACCTGGAGAACGACATCGGCGAGAAGACAAATGTGATCGAGTCGAATCCGGAGGTCGTACAGAGACTGGTGCAGCACTTGAAAACATTCGCCAAAGACATCGCCGACAACAGCCGGCCCGCCGCGTTTGTCGAACATCCCAAACCACTTTCAAAATGAGTCGCAACCGATGAATTCGAATCTTGGATTTGGCAGTACGAGGGAGAGAGCGAACTGTTTGTCCGCGATCTTCCTGGCCCGATTGTTTTGCCCCGTTGCCATGTTGCTGTTGGGATGCTGTTTGGCAAGCGCAGCGGAACGACCACCAAACTTCGTCGTCATCTTCGCCGATGATCTCGGGTACGGCGACATCAGTTGTTACAGCCCAAAGGGCGTTAAAACTCCACACATTGACGCGCTGTCCGAAGAAGGATTTCGCAGCACGGATTTTTTTGTTCCGGCCAATGTGTGCAGCCCTTCGCGGGCCTCGCTGTTGACCGGACGTTACCCGATGCGATGCGGCATGCCAGTCGCCCGAACGGAAACGCCGGGTTCCAAGTACAAGGACTACGGTTTCGCCCCCGATGAAGTCACGATCCCCGAATTGCTTGGACCCGCCGGCTATCGTTCGCTGATGGTGGGCAAGTGGCACTTGGGCATGGACGTCGAGGGCTCCCATCCGATCGACGCCGGATTCAACGAACACCTTGGCATCCCCAGCAATTACTCCAAGAACCGCGGGCCAAACTACAACACGCTGTATCGCGGCAAGAAAGTCGAACAGAAGAACGTTCGATGTCAGGAACTGACACGACGCTATACCGATGAAGTTGTCAAATTCATCGAGCGGCAGAAAGACGATCCGTTTTTCATCTACGTTTCGCATCACATCGTGCATTCCCCGCTATTGCCCAGCAAAGACTTCGTCGGCACGTCACAGAAAGGCAAGTACGGGGACTTTATCAAAGAACTTGATCACAGCACCGGGCGGATCATGAAAGCGATTCGCGATGCCGGCCTGGATGACAACACGCTGGTGGTCTTTACTTCGGACAACGGCCCGACAAGATTCGGGTCCACGGGCGGCTTGAACGGCGGCAAGTACTGCACGATGGAAGGCGGGCACCGCGTGCCCGGCATTTTTCGCTGGCCGGGAAAAATCCCGGCCAACCAAGTGTCCGATGTCACGCTGACCAGCATGGACCTGTTGCCCCTGTTCTGTGAACTCGCCGGAGTGGAGCCACCGAGTGATCGTAAGATCGACGGGAAACAGATCCTGCCCATCCTTCAAGGCAAGGTGACCGAAACGCCCCACAAGGTTCTTTACTACTACAACGGCACCAATCTGCAGGCGGTGCGAGAGGGCGACTGGAAACTGCATCTGCCGCGGACGCCGAAGGATCAGCCGTTCTGGTCCAAGAAGCCGGACAAGACGAAAGGCTTTGTGACCTTGCGTGAACCGAGGCTTTTCAATTTGAAGGACGACCTCGGCGAAAAACACAACGTCGCCGACGATCACCCCACGATCGTGCAGCGGCTTCAAACGCGGGCCAAGGAAGCCGTCGCAGAACTCGGCGACGTCCGCGTCACCGGTTCGGATCAACGGGAAATCAACTTGGTCGATCCGCAGGAGAGATCATGATCCATCATCTGTCACTCGCTCTCTGTCTGTACGTGTTGACCGCGTCATCAGTGAGTGTGAACGAACCGGCCACGAATGCCTACTCAGCCGCGACGGCGTAGATCATCGCTTTTAAACACCTCGGCAGAACTTATTGAGTCAACAGTTTCACCATCAGAGCACATTATGAAAACTCTCTTCTGCGTCGCAGCAACGGTCTTCATGGCGGTTGCTACCCACGCCGACGACACCGTCACTCGAACCGTCACGGTCTCGCATTCGGCGGTCGAAGGCATCGGTGCCGAACCAGGCGTTATGCGTCGTGACCCGAGCGACATCATCAAAGTCGACGACTTGTATTACGTGTGGTATTCGAAGGGAAAGATCTCTCCGGGATACGATGCGACCGTCTGGTATGCGACCTCGCCGGATGGTCACAAGTGGACCGAGAAAGGCATGGCGCTTGCCAAGGGCGAACCCGGTAGCTGGGAAGGGGCAAGCGTCTTCACGCCCAACATTCTGGTTGCCGAAGGACGCTACTGGCTGTTCTACACAGGAACATCCAGAGAGTACGGCAAGGGATTCAATCCTGATTCAAAGATCGGGATCGCCGTGTCGGACTCACCCGAGGGTCCCTGGCAGCGTCTGGCCACCAATCCGGCTTTGAAGAACAGCGACAACCCGTCGGATTTCGACAGCCATCTTGTCGATGATGCCTGCCTGATCGTTCGCGAAGGCAAGTACTGGTTCTACTACAAAGGCCGTCAGCTGGGCAAAGGTCCCGGGCAAACTCAAATGGGCCTGGCGATCGCCGAACATCCGCAAGGCCCCTATGTACGGCACGAGGCGAATCCGGTGATCCCCGGCAATCACGAAGTGCTGGTCTGGCCGCAGGGCTCGGGCGTTGCCGCGATGATCGGCACGACGGGGCCGAAAGCGATCACCAATTCGATCCTCTATGCTGAGGACGGAATCAATTTTTCGAAAACGCATAACGTGATCGACGGTCCGTGGGCCGGGGGAGCCTATCGTCCGGAAGCGTTTACGCAGAGCGGGGCGGGTGAAATTCCGAGATGGGGCGTTGAGATCGGACGGGCGAAAGGCCGGAACACCCGGCTGCCCTTTATTGAGCGGTTTGATGTAACGGAGAAACAATAAGATGAAGATACCGATGAAAATTTGTTTGGGAATCGTTGGAGCAGCTCTCGGTATGGCTGCCCAGGGGGCTTCTGCCGACGACACGTTTGCCGACGACTTGGCCTTTATGAAAAAACATACGCCGATCGTTGTGTTGCGTGACGGCGGCGCCGCGGTCGCCGTGGCGCCCGCCTATCAGGGCCGTGTGATGACCAGCACCTTCGACCACCAGTCCGGACCGAGCTTCGGCTGGATCAACCGCCCGGTCATCCAACAGGGCCTCCTTTCGGACGAGCAGAAGAAGGGCACGCTCGAAGAGCACATCTATATCTTCGGCGGAGAAGAACGGTTCTGGCTGGGACCGGAAGGCGGTCAGTACGCCTTGTTCTTTAAGCCAGGATCAAACTTCGAATTCTCCGACTGGGCCACTCCACCGGCAATCGATACCGAAGCCTACGAACTCGTCGAACAAACCGACGCATCGGCAAAGTTCAAGCACTCGACGGAACTGATCAACTACAGCGGCGCCGAGTTCCAGGTGGGGATTGAACGCACCGTGAAACTGCTGGACAAGCAAGAAGCCTCCCAGTTGTTGGACGTCGAACTCGGTGAGGGGCTGCGGATGGTGAGCTATGAAACGGACAACCGAATCACCAACACCGGCTCGCACGCCTGGAAGCCGGAAACCGGGCTGCTTTCGATCTGGATCCTCGGCATGTACAACCCCTCCCCCGAGACAACCGTGGTCATTCCCTTTCAGCAAGGTAGCGACAAGAAGCTCGGTCCAAGGGTCAATGACACGTACTTCGGTAAGGTGCCGCCGGATTACCTGCAAGTCGAAGACGACAAGCTGTTTTTCCGCGGCGACGGCACGCGTCGCGGGAAGATCGGAATCAGTCCGCAGCGTTCCAAGGGGATCGCAGGCAGCTACGACGCCGCCGGAGGAGTGTTGAACATCGTCACCTACAACGTTCAGGACGCGCCACACGGATTCGTCAACTCCATGTGGGAGCTGCAGGATCAGCCGTATTCCGGTGACGTGATCAATTCCTACAACGATGGTTCACCCGAACCGGGCAAGCCCCCGCTGGGACCGTTTTACGAGCTGGAAACCTCATCCCCAGCCGCGGCACTGAAACCCGGCGAGACGATGCGGCACGTGCAACGAACCTACCATCTGCAGGGTTCGGAAGACCAACTCGACACGCTCGCGCAGCAGCTCCTCGGAGTCCGCCTGGATGCGATCATAGACGCGTTTTAACCACTGCACTCGTCTTGCATCAGCTCAGCCTGTCCTACATGATCTTGCCAATTTGATCGACTTGTTCACGGCGTTGGATTCGACGACCTGCAATTCCGGCACCGATTTCTCGCGTGATTAGCGACGCGACGAGCGTTCCGACGAAGCAACCCAGAAGTGGACCGAAAAAAAGCAAAATACCCTCTGGTATGGTGGATGCTTCCTCCAGATAGCTCCAGAGAAACGCTCCGGATAGCAGTCCGGTGGGGATGCTGAATACGACACCCAAAATCACTCCCGCTCGCGCGCCCGGTCGATCGCGCTGCCCCCAGCAGGCTACCAGCAGTGGTAGCAAAAGCCCGACACCAAATGCGGCAAAGACGGTATAGACGATGATAGGTGGGATGACCATGTCGCATCTCGTTCGATGGAAGAATGAAGAGGGGGTGGCTGCTACAAGGGAGGAGCCCGACTAAATCCAACCAAAGCGCACCAACCTCCTCAGGCGTCTAGAGAGATGTCGACTATTTGCCTACCGACCGGCCTCCATTTTTCTTCCAAGTTCGCCATTGCGGTCAGCTGTTGCGAGCGTCATGCAGCACCGCTTGCATATGTTCGGTGACATCGGCGGTGCGCTCCATGCGGTTCAGCATTTCGGTGTAGGTCTGTGCAAACCGCTCGTTGTCGGCGAGGTCGCCGAAGACCTGTTGGATTCTCAGAAACGCCAGGCGATCCTCGCCACTGGATTGGGCCGCATCGTGCAAGCTCTGTTTCAACCCATCGTGGACATCGAGTGGTTGGCCGTGTCGGTCGGCGTGGTTGGCACTGTAGTAGCACCAGGCCGCAATCACGAGTGCTGCGAATTGAACGCTTCCGCCTGTGGCGAGGTTTTCGCGAATGGTGGGAATCAGGAATACCGGCAACTTGCTGGAACTTTCCAGGCAGATTCTGGAGAGGTGGTCTTTGACATTCGGATTGCCGAATCGCTCGATCAGTGTCGCTTTATATTCGTCCAGGTCGATCCCTTCGACGGCGTCGAGCACGGGCGTTGCCTCGACGTCAAAGAATTGGCGGAGGTATTCGCCAAACAGGTCATCCCGTACACACTCGTCGATCGTTTGATATCCATAAACGCTGCCGAGAATCCCGAGCACCGAATGGCCGGCATTGAGTAGCCGCAATTTCATCTCTTCATACGGCGTGACATTGGGGCAGAATTGCACGCCGACGTTCTGCCAATCCGGGCGGCCCGCGGAAAAGTGGTCTTCGATGACCCATTGGCAAAAGGGCTCGCAGACAACCGGCCACTGGTCGTCGACGTTGAACTCCGTTCGCAGAAACTCGATATCGGCATCGGTCGTCACCGGCGTGATCCGATCAACCATCGCGTTGGGAAATCGGACATCGGCTTCAATCCAGGCGGCCAGTTCGGGGTCTTGCAGACGGGCAAATCCGACCAGCATTTTTCGTGTCAAGTCGCCGTTGTGCTGAATGTTGTCGCAGGACTGAACCGTGAACGCCGGCAATCCGTTGTCACGGCGTTTTCGGAGAGCCGCGGTCAAGTATCCGAACACCAGTTTTGGCTGTGACGGATGATTGACGTCGTGCCGGGCGCCGGGATTGGACGCGTCAAATTCGCCGGTTTCGGCGTCGACGTTGTAGCCGCCTTCGGTGATCGAGAGAGAAACAATTTTCGTCGCGGGATCGGCCATCCGATCGATGACCACCGCGGGATCGTCGCAGCCCATCAAAAAATCGACGATCGATCCGATCACTCTTGTTTCGATCTTGCCATCAGGATGCTTGACGATCAGCGTGTACAGATAATCTTGCTGCTTGAGGATCGTTGCCATTTTCCGATCGGACTGGCGCAGTCCGACACCGCAGATCCCCCACCGGGCGGCGGCATCAGATTCAACGCCATCGGATTCGAGCAACTGATCGGTATAGAAAGCTTCGTGAGACCGATGGAATCCTCCGACGCCGACGTGGACGATTCCCGTGGTCAATCGGCCGCGGTCATAGGTCGGCCGCGAGAGATGGTCGGGAAGACGCGAAAGGTTGGCTTGGTTCAACGCAAGCGGCGTGTTCATGTTGATGCCTGATGATGCGTTTTGGTTCGCTGTAAGACCCAATAGGCGGAGGCAAAGTAGACGATCGTCAAGACAAAGCCCCAGGGATAAAAAATGGCGGCGTTGCCTTCATACGCCTCCATGTCGGAACTGCCGAACATCACGATCAGAGCCAAAACCAATGTTGCCGCGAGGGCCAGCCATTTGATGACGCGCAAAACTCCGGTCAGCGCCGAATCGTCATCCACCGGCGCGTTTCTGGAACGCGCCTGTTCTAATTGGAACTCCTTGATCGCTTGATTTCGCTCCCGCTCCGCAGCCTCTTCGGCCGGCCGCTGCCGGCGTCAGGCGTCAAATGGAAAAGTCGATCGCCCGTCGGCGACTTGCGGGCTGGTTGCCAGCATTACCAAGTCTAGACGGCGGCGATCATTCCCACAAGTTCGATGCAGCGGGTCGCACGGTCAGCGCCAGCCGGATTTATCATCGTTGTCGACGTCACATCGCGGACGCAAAATTGACAAAGGCTGCCGCGGACGCTCGGTCCGCGGCAGCCTTGTCATCACCACGTTGCAAATCCGGTTGTGTCTACTGACTGAGCCTACTGGTTGTTGGACTCACGATTGAGTCGCTTCATTCGTTCTTTCGCGTCTTCGTTTCGGTTGACGCCGTAACGCTTGTCCAACTCGCGAGCCCACTGACGGTCAGCCATGTCGGGCCAGTTATCTTCGTCAAAGCCCTCTTGGCCTTCGAGTTGTTGCTGGGTGACGTTGAGCACGAGCACGTAGTCATCCGCATCGACATCGTCGTCACCGATCTCGTCTGGATCAACTTGTACCTTGAACGCTTCGAACGGCACAGCAAACAGTTTGTTTCCCAAACCGATGAACCCGCCGTAGGTCACCGCGGCGTACTTCACTTTGCCGGTCCGGGAATCGATCACAATATCCTTGATTTCACCGACGCTTTCGCCTTGAGAATTCTGGATGTTGTAACCCATCAATTGGCTGACCCGGATGTTCGCACCACGGGTCTTCTCGTCGAGGTTTCCGGCGTCTGTGGAGCGCCGCTGAACGCGTTGGCGATCGACGGTCTCGGATTCTTGGGCAACCGCGGTAGTCACTGTCATGCAAGCGATTGCGGTGGTCGCCAACAAAGTGTGAATTGCAGTTTTCATGGTTTCCGTACTTTTGGTTACGCTCTGAGAGTCGTTTTGTTACACACAGCGGGGAGGAGGTCACAGTGCCCAAACGCTGTGTACTCTTGGGCACTGTGGAATTGCATTTGTCGGCTAGCAATTGCAAGAGGACTCGAACTCTCGCACTTGGCGTTCTGCTTCATCGCGGGCGATGCCGTATCGTTCTTGCACGACACCGACCATCTCTTCACGCTTGCCATCGACGCGATCGAGTTCGTCATCGGTCAGTTTGCCCCACTTCTGCTGCGCCTGACCCTTGACCTGTTTCCACTTGCCTTGGATTTGATCCCAATTCATGTTGATGTCCCTTGATTGAGTGTCAGAAGAATGCCGCCTCGCCGAGCGGCCCAAACGACATCGTGCACGTTGTGGACCAATGCGGAAGAAGTTGGCCAGCGGACTTGGCAACGCGGTTTTCGTGATGGTCTGCGCGCTGGCGTGCGGGCGGTTGGTTGCTAATCGACCACTTCAACGTCCACGTCGCCCGATTCGCGATCACGTTGGACTTCGACTTCGCCGTCGGCCGTTTCTACTTCTAATAACGTTTCCTTGCCGTCGCAGCCTGCCAGAACAAAGCCGAGCGTGGCGGCGAACGTCAGCAACAATGCATGCATGAAGTCTCGATAGGTTCTCACGATAGGTTCCCTGCATTTGCGATCAAAAGTTGCCGTGCCGTGCTCGACGCCACGGTCTGGGATCCGGCCCATGAGCAACAGCACCAATGGGACGATGAGGGGCGACCGGTAGCAAAATTCGTGCCGAGTGCATTGGCACACTGCGTGCATTTGAGTTACTGCGTGCATTTGAGTTACTGCGTGCATTTGAGTTTGAGAGCCCGCGGCATGGACAGCGCGGACATTTGAGACCGCACGTGATTGATTCTGGACGCGACTTGATTCACTTACCGACTGGAGACTCCACTGTGACGAGAACAAACCGGTTTGACCTGATTGCGATCGGAACCGGCCCGTCTGCATCAACGGTAGCGAAGAAGTCCGCGGACGATGGCAGACGTGTCGCGGTCATTGAATCGCGGGAATTTGGCGGCACCTGTGCACTACGCGGGTGCAACCCGAAAAAGGTCTACACCAATGCGGCTGATTTAATCGATCGGACACGCGGCGGGCAGGACAAATTCGTTGATTCCGAAGGGCTTCGTGTCAACTGGGCCAAGCTGTTGGAATTCAAGCGTGAATTCACCGAACCGGTGCTGGAACACAGTGAAGACTCGTTCCAGAAACGCGGGATCACAACCTTTCATGGAGAAGCGTCTTTTGTCGATCCGACGACGATCCGTGTCGGTGAACACCAACTATCCGCTGATCGCATCTTTGTCGGCGTCGGGGCCCACCCGCGACCGCTCGACGTCCCCGGCGGCGAACTGGCGATTCACAGTGACGAGTTCCTTGAACTGGAATCGATTCCTAGACGCATCGTTTTTATCGGTGGCGGGTATATTTCCATGGAGTTCGCGTGCGTGGCGGCACGCTGCGGATCCCAAGTCGTCGTGCTGGAACGGAGCGACCGGGTGTTGTCGCCCTTTGATCCAGACTTGGTCAAGCAGCTGGTGCAATACGGCATGTCGCGTGGACTGGACGTCCGAACCGATGCGGAGGTTGCCGAGATCTCCCAAGCCGATCATGGGTCGTTCGCCGTGCAATACGGGCATGCGGATCGGAAGCACGAGACACTGCAGGCCGACCTGGTGGTTCACGGTGCGGGTCGTGTGCCGAATCTTGACGGCTTGAATCTGAAGGCCGGGAACGTTGCGTTCGGCGACGACGGGATCCAAGTCGATTCCTCGATGCGAAGCGTGTCCAACCCGTCCGTTTTTTCTGCCGGTGACTGCGCTGACACGGGAAAACCTCGCCTGACTCCGGTTGCCAATGAGGAAGCACGCGTCGTCGTCAACAACCTGTTCGCCGAACACCCGCAAGATCGGCCGGACTATGGACAGGTTCCGAAGGTCGCCTTTACCGTTCCGCCGATCGCATCCGTGGGGATGTCACAACACCAGGCAGAAGAATCGCACAACGTTGTCGTTCACCATCAAGACACGTCGTCGTCGGGTTCGGTCCGCAAATCACTCCAACCTTGTGGCGGGTACAAACTACTCATCGACAAAGACAGCGATCGTATCCTCGGGGCACACCTGATCGGCCCGGCGGCGGACGAGACGATTAACTTGTTCGCACTGGCCATGAAGTTTGGGTTAACAGCCGCGGACATCAAGTCGACGTTGTTCGCATTCCCGACGCACGCGTCCGATGTGCGCCAGATGCTTTGAGCCTCTCCCGCGGCCACGCATCGGTTGCGTCGGGGCGCACAAGAGAAACGCCGCAGCGGATCGGGTTGCTAATGGATCGGCTGGAGGTCAGCCGGATGACCGGCGTACATCAGGGTGTCCAGATGCGAGGATGCCGATCGCCCGCGGCGCCGGCGACGGTCGCGGCGTGAAATCGAATCACGCTGGTTCGAATCACGCTGGTTCGCATCACGCTGGTTCGACGCGTCGCGTGTCTCCGACTGACTCTCGCGGAGTTTTAATGCGGCTTGCTCGGTGTAGGGAGCTTCCAAGCCTCGACGATTGTGGTAGTGATTGAAGACCCGTTCATACATCGGTCGCAATCTGCCGCGACTGTTGCTGGAGATCGACTTGTAGTGATAACGCCCTTCCACACTTCGGTACGCGACGTATGGCACGTCGAATCCCAAGTTGTACTTTGCGGTGTACTCAAATCCCTTCAGCAGCCGGTTGTCCAGGGCGCCGTACAGATCGACGCCCTGGATCCATGCCGTCTCGCAAGTGTTGGCTAAGAACTCCAATCCCATCTGGGTGTGGGCTTGGTCTCGACCAGATTCTTGGCACTGCCCGGATTCCATGAAGTAGTTCCCGATCGCGCCGTTGCCTTTGCCGCCGAGATAGTAATCCTTGGCTCGGTCGAACATCTGTCGGTCGTCCAGGACGACACTCATCGCGATCATCACCTGCAACATCGATGCGTCCCAATTGCCGTTGGCCGTCGGATAAAAGTCTTTGATCACCGGGTACCAGATGTTTCGCAGCATCGATTCGAATCGTGCTTGCTCATTTCCAGGCCATTGCCCCCACGTGTGTTTAAGCAGTTCCGCGGCGATACAAAAGTCGTGCCCGCTCATGCCGATCAGCAATCGGGCATCATGGTTGCCGATCGACTGCAGCGTCCCGGACCACGCGTTGAGGATCTCCGCAGACTTGACGGCGTGCAATTCCTTTCCCGAAAGGGCCCAGCAAAGCGCATGGTAAGAGGCCGCCCGTGCATCACTGCTGAATTCGGATGACCCGATGTCGGGATCGTTGTAGGCACCACGCTCGACGTGTGCGAAAGGCTGCGGTTTCCAGTCGAGGGAGGCATAACGCGAGTTGCGGAGTCGTTCCCACGCATCACCCCACGGCTGCTGGCCCGCCGCGATCTTGGATTTGACAAACTCAATGCTGGCTCGGCTGTGAGCGACTCCGGGGTGGACAAATTCGCCAAACGCGGGCACGCCTTGGGTGCAGGAGAGCACGAGAACGAAGGTGGCGAGCAACACAGTGGGCGTTTTGTTCATGTGCGTGGCGTCTCGTTCGAGTGGTTGGTATTCTCTGATCGGATGATCTGTTCGGATGAACGGTTTGAATGATCAACGGGATCGAATCACGATAAACGAAGCAGGTATAATACGCGGCCATGAACCACCAACCAACAGCGTTTTCGGTCTTAATCCTCGCTGCGGCGATCTTCTGCGGGGCAAACTTCTGCGGGGCGACCCGCGAGGCCTCCGCGGCGACCACGGCAACCCCCAATGTTGTGATCATATTTGCCGACGACCTCGGATACGGGGACGTCAGTTGTTATGGAGCGACAAAGATCAGCACTCCGAACATTGACCGTCTGGCGAGCCGCGGGATGCGGTTTTCGGATGCCCATTCGGCAGCCTCGCTCTGTTCGCCTTCCCGTTACGGATTGTTGACAGGCCAATCCCCTTGGCGGCTTCACAGAAAAGGCAATGGTTACCGTCTCAGTCCCGGCCAGACCACACTTGCATCCTACCTGCAACAGGCCGGCTACACGTCGGCGGCGATCGGGAAATGGCACCTGGGATATAGCAAGGACTGGAACGAGTTGCCGATCACCGGGCCGTTGGAAGTCGGCTTCGATTATCACTTCGGCGTGCCCTCCAACCACAACGATTCAACTCGGGCGTTCATCGAAAACCACGATCTGGTCGGTCGCAAGCCGGGCGAACCCTATCGCATCGTCAAAGGACGGGACTTTCCCGAAGGCCTCGACCGGCCGCGGGTTGAAGACCAAGTCGACAGCACACTCACCGACAAGGCCGTCGCGTTTCTGCAACGCAACGCGGACCAGCCGTTCTTTCTGTACTTTACCCCTTGCGCCCCGCACACCCACGTCACCCCAGCGGCCGAGTTCCGCGGCAGCAGCAAAGCCGGACTGTTCGGGGACCATGTGCAGGAACTCGATGCGCATGTCGGCACCATTCTCGACACGCTCGATGCGTTGGGGCTTGCCGACGACACATTCGTCGTGTTCACCAGCGACAACGGATCCACGCCGAAGGATTTCAAGGGAACCCATGGCGTCAAACTGAATCTCGCCGATGACTCCGGAGACATCCTGAAGAAGTACAAGACCGCCAAGGAAGATGCCAAGACGATGGGGCACGTCACCAACGGGCCGTGGCGCGATGGAAAAGGCTATGCCTACGAGGGCGGCCACCGAGTCCCCTTGATCGTTCGTTGGCCCGGACGAATAGAAGCGGGAAGCACATCAGACTGCACGGTCACGTTAACGGACTTGTTCGCCACGTCGGCGGAGTTGATCGGCGGTGAACTTCCGCATGATGCCGCCGTCGACTCATTCAGCTTGCTTCCGGTTCTGCTGGGCAAGGAACGTCAAATTGCGGGACGAGAGGCGGTTTTGATTCTGGGCAATGGCAAAGACAGTGCGATCGCGGTCTGCACCGGTCGTTGGAAGTTGATCGTGCGATACGGCAGCGACAAAGACCAAGGAAACGAATTGTACGACTTGGCCAACGATCCGGGCGAACAGACCGATCTCTCCGAAGAACGGCCCGAGGTCGTGAAACGACTGCAAGCCCTGCTTGAGAAAGCCGAACGAGACGGACGCACCCGGTCTTAAACAACGGGCAAACAAGCGCCGCATCACCACACCAGCGGGACGCGTCAGCGAGCGGCGCGTCACAACACCAGCGGGAAGCGTCAGCGAGCGGCGCGTCACCACACCAGCGGGAAGCGTCACGGCCTGTTGAATTCATCCGATCACACGTGGGATCAGCCGTTTCGCGCGAGCGTACGGGCATGTCGCGCGAGCGTACGGGCACGTCGCGCGAAGAAAACGCACCAGGGCCCGTAGGCTCGCGCCAAACGGCTGATTAAATCGGCAGCCCGGTCAGCGAGCGGCAAGTGTCCCGTCCACCGGCAAACGCGTCAGCTTGTTGACAAAATCCCACGCTCAAAAACAAGGGTCCACGCAGCGCCCTCGCTTACGTGTTCGGGCCGGCATCATCACGTTGATCAATGGACATCCGTTTAATCAACCATCTGGTGAGCGAATGGCGCGGGCGGCATTTATAACCGATGCCTGCCACGGGTTAAGATGCCGCTGACGGCGCGTGCAACCAAGAGCCACTCCAATTCATAAGATGCGATGACGAAACTTTATCACAATCCCAGGTTGATCGAACGGCCGATCGTGGTGCACAACGGCAAGGCTGCGATCGGCAGGCCTACCGAAAACATCGAAGCGATCTTGGGATCCTGATTCGGCCCGGCGATGGCACTCCCCAAAACCTTTGTAAGAGTCCGGCGATGATGATAATGATGATCCGGTCAGTCCTCGCGATAGCAGAATGAATGAGATGAAGACGCTACCTGTTGTTTTGACGAGTTCTGTTTTGTTGATGGTTGCCGCCGTCCAGCCGCCAGATCCGGCGTCTGCCGAGGAACTCGTCTTCGCCGGAGTGCTAGGGAATTCAGGGGAGAGCGGTCCGTCGCTGGTGAACTTTGCCGATCAGCCGGCGGCGGGAATGGGTCCCGTCATCGACGACGACGCGGCGATTTGGGAGCGGGGTGGATCGACGCGATTGAACCGGTATGCGCTCGACGGACGGTTGTTGGCAAGCTACCCACTGACCGAATCGACCGACCGCAACGATCAATTGACACGTGTCGGCGACGTCCTGTTGATGAGAATCCGAAACGCCCTCTACTCCCTGCCGCTCGACGCGGTCACAGATTCCATCCCGCAGCGATTGGACGTCCAGGCAGATGTGATTTCGTCCAATGCGTTTGAGGGTCGCGTGGTGGTGTTTGACAAGCATCAGGATCAGCTGTTCTGGTTCGATCCGTCGACCGATGCGCGGACGAACATCGCGCAGCCTGGATCGGATTTGTTCGCACTGCACGTCGGCGACAACGGGACCGTCTATGCCTTCGACGGCAAGCAAGTGCAGGCATGGCGGGACGGTGTCGTGGTGACCGGATTCCCCAAAGACTTTCGCGGCGAACGACCACAACAGATTGGGCGGCATTGGTACGCTCACGGTTGGCATGGCACGATCCATCGCATGAACGAACGGTTCGAACCGGAACCGGGAGTGGTGCTGGGCGGAGCGTCGGGATCGTTTATCGGGTATCTGCCCGAGAGTGCCGATCTGACCAACGGGCGCGGACTGGTGCACGTCCGCGACGATGTCTACGCCGTGTCGGGGCTCGCCGGCGTCGTTCAATTGCTACGCTGGAACGATGTGGAACAGCGGTTCGAATTGGCCCGCCGCATCGGAGCGTTGGCGAATTTGACCGGCGTCGCGCTCGATGAGCGGGGCAATATCTGGACGCCGCGGGGGAGTTGGCGGTGGGACCATACCTGCGAAGTGCCGCACACGGTGGGCGACAAAGAGACGGACGTTCACGCACAACCGGTCGTCTTGAACGGCCAGACGCTGTGTGTGTTGAAGAAGCATTACAACGATGTGCAACTTGCGATCGGCGCGTGCATTGATGACAGTGGTTGGTCGCACTTGGAGAGCAGACGCGCGACCGATCTGGAACTGGCGGAATCGGTCAGCGGTGCGGCGGCCATTCCGTACGACAACGGTTTTTCGCTGCTGGTGGTCCAGCAAGGCGGCCAAGCGATTGAAGTGGGCCTCACAGCGGACGGACGTCAGCGTTCGAAACCCGAACCGGTCGTCATCGAAGGACTGAAAAACTGTACGAGTCTTGCCTGGTTGGATGGCCGATTGATTGTCGCCGACGGTGGAACGGTCATCGCCTACCAACGTGACGGCGACCAACGATGGACGGAAGCTTCACGGATCGCGGAATACGATGGACAGGCGTATGTCCACAGCGACGGTCGGCGGTTGGCGGTGTGTGATTCCGCCGGCGGGATGCTGCGTCTGTTTGATGCCGGTCTGTCTGAAGTGGCGAGCCAAAACCGACTCGGCTTGCCCACGCACGTGGCGGTGTCGGGCGATCGTGTGGTGGTTTACGAAGCGGGCCGCCAGCGTCTGGTCAAACTTCAGCTCGCCGAACAGACCGCCGATCCGACCGTCCCTCACGCACAAGCACGGACAATCCAACCGGCCGAAACACAGCTCCACACTGATGCCGATTTCCAGGACTTCAGTCGCCCCGCTGGTTTACCCTTCGCCCTCGCCATCACCCCCGACACACGGGGACTGGTCGTCTCGGTCCGCACGCGGGCGGAATCCAAACCCGAGATCCGAATTGGCATCGCAAACGCCAAACAGACGTTTGTGTTGACCGGCGGGACTCAATGGCAAGCTGTCCAGGCAGTCGATCGATCCGCAGCGACCGAACAAGAGGGAATGCCGACGCGATGGCAGCTTGGTTTTCGCGTGCCCGCCGGTGACTGGTCTGACTTTCGTTTAGCGGCGGCCGTTGAGACGCCCCGACAGCGAGAACGATTCGGGTTCCAAGACCATCGCGCCATTCACGCGCCGTTCTCCGACGATCCCGCGGATTGGGCACCGTTTGATCTGGTGGATTACCGCGAAGGGGTGAGCGGCCGGCGGCAAGAAATCCGTATCGCATTTCAGCAGCCTTCGATCGGCAAAGCGACGGTGGTCATCGAAAATAAATCTGGACGGCGGGTGCGGAATCTCGTGGCAGGGCGTTCGTTTTCCGGCGGACGGCAGACGCTGGTTTGGGATGGGCTGGACGACCAAGGCAAACTGGTTCCGCCGGGACGTTATCGCTGGCGCGGGATCACCCACCCGGGAATCGAACCGGTCTATCGAATGAACTTTGCCAACGGTGGCGAGGACACGACCGCCTCGTGGGGTCCCAACCACAGCACCTTTCATCACGCCGCCACCAACGGCACACTCGTTTTCTTTGCCGCGCCGGTGACCGAAGGCGGTTGGGCGCTGGTCGCGTTGGACGCCGATGGCAACTTCGTTCAAGGCTACGAACACCTGCACGGTTACGGTATCGGACACGACGCCATCGCAGTCGACGACAAGTATCTGTACTGCGCCCAGGATGGGTTCACCTGGGGCGGGACCAAGGGGGTTGATCTTGGCAGCGACAACTGGACGGCAACCTGGAAACTCACCCTCGTCCGCTACGACATCGAGTCGGGAAAGATCGCGGAATTCCCCGGCAATCGGCGGGCCGTAGAAGTTGATTCGATGCAGGTCGGGCCGGGGTCAAACCATTCGAATCTGGACGAATTCAACTTGGGCGGCCTGGCGGTCAAAGACGGCAAACTCTATGTCGGCTCGCGCGACAAACAAGCGGTGCTGGTGCTCGATGCCGCGACAGGCGATCGGCTGGAATCCCTGCCGCTGCCCGGTGTTCGGCATCTGACCGCCGGGCCGGAAATCTACGCGGCAACCGATCAAGGTGTGGTGCGACTCCGCGATGGCAAGTCCCTTGTTCTCTCCGCACAGATTGCCCCCGGCTCGGAAAGCGAACCCCAACTCAGCGGCATCACGGTCGCACCCAATGGCGACCTCTTGGTCAGCGACGCCAACTCGCACCAGATTCATCGCTTTACCGCGGACGGCCGCTTGGTCGCGACGATCGGCGCCCCCGGCGGGCCGTATCAGGGGGCCTACGATCCAAAGCGAATGGTCCATCCCGCCGGACTTGTGTTCGGACCCGCCGGCAAACTCTGGGTGACGGAAAAACGCTGGAACCCGAAACGGATTCTGGCGTGGGATGCGGCGTCGACAAGCGAGGTCGTCCTTGAAAAGTTCGGCATGCCACATTACGGAGGCGACGGTTCGGGATTCGATCCCGAGAACCCACGCCGCTGGATCGGGTTGGGCTGTTTCTGGGATGTCGATGTGGATCAAGGCACGGCGCGGCCGACTCACATCTTGTCGTTGCAAGAAGGCCATTTCGGCAACTACGAACCACACAGCTATCTCTTTTTCCGTGAAGCCGGCCGGACCTTTGTCTGCGCCCGCGGGAAGATTTCATTGATCTCTGAAGTCCTTCCCGACGGGACTCTCCACGACCTCGTCGCGGTGGCCGACACGCATCAATTTGCCTATGGTTGCCAATGGGCCCCGCCACAAGCCTACATCGATGCGTTCTACGCCAAATGGCCGGAGAAACGGGCCCAGGAAAAGCCTGGCACCAAGGGCGACGGTAAACCGTGGTCCCAGCGCGGCATGGGCGTGTTGTGGGTCGATCGCAATGGCGACGGCCAAACACAACCGAACGAGTTTGATTTTTGCGGCGACAATCTGGCGTTGGGCGGTGGAGCCTGGGGGCATCTGCAAACGTCATTGACACTGTACTTGCCGCTAGCCGAGGGCCAGCAAGTGTCAATCGTGGCGATCCGACCGCGCGGCTTCCTGCGCAACGGCGTGCCCAATTACCCCACCTTGGATGAAGCGATTGCCGAGGCAACGCCGATCGACCTGACGCCCGGCTACAAACGCAACGACGTGCCCACGGTGCGAGATCGTTTCGGACGTTTTATTTTTAATTCCGATCCGGAAATGAATGCGTATCAAACCGCGATCGACCGCTCCGCGGTCAAATCGTTCGGTCCACCGCGCGAACCACGAACATCGCTCTGGAGTTTTCCGAACCGGTGGAGCAACGTCCATGGATCACACGACGCGCCACTGCCCGAACCCGGCGTGATGCAGGGAACACTCGGCATTCTCGGCCTGGCGCCGCTGGACGATCAAAGCGACGTGTTCTTCTTGAACGGCAACCACGGACGCTGCTTCCTGCTGACCAGCGATGGGCTGTATCTCGACGAGGCCTTCGTTGACGTTCGTGTGAGTTACCAGAACAACGAATACCGGCTGGGCGGCGAAATCTTCGGCGGCAGCTTTGGTCGCTCCGAGACCGACGGGCGGTATTTTGTGCAGATCGGCCACGGACCGTACCGCATCTATGAACTGACGGGGTTGAACAACATCACGCGCCTCTCCGGATCGATCAACGTCAGCAAAGAACAGATCCTTGCGGCCCAACGGCAAAACCTGCGACGCGTTGCGGAAAGTCAGACGGCGAAAAAAGTCGACGTGCCTGGAACATTGCATTGGGACAAGAGTGGCAAGTTCCGCGTTCAGCTGGACTTGAATGTCGATGCCACCCATCTGCACCTTCATTATCGGGTGGAAGATCGATCGCCGTGGATCAACAACGGCCGCGACTGGACCAAGCTGTTTGCGACCGGCGACTCGGTCGATCTACAACTCGCGACCGACCCGCAGCTCTCGCCCAAACGCAGCGGTCCTGACGAAGGAGACAAACGTTTGATGATCGCGCCGTTGGACGGCCATCCGATCGCGGTCCTGTACGAACACCGCAAACGGGGCGGCAGGAACCCCGTCGAATTCACATCGCCCTGGCGCGGTGAAACCGTCGACGACGTTCGGCGGCTGCCCGATGCGGCGATCGAAGCCACAACCAGCGGCGGCGGTTACGAAGTCAAGGTCTCCGTCTTGCTCAGCGATCTCGGTCTGCATCCCCAGCCCGGACAAACCTATCGCGCGGATTTCGGCGTCACCTACGGCGATGCCGAAGGCACGGACACCAATTTGCGTTCGTATTGGTCCAACAAAAGCACCGGTTTGGTGGATGACATTCCCGGCGAAATCATGCTTTCGCCGAATCTGTGGGGTGAAATGCGATTCGAAACCGAAGCATCACCCCCGTCTCGTTAGAGGTCGCGCTTTTCCAGTCATCTGGCAACAGCGGTTCCCAGCTGCCCTCCGCCGGCACGTGCTCTCCGCCCAAGGTCGCTCTATACTGTGGCCATGGATGATGATGTCACGCAAATTTTGCAAGCGATCGATGATGGCGACCCGCAAGCGGCCAACCGGTTATTGCCGCTGGTTTACGACGAGCTGAGACGATTGGCTGCGCGAAAGATGTCGCAGGAATCGCCCGGACATACCTTGCAGCCGACGGCACTGGTCCACGAAGCCTTTCTGAGGTTGATCGGGAATGAGGTTGCCGATCAAGCGGCCGAGCAGTGGGACAGCCGGGGACATTTTTTCGCCGCCGCGGCCGAAGCGATGCGGAGAATCTTGATCGAGAACGCCAGACGGCGAAAAAGCGTCAAACGCGGCGGCAATTTAGCGAAAAACGAACTGCAGGACGGCGACGCATTGCTGGACCCCGACGACCAGGACAGCCTGTTGGCGCTTGATGAGGCGCTGACGCGACTGGCAGCGCTCGACGACGACCTGGCCCGCTTGGTGCAACTACGATACTTCACGGGGCTGACGATCGACCAAACCGCCAAGGTCTTGAACGTCTCGCCACGGACGGCCAAACGAAACTGGGCATACGCCCGCGCCTGGTTGCGGCGTGAGATGGAGGACACGGAGTAACTTTCGTCTCGGCGGATTTTTTTGGCCCGCTTCGAAGCTGGATTTCGCATGACAGATAAAATCGAGTTGCGTCTGCGCCGTCGACGCAGCCAACGTTGTCGACTCTGTACCGGCGAAGTCATTTCGCGGCCGAATCAAAATGCATGAATCGTCAGAACAATCCATCTTTCTCGAAGCCCTCGATCTGGAGTCCGCAGAGGCCCGTGCGGGGTATCTGGACAAGGCCTGTGCCGGCAACGCCGAGCTTCGGGCGTCCGTGGAAAAACTACTCGGTGCCCATGCGTTGCCGGAAAATCCGCTCGACCACCCCGTCGCGATCCTGGCTCCAGATTCAACCCAGGATCTGAGCGAGACGCTCCAATTGAACCGGCCGATCGTGGAAGGCCCAGGCACATTGATCGGCCCGTATCGGTTGATGGAGCAGATTGGTGAAGGCGGTTTCGGCTTGGTCTTTGTCGCCGAGCAACAACGGCCGGTCCGTCGGAAGGTCGCCTTAAAAGTCGTCAAGCCGGGGATGGACTCGCGTGACGTGATCGCCCGATTCGAGGCGGAACGGCAGGCGCTTGCGATGATGGACCATCCGAACATTGCCCGTGCCTTCGACGCCGGGACGACAGCGACCGGCCGGCCCTACTTTGTCATGGAACTCGTCCGTGGCGTTCCGATCACGGAATTCTGCGACCAACACGAGCTCAGTTTGCGACAGCGTCTGGAGATTTTCACCACGGTGTGTCGTGCCGTTCAGCATGCTCATCAAAAAGGCGTCGTGCATCGCGACATCAAACCGTCCAACGTTCTGGTGACGCTTCACGACGAAACGCCCGTCCCCAAAATCATCGATTTCGGTGTCGCCAAAGCGATCGGTCAAAGTTTGACCGACAAGACGATCTACACCCGATTCACGGCCATGATCGGAACCCCGCTGTACATGAGCCCCGAACAGGCCGAGATGAGCGGGCTGGACATCGACACCCGGAGCGACATCTACTCGCTCGGCGTGCTGCTGTACGAATTGCTGACCGGATCAACGCCTTTCGAACGTGAGCAATTTAATTCTGTCGGTCTGGATGAGGTCCGTCGCATCATTCGCGAAGTCGACCCGCCCAAGCCGAGCACGCGGCTGACCACGGTCGCGGCGGCGCTTTCCACAAGGTCGGCGACGCGCGTTCGAAACCCGCTGCCGTTGTCCTCGGCGGTCCGCGGCGATTTGGACTGGATCGTCATGAAAGCGTTGGAAAAGGATCGCGGCCGGCGGTACGCTTCGGCCAGCGAACTGGCCGACGATGTGCGGCGTTTTCTCGCCGAGCAACCGATCGAAGCGCGGCCACCGTCCCAGCTTTATCAACTCAGCAAGTTCGCACGCCGCAACAAAGCAGCCCTCGTCACGGTTTCGCTGATCGCCGCGGCCATGATTTTGGGAACCGCCGTCAGCCTGTGGCAGGCGTCGGTGGCCTTCGGCGAGCGCAACGAAAAAGACGCGGCCTTGCAGAAGGCGCTTCAACTGCAACAGGAAGCGGACGCGGCACGTGAAGAAATCGCTCAATTCGCCACGACCATGAAGGAGGCCAACGTGCTGGTCACCAGCGGCCGGGCCCATGTCGATGGCCAACGCTGGGCAGCCGCCTACGCCGATTTCACCGAGGCGATCAAGCGACAACCCAACTACTACAACGCCTGGACCGAACGCGCATCGCTGGAGGTCAAACTGGGCTTGTGGGACTTGGCGGCGCGAGATTTCTCCCAAGCCATCGAGTTGGGCGTGCCCGACGATAACCCGGCCAATTGGGCCATCCCGCAACTGTTTCTGCTGACCGGCGACACCGACACTTATCGCGAGTACTGCACGGCGCTGTTGCAGCAGGCCGAGCAGCGGGGCGAACGCCCCTCGATGTCACTGATTCGCAGCTGTGTGCTGGCCAGCGATCCGGTCGGAGACCCGGAACAGTTGGCCGAACAAGCGGTGGCGTTCCTCGCCGAAATGGACGACGAACACTTCCAGCAATCGCAACGTTCGCCACGATTTGCGCCCTGGGACCGCAGCGGACCACCGGCTGGCGGACCACCGGCTGGCGGACCACCCGAACGAACCGACGGGCGACCTCCACCGTTCCGTGATCCGGGTCGACCGCGCGACGGCGGACCGCTCCGACCGGATGAATTGCGACGCCTGCGGATTCCACGCGGCGTGATCCTCTACACGACCGCAATCGCCATGTACCGAGCGAAACGGTACGACGAAGCCGTCGCGTCGCTGAACGATGCGTTGACCGACGATCGATGGCGGAACATGCAACCCGTGTATCCGGCGCTGGCGATGGCGTACCACCGCGTCGGCGACGCCGATCGAGCCCGGGAAGCGTTTGAGCGGTCGCAACAGGAAATCGACGCGCTGACGCAATCGATGGAACAAGGCCCCGTCGGGTCGATGCCGATCCCTTGGTTTGACTGGATCGAATGCCAATTGTTGCACCGCGAAGCCTCGATTCTGCTGACCGGATTTGCACCGGCGGATGACCCGCGGCTGCGGGAGATCCAACAGCGTGGCCGCAGCCAGATCGAAGCCGGCGAAGCGTCCTTCTGACGCGGGGATGCCGGTGGTGGGCCGGACTTTCGCGATCTTCGCGACTCGTTCCCAGGCTCCGCCTGGGCTGCGCAAAAGTCTCTCCGTTGAAACGTGCAATCATTCGCTGGATCTTGGCGGTTTCAATTCCCTTGGGGACTTCTTGGGATCAGCCGTTTGGCGCCAGCCTACGGGCCCTCCGTCGTTGCCGAGGCCCGAACGCTTGCGCGAATCGGCTGATGTCAATCGTGTTTTTGATGCCCAACCGCTCCGTGCTCATCGATGATCCACAGCGTGTTTCCAGGCGGAGCCGGGGAACAAGTCTTGCGCCCTGCCGTGCCGGTCGGAGGCGGCCCCGGCGTGATCTTCATCTTTTCTTCAAGTTTTCTGGCCCGATTCCAGAATCGTTTTCGCATTGCCCTTTGTGAGACCCGAACGGGGCTCGCTCGGACTTCTCTTCCATCAAACCATCGTCGATCGTGACCGATCGACGCTCAACACTGAATCGGCCCATGGAGTTCCTGGAGATCCCACTGTTTGACGACGACGTTTTCAAGCTGCTGGTGCGGTTCGGAATCGATCTCGCATTCCTGTTGCTGATCGTTGTGTTTGCGATCTACCCCAACCAGCGGGAACGGGAGTTCGCGTTCACCGCGGTGATGCTCAACGTGATCGTGTTCTTCATCTGTTTCACGATGAAAAAGCTGGAACTGGACCTCGGCCTGGCGTTGGGATTGTTTGCCGTCTTCGGCGTGCTCCGCTACCGAACCGACGCCATTCGCCCCAAGGAGATGACGTACCTGTTCATCGTGATCGGGATCGGCGTGATCAACTCGCTGGCCAACAAGAAGACCAGTTATGCCGAGATCGCGCTGGTCAACTCGGTGATTTTCGCCACCACGATGCTCAAGGAATGGATCGTCGGCAGGGTGCCTGCTGAGTTGACCTCCGAGGCCAACGGAACTGCAAATGGTGCCGCCAATGGAAACGGCAGCGGGAATGGAAACGGAAAGTCCGGCGGCGGCAAAAAGGCGCCTAAGTACACGATCGAGTATGACCGGCTGGAATGGCTGGGCGACTCGCATCGAGAAACCTTGTTGGCCGATCTGCGGAACCGGCTCGGCATGGACGTCACGAAAATCGAAGTCAAGTCGATCGATCTGTTGCAAAACAAAGCGACGCTGACGATTTGGACAGCGGCTGCGACGTAATCGAAAACCCCTGTTGGGCAATGTCGCCCAACCTTGTCTCCTTTTAACGAAACTGAGAATCTGCACGATGAAACGACGATTTCTACGCTTCACCCTGCTCACGGTCCTGGCCGGCTTGTCGGCCGCGGCGATGGCCCAGCCGCCCCAAGGCTTCGGCGGCCCGGGAGGTCCCGGCGGTTTTGGTGGCCCCGGAGGCCCGGGCGGACCAGGTGGACCGCGCGAAGATCGAAAATTGGTCGAGCAATTCGACGAAGATGAAAACGGCTGGCTCGATCGCCAAGAGCGGGCCACAGCACGCACGGCGGCGACCGAGGCGGCGGACGAACAACGCGGAGGGTTCGGGCGTCCCGGCGGTGGACCGCCCGGCGGCGGAGGTCGTGGACCGCGCGGCCGCGGCAACCGCGAACCGGCCAAGCCCGGTCGTCAGCTCGCCGTCGACCAGGTCGAACATTTCCAAGACGCCGGTCTGTACGATCCGACCGTCCTGCGAACGCTGTTTTTCGAATTCGAGAATCAAGACTGGGAAAAGGAACTGGAAGACTTTCACGGTACCGACGTCGAAGTTCCGGCGACGTTGATCGTCGACGGAAAAAAGTACACCAACGTCGGCGTGAAGTTTCGCGGCCAGTCGTCCTACGGCATGGTTCCCACCGGCTACAAACGATCGTTGAACGTGTCGATCGATTTGGCCGACGAGGACCAGCGTCTTTATGGGTACCAAACCCTGAACCTGCTCAACAGCTCCGGCGATCCGTCATTCATGAGCACGGTGCTGTATTCGCACATCGCCGGTCAGTATCTGCCGGCGCCCAAGGCGAACCACGTCCGCGTGGTGATCAATGGCGAAAGCTGGGGCGTGTACGTCAACGTGCAGCAATTCAACAAGGACTTTCTTGCCGAGCACTATGAATCGGCCAAGGGAACACGCTGGAAGGCGAGCGGAAGCCCCCGAGCCGATGCGGGCTTGCGTTACCTCGGCGACGACCTGGAGGAGTACAAACAGCGTTTCGAGATGAAGTCCAACGACGGAAAGAAGGCTTGGAAGGCACTGGTCAAACTATGCCAAACCCTCAATGAAACACCGCTCGATGAATTGGAACGCGAACTCGATCCGATGCTGGACATCGACGAAACGCTTCGCTTTTTGGCCTTGGATGTGGCCCTGGTCAACAGCGACGGCTACTGGACGCGAGCGAGCGATTACAGCCTGTTTCTCGACAGCGACAAACAGTTCCACGTGATTCCCCACGACATGAACGAAGCGTTTCAAAGCGGCGGCGGTCGTGGTCCCGGAGGTCCGGGAGGACCCGGCGGCCGGGGTGGCCCCGGAGGACCTGGTGGATTTGGCCCCGGAGGATTTGGCCCCGGGGGGTTTGGCCCGGGTGGTCCCGGAGGTTTTGGACGTGACGATTTTGGGCCGCCGCCGGGCGGCGGATTCGGCCCGGGCAGACTGGGCGATGGCCCACCAAGCGATAATGCGGACCGAGAGCGTCGGCGCGGTCGTGGCGGGTTCGGCGGCCCCGAAGCTGGCGGCCGTGGTGGACCGGGCGGCCGTGGCGGCGGACCCGGGCATGGCGGTGTCGATCTCGATCCGCTGGTGGCGATCGACAACCCACGGATGCCGCTACGAAGTCGGTTGTTGTCCGTGCCAAGTCTGCGGAGCAAGTATCTGCAATACGTGCGAGAGATCGCCGAGCAATCTTTGGCGTGGAATGAAGTCGAACCCGTGATCGCGCGGCACGCCAAACTGATCGAAGACGAAGTCGCCGTTGACACGCGAAAGCTGGAAACGGTGGAGGCGTTTGAGCAAGCGACTTCCTTGGAAACGCCCGACGAAAAAGGAAGCGGGCCGTCGCTACGCCGATTCTTTGAACAGCGGCAGAAGTTTCTGCTGGAGTACAAAGAGCCGGTCGACGGCGAAGACCGCTAAGACGGACTCGTCGGACGAGGTTCTGTTGCATCAAGGCAGGACGAAGGTTAGAACAGAGGGAAAGACCTCGGCGATCGGTCATTCGATACTGACCGCCAGTTCATCACCCCCAAGGAGGACCGACGATGGGAGCGATCGCTGATGCGATGACCGCGTACGCGCAACCGTTGATTGACGAGACCGACGGGTCACCAGAGAAGATGCAAATGGCGCTGACCACCGCCATGGCCTGTTGGAACATCGGGACGCTACCCGAAGACGAGCGACAGGCGGCCATCGATTCGTTTGCGGACTCACTGGGGCTCGACGAATCCGCACGGCGAGGGCTGCACGATGATGTGCTGGTGCCAATGATTCGCCGCTACGATGAAATGTTCGGACAAGCGTTTCAGAGTAGAGGACCGAGACGGTCCGATTGGAAATCAACTTTGGAATTAGGTTGGGATTCTAATTTGGAAGCAAAGCCGCCCAAGGACCAAGCCCCAAAACCAGGCCGCTACGATCCCTGCCCCTGCAACAGCGGAAAAAAATACAAGTTCTGCTGCGAACGCGCGTCACGAGCCCGCTAGTGCTCTGGCAATCTTTCGAAGTGACGTAAGCTTCCAGCTTGCCGTCTCGTTTCCCTCGTGAAACGCAAGCTGGAAGCTTACGTCACTTTCTTGCTGACCCTAGAACTTAGCGTTGACAAAGCCTTCGTGCTCGTTCTACTTCGTGCCGCGGTTGGGGCGAACGGGCAACGGCGGAGTCGTCGGTCTCGGCCCTTGAAGATCGAAGAATCGCATGTTTTTGCCGACGTGGTTGTAGTCGCCAAGGTCCGACCGCATCTCGTCGGCGAGATCCAGTAAAGCCTGCACGACCGCGGGGTGGTCGCCCGCCACGTTCGTCGTTTCACCAGGATCTCGTTCCAGGTCGACCAGAAACGGGCTGTCAAAACCGATGCGATCGGCCGGAGCTATGTGCGTATTTCGGCGGAACTCGACCGCGCCGACGGGCTCGTTCTCGCGCGGCAGATGCAATTTCCATTTGCCCTGACGGACGGCCTGCAGGTGGACGCGCAGATAATAGAAATACGTCTTGTCTGGGTTCGCGTCTTCAAACTTGCCGTGCAACAAATGCCGAATGTCTTCGCCGTCGATGACGCGATCGGACGGCAGGTCGGCACCGGCTAACGCCGCGAGCGTGGGAAGGACATCCAGCGTGCTGGCAATCGAATCACACGTTTGTCCCGCTGGCACGTGACGATTCCCCCAAACGATGCAAGGCACTCGCACGCCGCCTTCAAAGGTCGACACTTTGCCGCTTCGCAATCGACCTGCCGATCCACCGTGGTCACTGGGAAGGTGTCCGTCGGCATGGTTTTTGTTCTTGATCAGCCACGGGCCGTTGTCGCTGGTAAAGATGACGTACGTGTTGTCTTTCAGCCCCATTTCCGTAATGGCGTCGAGCAGTCGGCCGACGTTGAAATCGATCTCCTCGATCACGTCGCCATACAAACCTCGTGGGCTTTTGCCTTTGAACTTCGGCGACGCGTCCAGGCGGGTGTGCGGCATCGTGTGGGCGATGTAGGCCAAAAACGGTTGCTGCTTGTGTTTTCGCATGAACGCGATCGCTTCGTCGGTATACCGCCGGGTCAGCGTGGCCATCTCCGTTTTCGGTTCGATCAGTTCTTCATTGCGATACAGATTGACGATCCTGTCGTTGCTTGTCGGCGTGCCGAAGAAAGAATCGAAGCCTTGGCGGGTGGGGAACAGGTCCATGTGGAACCCCTGCTGGGCGTGCTTGGCCAGATCCCATTTCCCGAAGCAGGCGGTCGCGTAGCCTTTCGTCTTGAGGATCTCCGCGACGGTAATTTCATCGCTGTGAAGAATCGGGTGAACCTGCTTCGTGTTGCCGCGCTCGGCGACTCGCATCGGATAACATCCGGTCATCAACGCCGCCCGCGATGGACCGCAAATCGGTTGCGCATAGAAACTGGTGAACTTCACGCCTTCGGCGGCCATCGCATCCAACCGCGGCGTGCGGATGTCCGTTGATCCGAAGCAACCCACGTCGGCGTAGCCTTGGTCGTCGGTGAAGATGATCACGAAATTGGGCGGACGATCTTCGGCAAACATCACCGGCGGCCCGAAACACGCCCAGCAGATTGTCATCAGACAAATGATCTTCAGCGACATGGATCGCTCCCTTCGTTCCCTTGATCGGTCGTGCAGCCTTGAATCTCGCCCGGTCGGCGGGCATTGCGATCTGTATCTTAGTCAACGTTGGGCTGTCAGCGGGGTAGGGCATGCTGTGCATGCCGTCGGGCTGTCGGGCTCAGCCAGAACTACACCCTAACTCACGGCCGTGACAAACCAATCGTGCCGCATGGCGTCTTATTCTTCAGCCGGGCTTTCCAGCTTTTCGAGAGAATGCTTGATCGCACCGAGCAGCTTTTTGGAAGCGTTGACGGAGAAACGGTAGCGATGTGTCTTTTCCTTGGTCTTGTTTTCCAGATGCAAGACCCGGGCATCGTTGTCGTTTGCCGCTGCCAACGACCACTGAGCGCCTTCGAGCGAGGTCTTGATCTGCACTCCCTCGTTTGTCTCTCCGGGCTTCGATTCAATCGCATCGGTGATCGCTTTGATGAAAGCTTCGGTTTGCTCTTGGTTGAGCATCAGCATTCCGCCGCCGGGAGGCTGCGATTCTCCCGCTTTCAATGGCACCATCAGCGAGAGCTGGACTGCCGGATCCAGTCCCGAGTAATTCGTGGCGTTGACGTAGGTGTATCCGGTGCGTGAGGACGCGAGATGAACAAACGGAGAGGGATCGCCGATCCAGGATCGGTCTCCGATCACAACCGATTGAAGACTGGGATCAAACGTATCATCATCGGCACTCCAGTCATTGGCAGGCAGCAAACTGGCCGGCAGAAGACTGGCTGATAGCAAGAACAATAATGAGCAAAGCGGTCGGGCCATGGTATACCTCGTCGTAAGTTGATTCACGCGATGTTGTGGTCGAGCTGTCCGTGTCGTCTCAGGATAGACAGGCCGTCGGCGTTGTCGCAAGAAGTGGACCTGAAAGTCGCCGTCAGCCTTCGGCAGATCAGGACGCACACACATCGCCTATTCTGCCTTTCGTGCTCCAGACCTTTCCTCTCGATTACGCTCTTCCACCGATCCAGTTCCCCGTGTCGAGCACTTGCCGACGATACTCTGGGTCGCGGAGCAGCCAGATGATCGATCGATAGCGCTGGTTCAACAACTCAATTCCACGCTCGTCATGGAGCGTCTTTTTGCTCTCGTGTCTCAGAGCAGCGGCATGTTTGACCAACAACCGGCGGTGTGATTCGCTGGAGGCCGAAACCGCAACCTTGGCAATCATTTCCATCATGTGGATCGACGCGTTGCGGTCAGCCGAGACGTACGGCCGGAGCTGATCGAACACCAGCGAGGCGAAATCCTCGAATTGCTCCGGTTCGGCAACCATGCGTAGCGTTTGGTCGTCATCGTATCGGTAGGCGTCTGGCAGCTCTCGCTCGGCAAGATTCTCCAATGCCGATTGAATCCAATCCATGCAGTTTGTTGCGGTAAATGGATCGTTCACGCCGGGAGACAGTGCCCGCATCGCCACCTCGATGAGTTGGTCGAAAACAAAACGCAGGTTCTGCTTCGCCGTTCGCTGTGAACCTGAAACGAACGTGGCGAGCAGTTGTTCAACGATCTCATCGGTGACATTGGACTCGGGGGATGCCAACATCAGCACGTTCCCGGGGGTGACATAATCACCCGCGCGAAACCGCATCCGAATGAGCAAATCGTTTTCCACGGCAATCTGCATCAGGCCGTCCAGATCGACAAACTCCACGTATCCGGGGCACTTTGCTTTGATGGCCGTTGCCGTCTTGTAGAACGATTCGGGCAAATCTGATTCGACTTGCCGCTGGGATTTCTTTTCGTGTGGTTGACCTGCGCGGGAGGGAAACTGGTGCTCAATTTGCCGATTGAGGTCACGCCCGATGCCCGCCACGATGTTCGGAACGTGAATGCTTTCGGGGATATGGTGAATGAAGTAGATCAGCACTCCGACACTGGCGATCGCCATCAGAATCCCGACGATGATCGCGATGTGCGGAACGAATGCGGAAGTCATCGCCTCCGAACCGCTACCGCTCTCCCCGTTACGAACCGTCCTCAGGACCATCAGGCAATAGAGGAACGTCGAGATAAAGACACCCAGGGTGAACTGGTTGCCGGTGTCCCGCATGAAGTTCTTCAGAAGCCGCGGACCGACCTGAGAGGTGGTGTAGGAGATCGAGAGAATCGTCATCGAGAACGTGACACCGGCAACGGTAATCATCGATCCGGCGACACTGGAGAGCACGGCGCGAGCACCGGCGGGCTTGTTCGCGTAAAGCCAACTGACTTCTTCAAGCCAGCCTGCGCCGAAGTGGCTGTCGATCGCGGTCGTCACAAACGACAGCATGATCGCACCGACCGCCATCAATGAGGGGACGAACCAATAACTGTCACGAACGTGAGCCGCCCAGGTGATCAAAAAAGCTTTCATAGTGACTCGGTAGTTGGGACCTGACGCCTTACAGCACGCAAGCTGCCACCCGGAGATCTTAGCCCTATTTACTCTGGCAAATACCGTGCCGCCCAAAAAGGGTCAGGAGCCAACGGTACGAGCATACGAGTTGGTGTCTAGCCTTTCGGCGATTCCCGGTCGCTGCTACGCAGCGACAGTCCGTTCAGCCCCCTCTTTTGCTTCGGGTGGTTGGTGGTTTACCGGCCAGCGAGGCTTCTCGGGGCACACCGAAGAACAGATCGCGTTGATTGGGGAACCTCGATTTCTTCGTCATGCCGAATCACGTCAATCCGAAACAATTCGTGTGCCGTCGAAGTGCAAGCCGTTCCGGATTTCCACGCGGCAACATCTCGCCGGGCCGCTGGACTAAAATGCCCACCCCCCCGCACCGGACATCGCGTCGCGGTCAATCCATCCCACATTGGATGAGGCGATGAAGGCGACACTGGAACGCATTCGGGCACGTCGCAACGGATGATCGCAACGATACAGTTTATGAACCGAGCCCCAATCAATCACATGGCAACGAACGGTCGATCAACAATTTCAATCTGTGTTGCGATCCTACTGACGTTTCCGTCGATTGCCCACGCGATCGAGGCAGATGTCTGTGTGTACGGAGGCACATCCGGCGGCGTCGTGGCCGCGGTTCAGGCGGCGCGGATGGGCAAACGCACCGTGCTTGTGGAACCGGGGAGACACCTCGGCGGGATGACGTCCGGCGGGTTAAGTGCCGTCGATATCGGTGACCCTCGCAGCGTCGGCGGACTGACCCGCGAGTACTTCACGCGGCTGGTGGCGACGTATGGCAAGGAATTGAACTGGGGGCAACCGTTCAAGGGCAACAGCGGTCCGGCAACCGGCGGCGCGTATTCGATCGAACCGCATGTCGCCGAACGAGTTTTTGATGAGATGGCGACCGAAGCCGGTGTCGTCGTTCTCCGCAACGCCCGGCTGGAATCGGTGCGCAAAGACGACGCCCGCATCACAAAACTGGTCACCCAGGACGGCCGAAGCATTCGTGCTAAAATGTTCCTTGACACGACCTACGAAGGTGACTTGATGGCGGCGGCGGGGGTTTCCCACACGCTGACTCGCGAAGCCAATGCTCAATACGGTGAGCAGTACAACGGTATTCATTACACGGCGAAATACGCGCCCCGCACGGGTCACAAGCAACCCGAGGCGAACGGCCGTGTCCCCGGCGGCCAGGGAGTCTGGGATCGCGACTTCCCCCTCGACCCCTACGTCATCAAGGGCGACCCTTCCAGTGGACTGCTGCCGTTGGTCAGCGACGGTGAGCCCGGCAATCATGGCGACGCGGCTCCCGGGATCATGGCGTATTGCTTTCGTCTCTGTTTGACCACCGACCAAACCAACAGCAGGCCCATCGAAGCGCCGGACGACTACGATCCGAAACGCTACGAGTTGGTCGCTCGATTTATCGAGGCCTGTCTGGCCAACGGCGACGAGATGGACCTCCGCTGGTTCAGCAAGCACGACCCGCTGCCGAACAACAAATGGGATTTCAACACCGCCACCTTTGGCGGGAACCTCCCGGGCGCCAGTTGGGAATGGCCCGAAGCGACGTACGATCGACGCGAGCAGATCGCCAAGGAGATCGAGAACTACCATCGCGGCCTGTTTCATTTTCTGTCCACCGATCCCCGTGTTCCGCAGAAAGTACGTGACGAGGCAGGTCGATTCGGGCTGCCGAAAGACGAGTTCACCGACCATGGCGGTTGGCCGCACCAGTTGTACATTCGAGAAGGCCGCCGCATGATCAGCGATCTCGTACTGACTGAACATCACACCTTCGGCCGACAAATTGCGCCCAAGTGCATCGGTCTCGGTTCGTACGGCACCGACGTTCACGAAATCAGACGCATCGTCAAAGACGGTGTGGTGGCGCGGGAGGGGAAAGTTGCCGGGGGACGCGGCGGATTCGGGCCCTACAACATCGGATACGACGCGATCGTGCCGAAGCCGTCCGAGTGTCAGAACTTGTTCGTCACGTTTGCCCTTTCCGCCAGCCACACGGCCTTTGCCAGTATTCGCATGGAACCGGTGTTGATGGTGACCAGCCAGTCCGCCGCCACCGCCGCATGCCATGCGATCGACGCGAACGTTCCGGTGCAGCAGGTCGACTACGCCAGGCTGCGGACGCGACTGATCGCCGACGGACAGGTGCTGCAGTGGAAGCACGGCACGAAGCAGCCGCCACGGGCATCGGTCAACGCCGCTGATTTGCCCGGCATCGCGATGGATGACGATGAAGCGGTGTTCACCGGCCAGTGGGTGCGAAGCTCCGGCCTGCCATCATGGATCGGTTCCTCCTATCACCACGATGCAAACTCCGACCGCGGCAATAAAACGATGACCTTCAAACCGAGCATCCCCGCCGCCGGACGCTACGAAGTGCGACTGCTCTACACTGCCGATGCCAACCGTTGCTCCACGACCAAGGTGACGATTCACTCTGGCGACGGAGTGAACGTCGTCTCGGTCAATCAACAAGACCCGGCGATTGTCGACAACGTCCCTCCAGCGTTGGGGGTTTTTAGCTTTGGCAAAGGCTCGTCCGGAACCGTGGTCATTTCGAACGACGGCGCCGACGGTTATGTTTCCGTCGATGGACTACAGCTTGTCCCGGTCGAGATCGCTCGCGATGAGCGTGTCGGCAGACGATCATCGGGGTATCTCTCCCCGCAGGCCGAATTACAGGAAGAAGCGCCGTTGAGCCCCAACCGTCAAAAGTAGTGAACTCTAAATGGCGCCCCCCAACCGCCGCGAAAGTAGAAAACCGCTTCGCCATCAACCGTTAAAGCCAAAAAACGTAGGAAAGAGTGGGCGGTCGGTTCGATGCCGTTGGTGTCTAGGCTTTAGCCGATCTTTGCGGGGTCGTGCGAGCGCCGAAGGCGTCGCGGAGAGGCGCCTGAAGACTGGACCCCAACGGCTTGGATCCATAGCCGTGACTGTTGGGGAGCGTGTCGGTGATTCGCGGCGGGATTTGGCCGACCAGACAAGCTGCCGGATGAACGTTTACCGAGTGGCTCGTTCCCGGCTTACCTCGTTTAGGCTCGGACGCGGTCACTTTCGCCCTTCTTGATATGGATTCCGATCTAGCAGTATTTTTGCCGATTCAGAAAGCGGCTCCCGGCCGAGCCATCTTCTTGCAAGCTCGTCCTTGTTCCTGAAGAGGACCAGAGTAGGGTCCTTTGGTAGACGAATACCTGGTAACCAATGAAGCAGATGGTCTATGTCAGACGATGAAATTGCGTATTGATAGCTTACAACCACAGCTGGAATTCCCAAACCCATACTATCTCCTAATTTCACCTGATGAAGTTCAGCTTTATGCATTTGTGTCGCTGGATGACTTTCGGGAATGAATAGAAGAAAAAACAACGTCCCCGCTTCCTCCCGCGCATTCAGCTCCGTTAAGTTACAGGACGACAACTTTAGATTGGAAGATACATCGCCCGAGTTACAATTTCCTTCGCCTATTTGTGAACGCGAACTGCACGCTGACATGGGGAGAACAGCAAGGGCCATGGCACCCAAGGCGAGAGTATTCCTCACTGACTTTAGATACATTCCAGCTCCATTGACTTAGTCACAATCACCTGGTCCAAATCTAACACGAATGACGCAGACCCTTGCTGCTCCAGAACTATCGTAGTCAATTTGCTCTGGTTACGTGATTTCCTTTACGCGATCCCCAAAGCACTTGCCTGATTGCAATTTGTCAAAAACGCGTTATCGACGCTAGTGGATCGTCAGAATCAGCACCGCATCTCTCAACAAAAGACGTAGTTGTAGGTGGGGTTGGTCGACGCGGTTCCTGAGGTGTAGTCCACGACGGCTTGATGGCCATTTTGGACATAGATGCTGACCGTCGTGCCATACGTAAAAGACGTCGTTGGTGCTGTCGTTGTCTACATCGACCGAAACCAAACGATTGTCAAAATCCCGGGTGAGCGTCAGCGGCTCGCTGCCGGGACGAACAACCGCCGGGATCGCCGTCATGCTGCCTTTGACATCGTGTGTGACGCTCTGGCTGGCCGCCGAGTCGGTCGGTCTGGAGTAGAATGCTGAAATAGCACGGATTGTGCTTCAACCTGACTTGCGCGATTTAGGATTCTCGGATGAAGATGTTGACTCGTTTTTTGATTCTTTTGTTGCTAGGGGTGGTGTCCTTGTCGGCGTCTGCCGACGACTCCGTTCATTGGTCACTCGATGCGGTCGAATCACCGGACATTCAGATCCTTGGCGACGCTTGTTCGGGCGACGGCGCCGAGGGGAAATGCCTGGTGTTGGACGGCGAGACGGTGATCGAAGTGAAAGGCTTCGAAAGTGCGTTCGAGGCTGACGAATATACCTTCACGATCTGGGTCAATCCCTACGCATTGGATCGTGATCAACAGATGATCGCCGCCAAGAACCGGTATTCGATGGACGACCGCGAGTGGTCGCTGATGGTCGACCGCGACGGGCGTTTTCGACTTTATCTCTGGCAGGGTCGCTGGCTGACCGTCGAGGGACCGCAGGCACAACCTGGCCGTTGGCACCAGGTTGGCTTGGTGATGAAACGGGATCGCGCCGAATTGTTCGTTGATGGTGCATTGACCGCAACCGCCAAGCTCGACCGCCCGATCCGCTCGACCGGGGCACCGTTGACGTTCGCTGGCGTCAGCGACGACGGACGCATCCGGCAGACGTTCCTCGGGGCATTGGACGAAGCCCGGTTGATTACGCGGGCGCTGACGCCGGATGAGATCGCGGCGCAGTATCGGCCGGTGACGGCGATACACGAGATCCCCCAACCGGCGCCGTTGTTTCAGCTGTGGGACGCCGCATCACCGCTGCCCAAGGCCGACGACCTGCCTCAATTGGACGGCGTTGAGTTCCACGTGATCAAGAAGTGGGACAAACCCCGAGACGGCTATACGTTTCTGCATGGCGTCTCGCTCGCTTGGCACAACGGACGTCTGTTCGCCTCGTTCGGCCACAACCGGGGCGCCGAAAACACGGTCACCGAAGAAGCCCAGTATCGTGTCAGTGACGATGGCGGAACGACCTGGGGACCGCTGCAGGTGATCGACGCCGGTGAAGAAGAGAATCTGGCTGTCAGCCACGGCGTGTTTCTTTCTCACAAGCAAACCCTGTGGGCGTTTCACGGCGCCTATTACGGACGCATGGATCGCATTCACACCCGGGCCTATCGCTTGGATGAATCGACCGGCCACTGGCAGCCCTTGGGCGTCGTGCTGGAACAGGGGTTCTGGCCGATGAATCAGCCCGTGCGAATGGACGACGGCAATTGGATCATGCCCGGTTTCCTGGGCAAACGCTACTCCGGCGACGCGGCGTTCCCGGCCGCCGTCGCGATCAGTCACGGCGACGACTTCACCCGCTGGGACCTCGTGCCGATTCCCGTCGACAACGCGGTCAAACGCATGTGGGGGGAATCGTCGCTGTTTGTGGACGGCAAGAACGTTTTTAATCTCGCTCGATACGGCGGCGCGGCGTCAGCTCTGGCCGCGACCAGCGAGGACTACGGCCGCACCTGGTCGGCTTCCCGTCCCAGCAATCTCCCGATGGCGACTTCCAAGCCTGCCGCCGGAGTGTTGAGCACGGGCCAACGCTACCTCGTCTGCACCACGGCCGAGGACAACGGGGGAAAGCGAACACCGCTGACGATCGCCGTTTCTCGCCCGAACGAAAACACATTCAGCCGAGTGTTTGTCATCCGCCGGTCCAGACATCAGGATCAGCCGGGAGAATCCGCCGAAAACTTGAGCCTGTCGTATCCCTGCGCGATCGAACACGAGGGCAAGTTGTACGTCGGGTATTCCAACAACGGCGGCCGACGAGCGAATCTCAATAGCGCCGAGATGGCGGTGATTCCGGTTGAGGTCCTTCGGGTCAGGTAATTGGATCGGAGCAAGAGGGTCAAAAAATGGGTTGGTCAAAAGATGAAGGCAGTTGTTCGGACTCGACTGGGAACTCGCGACTCGACGCTGCCCACAACCCATTTTTTGACCAACCCATTTTTTGACCAACCCATTTTTTGACCAACTCATTTTTTGACCAACCCATTTTTTGACCAACCCATTTTTTGACCAACCCATTTTTTGACCAACCCATTTTTTGACCAACCCATTTTTTGACCAACCGCCTTTCGTTCCATGGCCAACGCGTTTCGATCGCGGAGATGGTATGATGCCGAACGCCGCTGATTCATTTCCGAAAGTCGCAAACGGTCTTTCCCACGCCATGATTCGATCCATCTTCTTGGTCATTTTGCTCGCGACGTCTGTTGCCGTGACCCGCGCCGCCGAACCTCCCAACGTGGTGCTGGTTGCCATCGACGACCTCAACGACTGGGTGGGATGTTTGGGGGGGCATCCCCAAGTGCAAACACCGCAGATCGACAAGCTGGCGGCCCGGGGCGTGAATTTCACCAACGCGCACTGCCAGGCACCGATCTGCAATCCGTCGCGGATCAGCATGTTGCTCGGCAAGCTGCCGTCAACGACAGGCCATTACTTTCTGGCGCCGGGTTTTCGTGACGTGGACGTCACTCGCGACGCGGTGACCATGTTCCAGCACTTTCGCGCCGGCGGCTATCGCGCCGAGTCGATGGGCAAGGTCTTTCACGGTCCTTCGGATGCCGCGTCGTTTGATCACGTCCAGCGGTCGCGCGGCTACAGACGCCCGCCTGGGAAAACCGAAAAGCTGCGTTACCGGGTGCCGGGTTCGCATCCCGCTTGGGATTGGGGCCAGATCGACGCTGCCGACGAAGACCAGCGGGATTATCACACCGCGGCGTGGGCGGCCAAGCGGATTCCGGAGTTAGCCAAACGCGATGAACCGTTTTTCCTGGCGATCGGCTTTCACCTGCCCCACGTGCCGATCTACGCGACAAAGAAATGGTTTGACAAGTATCCGCTGCAGACGCTGGTGATGCCGCCGGCGCCCCGCGGAGATCTTGACGACGTGCCGGAGATTGCGGTTCAGTTGAGCCTGAATCCGACCGCTCCGCGATACGAGTGGATGAAAGACAGTGGCGAAGACAAACATGCCGTGCAGGCCTACTTGGCCTCCATTTCATTTGTCGATCACCTGGTCGGGATGGTGACCGATTCGATCGCAGCGGCCGGGCTTGATGAAAACACGATCGTGGTTCTGTTCAGCGATCATGGTTTCCATCTGGGCGAAAAGAAGAAGTGGGCCAAACGAAGCCTGTGGCAGCGAACGACGCGGGTTCCGCTGATCGTCGCCGGACCTGGGATCGTCGGCGGAGCGGTTTGCGACGCCCCGGTGGGTTTGATTGACGTCTATCCCACCTTGGCGGAAAGGTGTCGTCTGCCCGTCCCGGAAGGACTGGACGGGCACAGCCTGAGCGGATTGCTGAACGAATTGCAAAACGATGCCGCATCAGCGTGGAATCATCCCGCGATTTGCACCTTTGGACCGGGTAATCACTCGATCCATTCGCGAGACTATCACTACATCCGCTATCGCGACGGTTCAGAAGAACTGTACGACCATCGTCGCGACAGCGAGGAACACAACAATCTTGCCGGCGATCCGACGCTTGCCGCGATCATTGCAGAGCATCGCAAGTGGGTGCCCGCCCATGACGCGCCCCTGGTCCCCGGCAGCCGGGGCAGCGATTCACCGCTGTACGGCGAAGCCGAAGGGCTGCAACAGGCGATGAAGCGAGGAAAGTAGGATCGTTGTGGTCGACGTGAATGACTGGCGCCTGGACCGCGACGGATTTTGTGTGCTCAAGCAAGCCGTGTCCGCGGAATCGATCGCGAGCCTGTTGGCGGCGTGCAGCCGCGCCTTTGACGGTGATACCCAGGGCGTGCGGGCTCGGTCCAGTCGCGGTCATGTGTACGCGGCACGAAATCTGATCGAGTCGATTGCCGAGGCGACAACCGTCTGGCAGCGCGATCCACTGTTGCCATTCCTTCGTGAGCAACTCGGCATGGAATTCGGCTTGGTGCGAGCCTTATTCTTTGACAAGCCACCGGACCGCACTTGGGCACTGGCTTGGCACAAAGACACCTCGATCGCGGTGAAAGACAACTCGATCGCGTCCCGGTCGTTTTCACGCCCCACCACCAAAGCCGGGGTGCCACACCTGATCGCATGCGACGATGTCTTGAAGCAGATGCTAACGCTGCGGATTCACTTAGATGAGGTGACCGACGAGAATGGACCTCTGCGGGTGATCCCGGGATCGCATCGATCCAGCGACAGCGATGGTGAAAGCCTGGACGCAGCGGTTGACATCCACGCCGCCGCCGGTGACGTGCTGGCAATGCGTCCGCTGATCAGCCATAGCAGTGGTCCGTCCAAGCCAGATACGACGCGTCATCGGCGGATTCTGCATTTGGAGTTTGCGGCATCATCGACATTGCCCGACGGTGTGCAGTGGCATGATTTCGTCCGCGGCGGTTGACTCGACTGGTGGACAGCCTTGGTGGTGGCGTCGATAATCAAGGCCCACGCGTTAAGCAGTGGCGGAATGGTGTTTCTCGTGCCAAGCATCAATCGAATCTGGACGAATCTCAAGTTTGTGAATGCAAAGGCAGTTGCGGATCATGAAGAAACACGAATGGCGTGAGAAAACCGAAGAAGGCGCCACGCGTCTGGTCACCGCCACGCGGCACGGCGGCAAATGGAAGCTGCAATCGCGGCTGAAGTCGGACACCGAATGGACTCAGTTTCCGGTCATCGAGTTGGAAGATCTCGAAACCCTGCGCGAACTGCTCTGGAACAAGTATCAGCGCAATCGTATCCCCCACGAACAGGTGCTGGAAATCGACGCCCTGATCGAAGCGGCCAAACAGAACGGGTAGTGCCGCGGAAAAGGGGGCATAAGCGTTGGTGTGCAGGCTTTAGCCGCCCATTCTCGCTGCGTAGCAGCGACCGAGAATCGCCTAAAGGCTAGACACCAACGGCTGCTTTTCCGCTCGCGTACAACACAACGGATGCCACGCGTCAGTTCGCTTGTTTGACCAGGTGGATCGCGCGGACGTCGAACAAGGCACCTTTTGCGATTCTCTTGGCTTCGATTCGCAATTGATAGGTTCCGGGTTTCTTGACCGTGAGGTCGCCCAGGTGATTCCAGCGAAAGTTTTGAAAGTGCCCCGTGTCGATCGTTTGAAACGGCAGTTCGGCAACGAGGGTCGCTTCGTCGCGAAGTGTGATCACGGCGTCGCTGCCACCCTGGCCTTGACCACAACCTTGCAACACCGCGACCGAATATCGCCCCGGCTGATCTAGTTTCAATTCCCAAGTGGCATAGTCCTCGGCAACAGTCCAATAGCCGACGGTGTTCTTATACCACTGGGGCTCGAAACGCAGTTTTTCGCCGAAGGTTGCCGCGTGGTGGGCGTGTAGCATGACAGAACCGTCGCCGGCGGTTTCGGTCGGTGAAACTTCGCCGGGCAATACCGGGGCGCCGTCAAACACCACCTTGATCAAAGCTTCCGCAGCGACGGCGGCTTTCCAGGAGAACCGCCAATGATCCGGTTCGGGGACAAAGCCGAGTTCACGTTTGGCATCGTCGTGCCAGGCCAACGAACGGATCGGGGCGCAAAGCCGCGGGAGATTGAAGCTGCGTGCTTCGATCGATTCCGGACTCGGCAGCAACCACAACGTTTGTCCGTCGCGATAGACGTTTACCACATCGCTGCTCAACGAAGGCACCCTCATCGCAGCGTCCGGCAGACCGCTGGGCCGATCAGTCGGTCGGGATGGAATCGAATCGGTCGATTGACCGCTGACCGTTGCGTTTGGAACCCAAGCAACGATGACGGCTGCAATCGCGATCAAACGGAATGGAATTGGGAAGGTGAAGTGCATGGGATTGGGTTGAACGGAAGATGTTTCAAACGTGGGATAGGCTTCCAGCCTGTCATCGCGGAATTGACAGGCTGGAAGCCTATCCCACTTGATTCTACGCCAGGATTTCGTTGACAACTCGTGCCGGTTCGACACCGGTCAACCGGGCGTCCAAGCCTTGGAACTTGACGGACAGACGGTGGTGGTCAATCCCCATCAAGTGTAACAGCGTCGCGTGAAAGTCTCGCACGTGAACGCCATCGGACACCACGTTGTAACCGAACGGACAGGTTTCGCCATGATTGACACCGGCCTTCACGCCGCCGCCAGCCATCCACATTGAAAAACAACGCGGATGATGGTCACGTCCGTAGTTGGTAGCCGTCAAGGTGCCTTGAGAATAATTCGTCCGCCCGAACTCGCCGCCCCAAATCACCAACGTGTCGTCCAGCAATCCGCGCTGCTGCAGGTCTTGCAGCAGTGCGGCGGACGGCTGATCGGTGTCCCGGCATTGAGTCTTCATGCCACCGGGGATGTTTCCGTGATGATCCCAGCCTTGGTGGTAAAGCTGAATGAAGCGAACGCCGCGTTCGGCCAACCGTCTGGCCAACAGACAATTGGCGGCGAACGACCCGGGTTTTGAAACGTCGGGTCCATAAAGATCTTTGACGCTTTGCGGTTCCTCGGCAAGGTTGGCGACATCCGGAACGCTCGACTGCATTCGATACGCCATCTCGTATTGTTCGATTCGCGTCGCCAGTGCGGGGTCACCCAATCGATCCTGTTCCAGTTGATGCAAATCGTTGAGCCGATCGAGCATGTTGCGTCGGCTGCCCGCTGAAATGCCCGCCGGATTGGACAGGTACAACACCGGTTCTTTGCCCGAGCGAAACTGGACGCCTTGATAGCGTGCCGGCAGGAACCCCGACCCCCACAACCGTGAATACAGCGGCTGGCCGCCTTTGCCTTTGGTCACCAGGACCACAAAGGTCGGCAGGTTGTCGTTCTCGCTGCCCAGGCCGTAGTGCAACCAGGAACCGATACTGGGGCGGCCCGAGAGCTGGTTGCCGGTTTGCAAAAACGTGATCGCCGGATCATGGTTGATCGCTTCGGTGTACATGGACTTGACCACCGCGATCTGATCGACCTGCTTGGCCATGTGCGGCATCAACTCGCTGACCCAGGTGCCGTTTTCGCCGTGTCGATTGAACTTGTACATCGAACCGGCCAAGGGCAAGACCGCCTGGTTGCCCGACATGCCGGTCAATCGTTGGCCTTGGCGAACCGAGTCCGGCAGCGGCTCACCCTGTTTCTCATTGAGCAGTGGTTTGTAGTCCCAGGTTTCCAGCTGCGAAGGCCCGCCGGCTTGAAACAAGTAAATCACTCGTTTGGCTTTGGGGGCGTGGTGAGTCGGGTTGACCACTCCGCCGCTGGGGATGCCGGCGGTCGGGGAAACTGCGGGAGCGGCAGCGGCAACATCACGCTGCAGCAATTGGGAGGCGGCAATCCCGCCAAGTCCCATGCCGAACTGTTGCAGCCAGTGTCGTCGTGTCGTTGAGGAGTCCATGGTCGTTATCGCTCGTTGATCGTGATGCGGAGGATAAATGGGATAGGCTTCCAGCCTGTCATTGCAAGATTGACCGGCTGGCAGCCTATCCCACAGGGTTGCGGTTCGGTTATCGGAGCATGATGGATTCGTCGTAGGCAAACAGGGCTTGAACCACGATGGTCGTCGCCGCCACATCTGTTCGCTCGGCCGCATCCTGCAGCGGCTGAGCACCGACATTGAGGAACTCGTCGGCGAAGGGAGGGTTCTTCGAAAAATACGTTTGTTGTTCGTGGTACAACTGGTTGATCACCTCTCGTTCACCGTCATTGGGTGGACGGCTGAGAACTTTGCGGAACAGTTCGTTCCAGCGTGCATCGTGGTCATCGCCGTGCGTTTGGACCAAGGATTCCGCCAGCACACGTGACGCTTCGACGTATTGGGGGTCGTTGAGGAACACGAGTGCCTGCAGCGGCGTCGTCGTCAGCTCGCGTCGGGGCGTGCAGCTTTCGCGGCTGGTCGCATCGAGCGTCAACATCGTCGGCGGCGGTGCGGTCCGTTTCCAAAACGTGTACAAGCTGCGTCGGTACAGCCCGTCGCCCGTCGATTGGTTGTACGACTTGCCGGTGCCTGATTCTCGCCAAAGACCGGCCGGTTGGTACGGCATCACGCTGGGACCGCCGATCTTTTTGACCAGCAATCCGCTCGCCGCCAAGACGGTGTCACGCAGTTGCTCGGCAGAGAGCCGATGCTTGGGGCCGCGAGTCAACCACGTGTTGTCGCGGTCACGCTGGTAGAGTTGGGGGTCGCCGACTTTGGAAGACTGGCGATACGTCGACGAAAGCACGATCTCGCGGCACAGCCAATGCAGATCCCAACCGTTGTCCATCAGCGACCGAGCGAGATGGTCCAGCAACTCGGGGTGCGTGGGTGGTGTTCCTTGGGAACCGAAATCTTCCAGCGTGACGACGATGCCGCGGCCGAAGAACAGATGCCACATGCGGTTGGCGATCACCCGAGACGTCAGCGGGTTCTGTGGATCGGTCATCCACTTGGCCAACGACAAGCGGTCGTCGCCGGCCTCGGGCAAGCCGCCGGCCAACTCGGGGGTGCCGGGTGAGACTTGTTCTGTCTTGTTTGTGTATTCGCCGCGACCGAGCACGTGCGTCGGCGGCGCGTCTTCGTAGTGACGCATCGTCATGATTTCTCGCACCCCCGTGACGATCTCGTTTTCGATCTCGCGAGCTTTCGCCAGTCGGCGCCGTGCCTGGGCGACGGTTTCGTCAGCGGTGAGCCATTGATGCTGCAGCGCGATCTCGGCGTCGACGACGGGAGGAGCGTTTTCAGGTTGTACGGCGGCAAAGATCGAAAGCACCTCCGCCGTCGAGAGTTCAACGTCAAAGACTTTCAGGTCATCGACGCGTCCGCCGCGGAATCCGAGATCACGAAAACGCGCGCCCAACGTCAGTGACACTCGATCGACATCCAGATCCCCCCATTCGGTTCGTTGCCGCACGTCGCGCGTCAGCTGGTCGCGAATGACGTCCACCTCGACGGGTTTTCCATTGATGAAAATCCGCACGCCGTCGGCGCGGCCGCTGCCGTCATGCGTCACCGCAAGGTGTGTCCATCGTCCGTTCGGAATCTGCTCGAGCGAACGAACCCTCATCGCATTACCGGGCCAAAAGTGGATCATCGAGAACTGCGGGTGACCTTCATCGAGGGTCAGTTCCAACCCGCGAAAGGCGGCGTCCTCAGCGGCTCGGGATTGGTGCAGCACCATCATCCGCGGGCCCTGCGATTCAGGGCGAACCCAAAGGCTGTAGGAGAATTCCGATGTCCGCCCAAACAGGGGAGCGTCCTTGCACTCGATCGCGTCGTCGCCGTTACAGACGGTCGCCTTGCCGACGATGCCGTCGACCGTTCCTTCCAGCGGTAAAGCGAACACGGGCCCGCGGGGATCGGGCAACGTTTCGATCCAATCGTCCTGGCGCGACTGCCACTCAACACGGGCCGTTCGGATCGCGGCCTCCAGCGATGCCTCGGCTTCCGCGATCGCTTGCTTGGCCGCTTCGTGATTCTGTTGCTGGTCACCTTCATACAACAACATCGCCGGTGTGGGTGCGGAGAAGGTGAAGTGCGAGTAGAGTCCGAACTCGTCGATGTCAGAAAAGTATGCCGAAAGCTGATAGAACTCCTTTTGTTTGATCGGGTCAAACTTGTGGTCGTGACAGCGGCAGCATTCCATGGTCAGCCCCAGGAACGCGGTACCCGCCGTCGTCGTCCGGTCGGTGATGCCGGTCAAACGAAATTCTTCGGCGACACTACCGCCTTCGTTGGTTTGTCGGTGCAGCCGATTGAATGTGGTGGCCAGCCGCTGGGAGACCGTTGCATTGGGGATCAAGTCGCCGGCGATTTGTTCGGTGATAAACTGGTCGTACGGCATGTTGGAGTTGAACGCTTCGATCACCCACTGTCGCCATGGCCAGACTTCCATCGGAATATCGTTTTGGTAACCGAACGTGTCCGCGTACCGCGCAACGTCCAGCCACATCACCGCCATCCGTTCGCCATAGGCCGGAGATGCCAACAGACGCTCCACCACATTGTCATACGCATCGTCTGACGAGTCGGCCAGGAACGCGTCCAGCTGAGACAACGTCGGCGGCAGCCCGGTCAGATCGAACGTGACCCGTCGCAGCCACGTCGCCTTGTCTGCTTCTTGGTTCGGCTGGAAGCCTTTTTCCCGATGCTTTTGAGCCACGAAGGGGTCGACGGAGGTCCGCGGCCAATCATCCACCGACTCTGGAATCGCAATCGACTCCGGCAGCGGTTCAAACGACCAATGCTTTTGATATTCGCCGCCCTGGCGAATCCACTCGGCGAGCAACTCCTTTTGTGCCGCCGTCAACGTCTTGCCGGTTTCCGGGGGCGGCATCAGCATGTCCGGATCCTCCGACACGATTCGCTCGATCAACAGACTTTCGTCCGGTTCCCCTTCGACGATCGCACCGTAGTCCAACGCGGGCTCACGTTGATCCAGCCTCAGATCGGCGGCACGGGTTTCTTCGTCCGGCCCATGGCAGGCGAAGCAGTACTCGGACAAGATCGGGCGGATCTGCGAATTAAACGAGATCGGCGTCTGACACCATGCGGCCGGGCCAACCCCGAGGACCAGGGCCAAGCAGGCAGCGATGGTAAGATTTTTCAGTGCAGCCATGTCGCAAGGATGGGGGAAGAAATGGCGGGAGGGCGTAGGGGAGCTCTTCATTGTCGCAGATTTTTGCGTCAGGTCTTGTACCAGCCTGCGTCGATTTTGGTACGTTTTGCCGATGGACGTCAATTCTTTTGCTGCAGCTTTTGGCAACCGATTTAGTCTCTCTCCCTCTGGGAGAGACGGCGTTTGCGCAGCAAGCAAACGCCAGAGAGGGCCGGAGCTGCGAAAGTCTTAGCGTTTTCCGCTGCGATCAAATCCGTCACTTAACCAATTGACGTCCCATGGCGAATTCGGGCCCCGCAACCACCGGCAGAGCATTCAGCGAAGCATTTCTGGGGAAAAACCCCGGCGTACGCAGTGTCATCGAACTGTTTGAGTCGCTGCCGCTGGTGCTGTTTTATGCCAAGGACAGCCAACAGCGTTACATCGCAGTGAACCCCCGCACGCTGACCGATGTGTTCGGCTTGACCGACGTCGAGGAGCTTTACGGACGGAGCGACAGCGAATTTCAACCGCCCGCGTTGGCCGACGCCTACCACGCCGAAGACCGTCGCGTGATGCAATTGAAACGCACGATTCCCAATCAGGTCTGGTTGGTGCCACACGTCCGCGGCACTCCGCAGTGGTACGTTTCGACCAAGACGCCGCTGTTTTCGGCCGAGGGAGGGGTGATCGGGATCGCCGGTGCCATGTACCCGATCGCGACACCGGCCGAAGAGGCGTCGTTCTTCAGCGAGTTGGCAGCGGCGATTCGATTCATCGATGAGCATTATGCGACGACGATTTCGATGAAAGCCTTGGCCGCGATGACCGGTTTATCGACGTCGCAATTCAACCATCGCTTTCGCAGCGTCCTGCGCATGTCGCCCACGGAATACATCCTGTCGCGTCGCATGCAAGAGGCGCGCGACCGACTGACGCGAACCTCCGAATCGATCACCGGAATTGCAGTCGCGGTCGGGTTCTTTGACCAGAGTCACTTCACCAAACGGTTTCGCCGCTTCACCGGCATGACGCCGCTGGCCTATCGAAAACGGTTTCGGCAGCGTGAGTAAGCGGTCGATCATCCGATTGGTAGCGGCAGGGCGCAAGCCCTCCGGTCTCGCGGCACCGGACGGCTCGCGCCGTTCCGTTAAGACGGCAATCGAACCGGACGGATGGTAGCGGCAGGGCGCAAGCCCTCCGGTCTCACGGCACCGGACGGCTCGCGCCGTTCCGCTAAGATGGCAATCGAACCGGGCGGATGGTAGCGGCAGGGCGCAAGCCCTCCGGTCTCGCGGCACCGGACGGCTCGCGCCGTTCCGCTAAGACGCTCGTCGACCGTCGGCTGGCTTGCTGCGGAGGACCGTCTGGATGTCTTCCAGGATCAGGTACAGGCAGGGGACCAGGACCAGGATGATGGCGGTGGCGAACAGGATGCCGAACCCGAGCGAGATCGCCATCGGGATGATGTATTGGGCTTGCAAGGAGTCTTCGAAAATCAGCGGCATCAACCCGCCGAAGGTGGTCAGCGTCGTCAACAGGATCGGGCGAAATCGCCGCAACCCGGCTTGAGAAATCGCTTCAAACGCCGAGCGACCTTCAACGCGTCGGCGATTGGCGTAGTCGATCATGATCAACGAGTCGTTGATCACCACGCCGGATAGGGCGATCACGCCCATCAGACTGACCAGCGACAAGTCATAGCCGAGCAGGATGTGGCCGAGCACCGCGCCGACGATCCCGAACGGAATCGCGACCAACACGATCAATGGTTGAACGTACCCACGAAACGCGATGGCCAACAACGAATAGATCACCGCCAGGGCCAGACCGAACGATCCCCAGAGCGACGCGGTCGCCTGACGCATCTCCGCGTCACTGCCCTCGAAACTCCACGTGATGCCGGGGTAGTCGGCACGCAACCGGGGCAGCGCTTCGGTGCGCAGCGCTTCGATCACTTGAGTCACCGCGCGTTTGGGTTCGACATCCATCGACACGTTGATCACCCGTCTGCCGTCGCGGCGGTCGATCGATCGAAAGGCCAGCGATTGTTCGAGCTCCGCGACGTCCAGCAGCGGCACTTCGGCCCCCGACGGAGTGCGAATGATCATGTCTTCGAGATTGTAAATGTCTTCACGCTGGTCCTCGGGCAATTTAACGCGGACTTCGATTTCATTGGTGCCGCGCAACAGACGCAGCGCCAGTGAACCGAAGAACGCGCCGCGAAGCTGTTCGCCCAGTTCCTCATCGGTCAGCCCCAGCGCGCGGCCTTCGGGGCGGAGCCGAAAGTCGTATTGAACCTTGCCCTTGTTGTAGCTGTCGCTGACATCGCGGACGTTGGCAAAGCTTTCACATCGCTCGACCAAGGCTTGCGACGCCTTTTCCAACACGCCGATGTCGCTGTGGCTGAGGTCGATGCTGATCGCGCGACGAGCCCCACCGGGACCTCGTTCGGCCTCAAAGGTCACTTGGCTAACGCCCGGCAAGTCCCCGATCGATTCGCGCCACAATTCGATCACTTCACCGGCGGTCATGTCACGTTGATCCGGCGGCTTCATCACGATTTCCACATCGATAAAGCTCTCTCCACGGACGTTGGTCTTGATGCCTTCGGCGACTTTGTACAGGTCGTGTTCGTCGAACATCCGCAGACTGGCATCGGTCACGGCCTTGGCGATTTCAGCGGCTTGGGCTTGCGTGGTCCCGACCGGCATTCGCACGCCGGCTTCGATTTCATCGGCGGACACTTCGGGCATCAGGATCATGCCCATGTGGGAACTGGTGGCGTACCCGCCGACGACCAGAAACAGGCCGAGCGCCGTCGAGGCGGTGATGTATCGCCATCGCAAACAGCCAAACAGCACGGGACGGAACGCCACTTCGACGACGCGATTGAAGGCCCGACCAAACGCCTGTTGGCCGCGGTGCAGTGTGGCCCCCAAACCAGGGCCTTTTCGTCCGCCGGCACGGGCATGTGCCAGGTGTGCGGGCAAGATAAACAGCGATTCAACCAGTGACAGGGACAGCACCAGGATCACCACGATCGGCAACGGCCCCCAAAACTTGCCGGTCTCCCCGGGGATAAACATCAGCGGGACAAAGGCCACGATGTTGGTCAGGATGCTGAAGACGACCGGACCGGCGACCTCGCGGGTCCCATCGATCGCGGCTTGCTCGTCGTCGTCGCTTTCCTGTCGTTTTTCGTAGACGTTTTCGCCGACCACCACGGCGTCGTCGACGACGATGCCCAACACGACCAGAAACCCGAACAGGGAAATCATGTTGATGCTGACATCGGCCAGGGGCAGCAATAAGATCCCGCCGATGAACGAGACGGCCATGCCCATCATCACCCAAAACGCGAGCCGCATCTCAAGAAACAACGCCAGAATCAACAGCACGATACAGACTGCCATCACCGCGTTTTTCAACACCAGATTCAAACGGCGACGAAACTCTTCGGCGTTGTTGCGATCGATCCGCCACTTCACGCCCGGTGGCAACACGCCTTCAAAGTCTCGCATCGTCTGATGGACCGCATCGGCAACGTCGGTCGGCGACTGGGAACCGGTGCGAAAGATGTCCAGTTCCACCGACGGCGTCTGGCTGAACTGGGAATGAAAGCCGACTTCTTCGAATCCGTCACGGATGGTGGCGATGTCACCGAGGGTGACGGCCGGACCGTCGCGGCCGGAGACGATTTCCATGGCCGCAAATTCATCGGCCCACTGCTTGCGAGCCTTCACCCGCAACAAAATCTCTCCGCCACTGGTTTGCACCGAACCGGCCGCCACATCCTGGCTGGACGTTCGGATGATGTCCGCCACGTCGGGCAGCGTCAGCCCGTACTCGCGCAGCCGTTGCCGCGGGATCTCGACGTGGGTGACGTAGGCCGGCACCCGGCGCAGTTCGACTTGCGTGATCTGGTCGTGGGCTTGTAACTGGTCCCGCAGCTGTTCGGCCAACTTCCGCAGGGACCACACATCGATGGGGCCGTAGATCGCCACCTGCATCGCTTCACGCTGCTCGGACTGCAAGCGGACCTCGGGCTGTTCGATCTGATCGGGAAACGTGCGAATCCGGCTGACCGCTTGCTCGATGTCCTGGAACGCTTTCATCCGTTGCTGGCCGGCGACGATTTCGATCAGCACCTCGCCCCGACCTTCCCGTGCTTCGCTGGTGATTTCGCGGATGCCTTCGACCGAGCGAACGGCGCCCTCGATCGGGCGCAAGATCCCCTGTTCGACCTCTTCCGGCGCGGCGCCGGGATAGTCGACGCGGACTTCGACGATGTCCAGTTCGAATTGTGGAAAGACTTCCTTCTGGATCACAGCGGCCGACCAGACTCCGCCGCCGAGCAGAATGATCATCAGCAGATTGGCCGCGATCGAATTGCGTGCCATCCAAGCGATCGGCCCACCTGTCGACGGGCGGGCGGACGACTCTGGAGTCGCCAATTCCGGAGTCGCCGATTTGTGATTCACCGCAGGTTGCTTCACGGGGCGGACTCCCCGCCGTTGGATTGCTCGCGGTCCGATGCGTCATTGATCTTACGCAGCCCGACCCCGTCGGCAACGGTCGCCAACGTGGTCACGACCACTTCGTCGCCATCTTCGAGACCGCTGCGAATGTAGGCGTAGTCGGCGTCGCGAAACACGATGTCGGTTTGTCGGATCTCCAACCTTTCGTTTTTCATCACCCAGACCGTGTCGCTATCGCGGACCAGTTTTCGTTCCAGTCGCACCACGTCTTCGATCGGCTTGCCTTCGATTTCTGTTTCAATCAACGTGTCCAAGATCAGCGGCGGGGCGTCAGACGATTGCCCGAGCGGATCGGACACGGTGACCAGGACGCGGGCCAAACGGGTCTGCTGATCCAGCGTGCCGATCATCCGCGCGATCTGCCCCCGACGCTCGGTTCCCTCGGGCCACGAGCCGGGGTTCCTCAGCCGCACCGTCGAACCCCGCGGGGTGACCTCTGCCGCAGTGGATGCCTCTCGATCGTCGGGTTTGGGGAATTCGATCCAGGGCAAGCTGCGTACCGGGACGGCGGCCATCACCCAATACTCTTCGATGCCGACCAGTCGGGCCAGCTCATCGCCGGGTGAAACCTGAGAACCGACGTTGACCGAACGGCTCAGGATCTGGGCGTCGAAGGGGGCCATCACGCGGGTTCGTTCCAGGTCCAACTCGGCCCGCTCGACCGCCGCCTTGGCCGCGTTAAACTCGGCTCGGATCGATGCGATTTGAGGCTCCCGCAGCACCAGCGAACGGTTGGCCTCGCCGATCGTTCCTTCCAACAAGGCGAGTTCTTTTTCGGCCAGACTCTGCCGCCCCTGCTCGATCTCCAGCGAGGCTTGGGCTTGCTCCAATTCACTCTTGCGGATCGACAGGGCGTTTTCGAAGTCGGCCGGATCGATGCGCAGCAGCAAGTCACCTTCGCGGACCATTCCGCCGGGAACCAATCGGGGTGAAAGCTCGATCACTTGTCCGCTGACGCGTGGGCTGAGCACGATATCCTGGGCGGGCTGGACGGTGCCGAGCACGGACAAGCGGGGACGGTACGTTCCGCGACGCGCCGTGGTGGTTTCGACCAGCGCGGCCGACTTACGAGTGGCATTGATGGTTTGCGCCGTCGGTTCGGTTCGATTGATCACGACGATGGCGGCCGCCGACGCGCCGAGGATCGCGAAACAGACGAGCACATTGGCGATCAAGCGAAGCCAACGCCAAACGGGGCGTCGTTGCGGGGCGTCATTCATTTGCATCGCGGGCGGGAAACGGCTCCACGGACCTGAGCAGTTGCTGCAGTTCAGAAGCCGGCTGCGACTCGATCTCCGAGCCGCCGTTGGCCTGCTCGACGGACACTTCTTCAGGCACTGCCAACCCCTGTAACTCTAACTGCGCTTGCGGACGGGTTTCAAAATCTCCGGCCAACGCCAGGTACAGCGCGACGCGGATGAGCAGTAAGTCTAGTCGGGCGGCCAACGTTTCGCGCTGCAATCTTTGTTCGGCCGTGGTCGCGCTGAGCACGTCCAGGTAGTCGGCCTCCCTAAACAGGTAGCGTCGACGCAGCTGATCGGAGGCCTGTCTGGCGTACTCCGATTGCGCTTCGAGATGTTTCAATCGTTCCAGCTGGTAGCGTTCCAGTGCCAGATTGTCCTCGACTTCACGGAACGCGGTCAGCATCGTTTCGCCGTACTCGTTGAACCGCTGGCGAACCAAGGCGGCGGTGCGGTCGATTTCGGCGCGTCGCTGGCCGCCGTCAAACAGCGGCGCGATCAATTGCCCGCCGATGCCGACAAACCAGTCGCGGAGCAGCGTTTCGGGGTGATCGGCGACGCTGAGCACCGACGCGCTCAGATTCAGTCGCGGGTAACGGGAGCTGATCGCCGATGCCAGATCGCGATCGGCGGCCATGAACGCCAAATAATCGCGGCGCACGTCGGGGCGGCGTTTCAGCAATTCCGATGGCAATCCCGTGTCCGGCAGCGGGGGCAATCCGGGCAGCTCGGCCCCGGTGTAGAAGCTGGCTTGCTGGGGTAGCTGCCCGCGGAGCACAGCCAACTGATGTTCCAGCACGTCGATTCGGGACTTGACCACCACCGATTGCTCCAGCGTCGATTCGACCAATTGACGCTGCCGAAGCACGTCGGGGCCGCCGACTTCCCCTGAACCGAATTTCAGCTCTTGGGCGATCACGCCGTTGCGGTTGGTTTCAATCTGTTCTTCGACCAACGCCAATTGGGCGCGGGCTTCGATCAGCGAAAACCAAGTGCGGGCGATCTCGGCCGATAACGTCAGCGCGATCGCGTGGTAGTCCGCAGCGGTCGCCGCCGCGCGAAGCCGCTCGGCCTCGACCCGCGATTCGATTTGCCCCCACAGGTCCACCTGATAGGACGTATCGAGCCCCAACGTGTAACTGGTTTGATCGCTGCCGGGACCAAACACACCACCGATTTCCGCCACGCCGTCGACGTCCGGCCACAAGTCCGAGGCTTCGCGTCGGGTCAACGCCCGTGCAGCAGCCAGCCGATTGAGCGCAGCCGCCAATGAAAAATTGTCGCCCAACGCGGCGTCGATCTGATGGTTCAGCCCGGGATCGTCAAACGTCGTCCACCAGCGATCCGGCGTCACCGCCGATCCGCTGGCCGAAAAGGGCGGCGGAGACTCGGTTCGGAAGGTGCCCGCGACGTCCGGCCCGGCGCAGCCGGCTAACGACGAAAGAAGCAACAAGGCAGCCCACCCAAAGGGGCGGGGCCGGACTGGGGCGAGACTGATCATGGCCCAGATCTAGAATTCCCCGCGGGGTGGCGACAAGATCAATCGCCGGCTTGAACACGAGTCTGCGGCGAGGGGATACCCCCCTTCCAGCGAGACGGACAACCCGGCGTCCCCCAACGCAACGCCCCCCATTGATAGCAACATCCCACCGGGGACAGACCCCAGCCGACCGCGCTGCCAGGAGGGTGAATCGCCAAAACAGCCAGCCATGGGCACCAAGGTAAGAAGAAACCCTCCCGTGTGCGGGAGGGTCGAGCGCAGCGAGGAGAGGTTTTTTCGCGGCCCCGGAGCCAACAACGACGCCAACGCACCCTCCCAGAGGGAGGGCGACTTCAACTCTCGCGACTTGGGGAACATCCAACCGGGGACAGACCCCGACCAACCGGGGTGCCAGGTGGGTGAATCGCCAAAACAGCCAGCCATCGGCACCAAGGTAAGAAGAAACCCTCCCGTGTGCGGGAGGGTCGAGCGCAGCGAGACATCTGAGCTCTGGACAAGTGGTTTCTCCGGTTT
>NZ_NTFY01000035.1 GCF_002289565.1 Rhodopirellula sp. SM50 | reverse complement strand
GGTACCGGAGATCGTCTGTTCGATCGATCGAGGGAAGCCGATTGCCAGACGGTCCAGGGCTCTCTCGCATGACATCTACCGATAGACGCTGCACTACCCGAAAACCAAGGTGCGTCGAAATACTCGTCAATCAATCCATTGATAGACACTGGTGGCGATCAGCTTCAAACCCGTCGCGATCATCACCACGATCAGAAACCCGAAGATCAGGCGGTTGCCTTTGCGGATCGCCAGCTTTGCCCCCACGACACCGCCGATCACGTTGCCGACCGCCATCACCAAGCCGGGCAACCAATCGATCAAGCCATAAATCGCGAACATGACCGTCGCCGCCAACGTGACCAAAAAACCGATCCAGTTCTTGACCGCGTTGGACGCCACCAGGTCGCCACTGTTGGTCAGACTCATCGCCAACAAGATCAGGATCCCCATCCCGGCTTGGATAAAGCCGACGTAGATTCCGATCGCGAAAAACACCGGTTTGATCCACCGCTTGGAACTGACCGAACCCACGTTCGCCGCCGCGATTCGCTTGGGATTGAGCATCAGCACCACCGCCATCACCAAGAAAATGGCACCGAACACCGGCTCGAAGGCATCCGGCGGTAAATAGACCGCCAGCCAAGCCCCGACGGGGACTCCCAACATCGTCGGCAGCGTCAGACGGTTGGCAAGTTCGCGATCCAGGTGCCCGTGTCTGTGAAAGGTCACGACGGCGGCGCCGCTGGAAAACAGCACGGCGACGCGATTGGTGCCGTTGGCAATTTTCGGGTCCAGCCCGAACAGCATCAACGCCGGCAGCGTCATAAACGACCCGCCGCCGGCAATCGTGTTCACGACGCCCGCCAGAAACCCGGCAACGATTAAAAGCAGATACCAGACGACGTCAGTCACCCTTTGTGATTCAGAACAGTTATTGGTCGCCGCCCAGTGAAACGTTCACCGCCGAAGATCGCAGCCGACCCGCTGACCTTCTTCGCCGATTCGGTTGACGGCCAGCATCCCCGGGAATTGCGAATGTTCGATCACCGAGGTCACGCCGTCAAGGTCGGCGACAACCCGAATAGCGTGAAGGGCGGGGCCGAGGGGTGCGAGAGGAGTTCGCGTCCGGCACTATTCGGGCAGAGTTCGCAAAAATCGCAAACCGAAACGCCCATAATCCTGACCGTCGACGTCACCGTCGCCATCAAAATCCAGATCGGTATCAAAGCCCTGCATCCCTTCCTGTTTCAGGAACGAGAGTCCGAAGCGGCCGTAGTCTTGTCCATCGACGTCACGGTCGCCGTCGGTATCACCAAAGAGCCGGAAAAAACTGTCGACGTAGTCGGCCTGCAATCCAAAGCTGTCGGCCGAGCTGACGGCGTCGCTTTTGACTCGGATGCGATAGTTTCCATCCGAGAGTGATCCGCCGACGAAGGTTTGAGGATCAAACTGAACGCTCGCAACCGTTTTGCCGGTCACGTCGCTGGTCGTGAAGGAGGGAGCAAACGCGACACCACCGACAGGTTCAATCTCGATCGCGTTCAACTGAAGCGTCACAACGGAGTCAAACCGAATTTGGATCGTCCGAATCGACGACCGTTGCCCAGTTCCGTCGTCATAGACGACCCCTTCCACCTCGGGGCGAAACACGATGTCGAAGGACGCGTTGTCGGTGCCGGACAATGGGCCATTCGCGGCGTTGGTACCATTCGCATCGGTGACCGAGACTTCAACCTGACGCGTCCCCGTGGTCGGCTGGTTGCTCGTATTCTGGTATTCGAGCAACGAGAGTGCGATCTTGTAATCCGCAAGTGAAGCGCTGCCGGTCAGTGTGATCGATCCGGTCGTCGCGTCAAAATTGCCCGCAGTGATCGCAGCGGGCAAACCGGCCGCAATGCTTAGCACATCGGCGTTCGTCTGGTATCCGCTGACGAATCTGACCGTCGCACCTGTCCAGTTGGAATCGTCGACGTCTGCGACATCGAGACCTGTGGTGGAAAACACGCGTTGCGGGGGTTCGCCGGCCAGATAAACGGGAGGATTGGGCAATGAAACCGTCGGAGCGTCATTGACGGGCGAGACTGTAACGGTCGCCGCACGCGTGACGACTCCGTTGTCCGCGGTGGTGTTGAAATCACCGTCAGCACCAGGATCGACGATCTGTATTCCAATGACGGCCTGTCCAAATGCATGCTCAATCGGTGAGAAGGCAAGCGAGGCAACGTCGCTCGGATACGAGTAGGTCACCGTCGGCGCGGTGAGCAAATTTGTATCCGAGCTGGTGGCATCGACCTGAAGTGTGCGACCAAGCGAGTTATACGACAACAGGTTGGTTAGCTGCAACGTGCTAGTGTTGCTGTCTTCCAGGATGGTCGGATTCGTCGTCACGGCAATGTGTGACAGGTCTTTCACGGTCACGGTGATCGGCTGGGCGGGCAGAGCATCGTAGTTGCTGCCGGCCGCGGCGGTTGGTGTGAGTGTGAATTGAATCGATTGATCGCCATCGCTTTCGTGATCCATCACGCCGATGACGTCGACGGTCTGTGGCAGGAACCAGTTGTCCGGCGTGAATGTGAGTTGTCCGATCGCGGCCACCACTTCGTTTTCATCCGTGCTTGCGATCGCCACAACCACATCCGTTGTCGGTGCGACGTTGAGGGCAACGCCAAAGCGATCTCGAGTGTTTTCGAGTACACCCTCCTCAAAGACCACGGTGTCGTTGTTGGAATGAATCACCGAGATGCCAGGGTCCGTTGACAATCCCGGCAGGACCGTAAACATCGATGTGAAAGGACTGCCGATTGGATTTCCGGCGGAATCGCGAATCGCAGTGAACACGGTCAACCGGTATACGCCGGCCGGTAACGAGTCAAGCACATCGATGTCAACAAATGTGTCACCCAACGAAAAATCCGGGTTGAGTGGATAAATGACATCATCCGTATTGTCAAAGATCGCGTCGTCGCCACTGTCACGCAGTTCGTAGGAATTCGCCACCGCAGCCGTAATCGCGTTCGGCTCTTCATCGAAGTTCACCCGGATCGCGGGGACGCTGAAAAGGACTTCGTTTGGCCCCGGAACGACGGAGACGACGCTCGGCGGATCGACGTCCGCACTGTCACCACGGAACTCGTAAGCACCGAGATCGACGAATCCGGGTGGGAGCGCGAAACGTTGCGAGTCGAAACGATTCAGATTCGCGACGCCATGCGGAGCCGCATAACCGAACAGCGATCCGGAACCGTTTGAAATGCCCACGATGGGCGACAAACCAACGTTTCCATCGCCATAGTGGAACAGGATCTCTCCGGATTTCTTCAGCGTCGCAGAAAACTGCACCTGTTGCGTTCGATCGCTCGTCAGTGAAGCATCCCAGCGGATCGTGACTTCATCCGTAACCGATGTGTCCACATAGACGTCATCTCCGACACCGCGGGTATCGATCGCATCCCACAGCGGCGCAATTCTGGCTTGGTTCTTAAAGTTCGACTCGGTCGGCTCTCTGAACCAGGTGATATTTCCGAGGTCGATGAAACCATTGGTCGAAACGCCGACCGAGGAGTGGGATCGGCCATAGAAGGGAAATTGGAAGGGCAGGCTGAGCGTAAACGTATAGTCAGAAGTCCAGTTCATCGCCGAACCAACGGCGGAAAACTGATTGCCCCCCAACGACTCAGGGACGTAGATGGGTGACCCACTATTCGTTGAAGCGGGATCGTCCAGTCGGGCAGAGCCGAGTTGATCGCTCCGTGGAGCAAACCATGAGTGGCCTCGGTCGATCGCAGGCGAATGGGCATCCAGGATCAGATTGTCATCGTGGCTGCCGTCGACGCCTGTGATGGAGTCGTAGCCAAAGATATTGTCTCGTCCATTGTAGTCGACAAACAGCGGGTCCGCGGAAAGGCTTGCGGCGTCTTGAGCACTCGTGCTCTGCCAGTCAGCCAGTGTCGTCGCATCGACACCCGCCCAGGAACCCGTTTTGGCAGCTCCCGTCGTCAGTTGCATCAAGTTGTAATCGCTGTCGACGCCACTTTGGCTTGCGGCGTTGACGAACAAGGCATAACCGCCTTCGACCGTGATGATGTTGTTGTAAACCACGATGTCGGGTGAACTCGCGACAACGCGAATGGCATCCCCGACCTCCTGATAGATGGTGTTGTTGACCACTTCGAACTTGGGGCTGTAATTGTCGAACAGAATGCCCTGGTTTGTGTTGCCGTAGATCAGATTGTTGATCGCCTTGCTGCGAACCGAGGCACCCAGATTGGCGTGTAGCAAAATGCCGACGGAATTGGCGAAGGACGTATTCGCTTCGATGTGGGTTTGGTTGTCCGCCACAATTCCCGCAGCGCTGTTGTTGTAGACTCGGTTGTTGCGGACAATCGGGGCCGACGAACTGACCACCTCGATCCCGTTCTGATTTCCGTAGGCAACATTGCCGTCGATGGCTCCTCCAGAATTCGAGCGAATGCCGCTGCCGCTGTTGCCATGGGCGACGTTTCCGGTCAACTGCAGATAGCCGTTTGCGATGATCCCTGTCGCATTGGCATACGCTTCGTTGTCACGAATAACGACGTGTCCCAATAGATTCAGTCCGGTCGCATTTCCATAAGCCAGGTTGCCGGTAACACTGGAAGTGCCGTGATCCAGTCCATAGAGATCGATGCCATACCTAAAATTATTGAACAGCTCGTTGTCGGAAACCTGAAATCCGATGCCGGTCAATTGGATGCCGTCGTAATGCCCATGAATCGAATTCCCCGTCAACGTGGTTCCATTTGCGGCGCTGGCAATGCCAATTTCGTAAACGGTTCCCCCGTCACTATCAAAGATTTCATTATCGCTCAGAGTCGCTCCCTCGTTGGATTGATAAAGCCTCACTTCTTCTCGTTCATTGTCGTACAGTCGTGAATGGAGAATCTGAAGATTGTCACTGTCGGATTGATTCGCGGCGTAGACGCCGTAGTACGCCCCTGTGATCGAGAGATGTTCCAGCGTGAGATCATCTCCGTTGATCAGGTTGAAGACGTAGCTCCCGGCATTGGGGTTGCCGCGGTCGAGCACACTGTGGTGACCGGGTTGAGAAACGCCCACGATCCTGACGCCCGAGTCTTCCGCCGTCAGGTTGATGTTCTGCAAGACCGGATAGTTGCCGGTATCAACGTAGACGACATCACCCACCCCGAGGTCAAACGCTTCGATCACAGCTCGCAGACTCGCCATCGGGCTGCCCGGATGCTTCCCCGTGTTGCGATTGTCACCGACGGCTGATGTAAATTCATTATCGCTGAGTACTGAATCACCGACATAGAATTGGTTGCCATCGTTGACGATGTAAAAGGGTTCATCGCTTGAGCTTTGTGGTCCTCCGGCACTGACAGCGACCTTCAACCGATACTCGCGATCGATCGGCACGCCCGAGATGCTCCATGAGTACTCGCCGTGATTGAGCACACACGCGATCGGGTATTCTTGTCCTGAGGCTTCGTCGACCATGGTCAAGTCGACCGAATCGGTCGTGGGCACACCGTCGGTATTCCAGCGAAGATCGATCGTTTGCCCCGTTTCAAATTTCTGCAAACCGATCGGGTCGATCACTTGAATGATCGGTGTCGCGCTGGTTGCCGCTTCGATCGTGTTTCCGTAGGCACCCAGGTTGATTCTGGAACCGTTGGGGACCGGTTCCAGAGTAAACGCATCCGCCGGATCTCCGCGGTCGATTGCCGGCGAGTCCGTGAGCAGATGAAAGTCGTCATCCGCCGAGGCGTCACCGAGGATCGGCAACAGATGCACCGCGTCCGCCGTGACCAACCAACTGCTGGCGGTATCGCTCAGGGCAACCGTGACCGTGTCACTCTGCGATGTCACGATCGCAAGTTCTTCCCACGAAGACCCAGAATCATTGAAGTCATTGGGTGCAATTCGCTGATCGACCATTGCCCAGCCGATCGAAACGCCCGTCTCTCGGGATCCATCGTAAACGTGGTAGGGAATCACGTTGGCGTCACCTCGAGCCAACCAAGTCGCTGAGACCCGATAAGTCGCCCCCGCCGTGAGCCCCGTAAACGACCATTGGGCTATGTTTTCTCCCGCGCGCGGTTGAGACGAGATCAAAGAGTCACCTCCGTGGGCGCCGGAATCGCTGCTAGTGGTCCAGTTCGCACCGATCGTGCTGAAACCGGCGTCCCCGTTATCGATGATTTGGGCCGTTGACGTGGCTGTCGTTTCAAAACCGAGCGTGTCGTCGATTCCATCCACGTCAACAAATTTCGGATCGAAGGCGACACCACTGCCCGCCAACCCATGCTCGTCAAATCCGAACTCGTAATACCACTGCGCCCGATCGAGAATGTCGGTGCCAGCCCAATCGGCCAGTTTTGTCGTTCCGACGAGATGGTACAGGTTGTAGTCGAAAATTGGATCCTGCTGGCTATCGGCCGCAATAGAAACTGCGTAGGCACCCGCGACGCGAAGGATGTTGTTACTGAACTGGAAGTTCCTTGAACTGCCTTCAATGCGCACGCCGGTGCCGAAACCGTGATCGATCGTATTGCCCACGATCATGGCACCGGTGCTGAGTCTCTGCAGCAACATCGCCTGCGTTTCGTTGGCGTAAACAACGTTCCCTCTGATCTCTCCCGTGAAAATCACTCCATTGCCGCCATAGGCTTGAATGCCGACGGGATTTGAAAACACCGTGTTCCCAACTACCGTTGCCCGCTCCTCGCCGCGAAGGCCGACTTGACGGTTAGAATAAACGCGGTTGTTTTCCGCGATCGCGTCATCATCGACATGGATACCGATGTCATTCCGGTAGGCGACGTTCCCTTCGACGGTCGCGGTGTTGTAGGCGAAGATGCCCAGGGGATTGTCATAGACGGTGTTGCCGAGCACTTGAATCGGCGACATGACTTCGATGCCTCGCCAGAAGTTTCCAAACACCACGTTGTCGGAGATTTCGGCGGAATTCGAATTGCCCCAGATCCCCGTATTGTTGCCAAAAACGCGGTTGTCCTTGATCAACGTGCCGGTGTCGCTGCTAATCGTCAATTCGATTCCGTTGTACGAGTTGCCAAAGACCTCGTTCCGCAAGACATCGTTGCCACGACCTTCGAGACGCAATCCGACAAAGTGTCCATGGATGCTGCTATCGCTGATGATGTTGCTGTTTCCACGCAGCCGAACGCCGTACAGTTCAGTCCATGAGGGGTCATAGACTTCACTCTCAGCGAGCGTGAACCCATCGTTTCCGACACCAAGAAAGACTTCGTCCCAGCGGTTCCCAAAGATCCGTGAATTGCGGATCGTCAAGCCATCGCTGTCCGAGTTGTCGGCGGCAAAAACTCCTTGCGAACCGCCGCTGATCGACAGGAATTCAAGTGTGATGTCATCGGCGTTGTCCAATCGAAAGACGGTACTGCCGGAATTGACGTTCGATCGATCAAGATGCGTCTGATGCCCGGATTGAGACGCACCGACGATTCGCACGCCGGAATCTTCTGACGTCAACGTGACATTGCCGAGATGCAAGTAGTGGCCGGTGTCGACGTAGACGACATCGCCGGGGTCAAGATCGTACGCCTCGACGAGTGCTCGCAAGCTGGCCATCGGACTGCCGGGAGACTTTCCGAGATTGCGATTGTCGCCGGCCGCCGTGGTGAATTCGTTGTCACTAAAATCCTGGTCGTCGGCGAGATTGACGTAGTAATTGTTGCTATCGTTGACGATCTGCAGCGGTTCGTCAGAAATGCCCACCGGCAAACTGCCCTGATTGACGGTGATCGCGACTCGGTATTCCCGATCTGCGGGGACACCGGAAATGGTCCAGTCATACGATCCCGCGGCTTCGATGTTCGAAGCGATCGGAGAGGGCTGGCCGGAAAGCTCGTCGACGAGCGTGAGTGACACGTTCGCCCACGGCGTGTTGAGCCGCTGGCGACGGATCTCGTCGGGAGTCAATGCCCGATCAAACACGGCGACTTCATCGAGTCGGCCGTACAATGGTGTGAAGAAACCGACAGCGGAACCGGTCCACCATCCGACGCGTAGAGGCGTCGTACTGGATCCAAGATCAGTCGTGCTGGTCGATCGCTGAGCAACCAATTCGCCCTCCACATAAATCTTCATGCTGCCAGCGTCGCGATCGATCACTCCGGCAACGTGCTGCCATTGGCCCGACTGGAATTTGCCATGCGGAGACTCCAAAATCTCGGCTCCCCTCTTCGTCTCCAATCGCAGCAATCCGGTCTCGCTGATCATCAACAGATAATCGGAGCCTCCCGCAGGGTTGGGCTGATGAATCAAGGGCGTCCAATAGCCGGGAGAGCGATCCTGGTTTACCCAGAGGGAGAAGCTCAACTGTCGCGTCGGACTGAGCGCGCCGTCGTGGGGGATTTCGATGTAATCCGTGTCGACGTCGTCAAAGGCGACCGCCGTGTCGAAACCGGACTCGAACACACCGTCGACGGCGAGCGTCGGTGATCCCAGGTAGGAACCATGCCGGAGATTGCCCGAAACATCCAGCACCTGTGTCCCTGATGGCTCGCTGACGCGATAGTACGCCACCGGGTTGCTTTGCAGGACCGTACGCTGGTACGAATCGTCAGCCGGATCACCGACACCGGCAACGTGCCACTGAAGATCAATAGATTGCCCGAGCTCGAATTTTTGCAGACCGCCCGGCTCAATGATCTGAACCATTTGCGCCGAACTGACTGCGGCTTCGGCGGAATTGCCATACGCCCCCAGATTGATTCGACGGCCATTGGGCAAGGGTTCCAAAATGTATTGATCAAACAAGTCACCTTGATCGATCGCGGGTGAATTGCTCTTCAAGTGGAAATCGTCGTCGGTTCCCCCGTCTCCCACGATCGGCACCAAGTGGACCGCGTCCGCCGAGACCGTTTGGCCAAGATCGCTCATGACGATCGCGATCGTGTCGCCGGTGGGCGTGAAATATCCCAGTCGATTCCAACTGCTGCCGGCATCAGTGAACTCCACCGGAGGAACGCTTTGGTTGATCGCCTTCCATCCGATCGGCGGCTTCGATTCGTCGAACGGCCCATCATAGACTCGGTACTTGGCCGATCGCGTGTAGGCGAAATCAGCGACCCAGGTCGTCGAAACCTGATACGTCGCGCCCGGTGTTAATCCGCCGAACGTCCACTCCGCCAGATTGACTCCGGTGCCCGGTTCGTTGGTCTTCTGGAAATCACCGTCGTGCGCGTTCGCATCGGTTTCGGAAAGCCAGCCGATGCCACTGGTACTGAATCCGGGGTCGCCATCGTCAACGATGGTCGCGGCGCCAGTCGTTGTCGTACTAAAACCGAAGACATCATCGGCCCCGTTCGTGTCGACAAATTGAGCGTCAAACGCCGAACCGCTGCCCGCCAGACTGTGTTCGTCCTGCCCCAATTCGTAGAACCAATCAACGCGATTGACAATGTCGGTGTTGCCCAAGTCAGCGAGATGGGTCGCACCGCCCAAGTGGTAAAGGTTGTAATCGAAACTGAGATTCTGTTGACTGTCCGCGGCGAACGATAATGCGTCGTCACCGTCAACATTCAGAATGTTATTTCGGAATGCGAACGATCCTGACGAAACCTCGAATCGCACACCACTCCCGGCACCATGGTCGATGGTGTTGTTGACGATTTGAGAGCCGACGACGAGACGCCCCAACAGCATCGCGTGGGTCGCGTTGTCATACACAACGTTGCCGCTGATCAGACCCGAATACCCCGATCCAAGCGTTTGGATGCCGATTTCGTTGGAATACACCTGGTTGCCGAGCACACGCGCAACTGCCTCCGCTTGGATTCCGACTTGGGTGTTTCCGAAAACGCGGTTTCCAGTAACGACGCTATCGTCCGCCGAGTGGATTCCGATGCCGTTGCGAAACACGTCGTTGTCCGCAAAATGCACGTTGTACTTGGTGTCGACACCGCGAGCATTATCATAGATCGCATTGCGTTCGACTCGAATCAACGCTCGCAGTGCTCCGACATCAATTCCTTTGAACGAGTTGGCAAAGACAACGTTGTCTGAAATCGTTCCGGCGACCGACGAGTCCGACAGAGTGGCCTGAATCCCGATGCTGTTCGCAAAGATGTGGTTGTGCGTGATCGAAGTCCCCGCATCGTTCACCAGGCCGTACAGGATGCCGTAATTGTTATTGTTGTAAACCCAAGAGTTCGTGATCTCATTTCCACGCCCTTGGAGTTGGATGCCAAAGGAGTGGCCGTGGATTTTGCTATCGGTCACAACCGTCGCATCGCCGCGCAACTGGACGCCGATCGTGTCGGACCAGTTGGGGTCACTGACTTCGCTACCGCGCAAGGTGAAACGCTCGTTGCCGATGCCGATCCAGATTTCTTGAAAGCGGTTGCCAAAAACCCTAGAGTTCTTAACCGTCAAATCGTCGCTGTCCGCGTTGTCAATCGCGACAACGCCGTTCGAACCGCCGGTGATACCCAGGCTCTCCAGCGTCACGTCGTCCGCACCCTGTAAATCAAAGACGTAGTTGCCCGAGGCCGTGTTGGCGCGGTCCAGCAGCGTTTCATGTCCGGTTTGAGTCGCGCCGACAATGCGAACCCCGGAATCTTCCGCCTCGATCACCACATTGACGTCGAGTGTGTAGTGACCGGTATCGACAAAGATGACATCACCCGGCCCAAGGTCGTAGGCTTCCAATACGCCGCGAATCGTCGCTTTCGGTGCGGTCGGACTCGTTCCCGTGTTGGTCGCATCGTCGCCGGGTTGAGTCGTGTATTCGTTATCGGTGAAGTCCGTGTCGCCGGCCAGATTGACGTAATAGAAGTGAATCGGCTCGGTGATCGTAACGACTCCGTTGCTCTGATCGAGGAGTGTGTTGTCGTCGTTTCGCGTGACGCGGATCCGATAGTCCGATTGCGGCGTGATCGTGGAGGGGATGGCCCAATTGAAACTGCCGGTGTTCGCCGCGTTTGCCGCGATGACGTCGACGAACGCCCCGTCACCGTCACGTACCAGTTCGATCCGAACATCGGCGCTACCGAGCAGATCCGAACGCCAACGGATTGCGAACGTCTGCTCGGCGGGCCAAACCTCTCCGCCGTCGGGAACTGTCACCAGCACATACTCGGACGGACTCTTGGAAGCCTGCGTCGTGTTTCCAAATGCGCCCAAATTCACGAACCCGCCGTTGGGGGTCGGTTCGGCGGCAAAGGCAAATGATGCGTCGCCGCGGTCGATCGCCGGTGACTGTGTCGCATCAACTTGTTCGCCAACGGTCAAGAAGATCGGCGTTCCGGCGGTCACATCATGAACAGGCACGATTGAACCGACAAAGCGGCCTTGGGTGCTGCTCAAATGAAAATCGTCGTCGCGGCCATCGTTGATCGTGTCGACAAAACCGAGGGTGCCATCGGCGCCGTCCGGATCGACCAGCAGCGGGTCCTGTTGAAGACTGTTTTGGTCGGTGAACGCTGCGTTTCGCCACTGACTCAGGCTCGTCCGCTGGACGCCCTGCCAGGAAGCCACGACGCCATTGCCGCTGGTCCAATAGAGGTTATAGTCGGAGTCAAATCCGGCCTGGCTGTTGCTGGCCACCGAAAGCCCAAGTCCGTCAAGGACGCGAAAGATGTTGTTGCGAACATCGACGTTCACGGACGTGTTTTCGAGCGAGAGGCCGGTTCCACCTTCCGTATAAAGTGTGTTCCCGTGGACATTGACTCCGTTCGCGTCGTCGACAATCACGCCATTGAGTGGAGTGTCATACACCAGGTTCCCTGAAACACTGCCACCCACAGCGTTTTGCATCCGAGCTTCGATGCCGATCGGCGAAGAATACACCACATTACCTTCGGCAACGCTGCTGCCGTAAGCGAGGATGCCAACTTCACTGTGATCGTAAACGCGGTTGTTCTTTGCGGTCGCGCCGGAGAACCCCAACAGTTCGATGCCGGTACCGCTTGCAAAGACGACGTTCTCTACCGCACTCGCTCCGTCGCGAACTTGAATCCCGGTGTCTTGGTTGTCGAAAACTGAATTCTGCGACACATTGCCGTTGCCCCAGACTTCGATTCCGAAAGTGGGGTGGTCGTGAACAGAATTGCCGACCACGTTGACCGCTGAAAGTGACGTGCCGTACCAGGCAAAGACTCCACGGTTGTTGCCATAAACGTCGTTATTGGAAATCATTGACGTTGCCCCGGACACCCGCGTCAGATAAATCCCATCGAGCCCGTTGTCATTGATTTGGTTGTGATCAACCAAGACGCCTGCCTGATTCAATAGCGCCAGTCCGTGCTCCGTATTTCCTGAGACCACACTGTTGGTGATCGCCGCGATCGAACTGGTGGCGTGAACACCGTGGCGCGCGTTATTGCTTGCCGTGATCTGGTCCAACCGTGTTTCTTCCGCATCATCTTGAATCAAGATCCCGTCTTCGGCATGCGACGAAAGGATCAAGTGCTCGCCGGTGAATCGCGTGCTTCCTCCGTGAAGCCAAATTCCGCGACGCCCACTTGAGAAGTCAAAGTGCCGAATCGTCACCTGATCGGCATCGTACAGCTCGACGATCGTGTCAGGCTCGTTCGAATAGGCATAGTCAAGGAAGACGTCCTTTCCTGAATCGGACGGGCCCGTCCACAGAAAACCTTCGTCGTCACCGACGCCTGAAGAATTCGAAATCACGATCGGGTCAAACGCCAAATAGTCTCCCGTGTCGTTGTAGATCGTATCGCCCGCACCGAGGTCATAGACGCGCAGGATACTGTTGACATGAGGCTTGGGACGATTCAGCAAAAGCCCCGTATTGCGATGGTCTCCCGGCGCGGTGCTGTACTGATCATTCAACGTGTTGGCGTCATTGACATAGAACGCGTTGGCCGCCGGATTCTCTGGGACGGTAAACGATTCAACGCCGCGATCAAACACAATCGGTTGATCGACCAATGAAACGTGGATTCTCAGGCCATAGGTTCCGAAATCGATTCCGTTGTCACTGGGTGTCCAAGCATACTCGCCATCATCCACGGTTGAATTGGCGATGCTTGCCAACCAAACCGGCCCGTCGGCCGCATCCTGATACAGATCGATCTTGACGGGCGTGCCGCCATCGTTGCCAGCCGTCTGCCAGCGGATGATTCCCGGCACATCTTTTCGCCAATCGACATACAGATCGGGCGAGAGCAATCGAATCTGCGGCCGTCCCGCAACGACGTCACGTGTTGTGCCGCCGTAGGCTCCTTGATCGGGATAACTGTTTTTCGAAACGACCTGCAGTGACGCAGCATCCAGGTAACCGTCGTTATTCACCCCCGTGATCCGGTCCGATTCGAATCGGAAAACGATCTTGCGTGCCCCCAGCGGAATCGCAACTCGATCGCCCAATAATTCCCATCGATCATTGGCGGACTCGGCCTCGAGCTGGACCGTTTCGAGCACCGCGTCCGTGCTGTCAAGAAACTTCAACGCCAGCCTGGCAACGTCGGGCGACGACTCGTTGGCCGCGCGGACTCGGGCATTAAACACCGCCACCAATGCTGCCCCATCGATTTGCGCGATCGTGTAACCCTGAGCGATCAGATCGACCGTTTGCTCGGCAAACGCGGTCGATGCGTTCCCACCGAAGAAATACTGAGTTCCCTCGAACGCAATCGGGGCCACGGATCGAACCTGCGCTCCCAGATGGGTCGACCAGCCGGCCGTGCCGCTTTCGAACCCCGGGTTGGCGAGAAGATTCTGGTAGCCGGCCGGCGGTGCGAAATCGATTCGCGGATCTCCGGCGTCCAGTGTGGGGCTGGTGCGGCGCAGCCCGGCAACGGTTTCGAAAACATCGAGTTCGCCCGCGCCGCGACTGACGTGCGTCGGCTTGCTCCACCAGGGGTTCACCCGAGTCGAACCGAGCGAATGCAAATCATAGCGATGGACATCGCGTTGCCAGTCGAGCAGGTCGTCGAAGTCAATCACGAAGTGGGCGATCTTGCCACCCGGATCGGCATGCAGCGTGTTGTAGTCGCTGAAGAATCCTTTCAAGCTGTTGTCGTCAAGAGACAGGTTGTATCCGCTCTGCGTCGAAAGGATGTTGTTGCGCACTTCGACTTCGCTGGAACTTCCGTCAATCCGAATGTTGTCTCCGGTCTCGCCGAAGATCGTGTTGTGGGCGATCCTGACGTCAAAGCTGCCTTGGGCGTGAATGCCGGCAACGCTGTTGCGAGACAGGAGGTTATGCACGATCACGTTGCGGCTGCCGGCCAAAACGCCCGTCACGTTTTCGAAAACACGGTTGAACTGGATGGTGCCATCGAAATCCACACCGACTTGATTGGCTTGGATCAAGTTCATCGAGCCAAAGTCGTCTCCGCCGAGAATGCCCGCCCCGGTCACGCCGATCTGGTTTTCAAAGACGTGTTGATTCTGCATCCGCCCATTCAAATCGACACCCGTCTGATTGCCAAAAATCATGTTGGGCAACGCGGTGCCGACGAATCCGAAACCCGAACTCACGGAGTCGACGGTCGATCGAACGCCGAGCGTGTTGTCAAAGATTCGGTTGTTGCTGAGCGTTGCCGATGCGGCATACGCTATGCCGACCAGAGCATCGTGGACCTTGTTTTCCGAAACCTCGCCGGTCAGCGGGGCGGCGATCTTGATCCCCGTTCCTGAGACTCCGAGATCGTTGTTGTGAATCATTCCGCCGGCCGAGACGTCGAGCGTGATGCCGGTGCCCGAACCGAGGAAATCGTTGTCGCGAACGGTCATGCCGGCTGCACCGGTGCCCGTGACCCTGAGGCCGACCGCACTGCTGTCGGGACCGGTGAACTGATTGAACTCGACACGTGTCTGCGCGACCGATCCGGTCAGCGTGAGTCCGATGCCTGCCGCAATCGTATTGTTCGCCAGGACAGTGTTGGCGGATGCCTGGTCGATCAGAACGCCAACGCCCGAGATCGCATTTTCGCGTACCGTGACATTGTCGGATCCGTTGATCGTGATCCCGCCGTTGATCGACAATCGCTGCAACGTGACTGAGTCGGCAGCGTTGATCACGACGGCACCTTGTATCAGCGAATTCGGTGCGCCGATGATCGAAACACCGGCATCGCCCGACGTCACGGTCGCGCCGCTTGAGTGCGTCCCCTCGACCAGAATCACATCGCCAACGCCAAGGTCTTGTGCGTCCAGAACATCCTGGATCGTGTTGCCCACCGTGCCATCGACTTGGACCAATGATCCGCTGAGATCAAACGTGTTGCCACGCAAATAAACCTCTCCGCCGGCGTCGACCGGTTCGAACCACGCCACGAACGGGTTGCCGCTTGCATCAACCGCCAATGCGTTGTCAAGTCGAGCGCCGCCGGTGATGCCGATGCCACGGCCACTGGCGTCGCCGGCAACGGACTCCACGAACTCGGTGCCCGACCATTGTTTGACGTAGATCGCCGGATCGGATGTGAGGTTGGTCGAGACCAGATTGTCGCGATAGGCGAGGAAGAGTTTTCCGCCGCGAGCGACGAGTCCTGGCCGGCTGGCACGACCACCGATCGCATTGACGCCGCCATCGTCTCGCGATCCGGCTCCCGCATCCGCCCACTCGCTGCCGTCAAATCGCGAGGCGTAGACGCGGGGGAATCCGCTGGACTCGTCGATCCAGGCGGCAAACAGCTCTCCGCCATGGTACGCCAACGTCGCCGAATGACTCATGCGGCGAGAATCGGAAACACCGCCGCCGTTTGCGGATCCATCCAATGCATGCCAAGTTGTACCGCTCAGCTCGCGAAGGTAGATTTCACTTTGATCTCCAATCGGTTGCGTCCAAGCGATTGCGACCGCGTCGCCGTCAACCGCGATCGCGAGTCCCGCGACGTCGCTGTCGGATGCGGACACGCCGCTGGTTCCCAAGTTGCTGCCCAAGGTGACCCAATCACCCGCGGTGAAACGACGCGCATAGGCGTTCTTTGCGCCCGAAGATTGATCCATCCATGCGATCACGGGCCCCGCTGGCGTGCTCGCAATCGCCGCTTCATCGGCCTGGTCGGACGAGAGACCGCCGGTCACACCGCCCGGCAACAGCGAATCACCGATCGGCTCCCAAGCCCCGACGCCCGCGCCGGCCGTTGGATTCCATTTGGCGGCGCGAAGGTCACTGCCCACGGAATCCATTTCGGTCCAAACCACGATCGGGTTGTCGTCGGTATCGATCGCGATCGAGGGGCGACGTGATGAGGTCGGCGTGGCGCTGACACCGCCCGCTTCCCCGCTACCGACAAGCTGCCGCCATCCCGCCCCCTCTTCGTGCACGGCAACGTACACTTCGAAGTTGCCATGACGCGCATCGGCCCAGGCCACATACCGTTTTCCGACGGCATCGATGGCGACGGCGGGCTCGATCGAAACCGGACCACCACCACTGATTCCCCAGCTCGATGCGGATCCGGCAAACTCGGTCCAGCGTCCGGCATAGGTCGGACCGGTGGGGAGCGTCGCAGCGGCGATGATCATCGGACTGGCGGTCGTCAGAACCGGATCCGTCGTTGGCGTGGGCGTCACGAAATCACTCGGCGTTGCAGTTTCACCGGAACCGTAGTCGTAGGTCTGAACCGTTTCCGTCACGACGTCGATGAAGTCGTCGCCGGCCTCGCCGAACATCAGATCGGTTCCACCGCCGCCGAAGAGTTGGTCTTGCCCCGAGCCGGCTTCGTCGGCGCCGGTGCCGAAGTCACCGAACATGCGATCGGCCGCGGCGTCATCGGCCGTCCCATCGCCGACACCCGTCGTGTTGTGACCGTACAAACTGTCGTGATCCTCGTCACCGAGCAGCACATCGATGCCGCCGTCACCGGCGATCTGGTCGTCGCCCTTGCCACCCCGAATGACGTCGTCCCCCGGACCACCCGAAATGACATCGTTGCCACCCAAACCGGTGATCCGATCGTTGCCCGGGCCGCCAAAGATCAGATCGGCGCCGTCGTCGGAGCCCCGAATGACATCGTCGCCGTCCTCTCCTAAGAGTTGATCGGCGGCGCCGCCACCGCCCAACAGTTCATCGTCGCCGAATCCGCCGCGGACGAGATCGACGCCGATTCCGCCATCCAGGAAATCATCGCCGGAGTCTCCGTCAAGCGTGTCGTTGCCGCCCTGTCCGAACACGCGGTCTTGGCCGGTTCCGCCGGCGAGCGTGTCGTCACCGAAATGCGAGCCATAGAGTTCGTCGTCGTCTGATCCGCCCAGTAAATGGTCCCCCAAACCATGCCCGGCAAACATCCAATCGTTGCCCGAGCCGCCGTCGGCGTAGTCACTGCCCAACCCCGTGTCGATGCGGTCGTTTCCATCGCTTCCCAGAATATGATCGGCGCCGGCGAGTGCCCAGATTTGATCATCACCGGGCCCGCCGATGATCACGTCGCCGAAATAAGTGGCATCGGTGAAATCGGGATCCGTTTCGGCCCCCTCGTCGGCGCCGGTGATTCGATCGTCGCCTTCGTCACCGTTTACGACGTTGCCGATCCCGGTACCGGCGAACAAGACATCGTTGCCGAGTCCTCCCGAGAGACTGTCGGTTTCGTCACCGCCGTCCAGATAATCTGCTCCGTCTCCGCCGCTGATCGAATCTCGACCGGCCTGACCGAAGGCAATGTCGTCACCGGCATCACCTTGCAACTGATCGTTGCCCGGTCCGCCATCGACTTGATCATTTCCCTCGCCCCCGTCGATCGAGTCGGCTCCTTGGCCGCCAAAGAGGTCGTCATTCGCATCGCCGCCCGAGAGGGTGTCGTCGCCGTCTTGTCCATGAATCTCATCGCGACCGGCGTCTCCGATTAGGTGATCCGCGGCGGCATCATCGTTGCTGCCCTGGATGCCGTGACCAAAGATTCGGTCTTGCCCGTCGTTGCCGTGAATGATATCGGCGCCAAAGTTCCCCAGCAGCACGTCGTTGCCGGAGGAACCACTGATCGAATCGTTCCCGCCTTCGGTCGTCGGTATCGTGAGTTTCAGTCTGGCTTCTCGTACGACGCCGTCGGTTTGGTCTTCCGAGAGCGCATAGACTCGATAGGTACTGTTGCCATCGGGGGGAACGTCCCAGGCTTCGCTGAGCACCAAGGTGGTTGGCGTATTGCTGACGATTTGACGGCGCTGCAACGCCCCCGTTCCGATTGTGATTCGGACAAACAGTCCGGCCAAGCTTTCATCGCCGATCGGGAACGCGGCCGTCGTATCGGTCAGCGTGGTACCGGTGACGGAAGTCGGGCTGGAGAAGATCTGCACTTCACGAGTTGGTGTCCGCGTGTCGAGGTCCGGGTGCGTGCCGAGCCGTGTCACGACCGCCCCTTCGGCATCGAAGTAATCGACTCGCCCCAGATCGCCGAAGATCAGGTCCTCGCCGATTCCGCCTGTCAAGGTATCGGCGCCCTCATCGCCGAAGATCAATAGCGATCGATCCGTGGTCGTTCCGTCAACCGTATCGTCCCCGCGCCCGGTACGCAGCGAGATCGGTCCATCCGCTTGGTCCAAAATCTCGTAGACGCTTGTCGCATCCGGGATCGTTTCCCAGGCCAAGTCGCTCGTGATCGTGTCATTGGTGTTGGAGAGAACTTGTCGGATTTGCCCCATTCCGGTGCCGCCGGTGATCCGTACGCGATGTCCTTGCATTCCCAATCCGGACACCGGATAGTTGGCCGACGCGTCGACGAGTGTTGCCGTTCCGCCAGAAGTCGCGGTACCCGATGCAACGGTTTTGTCGACGGCGTTCATGGTCAACACCACGTTGTCGTCGCCGGGGCCGGTGTGGATCGTCGTCCAAGTTTGGAAACCGTCTTCGCGAATCTGTGCACCGACGAGTTTCAGATCGTCGTCACCGGCGCCCAACTTCACGTCGACGACTTCCAGATCGTCGTATCGAATTCCGCCCGGTTGCTTTCTGCCGCCGATGGTCACGTCCGGTCCCATGCCGAGCCCCGCGACACGTGAGGCACTGAAGGTGCCGATACTGTCAGCCAGGGAGTCGTCGTGCCACAAGGTCATCACATCAATCTGTTCCTCTTCCTTCGCGAAGAAATTCAGACTCATCTCGGTGACGGCGTACTTTTTAACATCGCCCAACTGGGTTGGAGTCAGGCTCCAGCTCTCGTTCAGCGTCAATTTTGCTTGTCCGCCGCCGAGATCAGCCGCCGCAAGGATCAATCGAAACAGTCCAATTCCGGGACCTTCAGTGATCTCGATCGTCTTGTTCACCAAGTCCGCGAGCGTGGTCACACCGCTGACGGCGAGCAGATCCGACGTGGTTGCCGTGAGCGCTTTGTCTTCCATCAGGATCACGTTGCCGGTCGCCGGTCGGACGTTCAATTCGCCCGGTAGAAGCACGGCGCCTCCGAGCAGCGCCGAACCGTTGCCGCCGGCACCTTCGACAACGAGCGGACCTTGGATTCCAGAGAGCGAATGAATCGACGGTGCGAAGACTTTGGTGTCCCCTCCGTCGACCAGCGAATCATCGACCGCCCGGACAACAATCTCTTTGGGCTGGTTCCAATCCGACGGTGTGAACGTCAACTCGAGCGTGCCGTCGACTTGACTCACCGCGCCGGAAGCGGAACTGGTGACACCGACTTGAACAAGGTCGTTGCGAATCACACTCCGTGTCGACTTGGTAGCCTGCGGTACCACGACCACTTTCACATTCGCTGCGGGCTGACGGGTCAGCACGACGGTGTACGTGTCCGCGATCGGAGGCAGCGCGGACGACGATGAACTTTCCATCACGTCGGTCGATCCATCCGTCTCGCGGATCAGTACTTGAGACACGTCGTTGTCGGCGATCGTCACGGGCAGCGGCGCAGCGCTAGACTGATCAAAGCCCGGTTTGCGATACGAGTAGGCGACTTGGACTTGGCCTTGGACGCGATCGGGTTTGCCGGAATCATCTTGGAAAACGATTTTGTTGGAAACCACGCGATAGCGGTTGGCCGATCGAGCCACCCCATCCACGGTCACCGTCACCGCTGCCCCAGCGTCCGGCTTGCGCCCCAGCGGAACAAACGCAACCCGCTTGGAGGCAACGATCGTTTCGCTGGTCGCAATCACTTGATCCACGTCGGTGGCGCTGCTGATCGAAAACTCGATCGATCCGAAGTGGAAACCTTCACGAATCGTGTCATCGGTGGCGCTGACGCTCACGGTTTGAGCCGTGTTCCAATTGGTGCTATCGAAGACGGCTTGCGAGGGTGAGAGCGTGACTTCGCTGCCGCCGGTCAGGTCGACCGTTACGGCGCCGGTGGGCTGCCGCGACAGTTTCAGCTCAAGTTGATCACCGCTGCCGCCCTCGATCACTTCGGTTGCCCCATCGGAGTCACCCAAGGCTGTCGTCGACGCATCGGCTTGGACGACGATCAGGTCCGCCGCATCGTTGTCGTGGACGGTGACGGAGACCGACGGCGCCTTGAGTTCGTGGTAGTGCTGAACGACGTACCGACTGGCGGTCGTCGGCGCCGTGGTCCACTCGCCGGTGCGTAGCGTCAGCGTGTTACTCGTGTTGGACAGAATCAGTCGTTGCTCGCCCAGTCCCGGCCCCTCGACGATCGTCGCGTACCGGCCTCGTAAACCGTCACCGGCGGTCGGAAAACTGGCGCCAGTGTCCACGATCGTGTTGTCGGTCACCTGTGTGGGAGAACCCGAGAACGCATCGTCCGGGACACGTGGATCACCGACGACCGTGACTGTGTGCGTGATCACACCCGTGTGCGTGCCTTCGATCGCGTCGTCATCGTAATCATGTAATTCACTCGCATCGTTGTTCGGCGCGTCGACGTTAATCGTCTGTGCGATCATCCAATTGGCGGGCGTGAACTTGAGCACCACCGAATTGGTTTCAAAATTATTCGACGAACCCGCGGCATTTGAAAAAATGCGGAACCTCTTCGCCTTGAGTTCCTTGTCGCGTCCGATCGGCACCGGCGCATTGACGGTGACCAAGACGTTTGCCAAGGGTGCGTGGGCGAGTGTGATGAAGTAGCTGTCGGTGACGCCGTCTTCGCCAATGATCGTGTCTCCCTCGCTTTGCGTGATGATGATCGAGGGTTCGTCATTGTCGGCAACGTTGGCCGAGATGCCGATGGCTTTCACACCGTGGTATTCGCTGTCGACGCTTTCGACCGAGTGTGTGATGATGCCGCTGTGCCCGAGCAGATCGTTGCTAACAACCGGCGGCGCATCACCGGACATGTTGAAGGTGTCACTGCCCAGTCCGCCGGCGATCTCGGTGACGAATTCTGCACCGGTGCTTTGCACGTAGAATCGATCGTCGCCCTCGGCGCCGTCCACTTTCAACGATTCAATGTTGACGAATCGCGGTTGAAGGCCCGCTCCGAAGATGCCGTCCTTGGTGACCACGAAATCGTCGCCGAATTCCGTGCCGATCACGATGACGGTGTCGAATCCGTCGCCGCCGTCAATATTGACCGGCGCATTGACGACGTACTCGATCAAGTCCGCCCCCGCGCCGCCGGAGATATCGGTGCGGTCACGAACAGGCTCCTGCGAACCGACCAGCGCAAAGGCACGGATCGCGAAACTGTCATCGCCTTCGTCGCCGTTCAGACTGAGCACGGCCATGTTATGGAATACGACAAACGTGTCATTGCCGACGCCGCCCTGGATGGTCATCGGAAAGCGAGTGCCGTTGCTGAGGAACCCGCGTGTGGTTTCGATCGTCGCGAAGGCATCTTCGTCGCGAATGCCGTTGAGCGGATTGGTGTCATCGGCGGTCGTTGACGTTTGCGGTCCGAGTCGACGCGATCGATACAGTTGACCGATTTGAAAGAAGTCATCCCCCAAACTGCCGTCGATCGTCAACTCGGCACCCACGTCATCAACGGCAAACCGGTCATCGCCCAACGAACCACTGACCAGAATTCGTTCCACACTCTTATAGTTGACTCGTTCCACATCCTGTGCGCCGTTGATCATGGCGACGAAGGCGATCCCGTCCTGCACCAGATTGTTGGCCCGGAGCAGGAACTGATCGTCGAGGTCGGTGCCGATCACTTCCATCAAGTCCGTATCGGTTTGAACACCGCTGTCGGAAACGTTCACCAGCGAGCGGGTCGTGCCGCCGAGGAAGGTGATTTCATAGGTGTCGTTTCCTTCTTCACCGTCCAGCAAGTCGGTCCCGATCGCGCCGAGCAGCAAATCGTGGTCGTCGCCGCCCAGCAACGTGTCGACCCCTGCGCCTCCGTCCAGGGAGTCGTTTCCGGCGCCCCCTTCCAAGCGATCGGCGTCGCCGCCGCCCAGCAATTCATCCGCACCGGCGTCGCCGAACAGCGTGTCGGCGCCGGCCCCGCCGTCCAGCTTGTCGTTGTCGTCGCCGCCTTCGAGCCGGTCGACGCCTGCGTTGCCGAGCAACGTGTCGTTGCCCGCGTCGCCCTTGAGCAGATCTGACTCATCGCCCCCGTTGAGAATGTCGTTTCCCGGTCCGCCTTCGAGCGTGTTCTTGCCTCGCTCTCCATAGAGTGTGTCATGGTCTCCGCCGCCGAACAGCAGGTCGGCGCCCAGACCGGCGTAGATCGTGTCGTTGCCGGCGTCGCCACGCAGCGTGTCGGCGAAGCCGGCGAACCCGCGTTTGGTGTCGACAACGGATTTGATCGATCCGTTGGTGTTGAGCTGGACGCGTCCGCCGTCGCCGATGATCGTGTCCCCGTCGGCGCCGCCGTTGACCGTGTCCTTTCCCCCGGCACCGAAGATCAAGTCGTTTCCGGTGCCACCATCGACCCTGTCGTTGCCGTCTCCAAACTTGACCTTGGCACGGTAGAACGAATCGCCGACTTCGCCAGAGTCAGCAAAAACGACATCGGCGCCGCCGCCGGCGTTGATCGTGTCATTACCCAGGCCCCCAAAAATCAGGTCATTGCCGCCGCCGCCGGTGATGACGTCATCGCCCGGTCCGCCGCGAATGATCGCCTTGCCCGCGTTCGGCCCCAAGATGATCGTGTCCTTGCCAGGACCTCCGTCGATCTCGTACGTGATCGATGAACTGGTAATGCCGCTCAGATCGATCGTGTCATCGCCCTGGCCGCCTTGAATGATCAGTTTGACCGGATTGTCGTAATCGGTATTAAAACGATAAATACCTTGGGTGGGATCAAAGATCTCGACACGGATCTCCGAGGCATCGCCAGGATTTTGAAACACTCGGAATTTTTCACCATGGTCTTTGACATCGCCGTTCAAACGCTTGTCAGCCAACGGCCCCATGTTGAGTTGCAGCACGTTACTGGACACTTCTGTCGCAAGCTTGGGCACACGCGTGAAGTCGACGTCGAAATCAAGAATCTTGCCTTCGGGACCGAACGCCCAAGTCTTGTCAATTGAGAATAAGAACAGATCGATCTTGAGAAACGCTTCCATCCGCGCGACCATGTCACCCGAGAGATCAAAGATCGCCAGTGGGGACAGCAGCGGGTCTCCGTGCTTGAATTCGCCCTCGATGTTGTCTGCCAGTTCGCCGAACCTGATCTTGCCATCGCGATTGGGATCGTACAGATCAAACAACATCTTCGCGAACACGCCGCCGCCGACGCCGGCCTCGGCAATCCCAAGATTCAACTCGGCCGCCGCCCTGAGCCCCGCGTCCAGCACCAACTCGGGAACGTCTTTGCCGCTCCCATCGGCGTTCTCGGTGTCGCTGATGTAAAGCCCGTCAAAGATCAGCAGTGGATTACGAAAATCGGCTTCGGCAAAACGACGGATTCCATGCGTGTCGTAGCCGAACGCGATTCCCTTGCCGGTTTTGGGATTACCGAGACTGGCGTCAAAGTTTCCGGTAATCGAAACCCCCAAGGGACCGAGAATCGGGAAGAAGGCTTTGTAGTCAAAGTCGACGAACAACCGCTGAAGCGTCAGTGTGACGAGCGTCACATCGCGACCGAGCAGCAGGCCCAACAGGCTGGTCGGATTGTCCAAGACCGGGATATCGACCGTCGGACTTGCATTGACGTTTCTCAAAAACGTCGACGACGTTTTCTCGCCCTTTCCATTGAGGAGACTCAGATCGAATCCCGTCACGCCCGGAATGGTAAAGTTTTCGAGCTTGCTGAGATCCGTCAGGGGATTGCTTAGATCAGGCGTGATACTGCTGGCCGGATCGTAGAGCACGAACGGAGACGTCGAAATCGGCAACTGTGCGTTCTCGGTGTCCGTCAATTCGCCGAACGCGTTGACAAACGTGATGATCTCGGCGACCGTCTCGATGTAAGCCGGATCAAAGTTGCCATAGTAGGCCGCGATATCGAGCAAAGTGATTTCGGGGCCGAGATCGGAAATCACCGGAATCGGCGTGGTCAGCACATCGATCACCGGCTGAATCGGTTCGGTAAACTTGGCAATTTCGGTGAAGACCGGACCGAGCAAATTCGTTGCAAACGACCCGATGTCGATGCTGAGGTTGTCGAATTGAACCTTCTGTAAACCGTCCAGGATCAGGTTGCCATCGAGAATCGATGCGAGCGGTTTGATGTCCAACTCCGTCGTTCCCGGAATGGCATCGATGCGCCAATCGAGCCAGAAATCTGCCTTGATGTTGGGAAACGCGTTTGAGTTTTGTGAGTTGATCCCCAGCGTCAGTTCGAGATCCGCGACGGCCTTGGCCGCGATCCCGAATTCCAGATCGAGCGAACTGAACTCCGAAAGCTCGACTTTGTGATCGCCCGTTGCCGTGACGTCAATCTGAAACGTCGCTTCGAGTTCCGTTTGTCCTCGGTCGGTCGCGGTGGCCTCGAGAAAACCAAGTTCAAGCGAGATCTCGCTTCCGACTTCCGGTTCGGCGGTGATCGTAAAGTCGATTTCCGCATCGGATTGGTCTTGATTGAGCAGCAGATAAAAGCCGTCCCCGGCGCTCAAGCCGAACCCGACATCCATCGTCCACGCAATCTGGGTTGCCAGCGAGCCCGACGAGGAGAGGCCGAGTCCGGGAATGCCGAAATCAAAGCCGATGTCGGTATCGGAATTTGCGAGATCCTGACCGAGTTGGAACACCCATTCAAAATAAATGTCGTCGGGATCAACTCCGACGTCATTCACATTGGTCTTCAACCGGATGAAGTTGTCGTTGGGATCGTTCGGATCGTCGGGAAACAACGGGTCGGTGGGCAATTCGCGAAGGATATCCAGTCCCGCCGAACCGAGCAGTCCGACGAGTTGCTCGACGACGAAGTTTTCATTCGGATCAGCCGACGTTTCGACCGCTTGCCGCAAACCGGCGACAAACGTCTCTCGGAAATCTTCGACGAATTGCGCGCCGTCTTCGAGCGAATCACCGACCAGTGGAATCGTGAAGCTTCCGATCTGGCCGTCCATCAACGTCTGGACCAACTCCAAAAACGCGTCGACTCCGTCGATCGCCAGCAACAGGTTGTCCAGCGGACTGAACTCGTCCAAATTGAGATTGAATAAGTTGGCAATCGGAATCGTGTTGTTGTTTGGATCCACGGCCGTCAACGTGTCGGTGACGTCGAACCCGTTTGACAGACTTGCGGCCAACGTCGCGTCGTACTTGATCGTACCCTTGAACTTTGACTCGGGGACGTAGACGGGTAGATCGACGTCAAGTGTTCCACCGATCGCAGCGGTGAAATAGGTGCCCAAGTTGTTCGTCGATGATGAGAAAACCTCGCTCAGCAACTTGGGTGTCGCGACCGCCGGATCGTTGTCGAAATCAAGTCCGGCGTGAAACAGCTTTCCATTGGGAACGGGTCCGCCGGGGGTCGGCCCGACGGTCGCCTGGCCCTTGCGGACGGCAACGGAAATCGGCTTGATGCCGGCTTTGAAGTTCAGGTCGGTCGCGGAGGCGGCGAGCGTTCCCGTCAAGCCAGCGGAATCGAAGACGTAAACATTGGTCGGCGACTTCAGGTCGATGCCGAAATCGAGCGTGAAATCCAAGTCTCCGGTCGCCCGCAATCCCGCCGAACCGGTCAGGATTCCGGCTCCACCGAGATCAAAGTTGATTCCCAGATTCTTGTCAAAATCTGCACCAAGGTCGACGGTGATTCGCAGCAAATCAAGATCATCGGTGGTATCACTCGGCGTTCCCTTGTTGTCCGTGTACAGTGCCAGCATCAGCGGGTCGACGCCCGAGGAAACGCCAAGCGCTTCTTCAATCTTGTCTTCCAAGAACTGTAGCGTGGCAGCAGGATTGGCCCGGGCCTGATCGACGACACCTTTCAATTTCTTGGTCAGCGAAATCAGGTCGTGAAGGCTGACATCGATAACCGGCAGATCTTCGTCCAGGAACCCGAACTTTTCGAAGGCGCCCAGAAAGTCGACGAGTTTTGAGAGGGCATCCAGGATGGAATCAAACGTCAAATCCGGCTTGTCGAATTTGATCAAATCGCCCAGGTCCGTCATGTTCACGACGATTGCGCCGCTGGCGGACAGGTCGGCGAAAATGTTCGGGACTTGAATATTGAGTTTGGGATTGTTGATTTGGACGAAGGGCAGGTTGGGTGTGACTTTGAGCGCCAGGTCAAGCTGCGCCGTCCCCGTCGCGGTCGGATTTGGGCCGCTGATGCTGGGCAGTGCGATCACACTCGTCACGTCCGTTTGGATCCCCGTGACCAATTCGGATAGCGTGACACGTCCGCCGGGCTGGCCGGTCGTGGGATTCTTGAAGCCCGCCGACACGCTGCCGCTCAGACTTCCACCACCATCGAGTGCAATCCCGACGAAGCCGCCGAACAGAGCGGACGCTTGAATGCCATCATCCAGTTGAGAGTCGCCGTCGACATCGTTTGGGTCCGGCGTCGACAAGGCGACGTTGCCGCTGAGCACCGCGTTTTGAAGGAACAGCCGATCGAGCAACTTGACGCCGCCGGCTTGCTGTCCCTCGATCACGTTGCTCGATCCGGTGCTTTGTCCGGACGCACTGACGTCCGCAGCCGCGGTGGCCATGATGCCCAGACGCGCCGCCGCCGGAGAGTTGTTGACCGGTTGAACGCGGAACGTCTTGTCGCCGCTCGTGTTGTCGGTCAGCTGCAATGCGGTCTTGGCCGTGTTCAATCCCGCCGTGACTTTTCCTGCCGCGGCGGTGTTGATCGCACTGATCAGATTGTCGAGTGTCGTTGCCCCATCCAGACTGACTTGGAAACTGCTTCCATCGCGGGTGAAGATCCCCAGGTCATCGGTGTTTCCCGACGCGGCGGTGGCCAATCCGAGTTCGTCGACGGCGGGATCGCCGGCCGTGGCCGTGATGCCGAGGGGAGAAACGCCATTGAGCGCAGTGAAGACCAGTTTGCGGCCGAAGGACGCCGCCTTGACTTGCGAGTCGATCGACTCCTTCTTCAATGCCTGGTTGATGTCAAAGACGAGGTCCAGCAGATTGCTATTACCCTGGGTGTCCGCGGCTTTGACGACGATGTTGTGTGTGCTGCCTGCGACGGTGACTGCGAAATGGGCGTCCGCGGAAAGCGGCGGCAATGTCGGCCGCAATGATTTCGTTGCCCGCAGACTCACCTCGTCGCCGACCTTGCTTGCCGTGCCACTGGTTGCGAACCCAAGTTCCTTCGCCAGCGCCGGCGAGAGCGAGTCGACATCGACGGTAAAACCGGTAACGCCGGAATTTTCTTTCGCGCGAAAGAGCAGCAAATTCCCCAGATTGGCGGCCTCGACCTTGCTGCTCAGACTCGCTGCCGCCAATGCATCGTTGAGCTTTTTGACGACGCCGGTCGTGCCCCCGATCGCATCGCGAGAGGTGATCGTGGCGGCGGGAACCGTCACCAGAACCGGCGTCTGGGTTTGCCCCTGTTCGGTGGTCGTGACATTGAATTTAGCTTCGGCAAACGCCAATCGCTCGACCACGTCAAACGGCGATGTGACCGCGAGATCCGTTTTGATCACGCCGGCGCCGTAGACGCTTTCGATCGTGTCGCTGACACTGAGCAATTGAGTCGGATCGGCATCGCCGAGATACAGCCCCAACGTGAACGTAAATCCGGCGTTTCCGCTCAGCCGCACGTTGCTCTTGCTCTCCAGTTCCAGCAGCGGCTGCAGGTTCAAATCAAACTTCAACGGCACATCCAAGGTGCCCATGGCGATGTTGGAGAAATCGATTTCGTAGAGCAGTGAGTCATTCGGCGCGTCGTAGCGTGCATTGATCACCGCTGGCGTCAGCCCCAGCAGCCCGGCCAGTTTGCGCGCGAGGTCCTTGTGGGTCTTGAAGGTTGCCTTGTTGCCGGCGTCGAGCAATCGCTCGCGATCATCGCCGACGCCCGTGTTGTTGTCGGTGTCGGTTTTCTTGATCGTGACATCAAAGGGCGTGATCCCCGCGGCGGTGGTGATGCTGAATTCGATCACGGCGTCGCCGGCGAGCTTGACCGCGTTGGGGTCATTGGCAAACGCGGTGCTGGCCACCTTTAGAAAACCGTTGTCGGACGTCGCGGCTTGCGGGTCGGTGAAATTCAGCTTTGCGTAGCCGCCGGCGTCGCTCGCGTCCTTTTTGATGCTCAGCGCGGTGATCTCGGGGTCGTCGGCGATCAGCGTGATTTTGGAACCGTCACCCTCGGCGCGAATTCGAGATCCCAGCCCGGCATTTGACAGCGCCTGATTGAAATCAAAGACAAGTTTGGTATTTCCGTCGACCTTGTCATCGCTGCCTTCGTCGTACAGCAGTGCATCGGAGAACATTTCGGCAAACTTGAGAATGTCGCCGACGTTGGAATCGGTGAACGGGATGTCGAAGTTGGCAAAGGCCGAGCTTTTGCGCAATCCGTCCAAAAAGTTCGCCAGCTGACCGAGTTGGCTGACCAAACTCGCCGCATCGATGCGGTCAAAGTTCAACAACTCCTTCATGTCCGGAGTGTCCGGGAGCAAGAAGTGAACCATGCTCGGATCAGCCATATCCGGCATCCGCACCCCAATCGCTGTATCGAGAATCTCGTAGCGGCTGGACGTCGTCAACGGAACATCCCACTGCCAATTCGGGTCGTCCGCAAGCGTCAGGGTCGTGCTTGTGTTGGACGTGATCCGCCGCACCAGCCCCTTTCCATCGCCTTGGGTGATCCGCACGATCTTCCCCGTCAGCCCATTTCCCGCGGTGTCAAAGGATGCGGCGCTGTCGACCAGTGTCGTGGCGGTATGGCCGGTCACCATTCCGGATGCCAGCGGTGTGGCGTTGAAATTCAGAAGCGGTATCGCGAGCGGAAAATTCGCTGATGCCTTGCCTTGGAACGTCGGTGAAGCGAACAAACTAGTGGGATTGTTGCTCACGGCCGACACGATTTCAGAGATCGTAATCCGACCGTCACCCCCGCCCCCTTGCGGATCTTGCATCGCCAGGATGATCTTGGCATCCGACTCAAGCATTCCATCCTGAACGGACGCGGAGACAAATCCGAAACGAGCGTTGGCATCAAAGTCGTCGACCGAAAGTGCGGCTGTGGCTTCCAGTGATGCATTCTTGAGAAAGAAATTGTCCGTGATATTTCCACTGACCAGTCCCGCCAGATTGGTTCCGACCGTCAATTTGAAATCGAGTCCGCTGCTGATATCCGTCGTACTGCTGACATCGACGTCGCCGAGACCTTTGGCGAAATCGAATTTGATACCGAGCGGTCGATTCTGATTGACGATCGTTTCCTCAATTGCGACATCAAACGTCAGTTCGCCGTTGTTGTAGGTCAGCTTGAGGTCCGAAGGATTGATACCGGTTTCGCGGACGAGTTCATTTCCCAGTTCTTGAATCGTGCGAAACGAGGCGTTTCCCGGAATCACTTGGCTGGTCAGTGGATTGACCAGTTTGTTCGTGATCGCATCCACCACATTGATCAGATCTTTCAACTTGTCTTTGGCAAACGGGATGTCAACCGCGAGCGGATTGTGTTCGGTCAGGTTCTGCAATTGCGCCAGCTGATCTCGAAAACTCTTGAGTTGGGTGAGATAATCGTCGGCGGAAACGTTCAGGAAATTCATCAACGCCTCACCACCAGCGATTCCCGGGGTCGCCGTCACCTGGACACCGGTGATGTCCGTGATATCCGCCCACTTCATCTCAACCTGGACCGTTCCAAGGTCAACCGCTGGAGTTGTTTCGCCGCCCATCGCGGAAACGGCAAAGGTTCCGGTGAGCGACAGATCGTTTGTTGCAGGGTTGTTGTCGGTCTTGTTGGTCGGGTTGCCGTTCAAGTCGACATCAAGGAACCCGAGCGGATTGGAAACCAAGTCGAAAACCCGAATCTTGCTGTCTGCTGCCGCGTTCTTGGTCACGTCGACCTCAAGACGAACTTGGTTGTCCACACCGAGCATGACCTGGGTGAGGGCCACATCCAGAAATCCGAAGCGTCCTCCCGCTCGTAGGTCATCGGAGATATCGACGACAAGATTGCCGACCGTCAATTCCGCGGGGGCGCTGGTGTCTCCATCTCGCGTGCGGAGATAAAATCCATTCTCGTCGACACCAAAGATGGAGTGAAACGTGACATCGGTCGAGACTTCGATGCTTCCGGCCAGGTCGATCGAACCGATTCCGATGTCATGTTCAAGGTCAAGATCCGCTTTTCCCTTGAGGGTTCGAGCGATTTCGACATCCCACTCGATATAGGGAGAAGGGTCACCGCTGTGGTCGCTGTGAGTCACATTGTTCGCTGTTGAATCCAGTCCGTCCAGCGCCGCGGTAATCGACGCAGCAGAATTGAGTGTCTGACCAAGCGATTCCAACCGAAAGGCGTTTGGCCCCGCTTCGAACAACCGCTGGCCGATACTGTCGGTATTGGTTTCTTCCTGAATTTGATCCAACACCGGCACACTCGGGGCGCGTGTCGGGTCGCCCTTGGGTGGGCGAGGTTCGGGGCGTGTTCCTTTCAGCGCGTGTTCGAGTGAATCGCCGAAGACGGGAACCTTGGTCTCGTTCGTTCCGATACTGTTCCACAACCATTTCAGGCCGACCTTCAACGAGTTGAACGGATGACTCCAGCCTAAAAACGCGGTGTCGTCAACGTTTTCCACATTGCTATGGAAGACGACTTGCTGACGACCATCATCATCGAACAGCTTGTAGTAACTGCGATTGCCCGTCGTTCCAGTCTGGACGTCTTCGATATCGATTCCGGACAGTTGCAGAACGTCGGCATGCCCCGTCGATGTACCGCCGTCAAAGAAGATCCCTTCGGGTATCGTAATCGCACCTCGATGGTGACTGACGGTCAGTTTGTCGCTTCCCGCCTGACCAAGGACAATCATTCCGTCGAGACTCTCCACGGGCCAAGTCGTAATTCGGCGAGTGCCGCTGAATCCCATATCAAATACATCGACATACGATTGATCCGTCGCATTCAGAGAAACGAAAAAATGGTCATCCGAGGCAGATCCCGTAATCTTGGCAATCGGATGACGCATGACATCGCCCGTGACGCCAGACATACTCCAAACACCGCGACCGATGGTGCTAACGATAAAACGATCGGAGCCCGAAATCGCACCGTTCCCGTCGGGATCACCGTCTCCGTCCGTGTCATCGAGATCCAGGTAATGAATTTCGCTGACGATCACATCCGGAAGACCCGCGCCGAAATCGCGCCAAACCGCTTCGGCAAGACTGTTCACCCCTTCCGGATTGGCGAGCCGCGAGACTCCCTTTCCACCACCGACAAGCAATAGATCGGTAGAACTGTCTTTCACGTATTCGATGGACTTTAGCGAGGTCATTCCACGTCCAATGGTTTTCCACTGCGGACTTGTGGCCGTGATGTCGCTTGTTTTGAAAACGTTTGAGTCGTCGATTGCGTAGACTGTTTTCCAGTTGTCCGGGTCGACGACCAAACCTTGAATGATCCCGGCGCCCGGAACTTTTTTGGCGGCAAATGTCGTACCGGAGGTCAATCGGTACAGGATGTCTGCGCCTCGTGAAGCGACGATGAGGTGTTCCCGTGGTGTCGCACCCTCCATCCCTCCGTAAACGAGCGATCGAATCTTCTGTGCCCAGGGATATCTTCCGCCCGGTAGTTTAGACGTCGGACCGGGGTCGACCCGTTTGACGGTTTCAAGCCGATTAGCACTTTCGTAGATTCCAAACAATGCAGCGACCATGCGCTGGTCATTGAACCGATTGACCGCCAGCGGAATCTTAGTAAACCCTTTGAAGCCTTTTGCGGACTTGGGATTGTCTAGGTCTTCGAGTCCAGAGTAATCCGTCGTGTTTCCTGACGCGCGAAATTTAACATTTTCTAACGATGTGACAGCATTTCCGTTCGCATCATACGTTCGACGATACAGGTCTTCAAAATTGTTCGACATCGAATACCGAACCACCCGGTCATCGATGTTGTCGTTGTTGTCGTCATCCACAACGGCCAACTGACTGGCCCCATCACCACCGAGAATCGCAGTCCATCCGGAAGAGCGTTCGCCAAGTTCATCGACAAGGCCGTTCATGTTGTTGTCGACAAGGTCGTGGGCGGTAAGCGATTGCAGCGCTGACCCATTGTCTTGTGTGCCGGCGAACACCACCTTACTTAGCGGATCATAGGCGACCGAACCGACTTCGGTGACTCGCAGGTCGCCGACCAGTGATGCCCAGGTGCCCGTCCCGCGAGGATCCGTTAGCCGATAGATCCCACCATCATCCGCTTCAAGCAGGTTCTTGCCGGCATCGAACACGATGGCACGAGAATCAGCGTGCGGTGCAGTGCTATTGGTGTTGCTACCGACGATCTGTGTCCACGAAGTTGAGGCTGAGCTATACCGGAAAACTCGGCCGGCCCAGTCATTAAGCCCGACAGAGTTTCCTGCTCCGATCACCGGTTGACGGTCGCCTCCAACGTAAATGATGTTCGCGTTGGTCGGATCGACTGCCATCGAGAAATGAAGATCACCCTGCCCGCCAGGATGCAACCCGGTCGTGACGGAGGCTTCGGTTGAAGTTGGCAGCGAGATTGTTGTCCAGTTTGTGCCGTTGCTCGTTGTTCGGTAAAGGTGCTTTAGTTCCGTCCCGCTCTTCCCGGCGGCAACAGGAGCAATCCTCGCAGCATAGACAGTCGCATTGGTACCCGCGTTTGACGGTGAGATCGCGAGTCTTAGACGCTTCGTGTCGGTTCCTAAAGCGATTCCAGTGCTAATCGCTTGCCACGAAGAACCTCCGTTGTCCCAACGATAGATACCCTGCTTCGGATGGGCCGCAAAGAGTCGCCAAGGGCGCGCAGAATCCCCGATGACTCCCGGGTCAAAGACCAGATCTGTATAGCTCCCCGCCGGAAGACCGCTACCTCCTGCAACCGTCGATCCGGAAAGCTTTGTGACCGTTGATGAAGATACTTCAGTCCGTGAAGTCGACGTATTGAATTCAACTTCAACGCGAAACACGCCTCCTCGATTGTCGACGCCGCCGGTTACGGCAGTGTCGTATGTCGATACGTAGCTGACGAATTTACCGCTTGATCGGAAGTCGGTTGCCAAGACCTTCGTGATGCGAAGTTTGTCAAATTCGCTTTTTCCGATCTGAGTCCAGGTGCTGCCGCCGTCGGATGAAACCAGCAATCCGACGGCAGAGCCTCCGACATATCCACTACTGAACTGTCCAGTGCCGGCGAACAGGACGAGTTTGTTGTCCGGCGTCGCGACTGTCACTTGATTCCCGTCCCTGTCCAATGGGCTGAGAACCAGCGATCCGATTGCCAGTGAAGGCTGATCATCCGTCAGCGGCGTCCAATTGGCACCTCCGTTCGTGGTCCGCCAGACACCTCCATTGACCGACCCGACAAATATTGTCCCTGTCTTGTGAGGGTGTGGAGCGATCGCGTTGATCGCTCCCGCTACCGGGCTGTAAACGTCTGTTCCAACGATACCGCCTGGCCCTTCTTCGGACCAAGCGATCGCGTCCGTGAACATTGAAAAAAAGGTCCTACCAGTAAACGCACTGTCGTCCAGACTGGCTCCGGCAAGATTCACGATTTCAAAGGCGTCGTTGAAGTGAATCTTCGCCTTGCCTTGCTCGATAATGCTCGCGTCAGGAAGCGATGGGCTTTGGACGAGCAGCGAATTGTTATTAAGCTGAAAGACAGCATCCGCAGCACTCGAATAGGAAAGTAAGTCATCACCGGCTCCTCCTGCAAGGCTTAGCTTCCACTCTCCGACCCCGTTCTCATAAGGCGACCGACCAAACGACTCGATTGTGATCCTGTCGTTTCCGGCACCTGCATTGATCGTCAAGGAGCCAGTGGTCAGGGGGAGATTGAACGTGGTGCTCTCAAACGCTCCGTTCGCACTCTCGATGGTCACTTTGTTTATCGTTGAACCCTGCTTGATCACGATTTGGTCGGCACCGCTCGTCGTGGACGTCCAGACGATGTCCGTCGCCGTTCCCGTATTCGTGATCGGTTCCATGCCCACGTATTCGATCACCGTGCCGTCCAGGCGGATCGTGCCCGAGTCGGGACCACTGGCCGTGTAGGCCACGCTGCCGTAATCCCCGTCGATGACGACCGAGTCAAATCCGCCGTCGCCGCCGCGAACCGATCCCGAAACAAACGCATCTTGCGCGAAGATGAAGCTGTCTTCGTTGTCCGAAGCGCCGAGCAGTGTTTCGATGCCACTGAACTCAAATCGACCACCGATGTTTCCGGTGCCCTCCCCGGTGATGGCCCACGTCGTGTCGGCCGCCGGCCCTCGTACCAAGTCCGCGCCGACGATGCCTTGAAAGACAATGCTGCTTGAGAGATTCGTTTCGAGGTACGCGGCATCAATGTCCAGCTGCAGGACATCATCAAAGGGCGAGCCAGTGATCAGAAGTGGATCACCAAGCCCCGAGACACTCTGCGACGCAAGCAGTTGCTGCGTCGTCGTTTCGATCAGCTCCAGGACGTCCGAGCCATTCGAGCCGCTCGCCTGAGCGACTCGCAACGTCCAGTCCACTGGAACCAACGATGTCGCGGCGGAGTAGAACAAGTCCGGAGGCGGGGGCTGCGATGGCACCCCGTTGGCGATCGTCTCCGGAAATTGTCCGTCGTCGTCCCGCGTCCCGGGTTCGATGGCAACGTGAAAGCGCAACTCTCGATTCCCCAAATCATCGACATACAAGCCGTCCGATGCCGGCCCCGCCGGCACTGAAATTCGATGCTGCGTCTGTCGGCCGGAGAGCCCCTGAAGCCAATCGCACAGGCCGGAGGCGGTCGGAGCGTCCATGGTTTCCAGGTCTCGATCGGGCGCTGTTGCGATCCCCGCGTCAAACGTTCCGCTGAGGTCAACCGGCAGCGCCGAAAGCACGAGTCGGTTTTCAAGCATTTCCAACAGAATTTGGCGCCGTCGCTGCGGATCCGCCGTTCGTCTTTTCCGGTTCATCGGACACTCTCCCGCTGTTGGCGTCGACAGGCACGCGACCAGGATTGGTGCGGATACGCCCGCTCGGGATGCGTCGTGCGCCAATGCGCACCCACATTACGCCGTAATAGTGCAGATACGCGAATCGGAACCCGAAATCGGGTTGCAGGCGATCGATGCAGCAAAGCTGCAAACGAGAAACCGTTCAGCGGTAAGGAGGTCGCGATTCGACGGATTAAACGTCGCAGCGTTGCAACTCAAGAAGCCCCGCCATGGTCAAGCACAGGCCCCAATCTGCCCACGTCTGGCGGCACTGATCGGCCGGGCTGAGTTATCTCGCCATCACATTCAGGGGAGCCGATCTCGCACTGCGATCGGCTTCGATCAGATACAAAGCTCGTTGAGTCGGAGCTCGGCGTCGGGCTGAAGCAAAACCGGATCATCAGGCCATCCAAGGTGAAAGGCGCCCCGGATCATTTGATCGAGATTCTTTCCCCGTCGACCGAATCGAACGACAAAACGCTCAAACGATCGCTCCATGAGCGGACGGGCCTCGGCCAATACAGGATCATCGATCCATTCGAACAGACCGTGACGGCCTTGGCTTTAGAGAACGGCCGATACGTCGAACAAGCCGTGACGGGAAAGCGAATCCCCGTCACGTACTTGAATGATGTCGACGTCGACCTGAATCAAGTCTGGTGAGCGAGCTACTGGTTGAGCTGCTCTTGGATCGTCTCGTTATTGGCACGAGTCCCGAGTGCTCCCCACAGACCGTAGGGGCTTTGCACTCCCGGCGCCCGCGGGCCGGTTCCGTTCCAAATCACCATCGGGTTCGATCTGTTGCCGGCTTCGATCGAATCGGTGATGAAGATGACCGCACCGTCACCCATCAAGACGTGCGCCCCACCTTGGTGCCGACTGCTGGGGCTATAGATCCCCGGACGCCAGGTCCCGCCACCGCTGCTGCAGATGGGGCTATTGGGCGGCAGGATGGTGGTCACACCGGTATGGACGCAATAGCCGCTGGACCACTTGAACCCACGTTGCCCCTGGGTGCCCCCGGTCAGTGAAGCAGCGGGATCCCAGAATTTCGGACGGTCCGGATCGACTTCGGCGGCACAGATCGAAGGATCACTTTGAAGCGCCCCCAGGTTGGCCATCCGGGCGGCCTGGGTGAACACGGCACGGTCACCCAGATGAGTCGCCATCTCGCCAGCCATGATGGTGTTGGACAATCCATCCAGCGTGTCGCGGAATCGCATGTTCACGCGTGGGAAAAACATACCGCGACAGGTGGCCTTGGCACGCGGTGCGGCATTGCGGTTGGGCCGACCATTCTGGTTGATGCCCCCGGTGTTTTGAAACTGCAGTGCATCGCCGACACAGACACCGTAGTTGGTGCGGCCTTGCGCCGGCAAGCCATCGCCGGGGTCACTGGGGCAGCGCAACATCGGAACCGTCGTCAGCCAGGGATCGTACTGATAGCGACCGTGTTGGGCCAAGCTGATGTCGGCGTTGGGTCCCATCGCGCTGAACTCGTACTGGCCGGCAGCCGATGCGGGTTCCCTGACGCGGAACGGGTTGCTGATCTGATCCCAAAGGCCTTGCTGTTCGACGAAGGGTGCCAACTGAACCAGGGAACTCAGGTTGTTCAAATTGTTTCCACCATAGCTGCCCCCGATCACTCGGGGCTCGCGTGACTGCGGATTGTTGCTCCCGAACACCCGCGAGGTGCCGCCACGAATCGTGGGCAGCCGTTTGTAGGCGGAATGATAATTGTGAATCCCCAAGCCGATTTGCTTGAAGTTGTTACTGCAGCTCATTCGACGTGCTGCTTCGCGAGCCGCTTGGACGGCCGGCAAAAGCAGCCCGACCAAGATGCCGATGATCGCGATCACGACCAGCAACTCCACCAACGTGAAGCCACCGCGTCTGGAACGGATGTTCATAGAAAATGCCTCAAAATACGAATCAAAAAAAACAAAACGAATCAATGTCCCGGTCGGCGCGTGCAGCGGCCGCGGGGGGGGAAGGAGTTCAATCAAAATCAATGAAGTGAACGGTCGCGTGAACCGGTGCTTCAGCTCGCAGCTTCGTTCTCGTCCTCTTCGGACTCTGCTTCATCGGGATTGTCTTCACGCTCTTCGGGATGCTCTTGAAGGTAAGCTTCCACAGCCCCCAGTTCCGGCCCCTCGGATTCCGTCATGTCCTTGCCACAACCAGACAGCGGCAACGCGAATGAAATCGACAACAGAAGCAACAGAATTCGAGAGAACGAAGAAAAACGCATGTCGCCGGAAACCTTGTGGATGATGAGATGAAAAAGATCCTGCTCGGCGGATGAACCACTTGACCTGCATCGCCGCCCCCCAAATCAGGATGGGTTGACTCTGATTATAAAGCACTGACAACCCCTACGGCTTGGCGAATTATTCAACCAGTGGGCTGCAAACAGGCGACCTGCGTGGCGAAAACCCGCCATTCCCGTCACGAATGCAGGCCCCGTCGCTGCCTCATTTCGTGGCGTCCGATCACGCTCTGGTTCGGATGACGCTGGCACGGTGAAGGCCCAAAAGTTGTGCTAGAGTAAATCGTATCGCGTGACGGTAGACGTTTTTTCTGAATTCGCAGCGATGCCCAAGCAAAACATTCGTAGCCTGTGATTTTGGAGAGATGTTGAATGCGTCAGCGACGGCAAGCGATTCGAGTCGATCTGGACGACCCCATGATCAATGCCCGCGAGGGTGTGTTGTTCTTTTGGCAAGCCATTGATCGGCTGTCACCGCTTTCCTTGTCCACAGGTGCCTGGACCGACAACAAATGGACCAAACGTTCGGCGATCGCCAACGCAGCGACCGCCGCGCGCGACCCAGGGCAAACGCGGCAACAGCGTGGCGAAGCCTTCAAGACGTATGCGACATGGCTTGCCCAAAAGCTCTGCAATGCGGTCGGCTGGAACGAGAACGCAGGCTGGCTCCACTGGATTATCGACAACATCATCAAGGAGCTTGGACCGTTTGTCGGAAGCATTATCGGAGGCATCAAAGGGCTGTACAAAATCGGCAATGCGTTTGCCCAGAAGGTCAAGACATGGTGGCTCGCTCGAAAGGTCACCTTGGCGGCGGGGCATCCGCAAGCGATTGCGTCGGGGATCAAGAAGCTGATCAACAACGCACTGCTAGAAGGTCTGTACGATGTCGCCAAATCGGCGATCACCGCGGGCGTGTTGGTCGCGTCGGCGGGTGCGTCATCGATCGTCAGCGCCGTTGCCAGCGTCATCGAACTGATCGTGAAGATGGTTCATGCGGCGATGGAAGCCTCGCGCATCAACAAGCTGATCGACGATTGTGCGACACTCTGGCAGTTGCCACGCGGCGCTCGGGCGTGGGCGCTTTCCGGTGCTGCCACGGACTTCAACACCATGTTTCGCACCGCGACCGAGAAGACACCGGTGATTGCACCGATCACCCTCTGTTCGTGCTTGAGCGGCGATAAAATGCGGCTGCTGAAAATGTTCGGAGATGACGGGACGCCGATCACGCAGAGCAGTTTTGATGCCGGCTGTGTCTATCTGGACTCCTTGAAGAACGTCGGACGTGAGTATTGCAAACGCTGGGGCGACACGCTTCAAACGGATGACCCCCTGGTCAAGCTCGGCTTGAAACTGGTCCGCGATGGATACGCCGGTGAGAATCTGAAACGGCCCTGGTACAAGCGGCTGCCGGGCTTCCGCAACTAGGCCCCGAACGGCTCCAGCGAACGCGAACGGCTCCAGCGAACGCGAACGGCTCCAGCGAACGCGAACGGATCCAGCGAACGCGAACGTGCAGCGAAGGCGGCTGGGGATTTCGAGCGTGTCGCTACGAATCGCTGGCGCGTCGTTGATCGTGCCGCGGGTTGCGTCGTTGAGGCCTGCATCATTCACGTCAGGATCAGCGGCGAGAGACGCTTTCTGGCGATCACCACATCGTCGGATTGGCTGCGGTCCATCGCGAAACCTCGGTTGGTGAACATGGCGATCATCCGCGAGTTTCTGGGAGCCATTTCGGCGACGACCGATCGAACCCCCCAATCGGCGCAGATCCCGAGACAATAGTCCATCAGGACCGAACCGAGCCCGATGCCTTGCCAAGGATCGCCGATCAGAATCGCGAACTCCGCTTCGTGGTGGTCGGCATCGGCGACCAGGTGGCAGACCCCGAGCAGTTTCCGCTGACCATCTTCCTCGGCTTCGGCGACGATCGCGATTTCTCGGTCGTAGTCGATATAGCAAAACCGCGTGGCCATCTCATGGGTCGATGCTTTGAACATGTAGCGGTATCGCATGTGAAGCGATTCGGGTGAGCAACAAGCCAACAGGCTGTGCCACATCGGTTCGTCTTCGGGCTTGATCGGACGCAGCAGAATGGCCGTCGAATCCTTCAGGATGACCCGTTTGGTGTATTCGTCCGGATAGGGCCGAATCGCGAGATGAGAATACGGCCGCACGGGATGCAGCACGGTGTGATGATCGACCACGATCCGGGCGTCCAGGGCGATGACATCGTGGCTGGTCACCAACAGCGGATTGACATCCAGCTCCGTGATTTCGGGATAGTCCGCAACGAGATAGGAAAGTCGCATCAAGACCTCGACGAGTCGGTTCAGATTGATGCCGGGACGCCCCGGTTCACCCTCCAGCAAAGGCCATGATTTCAGCGATTGGACCATCCGCCTGGCAAGACGCTCGTTCAGCGGGGGCAACTCAAGTGCCAGGTCTCGCAACACTTCGGTGGTCGTCCCGCCGGCACCGACCATCAACACGGATCCAAAGACCGGGTCACGTTTGGCACCCACGATCAGCTCGCGACTATTCGGTTCGACCAGCATGCGTTGGACCGTGACCCCGTCGATTCGGGCGTCGGGGCAGAGTTCTTTGGCCCGCTTCAGAATCCGATCGTACGCCAGAGTGACGTCGGCGCGGTTGGCCAGATTCAGCTCGACGCCGCCGACGTGTGTCTTGTGCGTGATGTCGGGTGAAAACACTTTGAGAGCGACGGGGTACCCGACCCGCGCGGCGCACTCGGTCGCATACGCCAACGAACACGCGACATGGGTGGCAATGACCGGAATGTCGTGCGCCTGCAGAAACGCCTTGGACGTGGTTTCGGTCAGCACGTCGTGCCCCTCGCTCAAATACGTCTTGACGAGGGAACGCTGTTTCGCGCGATGAAGCGGAAACTCGATCGGAACTTCACGCGGTGTTTCGTAAAGCGTTTCGCGGTTGCGTCCATAAGACACCAGGTTCATGAACGCTCGAACGCCTTTTTCGGGTGACGAATACGTCGGTATGCCCGCCGCATTGAGCCGTTCGGTGCCTTGGCGAACCTTGCCACCTCCCATCCACGCCGCCAGGACGGGTTTGGACGCATGTTTGGCGGCCTGCACCACCGCCGCGGCGGTGCCGGTCGGGTCGGTCGTCGCGTAGGGCGACAGCACCACCAACACGCCGTCGACGCCCCGGTCGGCCAGCACGAGTTCCACCGAGGATTGAAACCGTTCTGACGTGGCGTCCCGGAGCACATCGACCGGATTGCCATGCGACCACGCCGGCGGCAGCTGTTGGCTCAACTTCTCGATCGTGTCATCGGACAACTTCGCCAGCGAACCCTGCTGATCGAGTAGCTCATCGGTCGCCATCACGCCCGGCCCACCGGCATTGGTGATGATCGCCAATCGAGGTCCCGAAGGCGTCTTCTGTTGCGACAGAAGTTTCGCGCAGTCGAACAACTGCTCCACGCTGTAGACCCGAAACACGCCGGCCCGCTTCATCGCAGCTTCGTAGACACTGTCGACGCCGGCCATCGTTCCCGTGTGCGTGGCCGCAGCCTTGGCGGACCCCGAGAACCGGCCCGCCTTGTAAGCGATGATCGGCTTGGTTCGGGTGAACGCCCGGGCTGCCGACATGAACTTGCGTGGCTCGGTGATCGACCCGACGTACAAGATGATCGACCGCGTCCAACGGTCGATCGCGAAATAATCAATCAGATCAGCGATGCCGACGTCCAACATGTTGCCGACGGACACGAAATGCGAAAAACCGACGTTCTCTTGGAGCGCCCAATCGAGCACGGCGGTGCAGAGCGCCGCGGACTGGGAAATGAACGCGATATTCCCCTTGGGTGGTAAGTCGCTGACGAAACTGGCGTTGAGTGAAAGGTGCGGCGCCATGATGCCCAGACTGTTCGGACCCACGATCCGCAATCCCTCGTACGGCGCAGCGGATTGCAGAACCGCCTGCTTGAGGACTTTCCCGCCGGGTGCCGCTTCGCGAAATCCAGAGGTCAGAATGACCAATCCTCGAATGCCCGCCTCGCCACACGCGCCGACGTATCGCGGCACCGTCTCGGCCGGACTGCAGATCACCGCCAAGTCCACGGCCTCGGGCAAGTCGGCGATCGCGCCATAACACGGCATGCCGCCGACATGGGTGTACCTGGGGTTGACCCGGTACACCGGCCCGGCGAAACCGCCCGAGACCAGATTGTCGAGCACGATCCTGCCCGCGCTGGATCGACGTTCGCTCGCGCCAATCACGGCCACGCTACGGGGCGCGAAGATCATGTCTAGATTGCGGATCGGCATGGCAAGTTGCTCGCAGGTCTTGAGCGTGTCATCGGCCTGCATCTTGCGTACCGTCAAACCGTCGGCTGAACGCTGAACTCCATTGTCCCCGATCACAAACGCAATGCAAACCGCGACGCATCGGCCGGCGCATCGGCCGGCGCATCGGCCGGCGCAGCCAAACGGGGGGCAGCGTGACAGCACGCCGGGTTCGAGTTTCGATTCGGGGCAGAGGATGAACCACGGCGCGCTATTTGCGTTGACTCCAACGAGTCATCACTGAACTCCGTCGGGGCCTGCGCCAACGGCAAGCGGGCGATTTTGAAACACGGGCGTTGATTGCCAGCGTGCGGATTCGTCCAGTCGTGCGGACGGCCCCGGTCCCGGTCCCGAGTCGCAAGGATAAAAGTTGCCATGCGTAAGTTGATCGCCGTGCTGGTACTTAGCGCACTGTTTGCCGTCGGTTTGGCGAGTCGGCGCGTTTGGCTGGAGAATCGGCGACTTCCCGTCGGCCTGCTTCAGGCCAACGGCCGGACCGAGGGCGATCACGTCGCGATCGCCAGTAAATACGCCGGTCGCGTCTCACAGGTGATCGCGCGTGAAGGTGACGACGTCTCTTTCGGTGCGACGCTGATCCGGCTTGAAGACAAACAACTCAAGGAAAAGCTCAACCAGGAAGTGCATGGGGTTGAGGTCGCAAACGCAATCTTGCGGGGCGCGAAAGCCAGCGCCAACGCCGTTGCCGCCGAAGTCCGCGCCGCAACGACATCGCTCGAATTGCTCAGCAAGCAAGTTCCCTTGGCTATCGAAACCGCCCAGGCCGAGTTGAACCAAGCGCTCGCCGCCAGCGCGACAGCCGACTCCAATGAAGGCCAGTTGCGCAGCGAATATGAACGCGCGCAGAAACTCTTGAGTTCCGATGCGATTTCTGTCGAAGAGGCCGACAAGCGAAAACTCGCCTGGACGATGGCGCAAAACCAACTCACTTCCGCCACCGCCGCTCGGGTCACCGCGGAAAAACGGCTCGCTGAAGCCAGGTTGGGCGGCGATCGCGTCAAGGCCAAGCAGGATGAGGTCGCCGCGTTAGAAGCCCTGCACACCAAATCACTCGCCTTCATCGAAGAGTGTGAGGCAAGACAAGCCGAGGCGGAATCGACCGTCGTCTAACCGCAGACCTGCCGATGGGAATCCGACAACGACTCGCCCTCGGCTGCGCACTGGTCCATCGACCGCGAGTGATCTTCCTGGACGAACCGACGTCGGGCGTCGATGTGCTGGGACGACGGCAGTTGTGGGCGATCCTTGTCCGATTGGCCAGAGACGAGGGCGTCGCGATCCTGGTGACCACGCACTACATGCTCGAGGCCGAACATTGCGACCATCTGGCATTGATGTATGCCGGTCGAGTGGTCGCGGCGGGGACGCCCGCAACACTCCGCAGCGAATTGCACGACCACGCCGGAACACCGCTGACCGTTGCGACCACGTCGCCAAGTGCGTCACTTCGCGTGGCACGAGACAACGGGTTCCAGCGAGCGGCGAGCTTTGGACGCACCCTGCGGGTCTTGTCGACCGACATCGCACGCGACCAACAACGACTCACCGAGTTGTTCCGTGATCAGAATATTTCGGTTTCCGATTGGCACGTCGACGACATCACGATGGATGACGTTTTTGTCGATTCGATTCTTTCGCAAGAGCAAACCAATGAATCACTATACAGGAACGTTGTGGTGTAACCGCATGAGCCGAACGCGCTACCGTCGGGTTCCGACGGGCACCCTCGACAGGCGCTCTCGGCTCATTTGCCGGCAAGCTCCCTGATCACATGCTTGGCAAGATCAAACGCAGACCTCATTCGAATCGGAGCTGATATGATGAGCCTTCGCCGCGTCGCTGCATTGGCAATAAAAGAGGTGCGTGAAATCACGCGTGACCGGTTGCTGTTCACGCTCGCTTTCCTCTTGCCCCCGTTGATGATGGTCGTGATCGGTTTCGGTGTGAATACAGATGTGCGCGAGATTCCGATCGTGGTCTTGGATTTCGACCGCACCCACTCCAGCCGCGAACTCGCGTACAAGTTCAGGGACTCGCAATATTTTGATTTCGTCGGGTACGTTGAACAAGAACGCCAGATTCAGCGGCTGATCACCGACAACCAGGCTCGTGCGGCGATCGTGATTCCACCCAAGTTTCATGAACAATTGCGGTCTGGACAGCCGGCGAGCGTCCAAACCATCATCGATGGCTCGATCCCCCCCAGGGCCGAAACCGTCGGCGGCTACGTCGCTTCCGTGATCGCCTCGTTCAGTCACCGGCAAGTCACCGACCAGCTTGCGCGGACTCGCGGGATCACGCCCTCAGCCGCGTCGGCGCTCGCCAACCCGATCTCGTTAGAAACTCGCTTTCTTTACAACGAAGCGATGACCAGTCGCTGGGCGATCGGCCCGGGTTGCATCATGACCGTGCTGGCATTCATTCCACCGATCCTTGCTTCGGTCGGAGTCGTTCGCGAAAAAGAAAGCGGCTCGATCGACAATGTTTATTCGTCGACCTTGACGCGTCCGGAATTCGTCCTGGGCAAGCTGATTCCCTACGTTTTAATTTCTTCGATCAGTTTCTTTGTCCTGTTTGCCACGACGCTGCTGGTCTTTCAAGTCCCCTTTCGCGGGTCTCCGATTGCCTTTTCCGTGACGGGAATCTTGTACGTCACTTGCACCACGATGATGGGCATCATCATTTCATTTTTTGTTCGTTCTCAGATCGCGGCGGTGATCTTGGCGGTCCTGATCACGCTCATTCCAACGCTTCAGTACTCCGGGATGATTGTCCCGCTCTCGTCGCTTTCCGATGCGGGCCAAATTCAAGCCAGAATGTTGCCGGCGAGTTACTTCTACGAAGCGATTCAGGCCTCGTTCTTGAAGGGGACCGGCTTTGCCGGTTTACAGCAACCCATCGCGGCGCTGCTGGTTTACTCGCTCGTGCTGTACGCACTGTGCTGCCTGAAGTTTAGCAAGAGGCCGAAATCATGAACGACCATGATTCACCGGCGCTCCTCTGGGCATGGCGACTCGCAGTGGTTTGCCGCAAAGAACTGGTGCAGTTTTTCCGCAACTGGATCCTTGCCCTTTTCATGCTTTATTCGTTTACGATGATGGCCTACCAAAACGCAACCGCGATCAGCCGAGAACTGAAGCACGCGGGGCTGGTGGTGATCGACAATGATCGCAGTAAAACTTCGCGAGATCTGATCTATCGATTTCAAGAACCTCGCTTCCAATTGATCGAGCAATTGGAAAACAGTCGCGAGGGAGTCCTCCGGCTGGACGACGGAGATGCCGCGTTGGTCTTGGACATCCCGCAAAATTTTGGTGATGACCTGATGAACGGTCGCCACACCCAGCTGCAGCTGCAACTGGACGGAGCCGATTCAGCGCGTGCCTACTTGGCGGCAAGCTATGCCGAACGCATCGTCCGCCAGTTTTCAACCGAGACGGTGCGACAACAGTTTGCCGATGAACCTTTGCCGATCGTGGAGAACGACGAACGTGTTTGGTTTAGCCCCAACCACGAAGAAACACTGTTCCTGGCGATCCAAGACTTGGCCCAACACATTTTTCTGTTTTCGATTCTCTTGCCGGCCTCCGCGTTAGCGAGGGAAAAAGAACGAGGAACCGTGGAGCAGCTGTTGGTTTCGCCGCTGAGCCCGCTGCAAATCATGCTGGGGAAGATCGTTCCGATGGTCGGCATCATTTTGTTGACCAGTGTCTTGTCATTGTTTTTGATCATCGAAGGCGCGTTGGCATTGAACGTGCGCGGCAATATCGGATTGTTTTTGGGCGTCACCGCACTGTTTTCCGGCGCGGCCGCAGGTCTGGGAATCGCAATCGCCAGCCTGACTCGCAACATGGGCCAGGTGGGAATCGTCAGCATCACGCTGATGCCGATCCTGTTTATGCTGTCCGGCAGCGACACGCCGCCAGAAATGATGCCCGACGCACTGCTGCCCGTCATGTATTTGTCACCGCTGCACCACTACCTCAACGCGGCGTTCGGGATCTTGATCAAGGGAGCCGACATCACCACGGTCTGGGACTCGATCCTCTATATGGCGATCCTCGGAGGCTGCGTCTTCGCGTTCAGCCTACTTCGCTTCCGCCAAAGTTTTCGTTGATGCCTGCAACGCAACGGTTCTCCTCCACTGCCTCGGTGTGATGTCAACATTCCGACCGTTGGAGGGCCGCGTGGCGTGCGGCAAGAGTCTCGGAAATTCTTTACGTTACAATCTCTGACATTGCTGGTTGCAGGAGCGGATCCGATGGATCCCGGTTTCGAGCAGCCGCAGCGGTTGTGACGTCGCCATCGTTGCGTCCTTTCGATTCGACTTGGAGAATACACGTTTTGAAGAATGCCACGCTTCTCGGTTGCTCTGCCGTCTGGCTGTTCGCGTTAGTGTCGCCCCATTTCGCTCGGTCCGCCGATGACCTTCCCAACATCGTCGTGATCTATGCGGACGATCTCGGCTTCGGTGACCTGTCGTGCTACAACGACGAGGCGCCTTACAAGACGCCTCGCTTGGATCAGATGGCGGCCGAAGGCATTCGTTTCACCGATGCGCATAGTCCCTCCACGATTTGTTCGCCATCGCGATACGGTCTCTTCTCCGGACAGCAGATTTATCGATCGACCGGCCGCGGCGGTGGCGCATTCGAAGGACCAAGCGGCCCCAGCTATCTAAAGCCCGGCACGCTGACGATTGCGGACATGCTGAAACAAAAGGGCTATCACACCGGTGTCTTTGGCAAGTGGCACGTGGGACTCAGCTGGTTCGACAAAGACGGACAGCGTCTCGGTGGCGGCTTCGAAAACTCGCTGCTGATCGATTACGAGAAGAGTACGCCGCTGATCGATGGCCCCAACACCAGAGGCTTTGACGAATCGTTCATCACACCCAATTGTCCGAATACCGACCCGCTGTACATCTACATCGAAAACGGCATGGTCCCGATTCCGGCCAGTGAGCGACACAAACGAGACACGCTGCCCAACCCCGGTGGCAGATGGCGGTGGGACAACGACGAAGGCTGGAAGTCACCGGGCTATGACTTTATCAATGCCGACCTGCTGTTCTACGAAAAGACCAAAGCCTTCATCACCGATCACGTCCGACAAACGCCCGACAAACCTTTCTTCGCCGTGCTATCGACTCAGATCGCTCACGCACCGGTGTTGCCGGCCGACGCATTCAACGGAGTCACCGACGCCGGGCCGAGAGCCGATTTCGTCTGGCAACTGGACGCGATCGTCGGACGCGTGATTGATTTGTTGAAGGAACTGAAGATCGATGACAATACGTTGGTGATGTTCAATTCTGACAACGGAGCCGAGACGCTGCACGTCCATTGGATGCGGCAAGATCACCAGCACGATCCGTCAGGCGGTTGGCGAGGGATGAAGCGAGACGGCTGGGAAGGCGGTCACCGCGTCCCCTTCATCGCGCGATGGCCGGGACACATTCCGCCCGGCCAGGTGACGGCTCAAATGACCAACACCACCGACATTTTCGCCACCGTCGCGTCGGTTGTCGGCGTTGCACTGCCCGACGACGCGGCAACCGACAGCTTCGACATGCTGCCGGTGATGCTGGGACAACAGCCCGAAACGGATCCGATTCGCCCCCATCTGTTGACGCAGAGTTTTCGTGGCGAGTTTCAGATTCGCCAGGGACACTGGAAATATCTCGATCACAAAGGTTCCGGCGGCAATGGGTACGAACAAGGCAACATGGCGCTGTACGCGCTGCCCGAACTCGCACCGGATGCGCCTGGACAACTGTACAACTTGAAAACCGATCCCGGCGAGACGACCAATCTGTATTTCAAGGAAGCAGCCAAACGCAAAGAACTGCAAGCCCTGCTGGCGAGATTAAAGGCATCCGGCCGCAGTGCTCCCACGGGCCGCACGCCGTTCCAAAACTAAGCAATCCGCGGAAAATTGGTGGGATAGGCTTCCAGCCTGTCGATGCCAACGCGGTCATCGACGGCGACACGATCGTTGTCCGCAGCGATCAGGTCACCAAGCCTGTAGCCGTGCGGTTTGGATGGGGCAGTGGCGACATGACCAATCTATCCAATCAGGCCGGACTGCCCGCATCATCATTCCGCACCGATGACTGGCCGATCGAGTAACAACGTTTACGGTGTTTAGCGAAACCATGAACCGGAACACGACTCACGAGGTCCGGTGGTTTTGAGTATGGCAAAAGAGAAGATGTATCCAATGAAAAGAAATCATGCACTGGTGTTTGTAGCCGCTTGGATCGTGCTTGCCGGCATGGCCATGGACCCTTCGCGATCCACGGCCCATGCCGCCGAGCCCGGGCGGCCCAACATTATCTACATCATGCTCGACGAGTGGGGCTACTTCGAATCGGGGCACATGGGAAACACCGATCTGTTGACTCCGAACATCGACCGTTTCGCGCACGAGGGCATCCGTTTGACCAATGCGTACGCGGGCGCTCCCGTCTGCGGCCCGACCCGATGTTCGCTGCTAACCGGTCTCCATGCCGGACACATGTCGATGCGAAAGAACGACGGATTTTCTCCGATTCGCGCAGAGGAACCCACCCTGGGCAGCATGCTCAAGCAACAGGGGTACGCCACGGGCGGGTTCGGCAAGTGGGGCATCGGCGGACGCGGCACCTCCGGTGTCCCCGAACAACACGGCTTCGATTTGTTCTTCGGCTACTACGACCAAGTCCACGCCCACACGTTTTATCCGCGCTACCTGATTCGAAACAGTATGGAAGTGCCGCTGCCAGGCAATCCCGGACTGAGTTTCTACGAGGGCGAGACCCATGCCCAACTCGCAATCTTCGACGAATCGCTGAAGTTCATCCGCAAGAACAAAGACCAAAGCTTCTTCTGCTACCTTCCCTGGACGCCGCCCCATGGTCTGTGGGGCATTGATGAAGACGACCCTTCCTGGCAGCTCTTCAAAGACAAGCCGTGGACCGCGGGCCAGCAGACGGAAAACGATGCCAAGGTCTATGCCGCGTTCATGCATCTGATCGACCGTCAGCTCGGGCAGATCATCGGCCTTTTGAAAGAGTTACAGATCGACGACAACACCGTGATCTTTCTCTGCGGCGACAACGGTGGGCAGGACTATTTTGCGACCCCGGAGCGGCCGCACGGATTCTTCGGCCCCAACCTGAACCCCGAGACCGGCGAACGGTTTCGCGCCGGGAAAGGCTCGCTCTATGAAGGCGGCCTCAAGGTGCCCTATCTGGTCCGCTGGCCGGGCAAAATCGAGCCGGCTTCGGTATCGGATCATTTGCTCTACTATCCGGACATCATGCCAACACTCGCGGACATCGCCGGCGCGGCGTGCCCGGCCACCGATGGCCTGTCGTTCGCCCCCACCCTGTTCGGGCAACCCGATCAGCCCACACACCCCTTTCTGTACTGGGAATACCAGGGCCAGACGGCGGTGCGGATGAATCAATGGAAAGCCTATCGAGGCAGAAACGGGAGCTGGGAACTGTACGACCTCTCCCAAGACGTCGAAGAAAAACAGAACGTCGCCGACGACCATCCAGACGTCCTGAAGCAGCTTGTGGCAACGGCAGACGAGGCGCACCATCCGGTCCAACCGGGCGAAATCTACGACCGCCAGTTGACCGATAAAGACCATCGCCAAGCTCCGCACAAAGGAAATCTGAACTTCTTGAAGAACAGCGGTGGGGCATCAAAAAGGGGACGGGGGTGATTGGCACGGGCATACGTGTGGGTGTGCCCCCCGCTCATTCAAAACCAAGCGTTCGCAGGAAGCGTTGGCCGAAGCGTCCGTAGTCTTGGCCGTCGACGTCTCCGTCCCCGTCTGAGTCGAATGCGTCGTCGAATCCGGACTGGCCTTCGTTCTTCAAAAACGTCAATCCGAATCGTCCGTAGTCCTGGCCGTCGACATCACGGTCGCCGTCGCTATCACCGAACAAGCGGAAGAACCCGTCGGCGGCTTCTTCGCCGAATTGATACAGGCCTCCGCCGGCGCCGTCGCCATCTCCGTCGAAGGTCCTGCCGCCGACCGTCGAGCGAACTTTGTCGCCGTCGATCGTCAATTGGTAATTACCGTCGACCAGCGATCCGCCGAGTTCCGTGTAGGTCCCGGTAAACGTCAACGTCACCGTCGTCTTTCCGCCGCTGTGGTCGAGCGAGACGTTGACATCCACCGCGCCGTCGCTGTCCCGATGGCGAACAGAAAACGCCCCCGGATCGACGTCAATCTGCGTGTCAAACGCGATCGACAGCGACCTCATGGAGGAATGCTGTGATGATCCGCCCCCCATGTCAATCGGCGCCATCTCCAACACATCTGCCACATCCAGTCGCACGGCTTTTTCAAACGTCAATCCAGTTGTATCGGTCACTCTCAACCGAACGCGATACTCCGACTGCGTCTCATAGTCGACGACTTCGCCCTGTTTGAGGAACAGTTGCTCGCCGACAATGACAAATTTTGAATTGTCGGCGTCGTCGATGCCGGGGACCAGTTCAAAGGCATGTCCAGCCGGTGTGTCGGAATCGACTGTCGCAAGCTGTGCAATCAACACGTCGGATGCTGACGTCTCAAGATTCTCGGTGACCGACGTCGTCGAAAGCACGATGTCGCTCGGCGCGACCGGATCGTAGACGGATCCGAAATGAACACCATCGACGGCTTGCCCCGCGGCGACCGAGACGGAGTGCCAACTGGTCCTCGCCGCCACTTGCTGGACGTCGATAAGGAAAAGACCGGCACCCTGTGGTACGGATTCCAAATTCATCGCCTCGGAATTGAACGTGATGGTCGAACCGTCGTTGGAGATCCGAACCCAGTCGCTGGGACCGTCGCCGGAGCCGCCCGAGACCGATCGACTGAGTAACGTTACCGTGTCCGCTTCGATGTCATAGAGATAGGCGTCGCTGCCGCCGTCCGAATCGTTGTCCACCAAGTTGTTGGCCCAGGAGTTGAACACGACCCATCGACCGTCACCACTGATCAGCGGTGTGACGGTTGCCTGGTCGGGAGATGCCCCAGATGCATTACGCCCCAACACTTTCATTTCGCCCGTGTTTCGATCTTTCAAGAAGACTTGCGGCCCCGCGCTGCCGGTCACATCGTCCAGCGTCTTGGCGCGGGAATGGAAAACGACGTACCGTCCATCATCGGAGATGCTGACATCGAATGCGTTGTCATCGCTCTGCACGCCGGTGGACGAGGTGCTGACCCGTTCGGTAATGCCGGTTTGCCGATCCAACACGAATGCGTCGGCGACTCCATTGGTATCGTCGGGCACCAGATTGTCGGCCCAGCTCCAAAATGCGACGTACCGGCCATCGGCGCTGATATGCCCGTCATAGGTCGCTCCTCCGGATGCCTGTCCGCCGTCGGGCGCAAGGTTGATCCGTTCGGTCGTCCCCAGTTGTCGATCGCGGAGGAACAGATCCGCGAGACCATTCGTATCGCCGGGAACCAAATCGGTCGCGTTTGACTGAAACGTCACGTAGCGGCCATCGCCACTGACGCCAAAGCGATAGGCAAAACTGCCTCCGTTGCCCGAAGCACCACCGGCCGACAAATTCGGGTCGGACGCACTGACCAACGAAGTGGTGCCCAATTGGCGGTCACGGACAAAGACATCCCGCGCGTTGTTGTTGTCGTCGGCAACGAAGTTTGTGCCGGCGGACAAAAAGACGACGAATCGGCCATCGGCGCTGATCACTGGATGCACACTTCGGCCGTTGCCGACAACCTCATCGCTGGAAACAGAAATCAATTCCAACTGACTCGTCGCCGTCTCCAGTACATAGATGTCGGTTTCTGCATTGGTGTCTTCGGGCAACAAGGCATTGAAAGTCGAAAATGCAATGAACGCGCCGTCGTCGCTGGTGGAAGAATCGTAGAAACGATTGGTGCCATTGTTCTGGCCGGCCACATAACCACTCTCGGCGATTCGATGAACGTCGAACGCGTCGGCCAGCGGAAACGTCTGTCGCCAACCAACCGGCAGCACCTGGACAACATTGTGAATCCCCGGCGTCACGTCTTCGAATCGGTAGCGTCCCGTTTCGTCGACTTCGGTTGTTGCCACATCATCGGCCATCGTCACGACGAATGGCTCGCCGCTATCCAGCGTGCCGTTGCGGTTGTCGTCCAAAAACACGGTCCGGCCGGCCAGCAAGCTTTCACCGGAATCGATCGCTCCGTCGGCATCGAGATCATCCCAGAGAACGCCTTCGATCGACGCTTCGGCAACCTGCTGAAAGAAGTCCAACGCCGGATGGTTGACGCCCGGCGCCGCGCGGACGGTGTACTCGCTTGACGGGACCAGAGCGGCACCGATCCCGTAGGGGGCTTGGATCGGCACCACTTCGCGAATCAACCCTTCCAGGAACGACTCGACACGAATCTTTCCCCCGATGACCCGGTAGATTTCCCCCTCCGCTCCAGAGATCCCCGCCGTCCCCAGGTTGGTCGGGATCCGTGGTTCATAGATTCCCGTCCCTGGATCCAAGACGATGGTACCACCACCGGAGTGCAGACGTGTCATCAAACGAGTCACGTCCGGCGTCTCGCCCAGGTTGTCTTGGAAGTCGACGCCCCTCGGGCCCGGCGGGTTCACCGCATTGACGTCGATCGATTCGATCACCTGCATTGTGAACACGTCGATTTTATAAAGCGTGTTTGTCGACGCATCGATCGCGTAAACCGTCTCGTCGATTGCCGCCAGACCGCCATATGCTCCCACCGGAAGCTGAACCGAATCAACGACGCTTCCGTCGTCGGGATCCAGTTTCCAAAGCGTCGAATTGGCGGAATAGAACAAACCTGAATCGTCGAGCGCCAATCCGGCATCGGTCGTGCTCGTACCGGGGGCGGGAAACTCACGAAGCAGTAGGCCGGTGATCGGATCGTACTTGCGAATCGTCGAAACGCCCTGATCGACTTCCAGCGAATACAGTTCGACGGCGTCGGTGTCGGTCAGCACTTTTAAGCTGACCGGCTGATCGACGCGCACCGTGTAATCGCCCGGCGTAACGCCGGTGAAAGCATACACCCCATCGGCATCGGTCAACGTTTCCGGTTCACCGCTGTCAAAACGACCGTTGCGATTGATATCCAAGTAGACGCGTACACCGGCCGAAGACCTTTCGCCACTGTCGGCGGCGCGATTATGGTTGGGATCATCCAGCACGGTCCCGGATAACGTCGACGTGACACGGCGGTGGCCAAAATCAATTTCGGTCGCTCCGCTGGTCGTCGAGACGGTCGTGACGATCCCTGAATCGACGAACACGCCGCCGCCCATTCCCGGCGTCGCAGTGTTGCCGTGCGTCCGCAGCAAATTGTATTGGCTGTCATACACGTCCAGGTTGCCTTGACTGCCCGCGGCACGGACGAACAACTCACCGCCGACCGCCGCGGCGCTATAAACGCCATCATCGGTCCGAGGCAGATCCAGCACCGATGTCATCCGAGCCGTCAACGGATCGATCACGAAGACACGCGAATCGACATTCGAAAACGCGAGAATGGACCTTCCGTCGGGCGATTCACTTAGCGAGAGGGACAACTGCGGCAATCCGTTGAGCTCAGCGGCCGGGTCAATGTAGCGTGAGATCGGCATCGCACCGTAAAACGCATTGGCATCGGCGTCGTAACGAATCAATTGCATCGGCATCGATCCGCCCACGGTCATTAAATAGATCGTATCGTCGATGACGACGGGTCCTTGCGAAAAGACCGTTGAACCTCCCTGCCCAGGAAGCGGAACCTGATCGATCAGCCTGCCGTCGAGTCCGATTTCGAACAACAGATCCAGATTGTTGTCGATCACGATCAATCGCGTTCCGTCGAATGCGGCGGTGTACGGCAATTCAACCGGGATTGCCGTATTGAGGGTATTCAAGCGGTCTCCCGTCAGGGGATTGAGTTCGCGAATCTGCAGATAATAGCCCGTCGGACTTTCCGCGTTCGTGATCCTTGCGACGCCGAACAGACGGTCTGCCACGCTGTCGATGATGGTCGGCTGATAATGCGGTGGCGAAATCGCTTGAACAAGGTGCTCTCCACGCGGGACATCGACGATCAAATACGTTCCGTCGGCGGCGCTGACAGCGTAAGGTTCGCCTGCATCGGCAACGCCGTTGGCGTTCTCATCCACGAACACCGTCACACCGGTCAATGGCGATTCACCGGGATCTTGAACGCCGTTCCCGTTTAGATCTTCGAATTGGACGCCGCTGATCGTCCCGACACCGGGTTGGTTTCCGAAGTCGATGCCCGTGGTCGGTTCGCCTTGCGTCGCCCAAACGATGTGTTCCGACGGCAAATCCACTTCGGCGCCGTAATCACTGACCGTCCCCGAAACCACCGAAGTGATCGAACGATACGTGACGGCTCCCGGAACGTTGTAAGGCTCCATCGACGTCGTTGCGCTGGTCCTCAATAAACTGCCGTAGCTGGCGTAGGTAAACGATTCGCCACCGGCGGCGGCCAGATAGGCATTCCACGGAAAGGCGTGCGTCGGAGCGTGCGGAATGATCTGTCCCGTGCGAAAGTCAACGTTGTAGGTACCCGAACGCATCTCGAGAACGAAACTTTCACGGTCGACCGCCGCGCCACGTGTGAAAATGATGTATCCCGATCCGGTGATGTTGTTAATCGCATGCACGTCGAGTTGTGCGATCAGACGTCGACGTCGCAGATCGAACTGTTCGATTCCTGCGCCGTTGTATTGAGTCATGTAGGCGATACCGTCGCGAATTTCGATCGCGTCTTTCGGTCCCGGTGTGATCGGAATCGCCTCCAACACATCGCCGGTGTCGAGATCAATCTGGAATAGCTGATCGGATTTGGCCAGATACAGATTGCCTTGGTAAATCGTCATCCCGGCGTGCGTTTCAACTGGCCCGGGCGACGGGAATTGGTTCAGCACGGCTCCGGACTGGGGATCGATTTCATAGATCGTCGAGACGCCGCCGTCGGTCGCTTGAGTGAACAGTCGGGTGATCGGCTCCCCGACGGCGAATCCGTCATGCTCGGCCGGGGCAACCTGCCCAACGGTGTATCGATCGGGAATCAGTCCGGCGATGGTGTAGTCGCCGTTTTGATCGGTGACGGCCGATGGTTCCTCCGAATCGAATCGTTTGTTGTCGTTCAGGTCGATGTAGACCGTGACGCCTTCCAGCGCAGGTTCGCCGGTATCGAGGGTGCCGCTCAGGTCGAGGTCTTTCGCGACGTTGCCGGTGATCGAAGCCAGTTCGGCGTGGTGAAAATGGTTGACGTCGGTGATGGAATCACGCTCGGCCAACGTCACGACGACGCCATTGTCACGATACAAACCTCCGGCCAAGCCGTGCTGCGGGAGGAACCCGTCTAGCGTTCGGGTGCGAGCCCCGGTGTTGTCGTAAACGAGGATTTGGCCCGCATTGGTCGTAAAGGGAACCGGGTAGGCGACAAAGACTTCGTCATCGATTCGTGCCATGCCTCGTTCATAGTCGGCCGTATTGAAATCGCTGACCAAGTCGGCCGTTTGCGTGAACGGATCGATCTGCAGCCAATTGTTCACAAAGGATGCCGAGGCATTCACGCCGACCAAAATGGACCGACCGTCGGCCGACGTTGTGCTGGCACGCTGAAGTGACAGGGTCACTCCCTGCGTCGGAGGAGGACTGTTCAGCGTGATCGGACCGAGGTATTCCCAGTCTCCTTGCGAGGCATAGATCTCACCCAACCCACTGGGCGTCAGATCCGTTCGCCACAGTCCCATGTTGTCGGTCGTCGAACCTGCCACGACGAACAAGAATCCACCGACAAAGATCGGTGAAGAAACGTTGAACGTGCTGTAGGGCGCGCCCGTCAAAGCTCTCGGCAAACTGAATTCCTGGTACGTCGTTCCGTTGAATGCGAGCTGGACAAGATCATGCGAATCGCTGTTGATCAAGACAAGGTTCTGCCCATCGAACGCGAGTTCTGTCTCGATCGTTTCGGACCCGTTGACGATGAACTCGCCCAACACGGCACCGCTGACGGGATCAAACTCATTGAGCACCAGCCGTTGGCCTACCTGGGAATGCAGGTCGGAAATGCCGAACAGTCGATCGCGTGAGGGATAGGAATCACTGGGTCGATAGTGCTCCGGCGACAACGCTCGAATGACAAACGTTCCCGGCTGCGTGCCCGTCAGCACGTATTCGCCGTTGAAGTTTGAAACGGTCTGCGGTTCGTTGCCATCGGGAAAACCGTTGTCGTTCGAATCGGCAAATACGACAACGCCACCCAGCGGAGGCTCGCCGGGGTCCTGAACTCCGTTGTCGTTCAGATCGTCATACTGTGTACCGGTGATCTCGAAGCCGAAAAAGCGTGCGCCAAAATTCAGATCCGTGATCACCTGATTCAAAGCCGCCGTGACCTGATGTGCGGCGATGGTCGATTCGTGGAACCGCGGCAAAGACGCGCGCACAACATGGTTTCCCGGAACGACGTGTAGGAATTCATAGTACCCGTCCACGGCTGTGAATTGGGACGGTTCATCCACATCATGACCGCCGTTGTCGTTGAGATCCAAGTACACCGTCGCACCGGACACCCCGGCTTCTCCGGCGTCCCGGACGCCATCGCGATCAACGTCGTCAAAGACGAATCCGGAGAGCGTCGTGTCGTTGGTGGTCAGGGCAAAGCTGACGTCCGCCGTGTCGGTGCTGGCCGCGAAGGAGACAGACACAGGATTGGGACTGGTGCTCAAGTACCCGACCGGCAAGCTGGCGTAGACAACGTGCGTGCCGAGTTCTAGCGTCGCGAATTCAAACATCCCGGATTCATCGATGGCCGTCGTTGCGGGATCGTCCGCCAACGTTTGCATCGTCGGCTCGCCGCTGTCCCATTGGCCGTTCTGGTTTTCATCCAGGAACACCGTCCAATCGGCCAAACCCAGTTCGCCGGCCGAGCGAACACCATCGGCATTCGTGTCCCCGTAAACCGCGCCGCTGATTCGCGTCAGGTTGGGTGTGGTCCCGAAATTGGCGACTTCCATCGACGTGGCGTCAACGATCGTCCGGTCTACAAACACCGGCGATGTTGAAAAGAAACCCGGTCGACTGACCAGACGAACGCGGTGCGATTGAAATTCGAGCGGCGAAAACGAGTACCATCCCGTTTCATCTTCCCCGGTGGCAGGATCGTCGTCCGAGGTCACCGTCGTGCGTTCGCCGGAGTCGAATTGGTCGTTCCCGTTGGCGTCGAGATAAACGGTCCAGCCGGCCAGCCCGGGTTCGCCCGTCTCCAACACGCCGTCACGATCGGTGTCATCAAAGACCATCCCGCTGAGGGTTGCCTTGTTTTCAGTGACTCCCAAGTCGGCAACGGCTTCGGTCGTCGACAATTCGAGCGTGACGGTGGTGAAATCATTGATGTCGTCGATCCAACGCAAATCCGGACGGACCCGCAAGATGTAATCTCCCAGTTCCAGGCTGCCGAAGCGATAGAATCCCCCCTCGTCGACGTCCGTGGTCAGCGGATCGTCGCTGGCCGCGGTGCCGACCGGTTCGTTGGCGTCACGATGCCCGTCGTTGTCTAAATCCAGGTAAACACCCGCGGCATCCACACCCCGTTCTCCCGGGTCGCGGACACCGTCTCCGTCGGTATCAAAGTAAATGTGTCCGGACAGACTACGTCGGGGGAATCGTTCGACGGTGACGATCTCGCTGGCGTGGTTTCCATTGCCGACTCCGACCCCGCCCAATGGACTGTCGGTTGCGTCGACGATCGAGTCATCGTCGCCCAGCAACAACTGAATCGAGCCATCGAGGGATCCCGAATCGACGAGCACTTGAAACGTTTTTCCGTCCGGGAGTCCGGTGATGGAGAGGATCGAAGCTCCGGAAACACCGGACTGGGAAACCGAAAAGTCACTGGCGTCGACGTTGACAACCGGCTCCGAAAACGTCACTTCAAACAAGAGGTCGGCGTAATCGAGCAACGGTGACGGACTGGCCGTGATGGACACCACGGACGGATTCACAAAATCGAGCACAACGGGATCCGACTTCGGTGTCTCGGTTGAAACGCCAACCCCGTCATAAGGGATCGAACGCCCATTGATGATCGAGTCGTCGTCGGTCAGGTACAGAGCGAATTCACCTTGACCGCCGGCCGCGGTTAAATCGATGGTCACCGTGTAACTGACCGGACCATCGGCAACCGAGGCGATGGAGAGTCCTGTGAGTGAGCCCGACACGATCTCCAGTCCAAAATCACTCGCGTCGACGCCCGACACACTTTGGTCAAATGTGACCGTGAACTGAAGCTGATCCGCCGTTCCGCCGGCGAAGTCGATGGAGGCAATCGTGGGCGCCGGCAATTGAACGTCGATCGTCGGTGAGACGCCGACCACCGTGCCGACACCGTAGCCTGTTAACGGAACGTCGCGATCGTTCCGGATCGAATCATCGTCGACGAGTTCCACCGACAGATCACCACGACCGTAGGCGGCGGATAAGTCGATGGTCACCGTGTAGGTCACCCCGCTTCCTGTCACCGTATCGATCACCGCGCCGCTGATTTCGGAAGTGGCGATGCGAAAGTCGCCGGCGTCCACTCCGCTGACACTTTCGTTGAACGTGACTTCGTATTGCAACGATTCCCCCGTCCAGGGACTCGTCGCCGACGTCGTGATTGAAACGAACTCCGGCACCGGTGTCGTGACCGCGAGATCGGCATCGGCCACCGTCGCGGACGCCACCGTGACCCGTAGGGCGTCAGACCGTTCGGCGCGGTAAAGCTCGATGGATTGATCTCGATTGTTGACGCGGACGACGGCATCACCTGCGGAAGAGACCGCCATCAAGGAAGAAGTGTTTTGATAGATGTTGCTGATCGTCGCATCTTTCGTCCCGTAAATCGGCCCCTGCGTCAGACTGCCGTCGGCCGCGCGGTAAAGCAACTGAATCGCATTGTCCAATCCCAAAGCGACGAAGACGATGTCGCCATCGGGGCTCAATTGCAGATCCATCGGCAGATCGCGTAAGCCGTCGGTATCGAGATCCAATTTGCTGAAGTAGGAGAGCTGCCCGTCGGAGAGTGTGTGGAAATGCCAGACCAGATCGTTCAGCGGTGCCGCCACATAGACGTCGCGGTCGTTGTCGGCGATTTCGGCGGACCAATTGCTGTACAGATTCGGATTGCTCTGGGAATCCGTCGCTTGGATTTGCGTGATACCGCCGGTCAGGGGATCCCGCGTGTAGACCCGCATCAGCACGTTGCCATAATCAACCGCATAGAGTTTGGTGCCGTCGCTGTTGAACACGATGTCCTGCACCCGGGCCGGAGTTCCGGTGGCGGCAAGCGTGGTCAACGTCCCCTCCACCGGATCAATTGCGTACGGTGCGATGTAGCCGCCGCCGACGTACAGGTGTTTTCCATCGGGTGAGACTTCCAGTGCATACGGCCCGATGTCGGGAACATAGATCAATTGTTTTCGCACCAACGTGCCGTCGCCGGTGTTTCGTGCGTACACAGCGACGCGTTCGGTCTGGTCTTCGGAGACATACATGAACGCGCCGTCGGGCGTGAACGCGATGTCACCGGCGGCGTTGGTGACGTCGACAAATTGATCGACCAGGACTTGAACCTCGGTCAACGATTCGGTTGGGGACTGCGGCATCACCAACACCACAATCGCATCCGACAGGTGGTCGAAGACGTACAGGTGGCGTCCGTCGGGACTCAGACGCAGCGACTTGTTATCCGCGTTAAAGTTACCCTGATCGGTGTAAGTGCTAGCTGTCACGCTTTCCCAGTCATTACGTTCGAACGCACTCCACACGGCGGACGCCACGCGAAGAGAATACTCGCCCGGAGCGACGCTGAAGAATTGATACCGACCCGCTTCGTCGTCTTGCAGGGTCCCCGGATCATCGGCAGCGGTGACCGTGCTCGGTTCGCTCGCCGTGTCAAACTGGCCGTTGTCATTGAAGTCCAGGTAAACCGTGAGCCCGGCAACGCCTCCTTCAGTTGAGTCTTGCACGCCGTTCTCGTTGAAGTCATGCCACAGCGTTCCTTCAATCGTGCCGGTCTTGGTGATCGTCACCGGATGGGAATTCGAATCTCCGTTGCCCACACCCGGACCGCCCAGCGGTTGCGTCAAGCCGTCCATGATCGAATCATTATCCACCAACCGCAACGTCAGCGTGCCGTCACCGCTGCCGGTGTTGACGTCGATGGTGTAGGTGTCACCTGATCCGGTCACTTCAAGAATCGACGCGCCCGTGATTCCGACCGCGTCCAATTGGAAGTCGGTGATGTCGACGTTTTGAACGGGTTCGTCAAAGTTGACGGTGAAGGTGATTGTCGATTCGTCCGTCACCGTCCCGGCAGCGGGCAACCAGCCGCTGACCAACGGGGCCACGTTGTCCACTGCAAAGGAGATCAACGCGATGGTCCCGGCCCCCGTTCCGCCGAAGGGTCCACCCAGCGTGTCGATGACCGAGTCGTCATCGTCGAGCATGAGGGAGACAGTTCCGTCGCCCGACAGTCCGTTGATCGTTACGGAGTAGGTGGTCGGTCCGCCAACGACCGTTCCGATCGTCGCGGCCGGAAATGCCGTCAACGTTTCGGCGCTCAACGAGAGGTCGGCCTCATCGAACCCGCTGACCGACTCGCTAAACTCGATGGTGATCGTTGCCGAGGGTTCGCTAGTCGGATCGCTGCGGTCGGATGTCACCGAAACCAGACCAGGTGGCGGATTGAACACGCCGAAATCAAACACGTCGTTCTGCGCCCCAAAGTTCAAGGACGTCAGATGATTTGATTCGCTGCGAACCCCCTGGTCCCGCGTGAACAGGTGTAAGTTGCGTTCGAATCCGTTGACGGCATAGACGTATTTCCCGTCCGGGCTGACGGCGGTGTCATCCACCCCGCGCATGCCCGGCACATCGACATCGTCGGTCAAGACATCCAATGCAGTCCATGCGCCGGTGGCCGGATCGCGAGTCAGCGTGTTCAAGTTCGCGTAGTCATCGTCGGCGTAGTGCAAGGAATTCCCGTCCGGCGAAAGGGAAGCACCCTTGGGCGTCGCCGGCATCACGCGGCGGGAAGAAACACTTAGCAGTCCCGTGGCGGGATCACGTCGCAGCGTCGTCAAGTCCTGATTGTTGAACGTGTCCCAACCGCTGACGATCACAAATTCTCCATCGGCGGAGCTCAGCAATCGCGAAGGACGGCGCACATCGGGTAACTCTTGGATCTTGGTAAGTGTTCCGTCGACCGGATTCCGTTCAAAGGCGTTGATGTAATATTCGGCAAAGCTGCCGACATAGACATGTCTGCCGTCGGGTGAAACCGTCAGCCCGGACGCGTTTTGCAGACGCGGCGTCTCGGCCCAGTCATGGAAGGTTTGCAGCGGCGTGACAACGCCTGTTGCAGGTTCGACGCCAAACACCCGAAGTGTGCTATCGGTATAAGACGTCGCGTACAAGTTCTTCCCATCGGGGCTGATCCGCAGATCCTGGGAAGCGGTGTTGCTGATTCCCGCCGCTGTCAGATCCAGACTTTGGACCTGCGTGAGCGAACCGTCGTTCAAGTCAAATCCATAGGTTTGCAGTTGCTTGCTCTGTTTTGAGTAGAGAAACAAGAACTTTCCGTCGGGTGAAAACGTCGGCGATTGCGGATCGCCCAGATCGGCCAAACTGCCCGCCGGATACCAGTGCAACGACTCCAGCGTTCCGCCGGGATGCTGCCCAAAGACGGCGATACCGCCGCCATCATCGGTGACCTGCAGCACGATGAAGTTCCCGTCCGGTGAGACTTCGACGCCATAGTTGCCGAACACGGTCACCTGCAAGGGATCGGTCGTGATCGTTTGTTGATGGCTCAGAAATCCGCTGCCGCCGGTGAACTGACGCGGTGCGGTCTGCAGGAATTGCGTGCCCGAGACTTCAATCGCGATCGTTGCCGGTCCGGTTTGATCGGTCGTGATCGAATACGTCCCCGATTCGTCGATGTCGATGGTCGCTGCATCGTCGGCACTGCTGACGGCGAAGGGTTCGCCCGCGTCGCGGACGGCATTGCCGTTTTCGTCCAGGTAGACGATGACCCCGGCGATCCCAGGTTCGGAAGCATCCTGATAGGCGTCGTCGTCCTCGTCATGGAAAATCCGCCCGTTCACGACCGCCGGCTCGACCGACTCAACAGAGCTGGCAAAGTCCCCATTGCCCAGACCGGCTCCAGCCAATGGTAAAGCGACAACATCAATGATGCTGTCGTCATCGACCAGATTCAGCGAGATCGTTCCCGTGCCCGCGGTGTTGGTGACCACAACGGTGTAGCGATCATCGGCACCGGTCACGGATTCAATCGTGACGTCGGTCAAACCCGTGGCATTGACTTGAAAGTCGCCGACGTCGACACCGCTCACAGGCTCGCTGAATGTCACCACAAATTCAAGTCGACGGGTGGAGGTCGAATCGGTATAGACATTCTCGATCGACTCGACCGTCGGAGCGAGCAGGTCGACGTCGATCGCTGGCGATGAAAACGTGCCGTCGCCGATTGCCGGACCGCCCAGGTCAAGACCATACAAATCGTCAATGGAACCGTCATCAACCACCGTGACGGTCAGCGTTCCCTGCTCGGCGGCCAACGTGATCGTCGCGGTGTAGCTGTCGCCGGATCCGACAAGCCCGGTCACCGCCGCCGAGGTCAGAGACCCGCCGAGTTGCAGATCGTCGGTGTCGAACCCGACCACGGGTTCACTGAATGTCACCTCAACATCGATGGTGTTTGCCGTCGCAGGAACGCTTCCGACGTAGTCGATCGAGACACCCTGCGGGGCCACGTTGAGAGCGGCAAAGCCCGGCAGAACGGTTGTTGATCCTGTCGAGACATTCGCCTGGATCGCCGTCGCGACCCACTCGCCCGCGTTACGATTAAATATCACGACCGCGTCGTCGTAGGCACCAACCACATACAAGAACCGACCGTCATTGGAAAACTCGGCGTCCCAAGCACCGTTGAGCCCGTCCACACCACCCAATCCGTCGCGGTATCGCAGCAACGAAGTCAGCTGGCCGGTCGATGCGTCACGTCGAAAGATCTCGATGGCATCGTACGCTTCGTACATCGCCACGACGTGGTGTCCGTCCGGGCTGGCCAGCACCGAAATGGGCCGGGCGGACGACGACGTCCCATTGGGGTCGGCCGTCGTCTGATGAAACGTCAACAAACCTGTCGTTGTGTCTCGGTCGAATACCGCAAGCTTGTCGCTGAAATAGCCGGCCGCGTACAGGTTCTTTCCATCGGTGCTGACCGACAGACCGGATACTCCGGACAGCCCATCGACGGACGCATCCGATTGACGGACGGTTTGTTTCAGGGTCAACAATCCGCTGGAAAGGTCACGGTCATAAACGGTGATCGCCGAACTGCCGGCCCCGGAGACGTACACATGCCGCTGGTCAGGACTGAACTCGGCGGCAAAGGCGCCGCTCGTATTGCCGACGTATTTCTGCGTGTAAGAAACCAGCCCCGTGGACGGGTCGCGTGTAAACAGGGTGACCGAGCCATCGGTGAACGCCGCGACGTACAGGTGCTTTCCGTCGTCGCTGACCTGGACGCCCACGGCTTCGTCCAAGCCGTCCACGCCGCCGATTCCGTCGGTCAGTTTTCCCAGGAATGACAACTGCCCGGTCAGCGGGTCTCGATCAAACATTACCAGGGCATCATCGAGCGCCGAAGCCACGTACAGATTTTCGCCGTCCTGGGTGATCGCGATCGACTGGGCGCCCCACAGTCCGGACACGCCGCCGACGTTGTCGACGACCTGCTGGACGACGGTCAGTTGTCCGGTCGCGGCATTGCGTGAGAACACCGTGACCGAATCGTCGTTGTACGAGGCGACGTAAAGGAAGTTGCCGTCGGGACTGGTCGTCACCCCGGCGGCTTCGTCCAAGTAGTTGGCGCCGGACGTCCCATCCTTGATCGCTCTGACAAAATAGGTGCTGCCGATCGGAGCCGCGCGTGTCGCCGGGTTGGTCAATTCAAACCCAGGCGGTGGCAAGACGACGACGGTGTGTTCGCCGTCAGCGACGCCTTGAACAAGATACGTGCCCGCTTCGTCCTCGCCGGTCGTGGCCGGATCGTCACCCATGGAAATGGAAAACGGTTCGCCCGGATCCAGTGTTCCATCGGCGTCCAGGTCGACGAACACGGTCGCTCCGGCGATCCCGACTTCTCCCAGGTCCGCGTAGCCGTCTTCGTCGGCATCCAACACCATCCGGCCGCTGATCGATCCTGATTTCAAGACCGCCAACGATTCCGAAAGTATCCCCCCGTTATCCACACCGACTCCACCGAGCGGCTCGAGCGATGCGTTGACGATGGAGTCGTCATCGAGCAACCGCAAGTGCAACGTGCCGTCGCCGCTGCCGGTGTTGACCAAGACGTTGAATTGCGTCGGACCGCCGGTGACCTCAACAATCGTCGCGCCGGTGATGCCGGTTGACTCGATCACGAAGTCCGTCGAATCGACTCCGGTCACCGGTTCGTCGAAGGTCGCGATAAACGTGACGGTCGGGTCGGTGATGGGACCGGCGACGGCGGGACTGAGATCCGTGACCGATGGAGACAGGTTGCGGATTCCAAAATCGACACCGGTCGTCTCACGTCGCGTCGTCGTGACCGTGATCGGCTGGGCCGTGACGTTGCCGCTCAGTCGTGTAAACCGAGTCAGACTGTGATCGCTTGCCGCTGCCGCGAACAACTCTCGTCCGTCGGGCGATAGCTTGACGAACTCCACTCCACCGAGCGAGTCGTGTGGCAAATCATCATTCAGGACTTGATGCGATGTCAGCTCACCGGTCTGGGAGTCACGCGAGAGAACAACGATCTTGCTGATGCCATTGTCGGCGACATAAACAAATCGTCCGTCGGCGCTGATCTCCAAGTCGCGCGGCGTGAGCAGCCCGACGCTCGCGGTGGGCTGCTGCGTCCACTGTCCGGCGACCCGTTTAAAAATGTAGACCTTATTCGATCCGCCGGACGCACTGGAGCAATACACGAATTCTCCGTCAGGAGAAAACTCGATATCGGTCGACGATCCGATTCCCGGGAACGACTGCGACTCGACTAGACGACCGCTTCCCGGGGTGATGTCGTAAACGGTCAGCCTGGACTTAAAATACGAATGCACGAAGAGCTGAGCGCCGTCGGGCGTGACTTGAACGAGATCGGGATAGTCCAACCCATCGACTCCATCGAATCCCTGGCGCAGTTCTTGGATCGGTTGCAACAGCCCCGTTGAATCGTCGATCCGATAAACGGAAACCGTGTCGCTATACATGCCCGCCGTAAACAGATACTCTCCGTCGGGACTGATCGCCACAGAACGGATTCGATCGAACGCACTGTTATCGCTGACCGCGCCCTCGACCGAATCCACGACGGTCAGTTCGCCGGTCGCCGCATCGCGACGGACGACAAAGATGGTATTGATTGCGACGAGATACCCGAATTGTTCGTCGGGATCAAAGATCAAGTGCGACGGACTTCCCAGACCCGCAAACCCCGGACTGGCGTCCGACCAAGTCGCCTGCAATGCGAACGGGTCGTTGACCGAATCGCGTGAATAAAGCGCCAGCTTGGATCCGTACGGTGACAACGCATAAAGATGTTTGCCGTCGGCGGTGAGCGTGATTCCGTCAACGTTGTACAGCGTATCGGACGAATTGACGCCGGCGAAAAGGGAGTCCGCGACGGTCAACAGCCCGTCGTCTTGCGCGTAAGAAACCGGCGCGGTCTGTCGATGCTGTGGCGAATCGATTCGCACGGCATACGTCGTCGCGGCCGCCAGACCCGTCAATTCGTAGGTCCCGGTTTCGTCAATCTCGCTCGTCCCCGGATCGTCGTTTTGCGTGATCACCACGGGTTCGCCGGCGTCTCGGGAACCGTTTGTGTTGGTGTCCGCGTAGACGGTAATGCCGCCCGCGCCCGATTCGTCGCGATCGTAAAGTCCGTCCGCATTGGTATCGATCCACAGACGGCCACGGATCGCGGCATCGTCGATTACAACGGCGGAAGATTGGAACGATCCGTCACCGGCACCGCCGCCGGCCGTGCCGACGTCACCGAGTGCATTGGCCGCCACGTCAACGATCGTGTCATCGTCAACGAGCGCCAGCGACACGCTGCCGGCTGTGCCGCTGACACCGACTTCGACGCGATAGACACGGGCATCGCCTGTTGCGACGACGGCATCCACGCTTCCCACCGCCCCGCCGACGTCGACGGTTTGAAAATCTGAGACATCAACGCCGCTGACCGGCTCGTCAAACGTCACAAAAAAATCAAGCCGGCGTGGCAGCGGAGCGACACCGGGCGGAGCCGCAATCGCGACGACCTGTGGAGGAAGCGAATCCACGTGTAATGCGTCCGTGCGACTGACGACCGCGCCCGTTCCACTGCCGCCGATCGGGATCGAATCGACGTCCACGATCGTGTCATCATCGATCAACTGCAGTTGCAAATTGCCTGCGTAATCCGGCGTCGACACACTGACGGTGAATTCAGTCGGGCCCCCGGTGACCGCTGTGATGGCAGAATGATCCAGCCCGCTGGCAAACAGTTGAAAATCGTCGACGCCCACACCCGACACGGCTTCGTCAAAAACAAGCGTGAAATCCACTTGGTCGGCGGGTGCGGGACTCACCGACGTCGTTAAAAATGAGATCACACCTGGCGATGCGTCGCCGACTGCAAAGTTGACTTGAGTGACCGACTGCCCATCCACCGTGGTGACCAGCGACGCGACTGGGGAACGTCCGGTGGGATTGGTCCAGAACGTCTGCATTCGATTGCTGCCCTGGGACGCCAGATAGAGGTGCTGCCCGTCGGGGCTGATCGCGATGCCTTCGGCATTGGCCATGCCTGGCACGTCGATTGAGTCGAACGTTTGGTTCAACGTCACGGCGCCGCTGATCGGATCACGATCAAATGCCAACAGCGAATCGGTGTAACTGGACGTCGCATAGATCCCGGCTTGGTCGGGACGCATCACCAGTTTGTCCAAACGCTTGGGTCCCAAATCAATCGACCCTTGGACTTGGACATCGCCGGTGGCCAGATCCCGTGTCAGCGTCCACAGACGACCATTAAAATCGGCAACGTAGAGGAATCGACCGTCGTCGGAAAAGACGACGTCGCGGTTCGATCCCAGCGACAGACTGGCTCCACTGGCAGTGACGACTCCCGTCGCCGGATCACGGTCCAACAACGTCAGTGGGTTCCCACTGCCCTGCGTCGCGACCGCAACCAACGTTCCGTCTGGCGAAACACGTGGCTGTGCGGGAAAGTCCAACCCGACGACACCGTCGATGCCCTGTGTAAACGTTTCAGTGTGCGTGAGTGTTCCGGCGGCAGAATCGATCGCGTAGATCAGCAGGGACTTCGTCGTTGTCGACGTCGCAAATAATTGTGATCCATCCGGTGCGATCGCCAAAGCGTTGACGCGATCCAGGTTGACATCATCGTTGAGGGTGATCGATTGAACGACTGACAGCGCGCCCGACGAGTCCATCTGCAACACGTTGATCGCGTCGGAGTACTCCGCCGGAACGTACAAGTAACCCCCGTCGGCAGAAAAGACGCCGCGTCGAAGCCCGTACAGCGACGTGCCATAGAGTTCCGATTGGAACGTCAACTGACCGTCTTGTACCCGCCGCGCGAATGTGGTGACGCGTCTCCCTTGATCCCAACCGAGAACGACGAATCGGCCATCCGGTGAGACTTGTATCTCTCGTGGTCCGGATCCGCTGGTCTGTGTCGGCCGCGGCGCGTTTTCGAACAGGCTTAGCGTTGAACTGGTCGCCGGCGAAAGCGGCGCCGTCTGCCGGGTGTTGGCCGGCAACTCGATCGTCACCTGATGGGCCTGTTCGCTTAAACCACCGAGCACATAACGCCCCAGTTCGTCAACGCCCGACGTTCCCGGATCATCGGCCGTGGTTTGCGTGAACGGTTCGCCGGCGTCCCGTGCGCCGTTGCTGTTCAGGTCGGCATAGACCGTGACGCCCGCGATCCCCGTTTCGGCATTGTTTTCAATACCGTCTTGGTTCGAATCACCAAACACCATGCCTTCCACCGACGCCGTCAACAAATGGCGTGCCTCCAAGGACTGGTAAAGCATTCGGCGCCGAGACTGTCGATGCTGTCGCCGGGCGGCACGATTGGGCAAAGAGAAGGGGCGATTGCGTCGGGCGTGCATCATGTTGCGAACGGCTAGCCGAGCGACTTGGGAAAGCAGCCGGGCGATCCGGTGATGAGGGGGGAATAGGTGCGGGCGGGGACAGAGCCTAGCTTAGCGGCTTCCAACGCGCGCCGCAAAATCCGGCGGATACCCGACAGGTCACCCTGGATCCGAAAATCATCTGCGACTGCCTGCGAACGGTTCAGCCACGTGACTGATACCGATCGACACCGCAGACGGCTCCGCCGCGTTTAGCAACGAGCGGAATACTCGTGTCGGATGTCTAAAGGTGGGAGAGGCTTCCAGCCTGTCACTTCAGCATCGACAGGCTGGAAGCCTCTCCCACTTATTCGCCGATCGTCGTTTAGCCGGCGCCCAACAACGACCGGATGTACCCCGCAAAGCCGCGCATGTCCGAAGGCAGCGGATGATCGTGTGACGGTCCGATGATGACCGGGCCGTCGATCGGATCGGGATGCAGACCGTGGCTGCCGCGGACGAGTTTGGCGTCGAGCGGAATGACGTCCATCTTGTAGCGCATGCCGAGTTTCTTTTGCAACAACCTCGCCGCCATCCGCACCTTGCTGGTCATGAACAACTCGCAAGGGTCATAGCCCGGCTTGCGATGGATATCGACCGTGCGGGCAAAATCGGGCGCCAGCGCGTCGTCGTTCCAGTAGTAATACGTGAACCAGGCATCGGGCTGGGCCAATGCGATCAGCTCACCGCTGCGCGGATGATCGAGTTCCAGATCACCGGGATCAAAGACGCCGCCGATACCCGGGACCGCTTCAAGCTCCTTTCGCACCGAGGCGACCAGACCGGGATCGCTGACGTAGACGTGCGCCAACTGATGATCGGCGACCGCAAACGCCTTGGATTCCCCCGGCATCAAAACTTCGCCGAAGGGCCCGTTCCGCACCGACAGCCAGCCGGCCTGACGGAGCACACGGTTGATGTGAATCGGCCGTTCGACGGGAACCAAGCCGTATTCTGAAACGATCACCACCTGTGCCTCGATCTCGTCGGCGGCGGCCAGGATGGTCTGCACACACTGGTCGACTTCGGCCACCCGCGCCGGGTCGTGATCGGGGAATCGTTGAAAGTCGTAATCCAGATGCGGCAGGTAGGCGAGCGTGACCTGGGGCTGTTTTTCACGCAGCACCGTCGCGGTGGCCTCCGCGATCCAGCGACTGCACGGCAACCCGGCACCGGGCCCCCAAAACGTGAAAAACGGAAACGCGCCGTGCCGTTCGGTGAGACCGCACTCGGTGTGGTCGAGCACGTCAAAGACTTTACTGCCGTCACAGCCATAATGCGGCTTCGGCGTGCAACTGTAACGTGCCGTCGACGATTGGTTGAACCACCAAAACATCTTGGCGGTTTCGAACTCGTCATAGAAGGCCGGCCCCTGGACCAACGAGCGGGCTTGTTGCCAGAACCGAATCTCCTGGGTCTCGCGGTAGTACCAGCCGTTGCCGACGACACCATGATCGCGCGGGGCCAGCCCGGTCAGCATCGTTGCCTGGGACGTGCAGGTGACCGCCGGCAGCGGGCTGGTCCACGGCATGAACTGTCTACCGCCCGCGGCAAGCTCGCCGGTGGGCGGATTCCCCGCCAGCGACCGAATCGCCGGTGCGTCGGCGAGCAATCGAGCGGTCAGCCCGACGACATTGATGATGCAAACCCGATGCGTCATTCGGGATCGTCATCCGGTACCGGCGGCAGGGTCATCACCCGGTACAGACAATACGTCAACAACGTGACCACCGACCCGACCGAACAGGCCATCACGATCCAACCGTAGATGTTCATTTGAGTTTCAGGTTTCAGGTTTCAGGTTTCAGGTTTCAGGTTTCAGGTTTCAGGTTTCAGGACAACTTGGAACCTGAAACTTCGAACTTGCAACTTCACTCCATCTGGTCGAACCGTCCCTGCTGACGCCAACGGATTCCGGCGACGTGCACCATCACGGTCAGGAACGCGATCGTGCCTCCGATGAATAACAACGACATCAAGATCACCTCATCGCCGGCGATCTTGGACAGATAACCTTGCGTGACCGCTCCCGTTTCCGGATCGGTTTTATCCAACACGTTTTCCCAGGCGAACGCGATGAAGATCACGCCCAAGTAAACGGGCACGACATACTTCAACATGTACTGCACCACGGTCGGGATTCTCATGTGTGACCCCTGACTGGATTCTTTTGCACCCTGCTCGATCCCAAACACCCAGCCGTAGATCACCGCTTGGACCATCGCCAGCACGAAGATCAAGAACGTGCCGACCCAGAAATCGAACGTGTCGAGTGCTTTCAGCCCCGCGGAAAAGTACATCACAAATCCGCTACCCGACAGCGAGATGATGCCCAACAGCGACACCGACGCGCCACGCTGCATCCCGAAACCTTCTTCGAAGAACGCGATCACCGGCTGCAGCATCGACAAACTGCTGGTGATCGCGGCCAGGAACAACATGAAGAACCACAGGAACCCGAAGAACCGTCCGGCCGGCATCTGCGCGAACACATTGGGCAGCGCGGTGAACCCCAGGCCGAACGTCCCCTGATCCCCTGCCGCCGCACCGAGAAAGATGAACGCGGCCGGCAACGTGATCAGACCGCCCAGGCAGACTTCGAAAAACTCGTTCATGCCGCAGGCGGTCAATCCGCTGAGCACCACGTCGTCTTTCTTTTTCAGGTAGCTGGAGTAGTTGACGATCACCCCGAATCCGACCGACAGGGAGAAAAAGATCTGGCCGGAGGCGGCGAGCCACGTCTTGGAATCCAACAAGGCCGAGAAATCTGGGTTCCACATGAATCCCAATCCCGCATTCACTTTGTCGGCCGGCAAGGTCAGCACCCTGACCAGCACGCACAGGGCACACAGGACCATCAACGGAATGGCAAAGCGACAAAACGTCTCGATCCCCTTGGCGACGCCTCGATAGATAAAAATGAAGTTGATCACGAAGGTGATCATCACGAAGTACAGCAGCGACGACTCGCCCCGAAACGCCGCGCCATTTTGCCCCTCGCCGCTGCCGACAAAGCTGCCGAAAAACGAACCGTACGCCTCGGCGTCTTCGCCGAGCATCAGGGAACCGTTTAAGTACGAAAACGCATACGCCAGACACCAAGCCTCGATCACGACGTAATACATGTAGATCACCAGCGGAATCAGCAGTGCCGGAACCGCCAGGTAACGTGCCTTGGCGTTGCGGCAAACGACGCTAAAAATCCCCGGTGACGAATTGAAACCATGGTGCCCGCCATAACGCCCCATCGTCCATTCGGCCCAACACAGCGGGATGCCTAGGACCAACAACGAGATAAAATAGGGCAGCAAGAACGCGCCGCCACCGTTTTGAGCGGCTTGGCCGGGGAACCTCAAGAAGTTGCCGAGCCCCACCGCCGAACCGGCGACGGCCAAGATCACGCCGATCCGAGTCCCCCACTGTTCGTTGCTGCCGTGATGTGAAGCCGTCTGATTTTCGGATGAATTTTCCACGTCTTTCCAGTCTTTGGATCGGGACATGCGGACAGGCGAGACGTCAGTTTAGCCAGCAGAGCGTATTTTTGGGCAGGCGGATGCGCGAAAAGCTGTCTCGACGTGGCAATAGACAGACAACTTCCCCTGCCGGCGATCTCAAGCCACCCAGCTCAGCGGGAGTCTTACCGTCCCATCAAACGCACCGGCCCCCCCTGCGCAACAACCTGCGCAACAACCTGCGGTTCTGCCCGAAATTCGATCTGGGCCAAGCACCAGGGCGTGTCTCCACAGACGGTTCCGTGGCAGCCGCCTGCGAATCAATCGAAAATCCGAAAAAATTCTGTTCGCCCAACCGCTCGGCCGTCGCCCACAACTGAGGACGACCAGTCGGTCCATCACGCGGACGCTCCGGACATCGGGGGCAGGGAGATTCCGGCAGAGCGTTGGGGGCCAATGCCGAGCAGAATCCTCTCGCCACACGACACGTCCCAGTGGGATCATCGCAGTGGGATCATCGCTTTTTCCGGGGCGGGGCCGTCGATGGGGCGGCGACCTGCACGAAGGCCTGGCGAAACCAGAGAGGGTCGAGGCCTTCACAGCGAGTGAAAGAGAGTGGTCAGGGCCGGGCTCGAACCGGCGACACCGGCCTTTTCAGGGCCGTGCTCTACCAACTGAGCTACCTGACCAGCTGGAAGATTCATTCGATCTGCGGGGATCCTAGGGTATGATGCGTGGGTTCGTCAATTGGTTCACTGCGAGACAAATTTCAATTGAGACAACACCGATTGCGACGGCGACTTTTTGCAGATGCGTCCGACAGCTTATGATAGCTCGAAAAACCTCTCTAAACGGCGATTTCCTTACCGACGTGACGACCCTGCCAACTTTTCAGACCAATTCCCTGCCTGCACTCGCGGCCAATGGGTTTTCCGATCACACTAACGCCCCCGGCAGCCCATCGTCTGGCAGGCCGTCGTCCCGTTCGGGTCGAGACACGCATCACGAATTCCGGCCGCACGAGCAGGGACGGAGGTAGTTAAAAAAAGATGTCAACCATCGTCGAGCAGGAAGAAAAATCGGACCAACTGGATGCGGCCCGGCTGGAGCGGGAGCTCGAGCGTGAAAAACTCAAGCTCAGCCGTTTCGACTCGGTGACCTCGCTGTTCCTGGCCTTGATCCTGTTTCTCGGCGCGTTCGTGTTCATGATGTTCGTCGTTTGGCTACTCAGCGGGGAACCCAAACCGATCGCGTTGGCACCGATCATCGAAAACCCGCCCGGCCGCGGTGAGAACCCAGAGGGTTTCGAGCGTGATTTCGAACCACCGGGGGCCGAAGAGGTTGAGGATTTGATGGAACCAACGCTGGCCGACACGATCGAGGCGGTCACCGACGCGGTCAGCAGCGTGGCCGCTTCGCTGACGACCGCCGACACCAACGCCACCGCCTCGACGCAGGGCACCGGCCAGGGGGACAGCCGACCGCCGGGACCGATGGGTGAGGGAGACGACATCATCGGCCGCTGGGAACGCTGGGAGCTGACGTTCAATGCCAAGGGCAAAAAAGACTACGCCAAACAACTGGATTTTTACAAAATCGAACTGGCCGCCTTCGGGGGCGGTGGCCCCAACGTCATTGAGATGGCCAACAACTTATCCACCTCGCCGACCAAGCGAGTCAACACGCAGCCCAAGACCGAAGAACGGCTGTACTTTTCATGGAAACTCTCCAACCCGCTGCTGCAGTTTGACCGCCAACTGCTGACCGCCGCCGGCATCCAGGTCAACGGCCGAAATGTGATTCGCTTCGTCCCCAAGGATCTGGAAAACCGGTTGGCCAACATGGAAAAGCAGTACGCCGAAGAAAAAGGAAAAAAATTCCCCCACTCGATCGCCAAAACCGTCTTCGAAAGCACCGTCGACGGTGGCGGCTACTCCTTCAGCATCGTCAGTCAACGATACCGAAAGGGTTACTGAGCTGATCGACGGGGGGAACCCGATCGCCCGGGAGATGACCTGGAAGGATCGACCGTACGAACGACCGTGTAAAACCAGGCGACCGTGTAAAACCAGGCGACCGTGTAAAACCAAGGTTCGGCTGAAAGGGTTCAGCCCGACCGACCTGCCCTCAAAACGAAACCTCTCAACTCATCAATCAACGGGAAAGACACGAATGTCAATGATCCTTGCGTATTCGCTTTTCAACATGATCGCCGATGCGACCTACCTCGCACTCGCGGCGGTGGCACTTTGGGGGTTGTACTGCATCGTCGTCGTCTGGAATCGCGTCGGACAAAAACGGTTCAAGTCCGAAGACGAACAAGACCAGTTCCTGGACGACGTGGAACAGATGATTCAGGCCGGCGATTTTGAAGGCACCATCGATTACTGCGAAGGCGACGCCCGGGCGTTGCCCCAGATCATCGAATTGGCCGTCAGCCATCGCAACCTGGGGTACAACCGAGCCCGCAAGTTCATGATGGACCGGTTCCAGCGTGACGTCATGAGCGATCTGGATTATCGACTCAGCTGGGTCGGCACCGTGATCAAAGCCGCTCCGATGATCGGGTTGTTCGGAACCGTCTTCGGCATGATGGGCGCGTTCCAAACCCTGGCCACCGCCGAGTCGGTCGAACCGAGCAAGCTGGCCGGCGATATCCGTGTCGCACTGGTGACGACCGCCAGCGGATTGGCGATCGCCATCCCGCTGATGATCCTGGTCGCCAACGTCAACATTCGAATCGCCAAGATGGAAGACCTGGTCGGATCCGGACTCAGCCGTTTCATGGACGCCTTCAAAGCCGGACTCGCTCGCAGCGGGGGTCGCTAACGCATCATGAGTAGCGTGATCGAGGAACCTGACGTCGAGGAAGATGACGATTTCCAAATGCCTCGCAAAAAGCGAGACGAAGACGAAATGGACATCACCCCGATGATCGACATCACCTTCTTGTTGCTGATCTTTTTTGTCGTCTGCTCCAAAATGGATCCGACCCAGATGGGAAAGATCCCCGAAGCACAAAACGGTATCGCCATCAGCGCCAAAGAGTCGGCGGTCGTGTTCATCGAACCGGCCGGCAAAGACAAGGTCATCCTGAAACGAATCGACGGAACCGAATTCAGCAGCGACGAAGAAACCCAAACAACCGAATTGATCGAATACATCACCGAAGAACTCAAGACCACCCGCGGGGAAGAAAAAAACCACGTGATGATCATGGGCGACGGGGAAGTCACGGTCGGCGAGGTGACGCGTGTGCAGAAAATCATCGGCGACGCATTCGAGGACATTTCGTCCACCTACATCGCGGTGAAAGAACTATGACGCGCCGCAACGAATCCGAACTCGACCTGACGCCGATGATCGACGTCACGTTTTTGATCCTGATTTTCTTCATGGTCACCGCATCGTTCTCGATGCAGCGTGCGATCGAGACGCCGAACCCGGAAAACGACCAGGCCAGCCGCTCGGCCGTCGTCCGCGACCACGATCCGTTGCGTTTGCACGTCGACCGGCACGGCAGTTTCTTGTTGATGGCAACCGACTGGCAAAAGGAACTGATCGGCAAACAGGAATTGGTGAGCGAACTGGCGGCCGCAAAACGCGCCACACCGATGTCATCCGACCTGCTGATCGAAGTCGAATCGGCGGCCCGGTTACAGGCCCTGGTCGATGCGATGGATGCCGCAACGATCGCCGGCTTCCAACAGTTCCAGCTGACCGAAATCGCTTCCGAATTGATTTAGACACACAGCTCCTCTTCTCGTCCCAACGCATGTCGATTCCAGTTACCTGTCCCCAGTGCGGTGCCACGAACAAAGTCAACGATTCGTTGGCCGGTCGTCGTGTGCGCTGTCCGCAGTGCGACACGGCGGTTCACGTCCCCGAAGCCGACCTGGGCACCGCCCCGCCGCCCCTGCCCGGCCCGCCCGGCCCATCCGATGCGGCAGAGGCCGGCCCTGCCGCGGTCGCGGCGACGCCCGTCGCAGCGGTGTCGCCCCCGGCGGCAGCCACATCGCCGCCGACGGAAAGACCGCCGACCGACAGGCCGGCACCACCGGCCGGTCCGGCGCCCGCAGCCACCGTCGCGGGACTGGACGACGATGACGATGACGAACCGATCTTCCAAAAAACCAAACGGGAAGAAGAAGAGCTGGACATGACCCCGATGGTCGACGTCACGTTCCTGCTGCTGATCTTCTTCATGGTGACCGCGGCGTTCAGTCTGCAAAAGTCGATCGAAATGCCGCGGCAACAAACCGACGCACCGAGCACCACGGTCGTCGAAGAGGAAGAGGAAGACTTGGAAATGGTCGAAGTCCAAGTCGACGAATTCGGATCCTTTCTGGTCCTGGCAACGGACTGGCAAGAGGAAACGCCCGGCAAACAAAACCTGATCACGACCCTCAAGCGTGCCAACGAAAGCGGCAATCCGGCAAGGTTGGTCATCAAAGTTCACGAACTCTGCAAGCTGCAGTATCTGGTCGACGCGATGGACGCCGGAACCATCGCCGGATTCACCGAAACCCAGGTCACCCAAGTCGAGGAATTCGACTAGTGCCGCTTTCCAATTGTTTCGGTCACATGGACACAACACGTGGCGGTACGGCGGATCGCTCGTCAACCACTTCTCGTAACCACTCTCTTTATCACGATGCTTGCTAACGAACTGATCGATCAACTGGAACGACGCGGTCTGCTGGACCAGGAGATCATCGAAGCGCTGCGCGAACAACTGGACCAGGGCGGCGCGCGGGTGACCCCCGAAGCGGTCGCAAAACTACTGGTCGACAACGGTCAACTGACCCGTTTCCAAGCGACCAAGTTGATCGGCGAAATCCGGAGCGGCGAGTACGCCGACGACGCGACGATCGCCGCGGCGGAAGTCGTCGAAGACGACTTGGTCGCGATCGACGACGAGGCGGACGAAGTCCAAGCCGTCGAAGCGATCCCGGTCGAAACGACCGCCGAGCCGTTCGCCGAATTCGAACCCGTCGAAGCCGAAGCGGTCCCCGTCGAAGCCGTTCCCGTCGCCGACAACGACTTGCTTTCCGATGCCCCCCAGCGCGAACGCCCCCGCGCCCGACGCACCAAACCCGCCCCCCAAGAAAACCAATGGGACTCCTTCAAGATCTACGGGTTCTTGGGGATCATCGGATTCCTGCTCCTCTCCGGCGGCGGCCTGTATTGGATCCTTTCCCGCGGCAACGCTGACGAACGTATCCAGATCGCCAACGAACTCTACGACAACCAAAACTACACACCGGCACAAGAGAAGTACCTGGAGTTTCTCGATTCGTTCGGCAACGCCAATGAACACAGTTCCCTGGCGCGAACCCGCGTGATCATGACCGAACTGTATCGCGCCGAAGGCATGACCGATCCGACCTACGCGACGGAATTGGCGCAACAAAAGCTGCCCAGCGTCGAAGACGAAGAGGGGCTCAACGAAGAGCGTGGCAACCTGGCCGCGCTGTTGGTCAAGATCGCCGAAAACATCGTCACCGAAGCCAACGAAACATCGGAAACCACCGCCAAACGAGAGCTCTTGAACAAGTTGGAAGAGCAGATCGAGTTGACCAACAATCCGCAATACATGACCGGCGCGATGCGGACGACGCTCTCCGGACGACTCAAAGAAATCGACGAAGCACGGGGCCGCGTCGAACGCGAAATCAACCGCAACGAACAACTCGATGCCGCGGTCGATCAAATGACCGCCCTGCTCGCCGAAAAGAAAACCAAGGAAGCGTACGATGTTCGCTACGAGCTGCTCCGCTCCTTTCCCGAACTCGGCGACAACGAACGACTGGCTACGCTGATCGCCAAGGCCAGCGAGATTCAACAGCAACTGGTCGAAACCACCGCGGCGTTGCCCCAGCGGATCGAAGCCGAAACGCAAACCGGACTGAACCCGATCGTGTTGACGGCACGCTCGGGTGATCGCGTCCCCGACTTGCGTGACGAAGTGATCTTCATTCGAACCAAAGGCAGCGTGTTGGCCTTCAACGGCGAAGACGGCACGTTGCTGTGGCGACGCTACGTCGGGAACTCCCTGGCCCACAGCCCGATCCGCCTGGACGGCGGCACCGCGGTGTTGCTGACCGGATCGAGCGACCTGTCGGTGGAACGCTGCGACGGGCGCAGCGGTGATGTCGATTGGCGTGTCAAGATCGGCGAGCCGTTCAACCAACCGGTTGTCAGCGACAACGATATTTTCATCTCGACCAAGTCCGGCCGATTGATCGAGCTGGACGCGACGACCGGTGATGCCAAATGGGCCCAACAGATCCCCCAATCGCTGGAGGTCGGACCGGGTGTCGACGATCGCGCCGCAATCGCCTACATCCCCGGCGACCACAGCAACCTGTACGTGCTGGACAGCAACAACGGCGACAGCATTCAAAGCTATTACGTCGGGCACAAAGCGGGCACCATCGCGGTGCCGCCCACGCCGCTGTTGGAACACCTGTTTGTGATCGAAAACAAAGGCCCCGAGTATTGCCTGGTTCATATTCTGGGCGTGGACGAAAACGGTGCGAACGTGACCAAGGTCCAGGACCCGGTGCGGATGAGCGGGAACGTGGTCGTGCCGCCGATCGTGGCCCAGCAACGCCGCCTGGTGGTGCTGACCGACCTGGGCGAAATCTCCGTGTTCGACATCGAAGTCACCAGTGAAACGGACAAGGTCTCCGTCGTCGCCAAACAACTCGCGTCGTACGGGACACCGACGCTGACACAGATGGCCGTCGGACGCAGTCAAATGTGGACCACCGGATCGCGGATCGGACGCTACGAGCTGCAGGTCAACCGCGCCCGAGTCGTCCCGGACTGGTTCAAACACGAAGGCGACATGTTTGTCGGACAACCGCTGGCGATCGGCGATGCACTGGTGCACGCACGACAGCTGCGTGGCACCTCGGGCATCCGGGTCTCGGCGGTCGATCCCAAAACGGGCGAGGAACTGTGGCGCAATGACATCGGTGCCCCCGTCGCCATGCTCCGCCGTGCCGACGCGGGCGTGCACGCCTTGACCACCCAAGCGGCCCTGTTTGAACTGGACCGATCGGCGCTCGAAACCGGTGCCACCCGGGCACCGATCGAGAACCGCGGCGGCGTCGGCGTGATCATGCGTTTCGAAGATCCGCTGAAGGTCGACGACAACCGCGCGGTGCTGTTGAACAAAGCGGGCGGTGAAGGCGGCCAACAAATCGCCGTCTACGACCCGACACGCAAGACCGAAAAACTGCGGCTGGTCAGCTTGAACGTGCTCTCGGGGAAACCCTCCGGACGCGGACTGGTCGCCGGCGGAGGATTGTTCCTGACACTCGACAACGGTCGTGCGGTCGTGATGGATTACCAAACGGGATCGCAATTGGGCAACCCCTTCCAGCCGATCGCCAACCCCGTCGAAAAGATCTCGTGGTCCAACGCCGTGCGGCTTCCCGACGATCCGGGCCAAGTGGTCGTCGCCGATAGCCGAGCCGGTCTGTACCGGTTGCGGGTCGGCCCCCGAACGACACCGTTGGCCGAAACCAAACTGCCCTCGGCAACGCTGGGAACCATCGCCGGGGTCGACACGACGCTGTTGGCGGCGACCAGCGGACCGGCGGCGGATTTGATCATCGGTCGAGATCTGGTGACGCTGAAAGAGAAATTCCAAACCCAAATGGACGGCCGAGTGATCTGGGGACCGGCGACGGCGGGCGACCAGGCGGTCGTGTTGACCGATGACCAAGTCCTGCGAGGGATCACGACCGACGGACAAACCACGTTTGCGGTCCCCGTCCCACGCGGCTTGCCCGTCGGAGACGCCGTGATCCACGAGGGCAACCTCATCCTCGTTTCCGACACCGGCTGGATCGTCGTGATCGATCCGGCCTCCAATGATCCGGTCGGCCTGACCGAGATCGGCGAACCGTTCTCGGCCACTCCCCTGGTGCTGCAAGATCGATTGCTGGTGCCGGGCGAAGAGGGTGTCGTCTACGTCGTCAAGATTCCCAGTGGGGTGAGTGGCCGATGAAGTTCCAATACCAAGCAACCTCTCGCGTTCTGCTGCGGACCCTGGGCATCCTTGCGTTGGGGCTGGTCGCGATCGGACTGAACCGACCGGCTCAGGCGCAACTGCTGACCTATGCCGAATCAGGCACACCGGAAGATTCCGGGCTGGGTTTGTTGCAAGAAGAACCGCACGACATCATTTACTTCACCGAGAAATCCGGTGGCGGATGGGTGAAATCGCATCTGTTGCCGGTCCGGGACATGCCGACGACTCCCCGCGGAACGCTGCAATTTTCGATTCTTGGCATCGAAGTCGAGCAATTTGTCGCCAAGTGGTCGGACATCGAACGCATCGATTTCTGGGAAAAGCGACTCGAACGCGAAACCGCATCGCGAATCGCCAACGAAGATTTCGTCGGCGCGTACCCGTTCCTGTCGATCTTGATCCGCGACTACCCGCGACGCCCCGGATTGAAAGCCCTGCGTTCGGAGTTTCTGTGGCGGAACGCGATTCAACGCGCCTCGGGCAGCCAGCGCGCCGAGTCCCTGGCGATGCTGGAAGAACTGTTTCGTTATGACCCCCAATACAATCAAGCCCAGGTGCTCAAGGCGATCAGTCTGACCACCGGCGGGCTGATGCAGGCGATGGTCGACGAAGGGGATCTGGACAACGCCCAGCAGTTGCTGGCCCGATTGGAAGAAGATTACGGACGATTTGATCTGCCGGCGATTTCGAAGTGGGACGGCGAGTTCTTGCGGATGGCCACGGAGAAACGCAACGAGGCGATCGAAGCGGTCAAACAAAAGGACTTTCGCTCGGCGCGGACGTTGGCGCGGGAAAGTCTGTATCTCAAGCCCGACATCGAGGGCGGGCGAGAATTGGTCAAAAAGATCGACGAGGCCTATCCGCTGGTCTCGGTCGGTGTGCTGCAAGCGGCGCGGGTTTTCGATCCCGTTCGTCTGGACAACTGGTCCGCACGGCGCTCCGGCCGTTTGCTGTACCGGACGATGTTCGAAATCCAAGGCGCCGCACCCGAAGGCGGGGAATACGATTTCATTTTCGGATCCGCGGAAACAACACCCGACCGTCAAGTCCTGGAACTGTCCATCGACACGGCCAAGCTGCCCAACCCACTCAACCGCATCGAAGTCGACTTCCTGGCCGACCAACTGGCCCGGCGTGCGACACCCGAATCGGAAACCTATTTTTCTCCCTGGGCTGCCAGCGTCACCGGGATCGGCATCGACGGCCCCCAACGCATCGAATGCGTCCTTCGTCGCCCCCATGTGCTGCCCACCTGCTTGCTTCAAATCAACGTCGACGCCAGCTGGTTCGGGGGTGAACAGGGCGGACCGACGGGAGACTATTTCGTCGACGTGATCGAAGACGACCAAACCCGGTTCAAGCTGACCGAAGAGGCGCGGCGGGCCAGCGGGGATAGCGGCAAACCTCGCGAAATCGTCGAGATCCGATGCGACACCGGCAGCGATTCGGTGTCCAAATTGCTCAGCGGCGAAATCGATGTGCTGGACCAATTGTTCCCCGCCGATGCGATCAAGCTGAAAGAACGCCGCGACGTGAAAGTCGTGGAGTACCCGCTGCCCACGATTCACATGCTGGTCCCCTGCTCGGACCACGAGTTTGTCGCCGACAAGAACTTTCGCCGCGCCCTGCTTTACGGCATCAACCGCGAAGACATCTTGAAAGGCGAATTGTTGGAGAACCATGAATCGCTGGGATGCCGTGTCCTCTCGGGCCCCTTTCCGGCCGGACTGAGCCAAGACGATCCGCTCGGTTATGGCTATGACACCTCGATCTTGCCGCGACGGTTCGAGCCCAGCTTGGCCCAGTTGTTGGTCTCGCTGAGCCAGAACTTGAAAGCGGCCGAGGCGGAACGCAAGGGCGCACCGGAACCGAAACTGCGCACCGTTCGATTGGCGTTCCCCGCCGACAACCTGTCGCGCGTCGCCTGTGAAGCGATTCGCAGCCAATGGGAATTGATCGGACTGGACGTCGAATTGGTCGAACTTCCCGTCGGACGCACCTACCCCGACCCCGACACCGCGGACTTGGTTTACGTTTCCTGCGCGATCTGGGAACCGATCATCGATGCGCGTCGCTTGCTCGGCCCGCGTGGACTGGCCAAGAGCGAGGACCAGCTGATCGGTCTCGGTCTGCGCCGTCTCGAAGAAGCTCGCAATTGGAAAGAAGTTCGAGACCGTTTGCTGGTGTTGCACTCGATTTCGCATCACGAATTACCGGTGTTGCCGCTGTGGCAAATGGTCGATTCGTTTGCGTACCGGAATAACCTGGTCGGCATGGGCAACAACATCGTTTCGCTCTATCAGAACGCCGGGAATTGGAGATTGGAATTTTGAAGCGTTTCACCACCGACCCGACCCGACTCATTTTCATCACCGCCTGTCTCGCGCTGCTGTCGTTGTCGATGGCCCCTTCGCTGTCGGCACAGACCGCCGACGAAGAGGACACGTCGGCCGCCCCGTCGGACCCCCGTGACGCAGAGCCGTGGGATTACTCTCCCTATCGGGTGCTGATCTGGGTCGTCTCACGCGACCCCCGCTTCACCGCCGACACGCTTCGCGAACCGGTCCTGGAGTACTTGGATCGCGATTTCAATGCGCTGTGGCGGACCACGATCGCCGACGCGCCGCCGCCGGTCGCCACCGCGTCGTTTCGTTCCATGGAAGACCTGACGTACGATCAAATCGCAGCGTCGGATCCGGTCATCGCGGTCAAACGCGATCACGAGGACGCGATTCGAATCCAGTCGGTCCGCAGCCTGCCTCAGTACGTCAGCTCGGTCGCAGTCACCAAAGGCATGCAAGCCAACGTGCTGCGTCGCGCCGGCGAATACGGCGATCCAACGATGGCCGGAACCGCCGCCAAGCTGCAACCGTTTGACGGCGACGCGATCGCGCTGTCGCAAACCTGGAACGATCCGTCCACCGAAGCCCTGCTGGTCACCCGCGGTCAGGCCGCGACGTTCGCCAAACCCGGCGCCAAGATCATTCCCTTGCCCGTGACCGGACTGGTCGCGTCGACCGTCGAAGAATACGACAAAGTGTTCGTCGTTCGAATCCGGCAACACGCCAACGGTTCCACCGTCGCGGTGTCGGAGATGGAAACCTTGATGCGGTTGTTCGGTGCCGTCGTTGAATCGCCGTTCCTGTCGGCCTATGACCTGCCCAACGTCGTCGGCCATACCATCACCCGGGCGTTTTCACCGATGGTGCGGATCGATGATGCCGGCCAAAAGACCGCCACCGGCATGATACGCGCCGGAAATCTGATCCTGGATCCCGAGTCGCCGGCAAACGTGCCGGTGGGCAGCGCCCTGCAGCCGATGATTCGAAAGAACGATCGAAACGGGAAACCCATCGCGGTCGGCCGGATCGAGTGGGCCTACTTGATCGCCACCGAGCGCGACGGTCCCAATGTCAACATGGACTACTACTCCGGAATGGCCGGCGGGCTGCAAGGCCGAAAGAACCAACGCACGTTCAAAATGGCGATGCTGCTCAAACCACAGCGTGACGAAACGCTGTTGCGGCTGCACGTCAAAGGCCGCGAAGACCTGCCCTTGATCGGCTACGAGCTGTACGAACGCGAATTAAAAAGTAAGTCCATGAGCTTCGTCGGGCGGACGGACTGGAACGGCCGCTTGGCGATCGAAAAGTCCGACCACCCGCTGCGTTTGCTGTACGTCAAAAACGGCGGCGCCGTGCTGGCCCGCTTGCCGATGGTGCCGGGGCTGACGCCCAAAGAAGTCGCCGACCTGACCGGCGATGACATGCGACTGCAAGCCGAGGCGTACATTCGCGGCGTGCAAAACGCAATCATCGACCTTGTCGCGATTCGTAAACTGCTTGCCGCACGGATCCGCTTGCGACTGAAAAAAGGGCAGATGAAAGAAGCCGAAGAGCTGCTCAACGCACTGCGTGATCAACCCACCAACGAACAGTTGGCCGACGACATGGGAAGGAAACAAGGGATGTTCTTGAAAGAGATCGGAACCCGCAATCCCAACCAGCGTCGCAAGGTCGACATCATGTTCAAAGAGACGCGTGAGATGCTGGGCAAACAGATCAACCCGACCGTCATTCGCGATCTGGAAGTCGACGTCCAACGGGCCAAAGACAACGGCGGCAAACTGCCCGACGATCCGAAACAAGACGACGAGGCCGCGGCGTAGACACGTAGGTCACGCTGTGCGTGACACACACGTGGGTCACGCACAGCGTGACCGCTGGCATGCACAGCATGCCCTACACCAATCGATTCAACCCCGCCAGTCGGGACGCTTGCGCCGCGCCTTGGGGTGATGCGTGACGATCTTGAACGTCGCATCGCGGCCGGTCAATTTCTTTCCCATCGGACGCCGCGTCAGCCGGACCACCTTGGCCCGAAGCCGCTGCTCGGCTTCAAACATCTCATCGTCGATCTCAAACTCGACGAACTTCGTGACCAATTCTTCGGGATCTAATTTCCGTGGTTGATCGGAGTTGTTTTGCTGCAATTGAAGCGGCCCACCGGAAGACGCGCCACCGAACTGCCAGACGGTGTGATGAAAAAAAACGTCATCCCGAAAGTCTTCGGCATCGATGAAACCATAGTCACCCTTGGGGTCGATGAAACGGATCGTGCCGAGCCGCTTGCGGGTGATGCGGAACTTCTTCGGACGATCGTCTTCGGGCGGTTGGGGCTTATCTTGGGACACAGCAAGCGGACGCGAACAGGGCGAAACAATGCAGAACAATGATCCAAAGGTACCAAGAAACTCGATCCGCGATAGATGAAATCCGGCAACTGGGATTCACCCGCCTGGTCTAGTTGACCTCGGCGGCGAACGGGGTGTCCTTGATCCCCAACCAATCGGCGACCGAACGCGTCGTCGCCCGGCGAATGACCATCGGCCAAAGCTCGTGGTCCCCGGCAAAGACGTCCTCATCGGTCGCGTCGATCACGTGCCAAAACCCCGCCTCCCGTTCGGCACGCAGCTGGTCGATCGACCAACCCAAATGCCCGACGATCAATCGAAATGGCCCCGGCTTTTGCCGGACCAAAGTCTCCAACATGTCCCGCTGGGCGGCGACGTAGATGCCCTTGCCCGCCTGGGCCTCGGCATGTTCGCTGGAATTGTGGACCGCCACGACGGGTCCCGAGAGCGGACCGCCGAAATGAATCATGCCGAGTGACTTGGAAGCCTCGGCGGCCGCCTGGGCTGCCAACGCGTGCTTGTTTCCCGCCGATTGCAGTTTGTCCGCGGCATCCTCCATGGCACTCGGTGCCGTTTCCGCCCCCGGCAGATTCGTCGGAAACGACCCCGCTCCCGTCAGGCTGGCCCCAGACAGACTGGACCCTGCACCACCCTTGCCGACCAACCGGTTGGACGGGCCGCCTCCCGCCTGCGATGTTTCACCCGACACCGACCCGAGCAACTGCATCAACCCGGGCGGAGGGGTCATCGGCCGGTTCAGTAACACGGCAAAGACGTTGTCGCTATCTTGATGCACGACAAGAGAAACGGATCGGCTCAACACCGGGTCTTGCACAGACGTCGATGCGACGAGCAGCTTTCCAATCATGGTTTCCGATGGTTGGGGAGGATTCATTTCCTGCATGACTTTACCTAAGAACAAGACAAACACACTGCCAATTTGGCAGCAAGCTTTTTGGTCGACGATTAGAATGCACCGGGCGTGCCAACCGAACACCGAGGGAGAATCCCGCTATGAGCCTTTACGAAATGCGTCAAAGCTACAAGCTTGGCAGCCTGCTGGAGAAAGACATCGCCGACGATCCAATGGTTCAGTTTCGCACCTGGCTCAACGAAGCGATGGAGGGGGATCTGCCGGAGTGGGTAGAGGCCAATGCGATGACGCTGTCGACCAGCGATGGCCACGACGGTGTTTCCAGCCGCGTCGTGCTGCTGAAGGGGCTCGACGACGGCAAGTTCTGGTTCTACACCAATTACCGATCGCAAAAGGCACGGCAGATCGAATCGAACCCGAACGTTTCCCTGTGCTTTTTATGGCCACATGTTCAACGACAGGTCCGCATTGAAGGAACCGCGACCCGGACCCCACGGGATCAATCGGTCAGCTACTTTCGAAAACGGCCCCACGACAGCCAGTTGGGCGCCGTGGTGAGCCAGCAATCGAGCGTGATCGAGTCGCGCGAAGTGTTAGAAAAGCGTTTGGCCGAGTTGAAGAAACAATATGCCGACAAAGAAATCCCTTGTCCGGAGGACTGGGGCGGATACTGTGTCAGCCCCAACCGCATCGAATTCTGGCAAGGACGTGAGAGTCGGCTGCACGATCGACTCTGCTATCGCAAACAAGCGTCCTCGTGGATCGTCGAAAGGCTTTCACCGTAAACATGACTCGCAAACGACTCGCTATCGGAATCTCACTCGCCGTTCACGCCATCCTGCTGGTCGTGTTGCTGGTGTGGTATGTGCCCCGACCGCAAGTCGCATCCGGTCCCCAAGTCACAGGCGCTGGCGGCGGTGCATCGGAGGCCGAATCCGACACCTCCTCGTCCAGCAAACCGAACGTCGATCCGTCTGCCGAGAGATCAACGCGAGCGGTCCCCGCGGAACTCGACCACGTCGCCCAAGCGCCGGCGGAGGTCTCACCCCAAGAGATCGAACAATCGATCCAATCGCAAATCCGATCGGCCGAAACACTTTCCGACGAGCGAAAGCTGACTGAACTGGAAAAGAATCTCAAACGGCTTGAGTCGGTCGCCAACGAGCAATCGGTCCAGCAGGCCTCCGCGACGATCGCCCAGTCACTCGGGCTGGACGTCGATCAATACGCCGACAAAACACCGCCCGCAGAAGGAGCCTTCGATACCAACACCGCACAGCTCTCCGACGTGGTTCGAACCCGCGACGAATCGGGAGATTGGCGTTTTGAAACCGTGATGGTGGACGCCCAAGGCCGCCAGATGCGTGTCCCGACCGACGCGGCCGGCGGACAGCAGTTGTACGACACCTTCGAATTGATGAAGCGTTTTCCGATGGCCCGCGGCGTCTATCAAAGCGTCGTCATGCCGATGCTGCAAAAAATGCTCGAACAGGAATCGACGCCCAGCCCCGACGAGCCGGCCGTGACCATGCCGGCTGACGGCGCATCCGACGGCTGACCGTCGATGGAATGGGATGGGTTGAGTCAATGGTGAGCCGCTGGCCGTCAGGCCTCGGGCGGGCGCCGCAGTGCCCGGCCGCTTACGCGTCGCGGCTCACAAAATCAACAAGCCTATTCACTCGTAGTCGCTCATCGGCACGCAGGCGCAGACCAGGTTTCGATCGCCATAGGTGTTGTCGATCCGGCCGACGGTCGGCCAGAACTTCGCATCGCGCAACCACGCTGTCGGCCAAGCCGCTTGCTCGCGGGTGTAAGGATGCGACCAGTCGTCGCCGCCGATTTCCTGCATCGTGTGGGGCGAGTTGCGGAGCGGGTTGTCCTCGCGATCCAGCTCCCCGTTTTCGATCGCTTCGATCTCTTTGCGAATCGCAATCAGCGCGTCACAGAATCGATCCAGCTCGTCTTTGGATTCGCTTTCGGTCGGCTCGATCATCAACGTTCCGGCAACGGGCCACGACATCGTCGGCGCGTGGAATCCGTAGTCCATCAATCGCTTGGCGATGTCGTCGGTCTTGATGCCGGCGGATTTCTCAAAGCTGCGGCAATCGATGATAAACTCATGGGCGACGAATCCGTTTGCATCGGTGTAGAGCACGTCGAAGTGTTCGCTGAGTCGTTTCGCCATGTAGTTGGCATTTAGAATCGCGACTTGCGTGGCTTTCTTCAGCCCCGCCGCGCCCATCAAGGCGATGTAGACGTAACTGATCGTCAGAATGCTGGGGCTGCCGTACGGGGCTGCGGCGACCGGCCCGATCGCAAACTCGCCGGCGGAGTCGGGGCGTTCGACCGGGTGGCCGGGCAAGAACGGCACCAACTGCTTGGCGACGCCGATCGGCCCCATCCCCGGGCCGCCGCCGCCGTGCGGGATGCAGAACGTTTTGTGCAGATTCAAGTGGCAGACGTCGGCGCCGCAGATTCCCGGGCTGGTCAATCCGACCTGGGCGTTCATGTTCGCGCCATCCATATAGACCTGGCCACCGTGCTGGTGAATCACATCACACACTTCGCGGATCGTCGGTTCAAAGACACCGTGCGTCGACGGATAGGTGATCATCAATGCGGACAGGTGATCGGAGTGTTTTTCTGCCTTGGCCCGCAAGTCATCCATGTCGATGTCGCCGCGATCGTCACACTTGATCGCCACCACCTTCATCCCCGCCATCACCGCCGAGGCGGGATTGGTCCCGTGGGCGGAGGTCGGGATCAAGCAAACATCGCGGACGTTTTCCCGACCTTCCGCTTTGGCCATCTGTTCATGGTAGGCTCGAATCACAAGCAAGCCGGCGTATTCGCCTTGCGATCCGGCGTTGGGCTGCAAGCTGACCGCGGCGAACCCGGTGACTTCGCACAGCCAGCGTTCCAGTTCGCGGAACATGTGCGTGTAGCCGCGCCACTGCACGTCGGGGGCGAAGGGATGGATGTTGGCAAACTCCGGCCACGTGACCGGAATCATCTCGCTGGTCCCGTTCAGCTTCATCGTGCACGACCCCAGCGGAATCATGCTATTGGCCAGCGAGAGGTCACGGCCCATCAGTTTAAAGATGTAACGCAGCAATTCCGTTTCGCTGCGATAGCTGTGAAAGACCTCGTGGTTCATGAACGGCGTCGTGCGGGTGAACGATCCCAGGTCCAGCGTTCCATCCTCGGCGGCTTCGTTGACCAATGCATCGACATCGAACCCGGTGTAATGGCCGAAATTAAATGCGGCCAATAGGTCGGCGACCAAGCCGCGATCGGCGGTTTCATCGAGCGTCACGCCCAGGGTTCCGTCGTCGTATTCACGCAGGTTGATCAGCCGTTCGCGAGCCGCATCGGCAACCTGACGCGCCGCGTGGGTGCGGCCCTTGCCCAGTCGGATGCGGATGGTGTCGAAGATCGGCCCGTCGCCGAGCGTTTCGTGTCCCAGTCGTGCCAGGCCCTTGGCCAGGGCGGCGGTGTAAGCTTGGGTGCGGCGACCGATCGCAGCGAGTCCTTCGGGGCCGTGGTAAACGCCGTAGAACGAACTGATGATCGCCAACAAGGCCTGCGCGGTGCAGATGTTGCTGGTCGCCTTGTCGCGACGAATGTGTTGCTCGCGTGTTTGGATGGCCATCCGCAGCGCCCGATTGCCATGGACGTCTTTGGAGATCCCGATGATCCGCCCGGGCAGCTTGCGGGCGTGTTTTTCGTGGGTCGAGATGTAAGCCGCATGTGGGCCGCCCAACCCCATCGGCACGCCGAAACGCTGCGCGCTGCCGACGCAAATGTCGGCGCCCCACTCGCCCGGCGGCGTCAGCAGGGTCAAGCCGAGGATATCGGCCGCCGCGACAGTCATGCAGCCGGACTGCTTGGCTTTCTCAGCGACCTCGCGATAGTCCTCGATCCGGCCTTCGGTGGTCGGATACTGAACCAACACTCCGCAAAGCCCCCCCTGGCCGTATCCAAAGTCGATCTCGTCGATGGGGCCGACCTTCAGATCGATCCCCAAACCCTCCGCACGCGTCGCCAACAGCGCCAGGGTTTGCGGATGGCACGCGTCGCTGGCCCAGAACCCTGACTTCTTGTGCGACGCGATGGAGTAGCACATCGTCATCGCTTCGGCCGCCGCGGTCGCCTCGTCCAGCAGGCTCGCCCCGGCCAAGGGCAAACCGGTCAGGTCGGCGATCATCGTTTGGAAATTCAACAATGCCTCCAACCGCCCCTGTGCGATCTCCGCCTGGTAAGGGGTGTACTGGGTGTACCAGCCCGGATTCTCCAGCACGTTGCGAAGGATCACCGGCGGGGTCACGGTGTCGGTGTAGCCCATACCGATGCATGATCGATGGACTTTATTTTTTCCGGCAATCGTTTTGAGCGCCGAAAGAAACTCCCGCTCCCCGCGCGCTTCGGGGATATCCAGCTCTCTGCCGAGCCGAATGTCGGCCGGTACCGTCGCATCGGAGAGCCCGTCGAGTGACTCAAACCCGACCGTGGCGAGCATCATTTCCAGGTCCGCTTCGGATGGCCCGATGTGTCGTTTGGAAAATCCATCCGCAAAGTTCAGGATACGGGTGGCGGCAGAGCCATTGGCTTGCATTTCGCTCAAAGAGGGCTTGGTGGACGCGATGCTCATCGGAGAGTGGTTCTTCGTTGCGCGGGAAGAATTTGAAGAGTCCTATCGTAGAACAGCGAGAAGATTGTGTCATTGGGCTAAATTGCGTTTGTGTCCGCAGGCCCCCTCGCCCCGCCCCCGGAGGCGTTCGTTCAATGCCATCTACTTTGGCTCTAAAGGTGTTCGCAGAAAGGCGCGAGCGGGCTGTCGGTTCAATCGGGATCTGTTGAGTCAATGGTGAGCCGCTGGCCGTAAGGCCTCGGGCGGGCGCTGGCCGTAAGGCCTCGGGCGGGCGCCGGAATGCCCGGCCGCTTACGCGTCACGGCTCACAACATCGACAGGCCGCGAGCCGTCCGGCCGCGTTTCAACAACACCGTGAAAGACCGGAGGGGGCGCGCCCTACCGCTAACAAAAAACGCCCCGCTTGGCGTCAATGTAGATGGCATTGGTGTCTACACAGGTCGCATGACCGCCAACTCGTCGTCTGCCACAACTTATTATTCGAATAGGGTGTCACACAAACGTGTCTTGTCCGCTTGTTAGACTGGGGCCTCGGTCGCGTCCATTCACCGAGAGCCGTCCACCGAACCCTCTCCGTCTGAAATCGAGGAACAGTTCAATGAGTCGCTACGCCAAGTGGTTTTTCGCCGCCGTCGTCGTGGTGGGCACCCTCAACCTGGGCGACGCCGAAACAGCCTCGGCGGGCCGCGGGTTTCGCCTCTTTCGCGGCCGCGCCCTGTTTGCCCCACGCGCCACTTCGCCCCGGCAATCCGCCTCGCCCCGACGAACAACTTCGGGATCGACTCGCCAGTGGCAACCTGCCGCCAGCGGCCCACGCATCAAGGGTTCGCATGACTGGCCCGGCGCCATCGGCAATCCGCCACCCAACTACAAGTTCTTCCAAGACGTCAACGGTTACTGGAGATAGTCATCGGGCCGATGTAGTCCTTAGCGATGACCACGTTGTCGATGAACACGTGTTGGTCGTGGGGCGAGGCGAGTTTGCCGCCGTGATAAATGTTCATCCAAACCTGTTCGATGCTTAATTCGTCGGTGAGACGAAATCGGATGTCGGTTTTCTCAAACGCCAATCGACCATCGACCCAAGCCTTCAAGACGCCATCCTTTTCGCCGGGCGTATTGAGGCGACAATATTGTTCGATCGCATACCAGCGATTCCGCTCCAAGTAGCCGCGGTAGTCCTTGTTCCAGATCCAGTTGGTGCCGTAGGAACCTTCCATGTCGGCGTGATAACAATAGAATCCGACCGGCGTGGTTCCACCGAGCGGGTTGCCGCGGGGAACGGTCATGCGAAACAGCCCCCGCGCCGACCATCCGTTGATGCCGTCGCTCTTCCGCCCGCCCCAGCCGCCGCGTCCGTAGGTGCCACTGATCCCTGGCATCTTGCCGCCTTGCAGGGTTTGGTTCCAATCGTCACCCAAACGCAGGTAGTAACGAAAGTAGATCTCATCGGGCTCGGCACCGGTTTCCTGGCCGAACTGATAGGTCGTGTTGAGAGCGGTCAGCGCCCCCTTGGCGATGCGTGATCGCAACGCGCGGCCTTGCAGAGCTTCAAAGCGTTGAAAGTTCGTGTCCGCGGCGATCGTGTCGATCTTGTCTTTCGGCTCGGCGACCGTCCATTCGTCCTGCCAGTCGTCACGTTCAAAACCGGTGGCGAAGATCACATCGGGATCGGCGGAAATGCCCTGATCGTCTTTGTACTTGGCCGCAAGCCCCAAGACCGGTTGCGTGGCCGGCTCATCGTGTCCTTGCCGGCAACGGAACACACCGATGCGCGCCGATCCGTACTGGTGGGTCGACTGAAGAACCAAGCTTGCTTCATCGATCGCGCCAAGTTGATCGAGTTCGTCCAAGTCAAACCGGATCAACACGTGTTCCGGTGCGGCCGAGACACGCATCTGCTCCGCCCGGCCTTGGCTGCGATAGGTCGACGCGGTCAGATAGGTATCAGCGCTGGCAGCGAGCGTGATCGTTCCGCCCTCACCGATGACTTCCAGCGCCGGACGCAGCGACGTCTCGGGACTTTCGCGACTGGCGAAGACGATCCGTCCCCGGCCGTCGGTGACGCGCAGAAACAGGCCTTGGTTCGGATACTCCTGTGCGGTCCACTGCTTCACCAACATCGTGACATCCCAACGAACAGATTTGCGTGTGTCGTCGTCGATCACTTCAGTCACGGCATACGCCACGTCACCTTGTGCGGTGTCGTTGGCATCCCGCCAATCCCCCATGAAGTGATTCCAGGGCAAAATCGCGGCGCGGTTGTAGTGTTCGCGATTCGCCCCATCGTTTTGAGTTGACGATCCCTCGACCCAATCCGCACGATCGGCTCGTACTGGGCATCCAATGGCGAAGACGACGAGCAGGAGAGCGTGTCGGAAGAAGCGCATGAGTTTGATCTATTTCCAATAGGTTGGGCGGCGGAGACGATGTCGCGCCATTCTAGGTTGTTCTCGTGTGAAGATTGTCCAATACGCCCCAGGCATCGCACTTCGATCAACCGCGCGGACCGAGAGCTTCGACTACGATAGCCGGTTTGCCGGAACAAGATGTGACACGGAGAGGCGGAGCACGATGAATTTCGATCGACACACCCCATGGCGCCCTTGCCACGGTCTTTGCGATGGCCTCGCCGTCTTCCGCGTCGCAATGCTGTCCCTTGCGATCATTGCGATGTCGCAACCAGCATTTGCCGATCAGCGTCCGCAGCAAAATGACTCCGTCGATCAGCGGGGCACCGACAGCGCTGCCACAGACCGGCCGACGAAACGCACGGGTCGGCGAAACAAACGGGTATCGCGTGAACGAAAGTCCAGCCGTGCCAAACACCCGAAACCCACTCCGAACGATGCTCCCGTCCGCGTGCAACTCAACGGTTCCTTCGAACTGGATCTCGGATCGGGCAATGTGATCCGAGGCGATGGCAACATCACGATCGCACTGGATCGGGCGACCACTGAACGGCTCGGTGCCGAGTCGATCGAGTATCTCGACGACGGTACCGCGGCTGCAACGGAGTTCCTGCAAATGGTGACGAAGCTGCCGGAGACGCTGGAGCAGACGGCCGAGATTTTGAAATTGCTTTCCGATCCCGAAACGCAACAGAATCTGCGTCAGGTCGAGCAGGTGTTGCGATTGTTGCCAAGCGGCATGTTGACTCCTGCAACAGCGCCCTGATCGAATCCGGTTCAATCTCGGCAATCGCATTGTGTGTCCAGGCTGCGGGTCACTTTCCTGAATGCGTGGTCGGTCGCGGAGTATCATGGGGTGGCGGATCGAGAATCCGCACCTTTTGAGAACGTCACAACCGGGATAATTAACCATGCCACTTGACATCACCAGCTTGATCGTGGGCGGACTATTTGGCGCGTTGGTCGGCGTCGCGTTGGCGGTTCCCCGGGTGGGACGAATCTTGGCGTGCGTCGTCTCGGTCGTCCTGTTTACCGCCGGCGCCGGATTCTTGATCTGGGCGGGCTCGGCCCTGATCAGCGGCGAAGAACTGCGGCCGATCGATTGGAACCAGCTGTACATCGCCTCTGCCGCCGAAGCGATGGGTCTCGGCGGCGGGCTGTTGATCGGCGGCATCCTGGTCTTGGTGCTGGCCCTGTCACTCGGCGGCAAGGCAGTGGCGCGACGACTTTAGGCCGAACGGTCAAGCTTTCAGTACCTCGCCCAGCGATGTGGTGCTATCGGCAAACCTGTCGACTTCGATTCCAAACTGCTGAAGCAGGGTGACGTACAGATCCGATAGACGGTGACGTGACTCGTCGAAACGCTTGTGCGATCCGTGAGCGAACCCCATCGCTTTGCCACCGGCAAGAATCAGTGGGTAGTTGACGGCTTGATGAGTGCGACTGGTGCTGCACCCGTACAAAACACTGGTGTGATCCAGCAACGATCCTTGTTGGAACGGATCGGAGGTCGAGCGAATGCGCTCGAGGAAGTAGGCGAACTGAGTCGTCAAGAATCGATCATACCGTGCCCAATTCTCGTAACCGGTATCCTTGGCGGTCCCATGACTGAGCGAGTGGTGTCCCGGCAAACCGATCGCGTTGGGAAAGCGGTCACCGATTCCTTTCGCGTCTTCACTGGTGATCTGGTAAGTGATTGCCCGCGTGGAATCGGTGAGCAATGCGACGTACATCAGATCGTAGATCACTCGGATGTACTCTTCGGCGTCGTCGCGCGGCGTGGCCGTCAGCTCGAAGTCGTCCGGATCGACACTTGGCCGCTCGACGTCCAACCAGCGGTCGGCGTTTGCCAACCGAATCTCGATTTCTCGAACCGCTGTCGTGTACTCTTCCAGGCGTTGACGGTCGGCCGTCGACAGATTTCGCCCCAGCGCCGTTGTCTCCTCCAAGACGTTGTCGAGAATGCTTCGATTTCGGCCAAACTGTCGGCGTTGTTCGGCGAGCGTCTGTTTCTCAACGCCGAACAATCGATTGAAAATGGCACGGGGCTCGGAAAGACTTGGGATCGGACGTCCCGATGCGGAAAACGAAAGCGTTTGCGTGCGGCCGGGTGTGCCCACGCCTCCGTCACTCGATAGCGTCAACGACGGAAAACGGGTTTGAGTCCCCAGGTGTTTCGCGATCAACTGGTCCAACGAAATACTGTTGGTGTACACTCGCGACGAATCCGCTCCGGTCAGAAAACAATCGGCGGTGATGTGGGCAATCGATGTTCGCATCGCGGGATGGGAAAGCCCCGACAAGATCGTCAGCTCGTCACGAAGTGTTGTCAACGGCTCCAGCGGACGTGTCAGAACATAGTCGCGGCCAACGCTGTGGGGAAACCAGTGCCAGTCTTCGTGGGCCGGATGTCCCGCCGGCGGCAGACTGACGCCGTTGGGAAAAAAGATGCAACAAAACCGTTTCGGCAGCTGGCGTTCGGATTCAGGCAGCTCAGATTCCGGTTCCGCTCCCCGAACCTCGTGGACGAACGGGACGTTAGGCAAGGATGCAAGCACCGGAAGCGCGATCGTGCACCCGGCCGCGCGCAGGACGCGGCGTCGTGACAAACAGGGTTTCGAAGTTCGCATCGCTGGCCTTCCACAGAGGTTACTGCATCCGAAAAAGTTCGCTGTCGACGATCGCCAACACGAGCCCACGCAACGTGTAGCCTGACGCTTTGAAACGCCTTCGGATCTCGTCGACGTCCTCCCGATCAGCATAGTCGGGTGAACGCCCTAACGAATAGGTTAACAGGTGATGAACCAGGGCGCCCGCAAATTGCTCGCTTCGCTGTTGTCTCAGGTACCGCTTCAATTCAACGATGTTTTCGATCCGATGCCCGTCCGGAAGCACCGTAGCGGGATCAACGAGGCGTCGCACCGGTCGATCGCCCTCCAGCGTTTTCCACTCGTTTCGCCAACGACCGGTCGCATCAAAATTTTCAAACGGGATGCCCCACGGATCGATCTTCGCGTGGCAATTCCGACAGGTTCCCGGCTCTCGGTGACGTTCAATCTTCTCTTTCAGCGAAAGCCCTTGCAATTTGGGATCGTCGACTTCGATGGGTGGGACGTTGGGCGGCGGTGGGGGCGGAGGTGAATTCAGCATCCTGTCCAGCAACCAAACACCGCGACGGATCGCGTGTGAATCGACACCGTCGGAATTGAGGGTCATCACGCTCGCTTGCGTCAGCAAGCCGCCTCGCACGGAATCCTTTGGCAGGGTGATCCTTCGCATCTCGCCCGTCGTCAGGGCAGCGAGTCCGTAGTGCTCGGCCAATCGATCGTTGATGATTGCGTAATCCGAATCGATCAGATCCAGCGCGCTTGCATCGCTCTGAAACACCTCGACGAAATACTCCATCGTCTCTCGGATCGACGCTGCGGCAAGGTCGTCGTCATACGTCGGATAAGTCCGACGGTCCACCGCAATGTGATGGTACCTTCCCAATCGCAACCACTGACGACAAAAGCTTTCCAGAAATCGGCGGGACCGCAGATCCGCGAGCATCCGTTCCGCTTCCCCGTGGAGCACGTCGTTCTGCACCAGCAAGCCGTCGTCCGCGAGATTCATCAGGCGCTCATCCGGAGGCGACAGCCAAAACAGGTAGGACAATCGCGACGCCAATTGATAGGGGTTGGGCAATTCGGATTGTCGCTCCGTCTGAGCCGGAGGCCCGACTTCCAGAAACAGAAACGCGGGTGAAACGAGGATCGCCGTCATGGTCTCGCGGAGGCTGTCTTCAAACGAATAGGCCTGTGCCCGCAGGGCACGGAACAGTTTCAGCTTTTGTGCAAGCTCGTCGGTGGTGACCGGCCGTCGGTACGCCTGGCGCATGAACGCGGCGAGAAACGGCTCTGCGATCGTGGCTTCGTCTTGACCGCCTTGGTCCACGGCAACGCTGGGAATCTGCCAACGAGAGGAAGGGCTTGATTCGGACCGGCCCGGAAGCATCTCGATCTCGACGCAATCCAGCATCAAAAAATTGACGCCGTCTTCAGCCATCTGCCGGATCGAATCGGCGATCCGTTTGGAGCCGATTTCTGGATTGGCATAGCCTCCACGGCCGAGTGCGAAGACTGCATGCTGGTCGTAAGAAACGTTCGAAAGAAAGATCTGGTCCATGTCGAACACGCTCAACCGATCAAAAGTCTCACCGTCCTGCTGCGGGCCTTTGGTTGGAACATTTTCCAGGCGAATTCGGAACTCATAGACCGCGGGGTCGTCACGTGACGCGGTCACATCCACCTCGCCGAGCAACCGCTTGTCGATCGAACAACCGTCGCCGAGCGTGATCCCTGCCTCCACACGCATGCGAGGGAAACGACCGCTACGGTCAGCGGTCCCGGCGGCCCGCACGCGGATGACCATTTCGCCGGTCGACAGCCGGCGGGGAATCGCCACGTACTGTTGATTCAATTTGGGAATCGCCGCACGCAGTTTTTCGTCATCGGAATGGGCGCCCGGCAGCTTCGGCCCCAGAGGGTCAACGTACTGCGGCGCCTGTGCACGATTTGATTCGCGACGCGCCAACAGGGTTTCTCGATCGATTGCGACCGGCGCTTGCTTTCGAGTTCCATAGCGATCTCCCGTTGCGTAATAAAGGTCTTCGAACTCGATGTGGTATCGGATCGCATCGTCTTCGCGCGGTCCCCATTGCACGTAACGCTGGACCGCGCGGCGTGCGCTGTCCAAATAGGCCTCCATCTGAAGCGACGATAGCCCGAGCTGATGGCGGGCGTTACGATAACCCGATTCAGAGATCGGATCCGGTGGCAGCAGGTCAGCGAACTCGGCGTCAACTCCGAAGAGCGTCTGCAAAGTGTAATCGTATTCTTCCCGCGTCAGACGCCGATGCGCAGTTCGCTCGGGCGATGTTTTCGCGACGTCCAACAGTCTGAGCCGGAGCAGACGGAGGAGTTGACGACGCATCGGAGTCCTCAGCGGCTCCGCACCCTCGGGCGGCATCTGCCCGCTGTCGACCGCATCGTAGACCTTCTCCAACAACCTGCCGGCGTTAGGACGTGAGGCAGGGACAGTGAGATCCAGACCATCCAGACGAAGATTGGCCTCCGGGTCCTCAGCGCCATGGCACTGATGGCAATGCCGTTCCAGCAAACTCCCCAGGGTGTCATCAGCACGCGACGGCAGGCCTGGTGTCAGGGCCAGCGCGATCAACAGCGCGGCACGAACAAGGGTGACATCGCTGATAAACCACCGATCCATGAGAACTCGCTAAGTGGACGTGCTGTTCATTCAAATCGGGCACTGGGGACTGTCCTCAGCCTAGCGCTTCCAGCGTCACGCTGCAAGCGACTCTACGGCCCAAATTTTTCGTCAAACACCTTCACCGGATCCCAGTCCGGTCGCTGATACACCTTCTGTTGCCGGTCGATGCGACCGTTCGGGTGATCGTCAAAGATCTCACCCTTGCCCAAGATCCGCGGGTCGCCTTGGGCGGTGAGTTCTGGTTCCATTTGTTCGGCCAGATCACGCTTGATCTCAGCATACGCCGCCAGCGGCGCCAAGTTGTTCACACAGCCCGGATCGCTGGTCATGTCATAAAGCTCTTCGGCGGGGCGTTTGCCGAAGCTGAGTTCAAAGTAATGGTATTGTGGGTCGTTCTGCGACAAACCCAGCAGCAACGTCCTGGTCGGTGAGCCGGTCGTTCAGGAAGTCTTCGAAGTTGGCCGCGTAGTCGGTATGGCTGATGCCCTTGTACGGCGGCTTGAGGGTGCGTTTGGCCCACGCATGCCCGGCAGGGTTGTCGTCCTTAAAACCCGATTTGCCGCCGTCAATGCCTTGCCAGATCCCCGGCCCCCAGCCCTTGCCGGCGGATCGAAATTTTGGGCGGGCGAGCGAACACATCTTAACCGAACACGGGATTGCTGGTCACTTTGCGACCGACCGGATTCGGACATTGCCGCCGACGTCGCCGCCGTTTGATAGCGCCGGTCGGGGTCTTTCTCCAGACATTTCAGACAAACGGTAGGGAATCACCTGCACGCCGCACTGAGTCAACCCTTCGCGGTAGCCCTCTCAAACATCGCGGGTCGAAAATCCGGCCGAGCCGGCGACCAGCAAAACGGTCTTGGGTGTCATCTAGATGCCATACCCATCTTCCGCTCCCGGCGGCGGGCTGCCGAAACTCTGCTGGGCGGCAACCCGCCATTCAAGAGGCAACGCTGCGTCGCCCGAGATTCAATTTCCCAGCGGCAGATAGGCGTAGCCGTCAGACTGCAGATTGACGACGGCGGTCAGGGCCGAGACCGCCGTCTTGACGAAGACCGCAACCTCCTCGGGATCAGATCCTTTGGAAATCAACGACTGACCGCACACGTACAGCTCGACCCCCGATTCGTGCAGCCGCTGCAGCAAGTCCAGATTGGGATTGGCTTTCACCTTGAACTCGGTTGCGTAGGCGTCGGAGTTGAGTACCGAGAGTGTCGCGTCACCATGGAACACGACGGCGATTTGAACCTCTGCCGGCTCCGCGCCCGCCCCGGCGTATATGTTGACGTACTTGGCGACCTTTTCGATCGCGGCGTTCAATTTGCTGGGATCACCGCCACGGGTCAGGTCGACGAGCAACTTGGTCCCCGAACGCGGCTGCTGTGCGGCATGGGGCAATCGGACGACGGAGCCGTGGCCTTGGATCGTCGGATAGGTTGGCGCCGCGTTGACGAGCTTTCCTTGACCGGGGCCACCCTGGGCCAACAGCGGCTCGGCGATGATCAACGAGAGTGCGACGGTCAGGATCAGTCGTGTGGTTCGTTTCATGATGGTCACTCGGGGAAAGGGGAGGTGGTCAACGGTACGGGCATCAGTCGTGGTAGCGACACCACAGCGTGTATCCGCCGCTGAGGTTGGCGACGTCGAAGTGATGCTGCATCAAAACGCGGGTCGCCAAATAGCCGCGCTGGCCGACCTTGCAGTAGGCCGCAATTTTTTGATCGCGAGGGACTTCGCCGAGACGCTCGCGTAACTGTTCGATCGGAATGTTGGTCGCACCAGGCAAATGCCCCGCAGCGAATTCGGCCTCGCTGCGAACGTCCAACAGGAACGCAGGATCGCGAGACTTGTCGTTGAGCGTGTCCACGTGAACGATCGGCTGGTCACCGCGGAGTACACCTGCGGCGACAAACCCGGCCATGTTGATCGGGTCTTTGGCGTGTCCAAATTGGGGCGCGTAACAAAGCTCTGATTCCTCCAAGTCGTACACCGTCATCCCGGCTTGGATCGCCATCCCGATGATGTCGATGCGTTTGTCCACGCCGCTGCCACCGACGCATTGGGCACCCAGGATCGCGCCGTCGTCGGGATCAAACAATAACTTCAACGTCATGCTTTCGGCGCCAGGATAGTACCCGGCATGATCGGTCGGGTGAATGTAAATCTTTTCGTAGCGCAATCCCTCGCGTCGCAGTGTCTTTTCACTTTGCCCGGTCATCGCGGCGACTTTTCCAAACACGCCGACGACCGCGGTGCCCTGTGTTCCCCGGTACGTCGATGGACGGCCGAAGAGATGATCGGCGGCGATTCTACCCTGTCGATTCGCCGGCCCGGCAAGCGGGATCTGAGCGGGATGCTTGGTGACAAAATCCGTCACTTCCGTGACATCGCCGACGGCGTAAACATCCGCAATGTTGGTTTGCATGTGATCGTTGACCACGATGCCGCCACGCGATCCACACGCGATCCCGGCGTCGGCGGCGAGTCGGCTCTCGGGGCGAACGCCGATGCAGATCGCTGCGAAATCCGCGTCAATCGATGCTCCCGATTGCAACTCGATCTTCAGCCCCTGGGGCGAATCGATGAAACGCTGCGCCGATTCGTTGAGCTTCAACCCGACGCCCTGATCTCGCAAGTGATCCTCCAGCGGAGCCATCATTTCCCGGTCCCAAGGCGGCAGAATCTGGTCACCGAGTTCCACGATGGTGGTCCGGATGCCGCGGCGGACCAGATTCTCAGCGACCTCGACTCCGATGAAGCCCGCGCCGACGACGACGGCATGCGCCGCCCCCGAGGTCGCGCTGTGGTGCATTCGATCGGCGTCGGCCAAGTCCCGCAACGTCAGGACGCGGGGGCCATCAATGCCTTCGATCGGCGGCCGAAACGGGGACGCACCGGTCGCAATGATCAGCTTGTCGTAACTCTCGGTGTACTCATTGCCCGATTCCAGATCCCGCACCCGCACGCGCTTTTCGGCCACCTCCAACGCAACGACTTCGGATCGTGTGCGAACCTCTAATCGATGACGCTGCCGCAGCATGTCGATCGGCGCGACCAACAACTTGTCACGCGATTTGATTTCACCGCCGACGTAGTAGGGCATGCCGCAATTGGCGAACGAGGGATGACGTCCGCGCTCGAGCACGATGATCTCGGCCTGGTCGCACAGCCGTCGGGCGCGTGCGGCCGCCGAGGCGCCTCCGGCGACTCCGCCGATGATGACAATCTTCATGACTGGAAATCCTTCGTCGTTGACAACCGAAAACATTACACATCGCGAGATGACGAGATGTGCGCAAAAAAAGGAACCGGTGCCCGCTAACGTCGCTTGGCGGGCGATTGCAGGAACCGTCCTTCGACGCAGGCCATCAGCTGTTCGAGATGGGGTTCGGCGATTTGGTAATACACCCGCCGCCCCTCCCGCTCGCTGGACAGAAACCCACAGCGTTGCAGCAGCCGCAGGTGTTCGGAGGCCACGTTATCAGGGATCTCGCAATCTTCGGCCAATTCGCCGACGTTGTAGCGGCCGTGCAGCAAAAGCTGGACGATTCGCAAGCGGACCGGATGGGCGAGCGTCTTGAGACATTCGGCGGCGTCGCCGAAGGCCTTGACGCTGCCGACGGGTTTCGACGGGTTTTTCGCGGTTGCTTTGTTGCTCATGAAGTCTCCTGGGTCGGACGGCTTCATAATACATCGCAAGCTCGCGAGATGTCAAACACAAACCTTGGCTCGGCGCAGCGGCACTCGGGCTGTCGATTTAAGCCCGATACCGCTAAGTTAAGCTCGACGGGGAGGCCGCTCGCGCTGGCGCGAACCGGCTGATGTCAAACGAATATCAGCCGTTTGGCGCGAGCCTACGGGCACCGAGTTGAGGAAACCACGCTTAACTTAGCGGTATTGGATTTAAGCCCGCACACGCGTTGTGCCGTGAAGTGCCGTGCAGTGCAGTGCAGTGCCGTGGCCGATCGCCGGCCACGGCTCTCGACGCGGGCGCTCAGCCGGCGGCCGTGTGGTGCAGCAACGGACCGGCGGCGCGAACGGCGGCGCTGACGCCATCGGCGTAGGTCACAAAGTTCTTGTGGAACAGTTCGGCCAATTTTGCCGCCGTGGCGTCATAAGCGGCCGGATCGCCCCAGGTGTTGCGTGGCAGCAGCATTTCATCGGGCACGCCCGGGACCTGCGTCACGACCTCCAATCCGAAGCACGGCTCTTGTTCGGTCGGCGCGGTCTTGAGGGCGCCGGAGTGAATCGCGTCCAAGATGGCCCGGGTGTACGCCAGCTTCATTCGGCTACCTTCGCCGTACGCACCGCCGCTCCAACCGGTATTGATCAGCCACACGTTGGTCTTGTGCTGCGTGATTCGCTTGGACAGCAACTCCGCGTACTTGCCCGGGTGCCAGACCAGGAACGGGCCGCCGAAACACGGCGAGAACGTCGCTTCGGGTTCGGTGACGCCGACTTCGGTCCCGGCAACTTTGGCGGTGTAACCACTGATGAAATGGTACTCGGCCTGTTCCGGCGTCAACTTGCTGACCGGCGGCAGGACACCGAAGGCGTCGCAGGTCAAGAAAATCACATCGGTCGGATGCTCCGCGATGCACGGGATCTTGGCGTTGGGGATGTATTCGATCGGATAGGCACCGCGCGTGTTTTCGGTGATGCTGGCGTTGGCGAAATCGACATGGTGATCGGCCTGGTCGTAGACCACGTTTTCCAGTACGGCACCGTACCGCAGTGCGTCGAAGATCTGGGGTTCGGCGTCGCGGGTCAAGTAAATCGCCTTGGCATAACAACCGCCTTCGATGTTGAACACGCCGTCATCGGTCCAGCAGTGTTCGTCGTCGCCGATCAGGTCACGTTTGGGGTCCGCCGACAGCGTCGTCTTTCCGGTGCCCGAGAGCCCGAACAGGACCGAGGATTGACCGGTTTCAGCATCGGACGTGGCCGAGCAGTGCATCGGCAGCACGTTGCTGCGCGGCATCAAGTAATTCATCAGCGTGAACACGGCCTTCTTCATCTCGCCGGCGTACTGGGTGCCGAGGATCACAACCTCGCGTCGCTCCAGACTCAGGTCCACGCTGGTCTTGGACGTCATCCCGGTGGTGTAGCGGTTGGCCGGGAAGGCGCCGGCATTGATGATCACGCAATCGGGTTCGCCGAAATCGGCGAGCTCTTCACGCGTCGGCCGAATCAACATGTTGTGCATGAACAACGCGTGGTACGGCCGCGCACAGATCACGCGGACCTTGATGCGATACTTGGGATCCCATCCGGCAAACGCGTCCAGCACGTACAGTCGCTCGCGGGTGTTGAGATAGTCGATCGCCCGTTCACGGTTGACGCAAAACGCGTTCTCATGCAGCCCAATGTTGACGCTGCCCCACCACACGTCATCGCTCGACTCGGGGTGTTCGACGATCCGTTTGTCCTTGGGCGAGCGGCCGGTCTTGTCACCCGAATAGGCGATCAACGCGCCGGTGTCGGCGAGCGTTGCCTGTTTCTCGTACCGCAAGGCCTCCTCGTAAAGCGTCGCGGGCGAAGCGTTTCGGAACACGTTTTTGACATCGATTTGATATTCAGATAGATCAAGCATTTTTCTGATACTGCACTTGGTTCCTGAGAAGGACCGTTCCTGACAAACATGGGTGGGGAAACGAGATCGTTCCGGAGGCCGCTCGCACAACCCTCCGCGCCGGTCTCCTTTGCTACGGCACACCGCGCGCCAAATTCGATTTGCGACCCGATCTAACGCTGTAACGCTGCTGCAGCGGAAAGTCCGCGGACCGTCAACGGTTTATCAATCGTATCGAGCGCCAACGGCGCGCGATAGTGCACAGCAACAGGGCACCAACGTGCGAATTCAGCACGCACCCTCAGTGCGTCCGGACGGCGTATCGACCGCCCCCGAGATAGTCGCCCAGCCGATCCCCTTTACTCAGGATCAAACACACCTCGGCGTCGGTTGCCGAAACAACCGGAGGATTGTCCGAAGTGAGCGTCAATTCAAACTCGATCTTCAAGCCGACGTCGTCGATGCGACAGTACCGACTCCATTCCGCCAGTCGCAGCGGGGACGCAATGAAGGCGCGACCGGTTGCATCGCCGAGCACCTTGAAATTGACCTGATTGGGAAACACGGCGCGGCGATAGGTGCTCCAAGAACCGCCGTTGGCTCGCAAGGGCGGCAGCGGAAGCATTTCGGTTCGGACCGGAAAGGACGACTCATCATCACAGGCAAGTTTCCAGCCGATCGGTTGGACAACGTTCCAAGAACCGACCCGATCGAACAGGTAGCTGCGCTCGGCGACTAAGGGAATGGACCATGTTGATTCCCCAGCAAGCGATTCAGCCGTTGCCGTGTCGGCTTCCGGCGAAGTCGCTGAGTTGGCCTTGCCCGCGGTGGGTTTCCAGACGCATCGAACGCCCAGTTGATGGCCACCTTGGGGAACATAAAACGCGACCGATTCGCCGTTGTCGGCATTGGAGATGATCCGGTGGCCGCCCAACCGCGGCAGATCATCGGCCGTGCGACACTGATCGAAGACGCTGGCGATCAAGTCAACATCGCTGTCGAATTGAGCGCGTAGCGTTTTTTCCAGTCGCGTCGACTTGTGCAGCGATTCCAACTCCTGCCGGAGCTGGACGATGTCACGAGCGATCGAGCGACGGGTCATCCCGACCCAACCAAGTCCGGCGATCATGACCGCCAGCGTGCAAACGAAAAGAACGGTCGCGAACTTCGGCATCATGGATCGACCATCGTGTGGGGAAAGGGATCGTAACCGCTGGAACGGTCACTCAACCACAGACATCCGTCGAAGGGCGCATCCTGGCGAGAGTTGTCGTCGTGTCGAAGATCGACTTTGATGTTCAACAGCCAAGGCAAGGGACGCTGTGGCGGATAATCGATTTGTTTTGTTCCACTGATGTGATACGCCCCCGTACTCGGGATCCCGTCGCCGGAGAACTCGGTTTCCAGCAAGGGCTTGTCACCCAAGCGAACGCTGGCCGGCAGCACCTTGCCACGGGCCGGACCGGTTTCCACCGCCAGAAGATGCTCGCCGGGCTCGAGCTTCCATTCATAGTGACCGGGGTGCGCGAACCCGGATCCGACCGGAGGATCTTGACGATCGTCGAGTTGATCCGGTGATCGGCTGACGCCCTCGGCGGGAATCACCGCATACTTCAGCCACACGTCGCGGTCGGTCGGAACACGGATGCGGAACACGACCGGCGGCTGCGTCTTGTCGCGTCGCAATTGAGGAACGGTTCGCAGCGAAAGCACGTCGCCGCCGCGAATTTCTATCCCACCATATTTCTGCTGGAGCGTCTCGAACTGCCGTTCGGCTCGCTCGCGCACGGCCCGAATCGATGTCAGTTCGTCGCGTTGGTGCTGCTTGATCCGCCGTCGCTGTGGATCATCCAATGCCATCCTCTCACGAAGTGTTTCGATCTCCACACGCAACTGCATCCGCATCTCCTCATCGCGTCGCAGGTCGGCGATTCCGGTCACCAACGGAAACGAGATCGCGCACAGCAGCAGGATCGCGAGCAGGGATCGGATGGAGAATCGCATGTCAGGGTCCAGGGTGCATCAGGCGCCGGATCGGCAGCCGTTGGTGTTTCGCCTTTAGGCGATTCCCGGTCGCTACGACGTAGCGACAGTAGGCGGCTAAAGCCCAATACCGCTAAGTTAAGCGTGGTTTCCTCAACTCGGTGCCCGTAGGCTCGCGCCAAACGGCTGATATTCGTTTGACATCAGCCGGTTCGCGCCAGCGCGAGCGGGCCTCCCCGTCGGGCTTAACTTAGCGGTATTGGGCTAAAGCCTGCACACCAACACTTCTGTCCGTGCCATTCGGGTCAGGTCCGCATGGGTCGGCATCCGTCTCCTCTCGAAGTTTAAATCGTGATTCAGGACCATTTCTTCGCCCGCGTCGATCCGGTTCGGGTCAATCTGTCTCGGTCGTTTCGCGACCGTCGTCGAAATGGAATCCTGGTCGGCCTGCTGTGTGGAGTGCTGGCGGGCGGCTGCGACCGGTCCCAATCGAACGACACCCCGGCATCGGGTGAATCGTCATCGGAAGTAATCGAAAAGTCGCAGGATCCGCGGGCGCTGATGGAATCGGCGATGCAAGCCGGGGATTGGCAACTCGCCGATCGCTTCGCCAAAGCGGCGCTGATCGCTGATCCCAACGATCCCGATTTGGTCTCGCTGGTGGCCAAGGTCAATGCGTACTGCGACCGCAAACGAGACGCCGCGGATTTGTTGGTCGAAGCAGCCAGATTGGCGGATTACCGTCCTCCCGCGCGGGTCAACTTGGCGGTTCAGGCGCTGGTCGAAGTCGGTGAGATCTATCCCGCGATCGATCTGCTGGAGCAATCGCTGGCGATGCATCCCGAAGCGAACCAACAGCGCCGCATGTTGGTCGGATTTCTTGCCGAGGTCCAGCGCACCGATCGGATCGGTCCGCACCTGAAGGCGTTGATCCAGAACCGTGCTTTCGATCTTTCGCTGCTGTTGGCGACCACCGAAAGGTCATCGCGACGGCTTTCGGAAAACACGGCGTCTCGATTGTTACAACGCAATCCCGCCGATCGCCGCGTGCGTCTGTCCGACGCGTTTCTCTTCCTCTATCGACACGACGCGACCCGGGCGATCGAAGTCTTGGAGGATATTTTGCAGCATCATCCCGATTTCGAGCCGGCGCATGCGATGTACGGACAAGCGTTGGTGCTGGCCGGGCGTTGGGAACAGCTGCCGCAATGGATCGAAACCGCGCCCCGCCGCAGCCCCGATTTCGCCGGCTATTGGCTGACCCTGGGTGACGCGGCGATGCACCACGATGAAACGGCTGCGGCGGTTCGCGCCTACTGGGAAGCAACGCGTCGTGATTCGAGCAACAGTTTGGCGTGGGATCAGCTACGATTCGCGATCCAACGTCTGCAGGCCGGCGAGTCAGAGTTTCGCGATGCGATTTCAAAGAAACAGCTGGCGATCGTGTCCGACCATGCGGATGCCTTGCTGACATTACGAGAACATTTCAATGAATTCACCGGCGGTGGGTCGGTCAGCCAAACCGGGGCGGCGCAGGTCGCGCGTTCGCTGCTGGAGGTGGGTCGTGTCTGGGAAGCGGAAGCCTGGTCCGCGGTGGCGACAACCCTATCGGAAGATCCCAGCGGTGACCTGGAAGCGTTGCGAAATGAAATCGTTCGCCAGCTCGGCGAAAGTCAGCAATGGGTTTCCACGCAGAACGCATCGGGACGCCTTGATTTGTCGTTCCTGCCTCCGCCGCAGCTGGGATCCGCATCGGCAGTCGAGTTGCGGTCGTCCGTCATCGCGACGATTCCTTCCCACGATCATCTGCGAATGTCGGAACAATCGGGTCGTTGGGGTTTAGATGCGGTCGGCCAAGGGAATAATCCGACGAACGCTCGGTTGGCGGCGTTGATTCGTTCCACAGGCGTCGGTGGGGGTGCGATCGACTATGACTTGGACGGTCATCCCGACCTGATGATGATGAACGCGGGCGGGACGATGCTGCAGAACGACTCGATCGCCAACGATTTGATGCGTAACCTGGGCGACAGGTTCGTACGCGTCAGTCCGATGGCGGGTGTGGCCGACCGTGGTTTTGGCCAGGGAGTCGCGATCGGAGACTTCAACGGCGATGGTTTTCCAGACCTGTTCTTTGCGAACCTCGGGGCGAATCGTTTGCTGCACAACAACGGCGACGGCAGCTTCACCGATTGCACCGAGCGACTTCGCGACGACCAACCACCCGCCTGGTCCACCTCCGCAGCGATGGTCGACATCAATGGTGATTCGATCTCGGACCTGCTGGTGACGAACTATTGCAAGACCGTTGAAAACTTGGACAAGGCGTGCCCCAATGAGGAAGGCGTCTTGGGACCCTGTCATCCCCTAAAATTCCCCGCCGAGTACGATCAGTTTTTCCTGGCAACGGGGACGGGCGAATTTGAAGACGTGACCGACACGTGGATCGACCGTGCTTCCCCCGGACGCGGCCTGGGGATTGTTGCCGGCGCACTCGATGGTCAACACCTGGGAATTTTTGTCGCCAACGACATGTCGCGCAACGCCTTTTACACACGTGCTGCCGGCGAGCCGATGAAACTCGACGAAACCGCTTCGGCGCGCGGTGTCGCCGTCGACGCGGTGACGCGTGCCCAGGCATCGATGGGGATCGCCAGCAGCGATTTTGATTTGGATGGCGACCTTGATTTTTACGTCACGGGATTCGCCCGCGAATACAACGTGTTTTACGAACAGATCTCGCCGGGGATGTGGAAAGACGAAACGGGAAAGCTGGGGTTGGTGGAACCGACGCTGTCCCAGGTCGGCTTCGGCACCCAAGCGATCGACATGGACAACGACGGAATCGACGAAATCATCGTGACCAACGGGCACATCGGCGAGTTTTCCGGACCGGACGTTCCGCCTTACGAATTGCCGATGCAGTTGTTCCGCCGCGGTGCGACCGGCCGATTTGAGTGGGTCGAAGACGACGCCTGGGGCGAGTATTTCAGGACACCGCACGTCGGCCGAGCGCTGTGGACGACCGACGTGAACCGCGATGGTCGAAACGACGTGATGGTCACGCACACGCACGAGCAAGTCCGTCTGCTGATCAATGAAACCGAATCTCAAACTCATCGGATCGCATTTCGATTGGTCGGCACCGACAGCAGTCGCGATGCGGTGGGGGCGGTGATCCGTTTTCGCTGTAACGGCCGATCGCGAACAGTCTGGTCGCTCGCCGGCGACGGGTACTTTTGCAGCAACGAGAAAACGTTGATCGCGGGTCTCGCCGAGGCGGATCGGGTGACGGATCTGTCGGTGACCTGGCCGGACGGTTCGGTGGACCGGATCGGAACGTTGGCTGCCGATCAGGTGTATCTGATTACACAGGGGCTAGGTGAAGCGTTTTCGTTGTATGAGTACGGGCGGCCGTGAGGTGTCATGACGCGAGGGCGCAAGCGCTCCGGTCGAGTCGTCACCGGACGGCTCGCGGGTTGTCGATTTAGTCGATGTTCCGAAATCAACGTCTCCATGCCAGCCCGACGCGTCAGCGCGGGGCGCCGCGTGGCCCCTTGCTTACGCGTGCGGGCTTCAATCCAATACCGCTAAGTTAACATGAATGAGGGGGCCCGGACGCTGGCGCGAACCGGCTGATATCAAACGAATATCAGCCGTTTGGCGCGAGCCTACGGGCCCTCATCTGAAGAAACGACGCTTAACTTAGCGGTAATGGGGTTAAATCGACAGCCCGCTCGCGCCGTTCCGCTAACAACAACGCATGGATCGTAGCGGCAGGGCGCAAGCCCTCCGGTCTTGCCGAATGCTCACCAACGTTCAAACGGTTCCGGATCGCCTTCGACGATCAACAGGCGGCGATCGGCGGCAAGATGGTTGAGTTGTTGACGCCGTCCACTCGGCCAGCGGATCGAGAGTTGGTCGACTTGTTGGCGGTCACCGAGACCGAACGCCAGGATCGCTTCGTTTCGGCAAAAGAATCCGTCTCCGGCGACCACCCATTGTGACAGGCTGCGGTCCCCGACTTGCACGTCCACTTTGGCGCCGATCGCATCGCGTTCGCTTTGCGTACCGACCAGTTGAATTTGAATCCAGTGGTTTTGCGCTGCGGTGCGGTTGATCAGCAGGGCCGAGGTCTCGCCGAGGTGGGTGACGACAACGTCCATCTTTCCGTCGCGGTTGAAATCCAGGCGTGCCAGCCCACGTCCCACGTGTCGATCGCTCCAGTATCCCGAGGGATCGGAGACGTCGCACAACTCGAACCGGTTGCCGAGATTTCGAAACAATTGCGGGGGTTGTTCAAAGGGATCGGGAATGGCGGCGGACTGTTCGATGTGCCCGTTGGTCACGACCAAATCCAGTGTGCCGTCGTTGTTGTAGTCGATGGCTTGGGTTCCGAATCCGAGTACGGAGGAACTGGGTCCGGCCAGTCCGAATCCGACGTTTCGGTCTTGATACATCCCATCGCGGTTAAGAAACAGGCTGGCGTTCTCGTCTTGAAAATTCGTCACATGAAAATCGAGGGCACCGTTTTGGTCAAAGTCTCCCGCGGCCACGCCCATCGACGCGGTCGGCACGCCGTCGAATCCGAAGGCACACCCGCGTGACATCGCGACGTCACTCCAAGGATTCTCGTCCGTCCCGTTTCCTCGGACCCAAAGTTGATTGGGGTCGGTGTCATTGCCGACAAAGACTTCGTTTCCCGGATGGCGATCGTCAAAATCGCCGACGACGACCCCGAGTCCGGAGGCCGCTGCGGTTTCGGGATCACCAATGAGCCGGAAAGACGCTTGTCCCTTGCCATCATTGGTGATCCATCGATCGGTGCCCGGATTGAACTCGGCCGGCTTGAGATAGCCGACGATTTGGCCCAGCTTGTTGACTGCGGGACGCTTGCTGAAGGCGGGGTCGTGCAGATAGTTCAACTCGAAGACGTCCGGCAGAGCATCGCCGCTCAAATCCGCCATCGCCAATGAAGTCGTCAGGATCGTTTTGTCATCACGGTCATCGAAATTGACCGGTCGAAAGGTGCCGTCGCCGGAGTTGATCCAAAGCGAATTCTGACCAACGTTTGCAACCACCAAGTCCGCGAAACCGTCTTGGTTCCAGTCACCGACGGTGACACCGGTGGAGTAGCGATTCTGTTGGGCGCCGGCGTGCCCGGTGACGTCCACCAGTTTCCCTTCCGTTTGACGATACAAGACATTGCTTTGGTGGCCGATAAACATCGGCGGGTCCGCACCACCTTGGGTGAAATAAAGGTCCGTCTGGCCGTCCAAGTCGTAATCGATGACCGCGACGGCACCGCCGACGGACTGATACACCGAAAAACCGCGGTCCTGGGTAGAACTCGCGACATGAAACGCGTGCGTCAGACCGACATTCGCGGCAACATTTTCAAACCTGGGCTCAACCGAATCGTGGGGTGCGGGAACCGAACGGGCAGTCGGGGTCGGAATGTTGGTTTCGGTCAGATTCATCGCGGGTAAGGGGAAGGCATCGAGCCGCATCCCACACAGCTTGACCGTCGTCTCGGGAAACCCCTGCTCGGATTGGACCAACCGCACGAGTTCGCTTTGCAGCACTTGCAGGACGTTTCGGGGGGCTCGTTGATAATGGGCTGCCAATGACTTCCACAAGACGCTTTCAAGTCGACGATCGAGTGACTCGAGCAAGGTGGCGAGCTTGACCATGGCTGCGATATCGGGCTGCGGCGCATCAGCGATCCGATTATTGACTTGGGACACGTCGCGCAGCGTCTTCCAACGCTCGGACCACTGTTCGGCATCTTCGCCGTGTCCCAGCGCTTCCAGCGCGGCGCGCAAGCGGACGATCGACCTGAAATCCGTGGGCTCGCGATCGAGGGCTTCCAACAAAGCTCGGGCGGCCTGTTCGGGTTTGCGTTGGGTCCACCAATAGGTTCCGATGGCGGCCCAGTATTCGGAGAACTGTTTCGTGCGGGCATCAACTTTGCCCAGCCACCAATGAAAACTCACATCGTCCTGTGCCTCGGCAGCGGCGCGGCCGAAGAATGCGACGATCGACGGCGGCTGTTGATCGGCTTCGACCGAATCACGCAACACGTCGACGGCCGCTTGGAAGTTTTCGTCCATGAACAACTTTCTCGCTTCACCGGAGACGCCGATCGGATAGTACAGGTGTTGGTCGGGAGCAGCGGGGGCATCGGAGGGAGGGTCGTACATCGCATCGCTCGGCCGCATCAGGGAGTGCAATTCGTCCTGACGCACGTTGCCCTGTCTGCACAGATGGCGCACATGCTCGACGGCTTCATGGCGACGGCCTTGGCGGTTGTAGAGAAACGCCAGCTTTCGGTGTGCCGGAGCGGCCTGCGGGATCTGTTCCAGGATTTTGAGATAGCCGTGCTCTGCGTCCTGGTAGCGTCCCAATTGCAACGACCAATCGGCAGCCTGACCGAGTGCCGGCAGTCCGGATTCAGGATGATCGGCGGGAATGGTTTTCAGCACTTCGATGGCCTCGGCCAGATCACCGCGTCCGGCCGCAAGGTTGGCCATCCGGAACAGGATTTCATCATCGTGGGGGTCGACCAACAGCAGAGACCGCAGGACAGACTCGGCGCCGCGCACGTCACCTTGATGCTGCAGTTGCTCGGCCTCGGCGATCACGCCGTCGCGATCCATCTTGACGTTCGGTGGTGGATCGGTGGCGACGCCTGTTCGTGGCTCAGTGGCCGACGCATCGCCCGACGGAACTTGCGGCAACGAATCACGGTCTTGTTCTGCCGGCGTGATGGACGTCTTGGGATTTTCGCTGTGCCGACACCCGATCGAAAGGGTCAGAACAATGGCAATCGCCGACGTCAGATGGATCGTGCGGTCAGTCACTGGTTCACGCTCAATGATTTTCATGTCCGGGCCAATCGAAATCCGATTGGTTCTCGATCAATAGGATTCGCCGGTCGACAGCGGTCGGTCCGAATTGCTGGTGAACCCCACTGGGCCATTGGACCTGAATCTGATCGACCGAGTTGGCATCGCCCAAGCCGAACGACACGACGGCTTCGTTTTTGGCCAGGTATCCATCGCCGCCGATCACCCAGCCGGTTAATTGCTGGTCCGCCACGTGGACCGTGACCTTGGCACCGATCGCATCACGTTCGCTTTGGACGCCGACCAATCGCAGCTGCAGCCAGTGATGTCGCGTCGGCGTTTCGTTGAGCAACAGCGCGGTGGTTTCGCCGACGTGGGAAATCACGACGTCGTTCCTTCCGTCGCGATTGAAATCGAGTGTCGCCATGCTGCGTCCCAGATGCCCTGTGGTCCAATAGCCCGACGAATCGGCGACATCGACTTGTTGAAAACGACCAGCCAAATTGCCGAACAGTTGCGGCAATTGCTCAAAGGGACCGACCATCGATTGGTATCGGTCGATGTGACCGTTGCTGACCAGCAGATCCGGCAAGGCGTCGTTGTCATAATCCAAGGGCTGGGAACCGAATCCCAGGACGGCGCGACTGGGGACGCCGAGCCCATATTCCATCGCCCGATCGCGGAACGAACCGTCTCGGTTCAAGTACAGGCAGACGCTTTCGTTTTGAAAGTTGGCGATATGAAGATCCAACGTTCCGTTCCTGTCAAAATCGCTCGCGGCGATCCCCATACTGGCCGTCGCGGCACCCGACGATGAATAAGCACTTCCGTTAACCACCGCCAGATCTTGCCAGACGCCGGTGTCGCGATCGCGGACCCACATTTGATTCGGCGATTTATCGTTGCCGACAAACACGTCGTTGCCGGGTTGTCCGTCAAAATCTGCGATCACGATGCCGAGCCCCTTGTGCGCGTCAGTTGCCCGTTGACTGATCGCTTGAAACACCGCATTGCCTTTTCCATCGTTCCGACCGATGCGGTCCATCGCCGATGCGAAATCCCCGGGACCAACCGCATCGACGACCTCGCCGGATGCATCACGGTCGGGCAATCTTGCGATCTCGGGATCTTGGATGTAGTTGAGCTCCACGAGATCGGGGATCTGATCGCCATCCAGGTCAGCCATCGCGATCGAAGCCGGCATCCGATGCGGATCGTCGCTCCCGGCAAGCGGTGACGCCGAAAACGTGCCATCCCCGTTGTTGGTCAGCAGCACATTGGCACCGATATTGGTGGCAACGATGTCCGCAAATCCGTCTTGGTTCCAATCTCCGGCGGTGCATCCGATCGTGTAGCGGCGCTCCGTAACCGCGGCGTCGGCGGTCACGTCGCGAAGTTGCCCGTCGGCGTGGCGATAGAGAATGTCGGAGCGATCGGCTAGAAACTCCGGCGGATCGGCAGCGCCTTGGGCACAATAAAGGTCCGCCCATCCATCCAAGTCATAATCGAGCACAGCGATGCCGCCGCCGGCTTGTTGGTACATCGCAAATCCAGAATCTTGGGGATCGCCAGCCACCGCGTAAGCATGTGTTAAGCCGATCTCGGTGGAGACGTTACGAAAGACGGCGGGATGCGGTGCGGACCTGAGGGGGCGTGGGTTTGGAGGCTGCGTGGCCGGAGAATCGACCGCGATCTCGACGTCGGGAAGTGGATAAGCGGCCAGTTCCATCCCACACAATCGCGTCTCTCGACTGGGAAACCCATCGTCGGCGGAGACTAATTGCTGACGTTGGGTATTCCAATGCGTCATCACTTCGGCGGGCAGCTTGCGGTAGTAGGCTTCCAGAGATTTCCAGGCAACCGCCTCCAGCTTGCGATCGATCGCGAACAACTGGGACGCCAGTTCGTCGATCGCATCGACGTTCGGTGTCTGGGCATTTGATGTCTGGGCATTCGAAATCGAATTGTTTGCCGTCAGCACTTGGTGTAACGCTTTCCAACGTTGTTCCCACTTTGCATAACCATCCGCGTCGCCCAGGATCTTGAGCATGTACAGCAAGCGGTTGATCGTCAAGAAATCGGTGGGGTCACGATCGAGTGCTTCCAGTGCGGCTCGAACGGCAGCTCGGGGCTGTTGCTGGCCGGCCAAGTAAGCGGCCCATGCGGCCCAGTACTCCGAAAAGCCGCGCACGGAACCGTCCGTTTGGCTGATCCATCGCCGAAAGCCGTCATCGTCTTGCGCCTCCGCGAGTGACCGGCCATACAGTGCCACGACCGAGGGCGGGGCGGTGTTTCCGGTCACGCTGTCACTGAGCAGCGCCGCGGCCTCGGCGAAGCGTTGTTCGGTAAAGAGCACGCGTGCCGTGCCGGATACTCCGATCGGTTCATAGCGTATCGATCCGTCGTCAACGGCGTCATCCTCGGAAGCCATTGCATCGCTCAACACGATCAACGAATGCAATTCGTCTTGTCGAAAATCTCCCAACCGGCACAGCTCTCGGACGTGGACCGCCGCTTCGTGACGGCGGCCCTGGCGATTGAACAGGTAGGCGAGTTGCCGATGCGCCCTGCCGGCGTCGGGGATCAGTTCCAGCAGACGGGAATACTTGCGTTCGGCGTCGGCGTACTGTCCGATTTGGAACGACCAATCAGCGGCCTGGCCGAGTGCAGGCAAACCGGCCTCGGGATGGTCTTCGGGAATCGATTCAAGAAACTCGATCGCCGCCGGAAGGTCGTCCTCATTGGCCTTGACGAGCGCCAATCGATAGATCACTTCCACGTCCTCGGGGTCGGCGACCAGCAAACGCTTTAAAACGACGGTGGCCTCGTCGAGCTGTCCCGCTTCGGTCAGTTGATCAGCTTGGTCGAGTTGAGATTCCCGAGGGGCTGGGGCGTTTTGTTTGGGCGATCTGTCCGGTGCTGCAGTCGGTGGTGGGGACGGTGCAGATTCTTGATTGGCTCTCTCGTCGGATTCCGGCGACGAACCACATCCGATGATCAGCAAGCCCAGCAGCCATGCAAACGATCGAACGCGGATCGGCGAGGTGGCTGGATGGTCGGTGGTGCGTGTGGAGTTCATGAAGCCGGGCTCGCCCCAGGAGCAGTTGATTCGGAGTTGCTGACTTCTCCGTTTTCTATGTCTGTTTCTCGGGTCACTGGTTCTTAGGCCCGGCGGGCCGGCAGAGTGTCTGCCGGTGGCGTCAGCCACCGGAGCTGGTTGAAAGGAATGCCAAGGCCCAACGGGCCGACACAGTGACCTGGGATTCCCGGGAGTACTGTGCCGGCCCTTCAGGCCTCGGTGGTTTGAGCCCTCGCCACCGGTGGCTGACGCCACCGGCAAGCATTGTGTCAGCCCTCCGGGCTTTCGAGGATGCATGCATCGATTCCGCCAACGTCAGTGAATGGATCGGTATTAAAGAGGGAGGGTCGTTGCGTGGACCGTGTCGGCCAACGGCCGTTGACAATCCCGTCACCACCTCTGTCCCACTTTGGGTTCGCCCTCCACCACCAGGTAACGATGGCCCGTTCGGATTGTATCAAAGTCTTGCACCAACCCCGACGGCCACTGCACTTGTAGACGGATATTCGCATCCCGTTGTGTCTTGGGAAACGCAAATTGGATGACGGGTTCGTCGCTGCAAAAATATCCGTCTCCAGCGGTCACCCATTCGACGAACCGGGTGTCGTCGACCGATAACGAGAGCTTGGCGCCGATGGCATCGCGTTCGCTGGTCGTCCCGATCAGTTCGACTTGAATCCACTCACCCTCGGCACGCGTTTCGTCGTGCAGCAGCGCGAGCGGCTGGTCGAGATGTCCGACCAGGAAATCGGTCGCGCCGTCGCGATCGTAGTCCAGCATGGCGATCGTCCGGCCCAGATACGTCTGGTCCCAGTACCCCGATTCGTCTTCGACGTCGGCGAGTGTCAAACCACGGCCATCGGACATCAGTACTTGCGGCGCCATCTGGTACGGTTCGCCTTGGTCTCGGACGTCAAAGATATGTCCGTTGGTGACGATGAAGTCCAGAAAGCCGTTTCGATCAAAGTCGACGGCCTTGGTCCCGAATCCGACGTAGGGATTGGTCGCCGCGGCGAGTCCGTATCGAACGCTGTAGTCGGTAAAATCTCCGGATTCGTTTTGCAGATACAGGTTGGCCGGTTCGAGCGAGTAGTTGGCGATCTGCAAATCGAGTCGGCCGTCGCGATTGAAGTCGCCCGTCGCGATCCCCATGCAGCCGTTGGCCGCACCGCTGAATCCATTGGCCAGCCCGTTGGTGTCGGCCACGTTGACGAACGAGTTCGCGCCGTTTTGGACCAACAAATGGTTCGGCCGCACGTCGATGCCGACGAACACCTCGTTCTTTCCATCGGATTGAAAATCGGTCACGACGAGTCCCAGCGAGGTGCCGGGGCTGGCGATCGAGCGGGTGATTTCATGGAGACGGAATTCACCGTTGCCCAAGTTTTCGAACCAGCGATCGGAGTCGGGATAATGGGACAGCGGAGTGGGGGAGATCCATTTGCCATCCGGTCCCATTTTGGGCAGTGCGAATCCGCCTTCCATTTCGATGTAGTTGGATTCGAACAGGTCCGGCAAGCGGTCGCCGTTGAGATCCGCGATGGCGACCGATGCGGTGAAGCGATCGGCAAACGTTCCCAGCTCGGACGTCTGCTCCCGAAACGTTCCATCGCCGTTGTTGATCAACAATCGGTTGTGCCCCAAGCTGCCCAGGAACAGATCGGCAAAGCCGTCTTGATTGACATCGCCGGCGGCCAGCCCGGAGGAGTAGTGAAAGTCTTCCGCAGCCGCGGCGATGGTCTGGTCGGTGAATGCCGAGGACTCGTGACGCAGCAATGCATTGGAACGAGTGCATTGATCGGTCGGCGGGTCGCCCGATCCTTGCGCGAGATAAATATCGGGCCGACCATCCAAGTCGTAGTCCAGCACCGCAATCCCGCCGCCGAGCGATTCATGGATAGGAATGGTGGCCAGGTCGATTTCCACGTCCTTGTACCATTGGAAATTCAATCCCAACTCGCCGGCTCGATTGACCAGACGCGGTGTGATAGCGATCTCGCGTGGCGGAGCCGACGTCTGAGGTTGTTCCGATAACGTCCGGACCAAGAGTTTGTCGAGCTGGGACTGCAATTCGAAATCCGACGGAGCGAGCCCCAGCAACGAGACTTCGATCGTCATGTCCGCGACCGACGGGTCTTGCAAGAGTTGGGCGCGCTGTTGGGAGACCATTTGCCGAGGCCCGATCGCGTCGGCGGGCAAGAGGGTCGAGGTCCAGCCGAGTGTCTCAAAGGGGCGTCCGAGTTCCATCAGGTAACGCGCCAGTTGAGTTCGTTTTTCCTTGTTCGCCGACGCCTCGCCGATCTCCTTGGCCAGCCGTTCGGTCTGTGCGATCTCCACGCCCCGGTTTCGAAACTGCGCGCTGTCCTCCGGACGGTCCAGTGCCGCCAGAACTTTCCCCAGACGCTGATAACAAACTCGGTCGGTCGGATCGCGGGTGATGGATTCCAGCAGCGCGGCGGCGGCGGCTTCGTGGGCGCGGCTGTCGATCAAAAAGGTCCCCAGGGCGGACCAGTAATCGCTGAACTGTTTGGCATCCGGCGCAAGACTCGCGTGCCATTGTTGGAATGCCTCCCAGCGCTGGGTCTCGGCCAGCAGCCGTCCATAGAACGCTTGGGCGGCCACACTTTCAAAGCCGTCGCGGCTTTGGTCGGCGAGTTGCTCAAGGGCGCGGTCATGCTGTTGCAGACTAAAGTACCAGCGGGCTTTTCCCAGTCCCGCCGCGAATTGGTTCTCCGGCGGTTGTCCTTTGGCCAGCAGGACCTTCATCAGGTCGGGTGTCGGAAAGGCCAGGCGACGACCGATCAGGGAGAACAGTTCAGGCTCGCTGGCCAAGCCCAGGCGGCACAGCGTCAGGGCTTGATCGCAGGCTTCCTGGCGGCGGCCGACGAAGTTCAATAGCCGCCAGGCTTCATGACGCCATCGCGGTTGGTCTTGTTTGGTCTGGAGTGCTTCGAGCAGCGTGTCGGCGGCTTCCGATGGGCGTCCCAACTTGGCCAGAACTTGATAACGCAGGTCGATGACGGCGGGCCAGACGGACGAACCGGCGTCGACCGAGCGAGCGATCTCGACAGCGGAATCCAGATTGCCCCGAGCGGCCTCGACTTGGGCGGTGAGCGCTTTGGCATCGTCATTGTCACCGTGACGAATCAACAAGGCATAAAGTGTCTGGGCAGCCGCGTCGTGATCGCCGCTTTCGGCCAACGCACGCGCGTCCTGCAATGCAGATTGCAGGTCCGCAGCATTGTCCTCAGCGGCGGCCGCCTGATCCGAGTCGCGATTGGCGTCTGGATCGGAACCACGCCGGCAACCCACCAGCAGCAAGGTCACCGCGAGGGTGAAGATCGAAGCAATAATCCGCTTGGACACGTTTGAAAAAAGGTGTGGGGGTTGCCGCTTGCTGCCGCCAAACGGCTAAGGGTCGACGGAGTTGAAAGTGGCGTAAGCTTCCAGCTTGCGATCTGCGCGACGCAAGCTGGAAGCTTACGCCACTTTCTGTCCCCGCAATCGTCGGTGACAAACTCGCACAAAAAAACCTCGCCCGCGGACTGCACGGACGAGGTGTCTGGTTCAGCAGAATCCTTCTACGAAACTACTGGTTCAACTGTTCTTCGATGGTTTCCTTGGAAGCCCGGCTTCCGAGAGAACCCCACAGGCCGTACACGCTTTTCTTACCGGTCTTGTAAAGCGCACCGGGTGCTCGTGGCGAATCCCAGGCACCATTGGTGGGCGAGTTTTGGTCGCCGGATTCGACCGAGTCGGTCATGAAGATCACGGCACCATCACCCATCAGGATGTGGGCACCGCCTTGGTGGCGGCTACTCGGCGGAGCCGAACCGACGTTATCGTGCCAGCCGTTGAAGCACACTTCCGAGTTCGGCGGTCGAATGGTGTTGACCATCGTCATGCCCATCGAGGCCCAGGCCCAGTTCATGCCACGACCATTGGTGTTTTCGGCGACAATCGGCGGAGGCGTACAGAGTGTGGCATCGTCACACCAAAACATCGGCTCATCGGGCGATAGCTGATTGGCTTCGACACAGTGCAACGGGTTCTTCTCGACGACCCAGCCACCGTTGGTGATCGAGAGCGATCCGCGTTTGTCGCGGTCACCCAAGTCGGTCACGATTTCGGCCATTGCGATCGTGTTGGACAATCCGTCCAAGACATCACGGAACTTGGTCGCCCGCTTGCGCGAGAAGTATCCGCGATCGACGGCGCTAAACCAAATCGGACGCCAATCATCTGGCGGCGGCGCCAAGTTGCCTTCTTTGGGACCGTTGTCCCAAACCTGGCTGAACGAGTCACCGACACAGGCGGCGTAGTTGGTTCGTCCACGTCCGGGACGTCCGGTGCCGGGGTCGCTCGGGCAGCGAAGCGTGGGGATCTCGGTCGCCCAGGGAATGAATCGATCGGTTTGGTCACCGCGGTCATGCCGCGGGTTGGGTCCCATCGGAGACCACAGACCGGTTGGCGTGTTCGGTGTCGAACCGTCCGTTGTTGCCGATCCACCCGCAGAGATCTGGTCCCAGATCGGTTGCTGCTCCATGAACGGAGTCAAACCGACCATTGCGCTCAGCTCTTCATTGTTGGTGGTCACCGAGCCTTCCCACCAAGAACCGACTCGCGTTCCACCTGAATTGTGTCCCAGCCCGGTTCCGCCGTTGTTGACGGGATTCTGTTTGTAGGCGGAGTGATAGTTCTGCAGCGCCAAGCCGATTTGCTTGAAGTTGTTGCTGCAGCTCATACGACGTGCGGCTTCGCGAGCCGCTTGGACCGCTGGAAGCAGCAAGCCCACGAGAATACCAATAATGGCAATAACGACCAGCAATTCCACAAGCGTGAAACCACTCGTCAACGATTTCCGACGAACCATTGAAGGTCTCCAGGAAAAGGGGAAGGAGAAAAAGCAGAAAGAGAGGATCAAATGACACTAATTGCTTTTAGTGCAGCCCACTTTACCCCTACTTCGCGGAACGTTGAGGAACAATCAGACAGCAATTCTTCATAATCCGCAGAAAAAACAGCACACTAGCGACACCCCCCACACCTCTACAGGGCTGCGAACTTTTCGCACTCCTCTCTCGTGCGGCGCGTCATCAACGCCGTCTCACGCTCGCCTGATTTGTTCGCTGGTAAGAGAAGTCGCGAATGATCTTTTGCCGTGAAGAATCGGCTTCGAATTGGCTCGTTTGAAGGAATCGGCTGGTCATCGATTGACTTTAGCCGCGATCGAGCCAGCGTGGGGACGTCCCCATCGTCGTCAGATCAAGAAGGGCCGTGAGATCAACAATCGTTGACACGGCCGCTGTCTGGGGGCAACGCTGTCTGGGGGCAACGCTGTCTGGGGGCAACGCTGTCTGGGGGCCAACGCTGTCTTGGAGCCAACGCTGTCTTGGAGCCAACGCTGTCTTGGAGCCAACGCTG
>NZ_NTFY01000034.1 GCF_002289565.1 Rhodopirellula sp. SM50 | reverse complement strand
TCAGGAGTCAATAGCCGGAACGGCCCTACGGGTGCTTCGCACGATTGACTCCTGACCCCCTTTTCGCTCGCCGACCGAGAGCTTCATTCCATGCCCGCTTTCACCGTTTCACGAACGACGCACATCCAATCCGATCCCGAGACCGTGTTTTCCATCCTCAGCGATTTCGCGACCTGGAAAACCTGGTCCCCCTGGTTGCTCACCGACAAGCACGCCAGCGTCACGCTGCAGGGCGATCCGACCGCAGTGGGTGGCGGCTACAGCTGGGAAGGCCCCGTCGTGGGCGCGGGCGAGATGGAGCACCAGGAACTGCATCGGCCGACCGCGACGCAATCGATCGGCACCCTGCACGCGCAACTGCGTATCACGCGCCCTTGGCCGTCGCAATCCAAGGTTCATTTCCAAGTCAAGAAAGCCCGGAACGATGACGGCCAAGACGGGACGCTGGTCCGCTGGGAGATGCAAGGATCACTGCCGTTTTTCATGTTCTGGATGAAATCGATGATGGTGAGCTTGATGAGCATGGATTTCGACCGCGGGCTGCGGATGCTGAAAGAACTGGTCGAGACCGGTGGCGTCGCCTCAGAAACCGTGGTCAACGGAATCGCTCAATCACAGCCCCACTTCATCGTCGGAAAATCCGGCCGGTCGACGTTGGCAGACATCGGCACCTCGATGGACGACACGATCAAACAGGTCCACCAATCGCTTCAGGACGCCGGCATCGCGACCGATGGCCAGTGGTTGTCGGTTTACGACGACATGGACCTCAAGACACAAACGCTGTCCTACACCAACGGCATGGTGGTGGACGAAGGCACGGCAACCCCGCCGGGCTTGACCGCGCGCTCCCTGCCAGGCTTCAGCGCCATGCACGTCACCCATACCGGTCGCTACGAACATCTGGGCAACGCCTGGGCGGCGGCCTACCAGAATTTGCGCGCCTGCAAACGCAAGGTCAGCAAAAAACTGCCCGGCGTGGAACTCTACGCCAACAGCCCCGAGAACACTCCGCCGGAAGCGTTGGTGACGCAGCTGTTCGTTCCGGTGAAGTGACGATCGCTTCGGGCGATTGCATTTCCGGCTCGGCTGCATCACCGCTGGCGCAGGATGATCCGGCGGTCGCCTGTGACCGGACCTAGCGAACGACGGACTACTTGCTCGGGTTCATTTCCTTGAGTGATTTGCCGAGGCGTTTGCGTCCGGCTGCGGTCGTTTTCCGCCGCGGGGTGGTTGTGGTGGCGGAATCATTTCCCAGCAACGCGGCAAGGGTGGGCTGGACTTCCTGTTCCGTCTCCGGCAGACCGATTTGTTCGACCGCGTCGCTGACGCCGAGAACCACCGACTGCCGCACTCCTTCTCGAAGCCACTGAAAAAAATTCATATTCATAAGTTGAATCCGTTCACTATTCAAAAAAGGGGGACCGCGCGGGCGGCTGACGATCGGTTCATCGGCATCGCGTCACGCCGGTCTTGACTCTCTTGTTTGCCTTCTAAGATCCCGACGTCGGCGGCGTCCAGACTGATTTCAGTGCGACGGGTCGTCGGTGGGCGGGTCAACCCACTCGAACTCCGCAAAGGGCAGCACACGGACGCTATCCTGACGGTTTTCTGAGCGAACGCCGATCATTCGCGGCAAATCGGGATCGCTTTCGGCGGCCGCCCGGATCGCGTCGATGCCGCAAACAAAAAAGGCGGTGCTGCACGCTTCGGCATCGGTGGCGTTGTCGGCAACCGCCGTCAACGACAGCAGGTCGCCGGCCGGATACCCGCTTCTGGGGTCGATCACGTGCCCGTAGCGTCGCCCGCGGTGGTGAAAGAATTGTTTGCCCGAACCGCTGGTCGACAGCGCCTCGTCGCGGAGACGAATGCCGGCCAAACGCTGTTTGGGCTTGGTCGGATGCGAAATGCCCACCGCCCAGCCCTTCCCGCTGTCGGCGACCTTCCCGCTGTCGGCGACCTGCCCGCTGTCGGCGACCTGCCTACCGTCAGCGACCTGGTCGCCGCGGGCGATCACACTGCTGCCGCCGCCGTGAATCAGAAAGTTCTGCAGCCCCCGAGCGGTGAGTGTTTTGGCGAGTTCGTCGAGTGCAAACCCTTTGCCGATCGCCCCCAAGTTGATTTCCATCCCCGGCCGATCGAAGGCGACCGAGCGATGTTCGTCGTCGAGCCGGACGGCGGTGTAGCCCACCCGGTCAACCGCGGCTTGGACCTCGGCGGCGGTCGGTTTGCGCCCCCGCCGCTCGGTGAACCCCCAAACCCGCACCAGCGGGCCGGCGGTGATATCAAACGCACCGGCCGTCTTTTCGCTCCATGCGATTGATCGTTGGATCAAACGGTACGTGCTTTCGGATACCGAGACCGGACGCTCACTGGCGACGGCGTTGATTTGAGAAATCTCGCTGTCTTCGCGATAGACCGTCAAATCAGCTTCGATCCGGTCGAGCAATTCCAGGGCTTCGAAGGCAGCCTCGACCAGATGGGCGTCCGATTCAGCCAGCAACACCGAGAATTCTGCCGCCATCGCGTGGTGTGAAATCGTGGTCAGCATCGTGGCGTCGGTCGTCAGTGGAAAAAACGCGGCAAGTGTGGGATTCTGGTCGTCAAAACTGTCGGCGATTGCCCGAACCGGTCAAGGCCAACGCAAAAATCCGTCCAAACACGCGATCGGACGTCCCAAAATGGCCCGAACCCTGCCGGCCGATTGAATCTCTATTATTTCCGCCCGGGGAAGGCAAAACGATGGGTTGTCAAGAATTGATCTATCCCGCACAATCTCGCCTCAAGAAAGACCCACCGAGTCACCGAAAAACGGTGGGTACGGAGCGGTGGCTGAGTGGTCGAAAGCGCCGGTTTGCTAAATCGGTGAACGGGTCAAACCGTTCCGCAGGTTCAAATCCTGTCCGCTCCGCTTGAGCGTCTCCCACGGAGACACTCAAAAAAATGAATTCGGTGGCCGTTAGATCCCTGGCGGTCTTGCGGTCATCGACTACAGGCGCGGGCTACACCCCACGTCGCGATGAGAGTGTAGCTCAGTTGGTAGAGCATTCGACTTTTAATCGAATGGTCCTGGGTTCAAGTCCCAGCACTCTCACTTTGTTTGCCCCGCGGTCGCGAAACTCTCGCCGGTTTCGCGACGCGAGTGGCTCTTCCTGCCAGAATTCATGTGGCCAACGTCGATGTCGCGCGGCGTCACGGCCAACCCATGGCTGAACGCATCGGCAATCGGGACAGGGGCTTAATCCCAACCTCGCTAAATGAAGCCTCGCTGGGGCCCGTAGGCTCGCGCCAAACGGCTGATCCTCGTTTGACATCAGCCGGTTCGCGCCAGCGTCTGGGCCTTATGCGGCGGCCCGTAGGCTCGCGCCAAACGGCTGATCATCTTGGACATCAGCCGGTTCGCGCCAGCGCCCGGGCCTTATGCGGCGGCCCGTAGGCTCGCGCCAAACGGCTGATCATCATTGGACATCAGCCGGTTCGCGCCAGCGTCTGGGCCTTATGCGGCGGCCCGTAGGCTCGCGCCAAACGGCTGATCATCATTGGACATCAGCCGGTTCGCGCCAGCGCCCGGGCCTTATGCGGCGGCCCGTAGGCTCGCGCCAAACGGCTGATCCTCGTTTGACATCAGCCGGTTCGCGCCAGCGCCAGCGCCCGGGCCTCGCGCCCTTCCGCTAAAAAACGCGTTACACTTTTACCGTGTTACCGCGTCGGGTGCCCCCAACAGCACCGCCATCGCACTGCCGTCGGTGGTGTGGGACAGGCACAGCACGTAGGGCGACATCAGCGGCCCCGGCATCTGACGAAATTGAATTTCCCGATGCGTGCTGTCGTGCCGCGTCGGGGGAATGGTTTTACCGGCCAATGACAGCACGCCGGTCGCCAGCTCGATCACTCCCGACGCCGCCCCGGTGTGACCGATGGACGCCGAAACCGCCACCAGAGGGCACGTCACTCCGACTTCGGCCAGCGCGGCCGCTTCGCCCGCATCGACCTGACGGTCCCCGACCGCATGACTGGCGACCAGCCCGATCTGGCCGGGCGTCACCCCCGACTGGTCCAACACGGCCTGGATCGCCAAGCGGATCGCTGTGCCGGCCTGCCGCGAGTTGGGTGGATCGAGCTCCGATTCGCGCTGACCGCTGCGAATGGCGTCGGTGGCACTGAACCGCGAAGCCGTCGCCAGCACGGTGGCCAGCACGTCGGCACCGCGGCGCTCGGCGTGCCGGCGAGTTTCCACCACCAACGACGCGGCGCCTTCGCCACCGACGACGCCGGGGGCGTTGGGATCATGCGGCCGAGACAGGTCTTCGATCGCCAGCTCGCCGCGGACCGGGACGGGTGAATCGCGATGGTACAGCATGCGGGTCGAGCCGATCCGGGTCCCGGTGGCACCGACCAGCACCACGTCGGCAATCCCCCGCTGCAAGTACGATTCGGCCTCCAGCAGCGCCGCCGGGCCGGAGACGTCGCCCAGGACCAGCGAGTTATTGGGACCTTGAGAATTGATCGAAATCCCGACTTGGCAGGCCGGCATGTTGGGCAGGTACTTCAACATCCACAGCGGCATCACCTCGCGCCGCGCCACTTCACCAAACCGCTCCGGATGCAGCTGCCCCGATTCATCCAGGCAACCGCGGATCGAATCGGCCAATTCCTCCGGCGGGTTAAAGAAAATCTCGCTCCCATAGACCGCACCGAGTCGCTCGGGGGGAACCTCGCCGGAGTCCGACGCGGGGATGGAGTCGGCAAGCCCGGCGTGCTCGATCGCCAGTTGAGCCGACGCGAACGCCGTTTGGATTTCGCGGCACATCACCTTGAGTGCCTTACGCGGCTTGACGTATTGCTTGGGCTGAAAATCGACGATCGGTGCGCCGACCCAAACGCCATCGATCGCGTCGTCGGGCCCCGGTGTCGCCTCTCCATCGGTCCTGTCGGCCAACGATCGGACCCCGCTGCGGCCGTCCAGCAGTGCCTCAAAGAATTTTGCCTGCCCGATGCCGATCGCGCTGACAATCCCAACCCCAGTGATCACGATCGGTTCGTGCGGCATAGCAGTGGAAGGTGGCATTGGAGGAGAAGCGGGTGGAAGGCAGAAATCGAGCCGCGAGTATGATTTGTCCTCCACTCGATGGCTAGACGTGGGGTCAGCATCCTGCTTGCCATCCCGGGCAGTGGGGTAAGCATCTTGCTTGCCATCGCGGGCAGTGGGGTAAGCATCTTGCTTGCCATCGCACGGTTTCGCAAGCTAGAAGCTTACGCCACGGTTTCGCGAGCTGGTAACTGACGCCACGTTAGAGTTTTCGGTCGTAGATCCGCTGAGTCTTCATCTTTTGCGCCCCGCCGCGCTCGATCGTGCCCCGGGACAGGCGATTGCTCTCCAGAACCCAGGAGAATTCGCCGGTGTGGATGCCGAACTCGATCGCGTCGGGCAAAATCCGAGCCAACGTCACCAACCCCAACCCCCAACTTTGGTACTTGGGCAAGACGTTGGTGCTGACCAGCCGCAAGCGGTCGATCTTGCGTTTTCCCCGCAGCAGCTTGAGCCATCCGAACGGCAACAAGTGCCCGTTCATATGAATCAGCAACTGGTTGTAGTCCAACAATCCGAATCCCGCCCCGACCGGCTCGCCGTCGATCTCCGCGATACTTGTCAGTTCGGGAACGATCAATAGTTTCAACTGCTTGGATTGATGCTCCAGCTCCTCCTGGCTCATCGGGACGTAGCCCCAGGTCCGTTGCAGCGACTCATTGTAAATCTTCAGAAACGCCTGAACGTCTTCGTCGAATCGGGCGCGATCGATGGGGCGGCATTTGACATTGAAACGCCTCGTCGACTCCTCGATGACAAACTTCAACTTGGGATCGATGGTCGCCAGTTGATCCATCGTGGCATCATAGCAAAACACATCCTGGCACTTTTCGAATCCACACGCTTCGATCAACTTTCCGTAGTAGGCGTGGTTGTAGGGAATCAGAAACGTCGGCGGCGTGTCGAATCCGTCGACCAGCAATCCGACTTCGTAATTCAGACTCGGATTGACCGGGCCACGCACGTCCGTCATCCCTTGCTGGCGCAACCAATCGGCCGCGGCGTCAAACAGACAGCGACTGACATCGACGTCATCGATGCATTCGAAGAAACCGAAGAACCCCCGCTGTTCTTTGTGGTGCCGGTTGTGGGCATGGTTGACGATGGCGACCACACGCCCGACCACCCGGCCATCCTTGCGTGCCAAAAACGCTTGGCTGTCCGCATCCTTGTAAAACGGGTGCGAACCGAAGCCGCAAAGCTGCTTGCGTTCGCTCCAGAGCGGCGTCACCCAATTCGGATCGCCCGCATAAAGCTCACGTTCCAGTTTCAAAAACGCCCGGCGGTCGAACCAACTCTGCACCGGCGTGCACTCAATCGCTGTGCACTCAATCGCTGAAGAGGAATTCGCTGTGGAAGGCGTCGCTGTTGAATCGTTCATCATCCATCCCGTAAATCGTTCCGCTCTGTACCGCCCGGCGACAAGGTCCTGACCGCCCGGCGACACGGCCCTGTCGTCGCGCCGGATCCGTGATACTATCTTCCCGGCGCGGTCGGGCACACCCGGATGCCTCGGTCCCGGCCTCCGATTCGATCCGTTTTTCTTTTTGCCCCCGCCTCGACTCTTGCTGACCAGCACCAGTAACCCGACCGTCAAACATCTGGTCAAAATGCGGGACAACCGCGCGCGGCGGAGAGCCGGGCGGGTGCTGGTCGACGGCTGGCGCGAGACGCAGCGGGCGATCGAATCCGGGCTTGATCCGATCGGCATCTACCTGGTTGCGGGCCGCGACGATGCGACGCCGACTGACCAGGAAACTGCGCACCCGCAATCCGACGCCGAACGCTTCGTCACCGAATCGGCGGCCCGGGCGTTGGTCGACGTCAGCCCCACGGTGATGCAAAAAATCGCCTATGGCCAATCCGAGCGCGGGGTAGTCGCCGAATTCGCGGCCCCCCAGTGGGGTCTGTCCGAATTGCGGCTGCCGGATTCCGGATTGGTGTTGGTCCTGGACCAGATCGAAAAACCGGGCAACATCGGCGCCGCCTTTCGCTGTGCCGACGCGGCCGGCGCCGATGCCGTCATCCTGTGTCCGGCCGCAGCCGACCGCTTCAATCCGAATGCGATTCGCAACAGCCTGGGCGCGGTGTTTTCGGTGCCCTCGGCCACCGCCGATGAACGGGACGCCAAAGCATGGCTGGCCGAGCACAGCTACCGCATCGGTGCCGCGCGCGTTGAATCGTCGCGTCCCTTGTGGCAAGCGGATTTGACGGGACGTCTGGCGCTGGTGATCGGCAGCGAAGCACATGGGCTCGGTGATCGCTGGCAGAGCGACGGCGACGTGACCGTCGATGCGATTCGAATCCCGATGGCGGGGAACGTCGACAGCTTGAACGCCTCGGTGTCCGCCGCCGTGTTGCTGTACGAAGCCAAACGTCAGCGTCAGGTCGCCGGCACAAACTAGCCGGACAGCCCACGTGTTTTTGGGCGATCGTTGGTGGCGGCGAAGTGGCAGAATGATCTGAAGTGGCAGAATGATCTGAAGTGGCAGAATGATCTGAAGTGGCAGAATGATCTGAAGTGGCAGAATGATACGGGGCAGAATGATACGAGGCAGAATGATGTGCTGACCGCTCCGACGCGCGGAGCCAGAATCACACGGCTCCCCCATCATTCTGCCATCCCCATCATTCTGCCATCCCCATCATTCTGCCATCCCTATCATTCTGCCATCCCCATCCCGGCGACGCATCTCGTTCACTCGCCGATGCGATACAGCGCGTGCCGCGTGCGTTGCAGCAAGCCGCCCTCGACGGGCACCGGGCTGGCCACCGTAAACGGTTCGTTGTCGGCCAAACGATTGGTCTGGACGACCTCGGGGCTGCTGGAATCCAACGGACCGATCACGTACGTCGTGGCGTCTTCGCTGGTCACGTACAAATGGTTTCCGGCCACCAGCGGTGAGCTGCTGAACCCGATCCGGGACTTCGGCAACTGCACCGTCCAGATCGTCTTTCCGGTCTCCAGCGCCACCGCCGAGACGGTGCCCTTGGCGGTCTTGCCGTCGGCGATGAAGTAGACGCGATCGCCATCGATCGCGGGTGTTGGCACGTCGCTGCCGAGATCGTCGCGGTGCCACACGATGCTGTCGCGTCCCTTGCCGGCGACGACGTCACTGATGCGACAGGTCGTGACGGTGGCTCCGCGTGAGTACGGACAGACGATCAAATCGCCTTGCACCGCGGGCGAGGCGATGGAACGAAAAAATTTCTCTTGGTCGGGATTGAATCCGCCGACGCGTCCCAGTTCACGACCGTCGCTGGCCGCGTGGATCGTCAAGTGGTCGGCCCCCATCACGGCGATCAGGTTTCGATCTTCCAACGCGATCGGCGTCGCATAACTTTGCGCCGCCTCTTCGGGAGCTCCCAATCGGCGATCGACCTTCCAGGCCACGTCACCGGTCGCCCGATCAAAGGCCACCAGGTAGCTGGGACCGGACTGCATCACGGCGACGACCACCAAATCGTTGATCAAGGTCGGGCTGGAACCCAAGTCCCACCACAGCGTGTCCTCCCCAAACTTTTTCTGCAAATTGACTTGCCATTGAATCTCACCCTCCAGATCGACACAGCCCAAATCTCCGCTGCGGAAATAAGCGTACACGGCCTTGCCATCGGTGACCGCCGACGGGTTGCTGCCGCCGCCCTTGCGATGCTTGTTTCCGCGATCGCTGCCCAAGGCGGTCGTCCACAGCCGCTGGCCGCTGTGGACATCAATCGCCAGCAGCGTGTTCTGCCCCTCGGCCCCCTCGGTCAGAAAGGCCTTGGAGTCGGTCAGGACAGGTGTGCTGCCACCCAGACCTGACAGTTTCGTCGTCCACGCGATATTGGATTTCTCGCCCCACCTGATCGGGTAAGACTCCCCCGCGGCGACACCATTTTGATTGCCGCCACGCCATTGCGGCCACGGACTGTCGTCTTCGGCCATTGAATAGGATGGGACACCGACCGAAATGGCCGCAGTGGCAAACAGAACGAACGCGATTCGAAACGACCGCATGGCGGGATTCCTCTAAACAGCTGGGAAAGCGGAGATGGGGGTGGGGTGATCGCCTGAGAGATCAGGGATTCATCTGTTATGATGGACGTCGCGAAATAATACCAGAGGAACCGCTGGTCGCGGTGCATTCCAGGCGGAGCAGTCGACCGAAGCGGGCCGCAAACTCGGCTCATCCATTCCCAATTGATGACGATCGTCAAAATGAGATTCCAGCGTTTGCGAAATTCAAAGCGGTTGAGTCGACCGTCGGGGCTGGCCACCGGCCTGCTCACTGTCGCCACCGGCCTGCTCACTGTCGTCAACGGCCTGCTCACTGTCTTCACCGGCCTGCTCGCCGTGGCCATCGCGTGGGCGCCGTTGCCGGTCCGATCGCAAGACACAACCCCGCCGCCATCCACGGCCACCGAAACCCAAGCCGACGCGGACCGCGAGACACGGTTTCCCGGATCGCTCGACCAGCCCCGCAACCTGGCCCGGGATCGTTACGTCGATCGCCAACGTGCGACTCTGGAGATGTGGCGGCTGCGGACACAGTCGCGTCAAGCGGTCCAGGATGCGGCCCGCCACCCGGATCCCGAAGTCGCCGAGCGCGCCGCTTGGATCTTGAAACAGTGGCGCAGCGCCTCGCTGCCCGGCGTTGCCCAAGGTCCCGCCGAACTGCTGCTCGATCGAGGCAGCCCGTCGGCCTTGGCATCGGTCTTGGAACAGGGCGCCTTTGATGCCGTCCTGGTCGCTGTCGAAGAATCGGCCGGGACGATTGAGTTCGATCAGATCAAACAACGTGTCGTGACCCTGTTGTCCCAGCGTTATCCGTTCTACAGCGACAAAGCGTTTGCCGCGGGGACCGAAGCGGATCTGTTGAACCTGCTCGACGCGGTCGCCATCGATCGCAACGTCGCCACCGCCTGGCGTGACTTGAAACGCTACCTGCACCCGGCCGAGCCCAAGCCCAGCAACGACACCGAATCACTGCCCTCGGCTGAATCACTGCCCTCGGCTGAATCACTGCCCTCGGCTGACCTACTGCCCTCGGCTGACCTGCTGCCCTCGGCTGACCTGCTGCCCTCGGCCGCATCGCTCTGGAGTCCTGCCGAACGAGCAACCTGTCTCGCCCAGTTCGCGATGCTGCATGGCGACGTTGATCAATCGATCGCCCATGCCCGAGCGGTCGGTGATCCGGTCGTGTTGCGGATCGCTCGAATGCTGGGCGACCGCTGGCAGGAGATCGCAGACGACGCCTTCGAAAGCGCCGCTTCTGCCGCGACCCCAGACGCGCGGATCGAAGCCTACGCGTGGGCCTTGGCCGCCACCGCACGCACGAGCGATCAAGTCCGCTTTGACCAAGCCCAATCGCAACTGTTGGCGATCCAGCCGGACGAGCCGGACGCCCTCGATGATCTCCGCTGGCGGGCGTTGGCCATGCACGCCCGCGTCGACCAGGCGATCGACGTGATGGCCGCGCGCGACCCAGCCGCCGCGGCCAAGGTCGCGTGCGCCGCATCCCGATTCCGACGCGCCGAACAGCTCTGCGGGTATCCGCTGGAACAAATCGCCAGCGACCTGGACGGTTGGATCAAGGACGCGTACATCGATCAAGCCAACTTGCCGGCCGGGTCCATCGCACCCTCGATCGAGCGTCTGTATTCCTTGGCGCGACTGCTGGTCAACATCGGTGACACAGACAACGCGCGGCGAATTTACCATCGCCTGACGCCCCGCCAAGTGATCATTTCTCCCTACGGTGCTTCGCTGCGAGAACAAACCCTCGTCGAACTTGATTTGATCAATCGCTTTGACTGGATGCTCGACATCGCAGTCGCGCCCGGGGAGAATGCGATGACCCAGCGAAGCCAGTACATCATCGGCCAAGCCCTCAACACCGAGTCCGAAGCTTTCCGCAAGGTTCTCGATCGGATCAAACTGATCCGACCGGCAAATGATTTCCGCGAACGATTCCGAATCGCGTTCCAATTGTTCCGGGGCAAACAACCGGACGGGTTTGGTGACCCGGAAGACTTTGAAACGTTGCTGGAACTGTTGCTGCACGATGAACAGAGCAAACGCAGCGGCGGGCGCACGCTGCAAGTCGAACAGATCTCACTGGATCTAGACATCGTCGACATGTTCATTCGCCAAGGTCAGGTGGAACTCGCCCGCGAAGGCCTCGCCGCGTTGACGCGTGCCCGGGAATTGGACGCGTTGATTTCGTCTGCCGAAACAGAATCCGAACAGGGCGACAATCGGGCCGCGGAAGAACTTTGGCAACAAGTCGCCCGCCAATCCGCCCAGTACACGCCGACCAACGCATTGATCACCGTCGATCACGGACTGTCTTACGCCAAATCGATCGTCGGCAGTTGGATTCTGGCCAAACGCGCCGGCCACCGCGAGATCGCCGACCAATTGGAAAGCCGACTGCGTCTGATGCTGACGTCTCCCTCGATGAACTTTCGCAAAGAACTGGCGGACCATTTACGAGAAACCGGACAGCACGAACTGGCCATCGAAACGCTCCGTGATCTCGCCGTGTCGGCAAGTTTCGGCGGTGAAGACGCGCCCGATTTCTTTCGCGTTGCGGTCACCTACGTCGGCTTGATCGATGATCTGAAAGAAACCCACCCGGCCGCCTTGGACGAGCTGCAAATCGATCCATACGACGCGGTCAAATGGAGCGACCTGGCTGTCTTGGGATTATTAAAGACGTCCCGGTACCACGACACCGCGTTCATCTCCGTCCCGCTGAGTGTTCGGAAAACGTTCCTGCAACACGCGATCGAAACCGCGGACGAATCATTGGCGCGTCGTGCGATCGAGCAAATCGAATCGTACGATCCGATGAACATCGATTACGGCGAACGGATGCTGCCCGAACTCCGAAACGCGGGCTTGGATCAACTCGCCGATTCGGCATTTGATCGTCTGATGGATCACGGACTCGAACAGATCCGACAGTACCGCACCGATGCCACGACGCTGAACAACTTGGCCTGGGCGGCGGCGATGAACGAGCGACGCCTCGACGAAGCCCTGGAACTGTCCGAGCGCGCCGTCCTGCTGGAACCCGACAGCGTGATCTATCGCGACACGCTCGCCGAAGTGCTGTATCTGTTGGGTCGAACCCAAGAGGCGTTGGCGATTGAGTCGGCTTGTCTGCTGGACGAACCCGACGAATGGCACCTGCACGAGCAAATCGAAAAGTATCAAAAACTGCTGCAGCAATAGCGTGGGATAGGCTTCCAGCGCTCCGTCAACTTTTCACCGGACGGCTCGCGCCGTTCCGCTAACTCTGTTAGCGGCAGGGCGCGAGCCCTCCGGTCTTGCAACGCGGACACCGGACGGCTCGCGCCGTTCCGCTAGCTCTGTTAGCGGCAGGGCGCGAGCCCTCCGGTCTTGCGGCCCCGCCGCGCCCGCGACAAACGTCCGATCACGATTCGGCGATCACGTGGGCGACCGCGTGGGTGCGACACGCCGAGACGCTCAAGTGCAACAGTGCGATGTCGTTCTCGTTGGCGCACTGCAGCGCGTTTCCGCTCAACACGATCTCGTGTCCGGCGCCGGGGCGAACGACGACTTCGATCTCATTCCAACGGACACCACGCCGTCGGCAATGCAGTGCTTTCATGACGGCTTCTTTGGCCGCCCAACGCGTCGCAAAGTGGCCGGGCGCGTCGGCGGTTTGGACACAGTACTCAATTTCATCGGCGGTATAAACGCGTTCAAGAAACTGCTCACCGTGCGTTTCAATCATCTTTGCGATCCGCACCGTTTCGACGATTTCAGTGCCCGTGGCAACGATCGACATGGTGATGGCTATCCAGGCAACAGAGGGATGTCCGGACGAAACTCCGGCGTGTGGACACCCCTGTAGTTTACTTCAGCCCGGATGCCTGTTGGGCGCGCGACAAGACCTCGGCGGCCACCGATCGGGCACGCTCCGCACCGGCCTGCAGCACTTCGCCGACGTAGTCCAAGTTTTTCTCCAAATCGACTCGCCGCGCGCGGGCGTCGGCGAAATAAGCCTCGCTCGCTTCGGCGATCGCCTTTTTCACCTCGCCGTAACCGAAACCGCCGCGACGATACATCGCCGCCATCTCGTCCCGCTGCCCCGAGTCGGCGAACAAGCTGTACAGCTGAAACAGGTGGTCCCCGCCCGGTTCCTTCGGCTCTTCCATCGGCCGACTGTCAGTGGTGATCCGCATGATCTGCTTGCGGATCGGCTTGATTTCACCAAACAACGGCAACGTATTGTCGTAACTCTTGCTCATCTTTTCGCCATCGGTTCCCGGCACTTTGGCGCTGTCATCGAGCACGTTTGCCTTGGGCATCACAAACGTTTCGCCGTACTGGTGGTTGAACCGGCCGGCGATGTCCCGACAGACTTCGATGTGCTGGACCTGGTCGGCTCCGACGGGCACGAGTTGGCTGTCATAGGCCAAAATGTCGGCCGCCTGCAGAACCGGGTACGTGAATAAACCGGCGTCGGCGGGAATCCCCTTGTCGACCTTCTCCTTGTAGGCCACGCAGCGCTGCAGCAGCCCCATCGGGGTGCCGCTGAGCAAAATCCAACACAGCTCGCTGACTTCGGGAACATGCGACTGCACAAATAACGTCGCCTGCTTTGGATCCAATCCGAGGGCCAACAGATCGAGCGCGATGTCCATCACGTTTTGCCGCAACTGGGCCGCATCGCGGACCGACGTCAATGCGTGCAGGTCGGCAATGAAATAGAAACCGTCGTTCTCGTCCTGCAGCTGGATGTATTGACGGATGGCACCAAAGTAATTGCCCCAGTGCGGACGGCCGGTGGGCTGGATCCCCGAGAGCACGCGTTTGGGTGTTGCAACATCGGTCATCGAAACGAATCCGTCGGAGAAAACTGGGGTGGGAAAATCACGTCCAAGAGGAATGCCGGCAGGATTGTGTTCGATTAGTTGAATCCTTTGAAGAAGGGCCCGCGATTTTTAAATCCGGTGCCGGCAACAGCGCCAGCAACTGAACACCCGTCCCGTTCCAAGTGGCGTTTCCCAACCGCCGCCGCCGGCGGGTTTCCGCCGCGGCCGATGTGCGACTGCGTCAAAAAGCGCGCAGCCGTCAAATTTTACCTTATCTGCTTGATTGCCCCATTTGTACCGCTATCCTACCACGGTCTGCCGGAGAGTCCGGCAAACTCATATCAGCGGGATCGGAGGGTATTTACAACTATGACGCGTTTTCGATTTTCGGTCTGTTTGGCAGTGTTGATCGCTGCGGCGGGCTTTTCTGACCTTGCCGCGGCCGGCGGATCTTCGGGAGGTTCTTCCGGAGGTTACGCGAGCTCGGGCGGTAGCAGCGGAGGGCAAGTGGCCCTTTACGGTGCTGCGTCGTCCGGTGGCAGCTACGGATCTTCGGGCGGCTACGCCAGCAGCGGCGGTTCCTCCGGCGGCTACGTCGGCCCCTTGCGCCGTCTTGCGGCCCGCATCCATGCCAACCGCGACGCTCGGCGTGCCGCGGGCAGCAGCGGCGGTTCGTCCGGTGGCAGCAGCGGCGGTTCGTCCGGTGGTAGCAGCGGCGGTTCGTCCGGTGGCAGCAGCGGCGGTTCGTCCGGTGGCAGCAGCGGTGGCGTCGCCTACGCGTCGCCCGCAGTCGGCTACTCCGTTCCCTTGACTCGCCTCCGTTCAAGTTCCGTCGCAATGGCCGGTTACGAGTCCTCATCCATTGAGTCGTCCTACCAGCAGTACACGCCGCTGAACAACTCGGTCGCGAACACCCCGTCGAACAACGAGCCGGCGACGACGGCCGCGGACGAAGATCGCTACGAATCGGTCAAACCGGCACTCGACGACGACGCCGCCTTGCTGACCGTCGCCGTGCCCAACGACGCAGCCAGCGTGCTGGTCAACGGCCACAAGACGACCAGCGATGGAATGGTTCGCCAATTCATGTCGCGTGGACTGAAAGAAGGCTACCTGTACACGTACGTCGTCGAGGTCTCCTATGACCACGAAGGCCAAACGAAAACGGAAAGCCGTGAAGTCAAACTTCGCCCCGGCGACAACGAACGCATCGTGTTCGAGCCGCCGACCAAGGCCCAACCCGCCGCGGATGACTTGAGCGCCCGCGTTGCTCCGGTTCAGCCGACCACGGTCACCGTCGTCAAATTGCACGTGCCCTCGGGTGCCAAAGTCAATCTGGCCGGCAACGACACCAACGGAAAAGGCTCGATCCGAACGTTCCGCACGACTCAACTGAAGTCGGGCGATCGTTGGAGCGACTACACCGTGCGTGTCACCGCTGAAGTCAACGGTCAACTGGTTTCGCGCGAGCGAACGATCGACGTCCTCGCCGGTAGCACGAACGAACTGACATTCGACTTCGATACGTCGGCGGTCGCGAAACGCTAGACGCGGCTTGGAAATCAACGACAAGTTTTTCTCAGCGCCTGATCGGCCCCGTCCGATCAGGCGTTTTTTTATGTAGATTACTCGCCCCGCCAAGCACGGCGTCTCTACAAATCCGTGCCGGCTTGGTTAGTCTGTATCGTGTTTTTCGACGTCCCCTTCCCCCCGGGACGCTCCCGTCTTCTCCAGTTTTCATGATCCGGATGTCCAAGCGACGCAGTCCGAGAAACCGCAGCCAACGAGACGCTTCGTCGGGCCCCGAGCCCCAGGCCGGCCACGACGAGGCTGACGGACCGCTCGATCAGCCGACCGACGAAGCCGCTCCGCGACAATGGAATCCGCGACGCTGGAAGCTGATCGCCAGCGGGCTGATCCTGTTTCATCTGATGGCGGTCGCGCTACCACCGCTGGCGTTTCAAACCTTCAGCCTGGATGGTCCCTCGCCACTGGTCGGCACGTTGATCCGGCCGTTCGCCGGCTACGGCCAGTTTCTGCACATGGACCGCGGCTATGCGTTCTTCGCCCCCGATCCGGGACCGAGCCACCTGATTCAAGCGGCTTCGACCAACGCCGACGGAACGTTGACCGAGCGGATGTATCCCGATCGGAACGATCAATGGCCGCGATTGCTCTATCACCGTCATTTCATGTTGGCAGAGTTTCTCAATGATTCGTACTGGCCTCCCGGCCCTCCCAATGAGATGTTCGAATCGGATCGCCCCGCCGCCGAACTCTGGCAACAGCGCCGCGGACGCTACGAATGGATCCGACAATCGATGGTCGATCATTTAAAAAGCGTCAACGAGGGTCGCGACGTCGCGATCCGTCGCCTGGAGCACGGATTGCCTGGACTGCAAGAGTTCACCGAAGAACCGATCGCGCTGGACGATCCCCGACTGTACAACGTCTTGCTCGACCAACCGATCTTCAGTGACGAAATCGCCCCCGCCCCGGTGACCACCGAAGTGATCCCCGCCCCCGAAGTCGGCGGCGACGGCGACGGCGACGGCGACGGCGACGGCGACGCCACTGCCGATTCCCTCCAGGACCAGGCGCCCGGTTCGTCGACATCAGACGCCGCATCGACCGAGCCGACCACCACCAAACCGGAGCCCCAGTCATGAGCGGTCCTTCGGCGACGGCAGGCTCCACAGACGAAACGTTCGGCGACGCGCTGGGTCGTTGGGCCGAAGCCTGGGATCGGTTTTGGTTTACCCCGACACGCCCCCACACCTTGTGCCTGCTGCGAATCCTGACCGGAGCGATGTTGCTGTACTGTCACGTCGTCCTGGCCAGCGACTTGCTGGCGTTTGTCGGACCCGACGCCTGGATGAGCAATGACATGGCGCGTCAATTGCACGACGGTGCCTTCGGCACCAGCGACTGGGCACGCAGCTATCTGTGGTACGTCGACAGCCCCACGGTGATCTGGCTGCATCACGGCGTCACCCTGCTGGTGACGGCGATGTACATGATCGGGCTGGGAACGCGGATCACCATTCCGCTGGCCCTGTTCTTGCAATTGATGTACTTGCATCGATTGACCGGCGCATTGTTCGGACTCGACCAGATCGTGACTTACACGACGATGTACTTGGCGCTGACGCCGTGCGGAAGCCGGTTCTCCATCGACGCCTGGATTCGAAAACGGTGGCTCGACAAATGTGCCAGCTCGGCGTTTTGGCGGTTCATGTTGCCCGATGATTCGCCCAGCGTCGCGGCCAATGTCGGCACTCGATTGCTGCAACTGCATCTTTGCGTGATCTATCTGTTCGGCGGATTGTCCAAGGCGCGTGGCGAAACCTGGTGGAACGGAACGGCGGTTTGGTACGCCGTGTCGAATTATGAATACCAGTCGATGGACATGACCTGGATGTCACGCTACCCCGCGATCATCTCGGCGCTGTCCAACGCGACGCTGTTTTGGGAAGTCTTCTATTGCGCGCTCATCTGGCCGCGGGTGACGCGTCCGTTTGTGTTGGCCGTTGCCGTCGGCGTGCATGCCTCCATCGCACTGTTCCTGGGCATGATCACGTTCGGTTCGATGATGATCATTGCCAACGGGATTTTTCTTTCACCACGCCTGTTCCAAAGCAAAGCACAACGACAGGCCGACGACGAAACCGCGGCGCTGATCGAAAATGACGAGGTGGCAGACGTCGAAGCAGCCGAACAGGAATTGACTCAGCAGCTTCAGAATCCTGACCTGTCGGCCAGCGAACGGGCTCGGCTGAAAGAGAAACGCGACAAGATTCGCGCCGCGGCCGCCCGCGTGAAACGCCGCTATCGGGCGCTCAAAAAACGCGAAGAAAAGTACGAAGCGCGGGTCAAAAAGCTACGTGAGCGGGAAGCCAAGATCAAGACGATCGTGCAAAAACGCCGCGAACGAAAGTCCCAAGACGACGGCGATTCGACGATCGAATGAGACCGCTCTGACGCCAGCGTGAGCGTCCCCCAGAGTACATCATCTTCCCTCGCAGCAAGGTCGTGCAGCTTTTAAGTCACCCGCCTGGCAGGAGGGTCGAGCGCAGCGAGGGGAGGTCGAACGGTGAATCGCGAGTTCTACTTCACCTGCCCGAGTCGCGTCTCAAGCAGCAAACAGAACCCTCTCCTCGCTACGCTCGACTCTCCCAGAGGGAGAGTGACGAAAACCCGTTGAAATCAACCACTCAAAAACCGCACGACCTCTGTGCGCGAGGGGAGGTCGAACGGTCATTTCCATACGGAATGCTTTCCACTCCATCCCAGCCGATTCTGGTAGAATGGTGTCTCGCTTTTCACGCCCCGAAACGAGTCACTTTCATGGCCGATCCGGCCCCTTCTGACTTCACCGACCCGGCTTTTCTCGCCGCCCGCGAAGCGGCGATGCGGGCCGTGCCGGCGCCGCCCGACGCCCCGCCCTGGCGTCCGCCGTCGTTTGCCGACGCGCTCCGGGTCAGCGAAAAGATCACGTCCGATTACCGCGAACTTCACCGGCCGGATTCCATGGATGTCAAACCAAGCGAAGTCTGTGCGGCGCTGCAGCAGGGCGGCGTCAAAAACTGGGTGCTGATGGGGCTGCACGGGTACGTCGGCTACATGAGTGACCCGCGCGCGACCCAGGACGTCGACGTGCTGGTGCCCTACAGCCAAAAGAAAAAAGCCGTCAAAGCGATTTTGGACCGCTGGCCGACGTTGGTCGTCGGAGAAATGGAGTTCGTCGTCCGCTTCAAAGATCCCGGCGACTTGGACGAGAAAGGCCAACCCAAGGTCGTGATCGATCTGATGTTGCCGTGGGGTGCCCTGCACGAGGCCATTATCAAAAACTGTGTGTCAACTGACGAGCGGACCCAACTTCGAATCCCAACCGTTGAGGCTGCGTTGGCATGCAAATACGCCGCGATGATCTCACCGCATCGATTGCGAAAGAAAAAATTGCTCGATACAGCAGACTTCACCAACATTGTTGAAGCTGGTGAGAAACCGTTTGACGAACCGACTCTTCGACGATTAGGCGATTTGGTGTGGGAAAAAGGTGGCGAAGAACTTGTCCGCTTCGTAGAAATCGCACTGAACGATGGACAATTCCCTCTTTAAAAGCAGTCCGTTTGAGAATGAAAAACTTGTTGCACGCGATCCGTAATACCTATGCCGTTTTATTCTTGATTTCGGGTCTGGTACTCGGTGGCAACGTGTTTGCCGACCCCGCTGCCCGCCCCAACATCCTGTTGGCGATCGCGGACGATTGGTCCTATGGCCACGCCAGCGCGTACGGATGCCCGTGGGTCCAGACACCGAACTTCGATCGCATCGCGCGCGAAGGATTGCTGTTCCACAACGCCTACACCCCCAACGCCAAATGCGCCCCCTCGCGGGCGATCATTTTGACCGGCCGCTATTCGTGGCAACTCGAAGAAGCCGGCAACCACATGTGTTACTTCCCGGCAAAATTTGGTGGTTACGTCGAACGCCTGGCCGCCGACGGCTACTTCGCCGGATTCACCGGAAAGGGCTGGGGACCGGGAATCGCCAACGACGCCGACGGAAACCGCCGCGCGATCACCGGCAAAGCCTATTCCCAGAAAAAGGCCAAACCGCCGACGTCGAAAATCTCCCACAATGACTACAGCGGAAACTTCGAAGCCTTCTTGTCCGATGCGCCCGAAGGCAAACCCTGGGTGTTCTGGTACGGGACCACCGAACCGCACCGGGCGTATGAATACGGATCAGGCGTGCGACTGGGAAAGAAACTGACCGACATCGACAGCGTGCCCGGCTACTGGCCCGATAACGAAACCGTCCGCAACGACATGTTGGACTACGCCATCGAAGTCGAACACTACGATCATCATCTGGGACGCATCCTCGATGCACTGCAAGCCGCCGGCCAGTTGGACAACACGCTGATCGTCGCGACCAGTGACCACGGCATGCCGTTCCCACGTGCTAAGGGGCAAGCCTATGACGAGTCCAATCACATTCCGCTGGCGATCCGTTGGCCTGCTGGGATCAAGACGCCCGGACGTTCGGTCGATGACTTCGTCGATTTCGCCGGCCTGGCACCAACCTTTTTGAAGGCAGCCGGCGTCACTTCGCTCGGCCCCATCATGCAACCCACCAGCGGTCGCGACTTGTTCGACGTTTTCGAAGCCTCCGGTCCCGTCGCCGGTCGCGATCACGTGTTGGTCGGCAAAGAACGCCACGACATCGGACGCCCCAATCGCGGCGGTTACCCGATTCGCGGGATTCGAAAAGGCGACTTGCTGTACCTGCACAACTACGCCACCGATCGATGGCCGGGCGGCAATCCCGAAACGGGTTACCTGAACTGTGACGGCGGGGCGACGAAAACAGAAGTCTTGCAACTGCGTCGCAGCGGGACCGCGACCACGTTCTGGAATCTCTGTTTCGGCAAACGCCCAGCCGAAGAACTCTACAACGTCGCCGCGGATCCCGATTGCATCAACAATCTGGCGACCAGTCCGAAGTTCGCCGACCAACTCGCCGAACTTCGCCAACAGATGGAATCCGAGCTGAAAGCGCAAGGCGATCCACGGATGTTCGGCAACGGTGACATCTTCGACGCCTACGAGTACACGTCTCCCAGCACTGCGGGCTTTTACGAGCGTTACATGTCCGGCGAAAAACTTCCCGCCGGATGGGTCAACCCAGATGATTTCGAAAAGCAGCCGCTGGACTGAGGGGCAGGGATGGCGCGCCCATCGGCTGGCGCCCAATGCCATCAACTTTGACGCCAAGCGGGGTATTTTTTGTTAGCGGTAGGGCGCGAGCCCTCCGGTCTTTCACGGTGTTTTTGAAGCGCGACCGGACGGCTCGCGCCGTTCCGCTAACACCTTTGGAGCCAAAGTAGATGGCATTGGGCTGGCGCCAAACGGTTGATCCCACGAAGAATCGAAGCAACGGAAACCGTCAAGTCCTTGGATCCGAGCAGCCCCACATCCGTGGGTACGCCCTGCCATCTGTGGGTACGCCCTGCCATCCGTGGGTTCGCGCTGCCATCCGTGGGCCAATTCAATCTCTATCCGCGGACAGTCCCGTACGGTCACTCGAGTGTCCTACCCCACACTTACCAAGTGCAAAAGTCACCCTCCCTGGCAGGGAGGGTCGACTGGTGATCCTCGCGTGAATCCGATCCACATCGACCCCTCCCCGTGGCGTATTCTCCATAATCGGAAAAACCCGACCCGGGTGTGAAAACGCATCGGATCCTCGTTGCCGGATCCTCGTCCCCACGATGCAAGAGCGTAGAATTCGGCTGCGACAGTCGACTTCTGCCGCGAATCAATTGATTCAGGACCCTCGCACGGGCTTTTTCGATGACACCTTCCTCGACCGACCCAGCGTCTTCGCTGGATGTCAGTGATGATGATTTACCGCACACGGACCAGTCGACGTCGATCGAGTTCGAACTGTCGCGCAGCGTCAACTTCGCCAGCTACCAAAATTCCGTCCCGGTTCTGCGTCAGCTGCGTGTCCGCAATCGGTCCCAAACTCCGCTGGCTCAGTTACGGTTGGAATTGAATTCCGAGCCCGGTTTCATCAAACCGAAAACCTGGATCATCGACCGCATCGATCCCGACACGACGTTGACGCTCGATGACAACGAGATCCATCTGGACGCGGGCTATCTGAACCGACTCAATGAAGCCGAGCGGGGCGAAGTTCGATTCACTTTGTGCGACGCGAACACGGTGCTTTGCCAGCGTGAGGCGGAACTCCGTGTGCTGGCCCGCGATGAATGGGGTGGCGTGAGGGCGATGGGCGAATTGCTGTCGGCCTTCGTCATGCCCAACGATCCCGCCATTGCGGGACTGCTCAAACAAGCCGGTGAAATCCTGGCCGGGAACGGGTTTTCGCCGTCGATGAATGGCTACCAAGATCACGATCCCGAGCGAGCCCACCTGTTGGTCTCGGCACTTTGGTCGGCCATCGCGGCCAAACAACTAACGTACGCCAATCCACCCAAGAGTTTTGAAGCACGCGGCCAGAAGACGCGTCCCCCGTCGACGATCTTACGCGACGGACTGGCGACCTGTTTGGACAGTTCCCTGTTGTTTGCATCGGCGATCGAAGCCGTCGGACTTCATCCGGTCATCGTGATGAAACACGACCACTGTTTCGTCGGTGCCTGGCTGGTCGAATCCTGCTTCGGCCAACTGATCGAACCGGACTGCTGCGAAGTTCGCAAGGCGATCGCCGGGGGAGAACTGATCGTCTTTGAAACCACGCTCGTCACACAACGACCGGCCCGATCGTTCGACGATGCGATCAAAGCCGCCGTGCAACAGCTCGCCGAATCCGACGAAGACCGCTTCGTCGCGGCGATTGACGTGGAACGGGCGCGGATGGTCAAGATCCAACCGTTGCCGTCCACCACCGAGCCGGCCGATTCCACCGAGAATGATGACGTCCCCTCGACACCGACGCTCTCGCTGCCCCCATCCACTGCAGCACCGTCTGTCCCTCCAACGATCGACGAACCGCTCGAACCGAAACCGACGACACCGGACGGACGCATCGATCGCTGGCATCGAAAACTGCTGGACCTGACACTGCGAAATCGACTGCTGAATTTCAAGTCCACCAAGCAGACGATTCCGTTTTTGTGTCCCGAGGTTTCAAAGCTGGAAGATCGGCTCTCCAGCGGAAAAAAGTTAAAACTCGTTTCGTTGCCCGACGCCAACGTGGCGGCAGGCCGTGACACCGCCCACCACCAGAAAACCAATCTCGAAGACCTGGAACTGGAGTACGCCAACGCCGCCCTGGCACGCAACGAAGTCTGCGCGACGATCGGCGGCGAAGAACTGGCCAAACGCCTGGTCACCCTCTACCGAAGTTCACGCAACGACCTGGCCGAAGGCGGTTCGAACACGCTCTATCTGGCCGTCGGATTCCTGCGCTGGAAAGAACGCCCCAGCGATTCCCGCAGCTTTCGTGCGCCCTTGCTGCTCGTTCCCGCCAAACTGCTTCGTCGAAACGCCAACTCGGCGTACCGCCTGGCACATCACGAAGACGACGTTCGTTTCAACGCGACGTTGATTCAAAAGCTGAAGCGGGACTTCAACTGCGACCTGTCTCGATTCGAATCGGAATTGCCCACCGACAAAAACGGGGTCGATGTCCAACAAGTCTTTCACTCGGTTCGCCGTGCGATCCGCGAGCTGCCCGGATTTGAGGTCGTGGACGAATCCGCACTCGCGTCGTTCTCGTTCGCCAAGTACCTGATGTGGAAGGACTTGGTCGATCGCAGCGACCAATTGGAACAGAACCGCGTCGTGCGTCACTTGGTCCGTAATCCTGAAATCGCGTTCCAGCCCGAAGCGGAAACGTCGATTCCGGACCAGGACGAAATGGACGGGCGTTTTGAACCGCGTGAATTGATTCACCCGTTGGATGCCGATTCGTCACAGTTGGCCGCCGTGATGGCTGCAGCCCAAGGTCACGATTTCGTGCTGGTCGGTCCGCCGGGGACGGGAAAAAGCCAAACGATCGCCAACATGATCGCACAGTGTTTGGCGAGCGGAAAAACGGTCTTGTTCGTCGCCGAGAAAACGGCCGCGTTGGACGTCGTCCAGCGTCGCTTGGAACAAAACGGCCTGGGTGATTTTTGCGTCGAACTGCACAGCAACAAAGCCGAACGCAAACGTTTCCTGCATCAACTGAACCAGGCCTGGCAAAACGGCGGAATCAAGCGCCGAACCGCGTGGAAAAAGATCAACGAAGATCTGCACCGCTCACGCGACCAGCTCAACGCCTACGTCCAGTCGCTTCATCGCCAGGCGTCCAATGGCTGGACCGCTTACCAAGCCATCGGGGTTTCCGTCGCCGGCCAGTCGCTCGAAACAGCCGAGTTGTCTTGGCCGGACCCTGACCAGCATGACCAACACGCCTATCGGCATCTGGAAACGCTGGCCAATGAGATCTCGCTCCACTACGCCGCCGTCATCGACATGGATCCGCTCGCTGCGGTCACACGAACCGAATGGTCGATGCAGTGGGAACGGGAACTGCTCGATCAATGCAAAACATTGATCGAGGCGATCGACGACTTTCGGCCAGAATTGCAGCGTTTTTGCGCCGCGTTGGGGCTGCAGGAAACGGAGCAACCCACCGATGCATCACTATCGACCCTACGCAATCTGCATCGGCTGGCGATCGAGTTGGCCGACACCGTCAACGATGACTTTCGCACCGTCTTTGACGACCACCTGGATGAATTGCCCGAACACCTCAAGGAGTTGGACGATGCGATCAACGCCTTTGATCGCGCCGCCGCCGAGTGCGCCCTGACCTTCGACGACGACGACTTGCGACGCATCCCCGTCGATCAACTGAAACAGGACTGGAACACCGCCGTCGCATCGTACTGGCCGATGTCGTACCTGCGAAAACGGGCCGTCATCAAGTCGCTGCAGAGTATTGCCAAGCTCGGTGTTGCGGATCCGCCGAACGATTTCACGCCGATCCGCGAAATGCAACGCGCCATCACGCGAATTGACCGAAACCCGCTTGCCAGCCGCGACCACCTCTGGCAACACCGACATTCGGCAACCGCATCGATCGGCCAGCACCTGCAACGTTGTCAGGCCTTGCTGCAAGTCATTCGTCGAGTTGCCAAGCCAGAGGCAGAATCGGCTTCACAGTTCGAGACACTGCGTCAGACCCTGGAACCCTTTTTGCGCAAGCGTTCTTCGGACACTCCGCTGTTCGAAGTCGCGAAACAATACGCGGACGACTTTGTTGCCTTCGATACCGCGGCGGGCCGATTCGAACACGTCGCCGGAAGTCGCGCGCACCCCACCGAATCGCCCCACTGCTTGACCGCTTCGGTCGAGATGGCGCGGCGGATCCAAGCCAACCGCACCAAACTGCAACGCTGGACGGCATGGCAATCGGTTCGCGGACGCGCCTGCGAAGTCGGCTTGGAGCCGATCGTCTCCGCGACGGAAGAGCGGCGAATCCCCTGTGACGGCGTTGCCGATCGATTTCGCCTGGCGTACGTCCGCTGGTGGCTGCCGCGGATGATCGATTCCGATAATGTGCTGCGCGAGTTCCAGCGGTTTCAACACGAGAATACGATCCGTGAATTCATCGAACTGGATGCCAAGGCCCGCAGTGCCGCGGCCGGTCGGGTGCGAAAATCGGTGGCCCATCGCTTACCCGATCAAAGCGAAGTGCCGCGCAAGTCGGAATTGGGCCTGCTTCGCCACCAGATCGGATTGAAGCGTCCCAGCAAATCGATCCGCGAACTCGTCTCGATGATGCCCGAGCACTTCGCCTCGCTGGCACCGTGCCTGTTGATGTCACCGCTTTCGATCGCTCAGTATTTGCCCGCCGATCAACCGCCCTTCGACGTCGTGATCTTTGATGAAGCGTCACAGATCACAACCTGGGATGCGATCGGAGCGATTGCCCGTGGCCGCCAAACCATCATCGTCGGCGACCCGAACCAGTTGCCGCCGACCAATTTTTTCGGCAAATCCAACGATGACGAAGACGACGAGGAACTGGAGGACTACGAGCGTGATTTGGAAAGCATTCTCGACGAGGCGAAAGCGTCCGGGTTGCCGACCTTGCAATTGAATTGGCACTACCGCAGTCGACACGAATCGCTGATCGCGTTCTCCAATCATCACTATTACGAAAACAAACTGGTCACATTCCCGTCGCCCGAAACCACCGACAGCGCCGTCACGCTGCGGCACCTGCCGCATTCGCAGTACGACCGCGGGAAGACACGCACCAATCCGATCGAAGCCGAAGCGATCGTCGCGGAGTCCGTCGCGCGGATGAAACAATGGTTGGAATTACCCGAACCGGATCGCAAAACGCTCGGCGTGGTCACGTTCAACAGCCAGCAACAAACGTTGATCCAGGATCTGTTTGACCAGGCCCAACGCGATGACCCGACGCTGGAATGGTTCTTCAGCGACGATCGCATCGAACCGACCGTCGTCAAGAACCTGGAAAACGTCCAGGGCGACGAGCGGGACTTGATGCTGTTTTCGATCACGTTCGGTCCGGGGAAATCCGGCAAAGTCCCGCTGACCTTCGGAGCGCTCAACCGTGACGGTGGCGAGCGACGCTTGAATGTCGCCGTGACCCGTGCCCGCCAAGAGCTGATTGTTTTTTCGTCGTTTAAAGCCTATCAATTGCCCGCGGAGAATTCCAAATCACGCGGCGTGCGGGACCTCAAGGCGTTCTTGGCGTTTGCCGAAAAAGGCGCCGCGGAGTTTCATCGCCCGGAATCAGAATCCGACGCGACGCCGAAGTTCGGATCGGCATTGGAAGCGGCGATCGCCGATCGGCTGCAGTCTCGCGGCTGGGACGTGACCCCGCAGGTCGGCGTTTCTGGTTTTCGCATTGCGTTGGCTATCCGTGACCCCCACGACAAACGCACCTACCTGGCCGGCATCGAGTGCGACGGCGCCACCTACCGCAACTCAGCCACCGCACGCGACCGAGACAAGACGCGTCAGTGGGTGCTGGAAAACCTGGGCTGGAACATCGTCCGAGTCTGGTCGCGCGATTGGTGGTACGATCCCGACGGCGCCACCGATCGTTTGGACCAAGAGTTGCGTGACCTACTGTCGCAGCGGCAATTCAACGGCTCGACTGCCGATTGATCGAAACAGCTGCGAAGCAAGGAACGGACGATGGGTGTCCAATGTCGCGTAGCTGCCGTCGCCAAACACCGGCCTTGACGAGACGGAGATGGCAGAATAATGGAGTGGCAGAATAATGGAGTTGCAGAATGATGGGGTTGCCGTTTGATACTCGCTCCGCGAGCGAAGCGGTCAGTACATCATTCTGCCCCGGATCATTCTGCCACTTTCAATTCATAAAAGGGGAAAGGGGTGTTTTCGCTCTCAATTCATAAAAGGGGAAAGGGGTGTTTTCGCTCTCTGTCATCGACGAATCCTCACGTCGTCATTGAAAGACCAGTCGTTGTGCCCGCCCGAGATCGACATGAAGCGGGCGCCGGGGATCTGCCTGGCCAAGGCTTTGGCGTGTTCGATGGGAATGATCTCGTCACCGGTGGCTGCGAAAATCTCGACCTGCCCCGGATAGTCTTTCAGTGCGTCCACGTTGTTCCAATCATCCAGCAGCAACAGACGCACCGGCAAAAAGAAAAACCGTTTGGACGCCACGCTCGCCAGGTTGTCAAACGGGACCACCAGCACGATCTTGTCCGGCGGCGTTTCTTCCCTGGCAAGCTCACACGCGGGGCCGCTACCGATCGATTCACCGAGGACACAGACGGGCGTGTCCGGGTACTGTGACGTCAAAATCCGATAGGCCTCCGCCGCTGCTTGATTGAACGAATCTCGACACGATTTCCCATCCCGCGCCCCGTAACCCGGATACTCCAGCACGTACAGAGAGTCCTGGTCGGACATGCGGTCGAGCACATAATCGCGATTCGCCGCTTGACCGCCGTTTCCATGTGTCATCAACCAAACGGTCCGAGCCTTGGGCACTTCGCGACAATAGCCAATGGTACGGTTTTCGACCAACCACGGCTGCAGCAGCGTGGGCACCTCGCGGTGCGTGGGCAGAAACAGCAAGAACCGCTGGCAAAGGAAAACAACCACCGTGACGGCGACATAAGGAATCATCACCATGGCAATCATCCGAACCGTTTGTGTCATCGTCCGCCGAATCACGATGAAGTTACCCCAATAAACAAGATGCGTTCTCTGCGGGAACGAGTCAATTGCAGCAGTCCAAGTCCTCGACGAAACGCTGGTCGGGATGGATCCGCTCATAGGGAAGGCCGAGTTGTTCGGAGATGATGCGACGCACCTTCAACGCCCGTTCGCGGTTCGTACCCGGCGAACATTTTGCGACGAATTCATCTTCCGAAATCGAAGGCCACCGTCGCCGAAAATCGCGACTGCGTTTGGCTTCCAACGCCAGAATCCAAGTAACGATCAGGGCAACCACACCCAGAATGAACAGAACGTCATACATGCGAAGATTCTCCGTGGGGCATCACCGGTCCGATGGATCCGATGACTCGCGTTTCGAGGGCCAGACGACGAACGGTCGAAAACCATCAGCATACTTGATCGTCACCAACCGTGCTAAACGAGCGCTGCGAACGCGAACATCAGCGTCAAGGCAGAAAACCGATCACCAATGAGATTGGCAAGCGTTGGTGTGCAGCCTTTAGGCCAATACCGCTAAGTTAAGCGTCGTTTCTTCAGATGAGGGCCCGTAGGCTCGCGCCAAACGGCTGATATTCGTTTGACATCAGCCGGTTCGCGCCAGCGTCCGGGCCCCCTCATTCATGTTAACTTAGCGGGATCGGCCTTTAGGCGCCACGCCACACCGCCTCGCGGCGTCCGCCAATTCCGAGGATCGGCTAAAGCCTAGACACCAACACGCATGCCCGTGCCATGAAGGACGGACACCTTTTCACGATCAAATCGCTCTAATGCTGGGATACCGGTGCAAGCATAACAGTCAACAAAAACAGCATCTTGAGCGGCATCGACATCACTTCCACGGCAATCGACACACGCCCCACTGACCTTGATTTTCATCCACGGCGACTTCGATCCAGTTTAACGCGTCGCCGAATTGCGATTTGGTTTTTTCCCGTACCCGTTCGGCGATCACCCGCGCGATTTCTTCGGCTGTCGTATTGATCACCGGCAAGATCACGCAATCCTCGTTCGGGAACACCCAACGGCGGTCCCGGAACTTCGCCGTCGTCTCCTTGTCATCGCTGCGGATTCGGATCTCCGCATGGTCGCTGGGCAGGATCACATGGTGGTCGAGCGCCTGGGTCTGTTCCAACACGGCGTCGCGGAGTGCGATGAAATCCACAACGTAACGGTTCTCATCCAAGGGGCCTTCCACCGATGCACGAACGCCGTAGTTGTGCCCGTGGATGCGTTCGCAAATGTCGCCGGCGAAGGTGATGAAGTGGGCGGCCGAAAAGACGAACTGCTCCTTGGACACATCGACACGGTAGGTGGGCTGGCTCATGAAGTGATCCTGGTAGGTAACGTGATGAACAAAGGGTGGGAGGATGATCGCACGAGTGCTTGCCGGGCGTCTTTTGTTAGGGTCATGGAACTCATCAACGGCCTGTTGATTGAGTGAGCCGTGACGCGTAAGCGGCCGGGCATTCTAGTGCTGCCCGAGGCCTGCCGGCCAGCGGCTCACTCATGACTCAGCAGATCTCGGTTAGATCAACAGGCCGTCAAGCGTTTCGATTTCCCCGGCGAATCGCCGAAAATCTTGACGACTTCCGCTACGGCAAGGTCCACCATCTCAGAGTTGGACGATTCCGCTACAACGCTTCGCGCAACAGCACATACACGGCCGCTGCGATCAGATCGGCGGTCGTGCCGGGGTTGATTCGGTTGGATTGTCCCGCCAGATCAAGTGTACCGGTTCGTAAATAGCGATCGAAGGCGTCGCGCTGCTCTGCGTCGCGGTGGTCAAACCGCGCCCGCTGTTGCACCTCGCGAGCGACACCGTCGCCGAACTTCCTGGCGATCAAGCTGTCCGGTTCCGCGGCAAGCAACCGCAGTTGCGCCAGCACCAGTCCGCTCAGCAGATCGTGTTCATCGAGCACGCTTTGCTGGACAACGGGCAGGACATGTTGAAACAAGTCAGCGAATCCGTCCGAGTAATTCTTTGCAATTCGATCTCGCGTTGCGGCATGTCGCATCGCGGCCAAAAAGTCTTGCGGCGGCGGCCCGCTTAAATCCATTTCATCTGACTGGCCCATCCCGCCCGGTTTGGCGACATTGATCGCGGCATACAACCGTTTCGAATCGTCGGCGGTCAGCGAGTCCAAGACCGCGGTCACGCCGCTACTCCAAGTCGATCGATCCAGCCGGACGCGGTGACTAGCCGCATCGACTTGGACCAGCGGCCCCAGCAGCAGCAAAATCCCCAAGTTGACGTTCGTGCCGAGCTGTTCGGCCGATGCGTTGCAGGCGTCGAGCACACCGTGGCTGAACGACGGCGGCAGCGGTTCAAAGGCCGATGCGGTCAACTCGGCGGCGGTGACAAAATCAAGGTATGTCAAATCATCAAAGTCACGCCCCGGATAAACATTGCCGACCTTCGGCGCCGTCGCTTCCAGCACGCAGGCCCAACGGATCGCGTCGACCGGTCGCGTGCACGCCCGACGGATCGCCGGCAAGCCGCCGGTCACTGGATCTTGTCGGCCAAAAATTGACCGATCGCGTCGAGCGTTTCTTCGGCAGCGTCTTCAATGACATAGTGCCCGGCGTCGGCAATTTCGACAGCCGTCGACGCCGGCCAAACCGCTTGGAACCGACGCAAACATTCCGGCCGAAAGCACCAGTCCTTCATCCCCCAGACCAACAGCGACGGCAGATCGGCAAGCGACGGCAACGCGTTCTCCAATTCGACCAACGTTTGATAGGTCGGGGCCGCCTTGGAGAACGGGATGTCGCGGACGAACGCGTCGATCGCGACGCGATTGGCCCAACTGTCATAGGGTTTCAAAAGTTTCCTCGCCACCTCCGGACGCATCCGATTGCGACTCATCGCCATCGTGATCGCCGCTCTTGCAAACAGGTTCAATCCGCGGACCCCCAGCGTGCCGAGGACGGGAATCCGGCACGCGGCGATTCGCCATGGGACATAGGGTGGCGGGAAGGCTGCCGTGTTGAGCAGCATGATGCCTCGGAACCGCGGTTTGCAGCGGACAAGCGCCCCCAGGCCGATCGCGCCCCCCCAGTCATGGGCAAGCAGCACGACATGGTCCAAATCCAAATGCTCAATCAACGCGACCAGATTGGATTGGTGGTTCGCCAGCGTGTACGCATACTCGGACTGGCTGGGTTTGTCGCTGTTGCCGCAGCCGAGGTGGTCGACGGCGATCACCCGATGGTCCGCCCCGAAACGCTGAGCCACCGCGCGGTAGTAATAGCTCCACGTCGGGTTGCCGTGGACACACAAGATCGTCGGCCGCGCCTGAGCAGCCGCCCCGTCCGCAGCCGACCCGTCGACCATCGTCGGGCCGACGTCTCGATAGGCCATCGCGTGACCACCGGCCTGGAACCGTTTGCTCGGGGCGTCAAATTGGTCTGAAAGTTCGCTCATCGGCGTAGTGTCGCCGTTTTTCGGTTCGCGTGGAAGTCGCCAGGGCGCCGTTGTGTCCAGGCCCGCATCAATTTCGTAGGATACCGGTGATGAAACTTCCTCCGCCATCGATTCGAAAGCTGTTTCGCGAAGACTTTTCCGGTCAGTCTGCGATCGTGGTCGACCGCGCGAATCTTTCCAAAGAATCCAAACATTGGCAATCGCTGCTCGGGCAAATCGAAGGCGTTCACGTGACCCGGCATCCCGGCGACAAGGACTCACGCTCGAAAACACTGTGTCGATTCACGATCCCCGAGCCCCATACCGACGGACAGTATTGGCGAAGCGATGAGCTGCGGCTGGAATACGACAGCGAAAGTCGGTTGACGATCCATTCCTATCGGTTCCGCGAGAGCCAACACAGCGCGTTGGTCAGCGATCTCGACGAAATCAAGACCTTCGTCCGGCATGTGCTGGAGCGTTATGCCCGCCGTCACGCCGGTGCAATGAAACGCGAAAAAGTCCGCGAGTTCAAATCCAAGGCGATCATTGCCCAGGTCAAAAAACTGGCCAAGGACGAGAAGTTTGATTTCGCGACCAGCGGCGACAGCGTCAAATTAAAACTGTTCGTCAAATTGTCGAAACACGACTTGATCGAAATCAGCGTGCCGTTCAAGCAATTCGAAAAGATGCTGCCCAAGCTGCGCGTGACGATCCAGTCGCTGCGGGAATTGTACGCCGAAGGGTTGCGTTTCAAAATCATGCCGGTCGGCCGGCTGCCGTGGAACGTCCAGTGGGTCAGGCACGAGACGCTTTGACGCCGACGACTGGTTCAATTTGCCGTGACGCGTACAGTATGTTTTACGTGCCAGAGTGGCACAGAAAGAAACCGTTCGTGCTCAGGCTTGCGCCACCCCACGCCGCGTTGGTGTCTAGCCTTTAGGCGATTCGTCTTCGCTGCGGAGCAGCGACAGTGGGCGGCTAAAGCCCAATACCGCTAAGTTAACATGAATGAGGGGGCCCGGACGCTGGCGCGAACCGGCTGATATCAGCCGGTTGGCGCGAGCCTACGGGCCCTCATCTGAAGAAACGACGCTTGACTTAGCGGTATCGGGCGAAAGCCTGCACACCAACGACGACGGATTCCCAAGTGCCGGTGCCTTTTTCCCCACGCCCCGTTTTCGTCATCGTATTTCCTTTGGAGACTTCCCCTTGGCCGTTCGTGTTGATGCTCGTGAGTTGATTCAGCTGTTAGAACTGACGCCGTCGGACCAGAATGTGATGTTGGTGGGGCGTCATGGCATCGGAAAATCGCAAATCATCGCCGAGCACTTTCGCGCGCGCGGCATGACCGTCGTGCCATTCTTCTTGGGCCAAATGAGCGATCCGGGGGACCTGATCGGCCTGCTGCACAAGGACGAGCACACCGGCCGCAGCGAGTTTCTGCCGCCGTTCTGGTGGCCCCAGGATGACCAGCCGATCGTGCTGTTCCTCGATGAACTCAACCGGGCGCGTCCAGAGATTCTGCAATCGGTCATGGAATTGGCCCTCAACAAAACCCTGGCGGGAAAGCGTTTGCCCGCCGGCAGCGTGATCGTTTCGGCGGTGAACGAAGGCGATGAGTACCAATTGACCGACTTGGACCCGGCATTGGTCTCGCGTTTCAATCTGTACGAATTTGCCCCGACGGTGGACGACTGGCTGTTGTGGGCCGAGCGTGAAAGCGTCGACGCCCGGATCACCAGCTTTATCCAAAAACAGCCCCAATTTCTTGATGGACACGGGATCGGCGACGAAACCGACCAGACGCTCTCGGGGCTGGTCAAGACGCCGGATCGACGCGGTTGGGCGCGGGTTTCGAAACTGATCGAACCGATCGAACGCCTCGATGCCGATCACATCAAACTGATCGCCGGAATCGTCGGTTCCGCCTCCGCCAACGCCTTCCGCCGCAGCCTGGCAACTCCGCTGCCCGTGTCCCCGGCCGATGTCTTGCTGGAATTCAGTAAACAACGCAAGACGCTGGGCAAAATGTCGCTCGGCGAATTGCTGTTGCTCAACGAACAGATTCTGGTCTGGATCAGCAGCGGGAAATGCCCGGCCGCCCGAGAAGACAAAGCTCGCTCGGGCTTGCTGAGCTACCTGAATCTGTTGCGAAAACGAAAACTCGATGAAGCCGTTGCCCATCTGGTTTCGATGCTCGGCAAACCCAAGTTCGAATCGGTGATGGAATTCATTTCCGAGTCGATCGAGCTGACCGAATTGTTGACCGGCTACATGGAAGGCATTCGGATCGAATGAGTCAGTCCTTCGCCAAGTCGAGCGCTCGCGAGCGAATCACACAGGTGGTGGAAAGCTGGTTTCTCACTGAACCGCTATTGTTTGCCGCCTGGACGATGCACGACGTCGTGGAGCGACCGGGGCTGGCAACCATTCGTGTCGGACGCGGCAAGGTCGAATTTAACCCGGACTTCATCCGTTCGCTGCGACGCGACCAGTTGCGATCCGTGCTGGGATTCGAAGCGATGCGAATTCTGCTGGGCCATCCCTACGCCAGACAGCAACCGAAGGCCGAATTGTCGTACCAGGCGAGCAATCTGACGTTGCAGGAATGTCTGCGTACCAAATTGCCGATCCCGCGGCCCCGCGATCTTTGGGATGACGAGCGTTTTGACAACCAATACTTCGAATTCTATTACCGGGAACTCGCCGAGCGGGCCAGTCACGACGAACCGCCAGATGACGATCCCGAAGATCCAGCCGCACCGGATTCAGCGGGCGCCGATCCGTCGAGTCAGGAATCCTCCGACGACGGTCGGGATCCGCCCCAGGACGACGATTCAAAAACGAATGATTCAGAAACAAACGATTCCGACGAGGCGGACGACCCATCGAACCCGAGCGACGACGCGGCAAGCACGCTGGACGCCTACAGCGATCCCGATCAGGTCGGCATGGAAAACACGACCCAGTGGGACAACGACGATCTGAAGCGGGACGAGATCAACGCCGCGGTCCGCGAAGCCGCCGAATCCGATGGCTGGGGCACGCTCGGCGGACAGGCCAAAGAGCAGTTGTTGGCGACCCTCCATCCCAAACTGGACTATCGCGGTGTGCTGCGTAACTTTCGCCAAAGCGTGCTCTCGGTGCGTCGGCGTCTGACGCGAATGAAACCGAGTCGCCGCTATGGGTTTGCACAAATGGGCAGCCGCTACGACTTCACGACCAAACTGTTGTTCGCCGTCGATGTCTCCGGATCGATGGGGCACCGCGATCTGCAACTGGGCTTTTCAGTCGTCAGCCACTTCTTTCGCTACGGTGTCGAATCGGTCGATGTGATCTGGTTCGACGAAGACGTCCGGTGTGAACCGCTGACGCTGCGTCATGCCCGCAGCGCGTTTGAAGTCAGCGGTCGCGGGGGAACCAATTTCGCCCCGGTCATCAACTACATCGACCAACATCGCGACTACGACGGGCTGATCATCTTCACCGACGGTTACGCGCCGGTGCCGCCCAAGCCACAGAATACTCGCACACGAATCCTCTGGCTGTTCAAGGACGAAGCGACGCACCAGCAGATGCATCAGGGACTGCGCGGGTTGGGGCGATCGGCGTTTTTTAAAGAATCGGCCCGGTAAGCTCGCAGCCGATGGTTAGCGGCAGGGCGCGAGCGGTCTGTCTGGTTTTAAACCCGCATGCGTTAGCAAGGGCCACGCCGCGTCCCTCGCTGACGCGTCGGGCTAACACCATTGCGTTGAGTCAGGCTGCGACTTGTGCAACGATGAAACGATGACGGGGCCCACCGATGGCAGCGCGAACCCGCGGATTTTTTGCACCCTGTCATCGGTGGGTTCGCGCTGCTATCCGTGGGCCTAATTTTCGATGGATAGCCCGATAAAATTGCTGGGGTGCTTCGTCAAGATTGAATCTTTGAGCTGAAGCCCAATACCGCTAAGTTAAGCTCGACGGGGAGGCCCGGACGCTGGCGCGATCCGGCTGATATCAATCGTTTATCACCCGTTTGGCGCTAGCCTACGGGCCCCAGTTTTGGGCTAGACCGCTGAAGCCGCCAAGGCATTTGGCGGATCGCCTCAAATGTTTTCGAAATCGTCGAAATCTTCCAGGTCGACGTCTTCTTCTTCGTCTTCGTCTTTGCCGGTGCTCAAACCGAACTCGTCGCTGATTTCGTCATCGATTTCGATTTCGTAATCGTCGTTCAATTCTTCTTCGAAATCGTCGTCGAAATCATCATCGAAGTCGTCTTCGTCGATGTCGTCGAAGTCATCGAGGTCGTCGTCTTCGTCGAGCCCGTCGTTAAAGCCGTCGTCGACTTCGTCGGTATTCGCATCGTCGTCGCCGAAGCCGTCCTCATCATCGTCGTCGTCGTCATCGTCCAGATCGTCGTCGTCGTCATCGTCGTCCGCTGCGACGGGAATGGTGGTCAGCGGCGATTCCGACCGGTCATGGGGTCGATTCTCAGCCGCGGTGGGGGAAATCGTGGACACGATTTCGGAACTGGCGACCGATGGAACGGCGAGAGCGACACTCATAGATGAAACCGGAAATGCGAAGAAAAATGGGGAGCGGGCTTCCGTCAGGGGATTCATAACCGACAGGCCACAATGACGTAAAGCGTGGGTAACTGGGGATGTTAGGCCTGTCGGACATCGACGCGTCAGAAAATTTACGGCCGCAACAGGTCAACCAGCGGACCTTGCGGTGCCGATAGTGACAGGGCGCCGCCGGCGTGACGGCTCCCGCTGCGTTTGCCGCCTCGCAAAATCGCTTGGCAACAGACCTCGGCAGCGGATCCATCTGGTCCGGCGGACGCACATTTTGATAGGTCCAGACTATCGGACAAGTCGCCTCAAGCGAATTTTCTTGGCCCCGATGGCATTTCTGGCCCCGAAAACGGGATTTCCAAAGTGCATTGCGACCAAACGCCCCCAGCAAATCAACTCAGCATGCAACCTACCACCCCATCGCGGCGGGCTTCCAAAGCCGCCGCCGCGGTCGTCTTGGCCGCGATTCTGACCACAACGTCGGGATGTGCCGGTCGACAATACGGGCATTTGCTAGCCAGCGACGACAAGGATCTGGTCGGCAGCCATGCCGCCGGCGCCGCGACGTGGAATCCGCTGGTGGAAGAATCGGTCGCCAAACTGCTCTCCCGCTGCCCCCCCACCGTCCAGCCGGTGGCATTTGAGTCGCAATCCGAACTGTCTCTCGACGGCGTCATCGTCCCGTCCACCCTCAGCGGCGGGCCGGCCAACGTCTGCTTCGTCGGCATCGAAAACAAAAGCGCCGAAGAACTGGGCGATTTCAAAGAACAGCTCTACGAACAGATCGATTCCCAGATCAACTCGAACGCCGATTTTCGCGGCATCAGCCGGCGGATGGTCCAAACCGCCCTCCGCGAAACCCGACTGCGGCCCGATGCGTTGTTCCTGCCCGCCAACCGCGAAGCCTTCGCCGCCGTCTTGGGCAAAGCGGGCACCCCGGTCGACTACTTGCTGTTCGCCAACATCACCACCGGAACCACCGACCGCAACAAAACCAGCCAGCGGGACTACACCCTGACGCTGGAAATGGTCAACGTGCACACCGGTGACTTCTTGAAAGAGTCCGCCAAGATCCGCAAGGGATACTCGAAATCACGCACCGGCAAATGGTGGAACTACGGCATCTTCGATCAGGCCGACGGGTGATCGTGCGGCGCTGCGTTTCAGTGGCTCGAGCAAACCGACGGCGAGCCCAACGGGCAGCGATCTTGGTCCTTGCCGTCCTCCTCGTCTCGGCTGGCTGTCGGTCCAACAAGGTCTCGATCGGCCAAGCCCGAGACGCGTTTGCCTTGGGCGATCTCGAATCGGCCGACAAGCTACTGAGCGAACTGGCCGAGGGTCCCAAACGGACCCGGCACCAAAGCCAGCTGGATCTGGCGATGGTCGAATTGGCCCGTGGTGACGTCTCCGCCGCCGAGTCGCGGATGCGTGATCTTCGCGATCACTTCGACGCGTTGCCCGACACCGCGCCGGTCAACGAGGCCGCTTCGTTGGCGGTCGATGACCGGGTCCGGCCGTTCCAATTGGCCGGCTACGAACAAGTCCTGTTGCGGTCGATGTTGGCGATTTGCTCCCTGGCCGGCGATGCCACCGACGCAGAAGCTTATTGCTTGCAGGCGCAAACCCGCCAAGCCGAATTGAACCGCCTGGCCGAAGACGCGGACGCGCCGACCCCCAAACAGCAACTCGCCCTGGCACCTTATCTGCAGGGTACGCTGCGCGAGGCCACGCACCAGAACTACGACGACGCCGAGCGCGCCTTTCGACTCGTTAGCAGCATTCAACCCGAATTCGCTCCGGCAGCCGACGATATCGCAAGAGCCAATCGCGGTGCCCACAGTGCCGCGGGACACGGCGTGCTGTACGTGTTTGCGATGGTCGGCCACGGCCCACGACTGGTGGAGACGGTCGCGCCGACGACCACCACGTCACTGCAAATCGCATCGACCTTGTTGCGATCGGTCCACAATCACGAACAGGGCGACGACGACGAACCGGTGCTGCCCAACGTGGTCAGCGTGAAAGTTCCGCAAGTCGAACTCCCCCCCAGCGACCTCGCGGCGATCGGGGTTTCGGTCGGCGGACAATTGCTCGGAGCGACCCAAACGATCACCGACATCGGGCAATTGGCGGAGGAAAAGGTCGAAGCCGAAATGCCGTGGACGATCGCCCGTGCCGTCGCCCGACGGGTGCTCAAAGAGGCCAGTGTCGTGGCCACCGCCAAATCTCTCGGACTCAGCGGCAATGCGGCCGCGGCGTTCGAGTTTGCCGCGATCAACGCCTGGAGCGCCACGGAAAAGGCCGACACCCGCTGCTGGGGCTTGCTGCCACGAGAAATCCAAGTCCTCCGCGCCGAGCTGCCGGTCGGAACCCAAGAGATCCAGTTGTCGACCTTGGCGTTCACCGGCCAGTCGTTCGCGCCGCCGCAACGACACAGCGTCACGATCGAAGACGGACGCAATCACTACCTCGTCGTCATCGCGCCCGAACAGATCCTGTCCGTCGTCCCGTAACCGCTGCCCATCGCATCGCCGAACCGACAAGATGGCTTCGTGTCATTGAGGCAATCGTCATCGACCGATTGAGTGAGCCGTGACGCGTAAGCGGCCGGGCACTACGGCTGAGTGAGCCGTGACGCGTAAGCGGCCGGGCACTACGGCTGAGTGAGCCGTGACGCGTAAGCGGCCGGGCACTACGGCGCTACCCGAGGCCTGACGGCCAGTCAGCCGAGCACCTTGATGTCGCTGACGATCGTCTCGACACCCGGGACACTGCGGGCGACGACCACACACATCAGGGCATCGTCGCGCGATTCAACCTGTCCACGCAGGATCAGTTTCCCGTCTTCGACCGAACACGAGAAATCATGAACTTCGACGACACGTTGAATCGAAGCCTCGATGCGTCGGCAGAGGTTGTCGGGTGTGGAATCAGCGATCACAAGTGGCACTCAGAGAAGGGAAAAGGAAGAAGACGTTCAGGCCCCGGTCTGTCGTCTCCTAACAGAACCATACCCTTAGAAGCGTAAAACGAGTCCAGATTCCTTCAAAACCCACACGTATTGGAGGAAATATCCAAAATTCACGGCCTGACCGTCGATTCGTGTCCCCAGACCGTTGCCGGCGGCTACTTCGAAGTAAAAATTTCAGAATCTGCGTGACGGCAGGGAGCCCACCAGGCCAAAATCAAAAGTGCCCCAAACCCAAAGTGGCGTACGCTTCCAGCTTGCGTCTCCCCCAAACCCAAAGTGGCGTACGCTTCCAGCTTGCGTCTACCCCAAACCCAAAGTGGCGTACGCTTCCAGCTTGCGTCCGACCTAAGCTTCCAACTTGCCTCTCCCCCAGCAAACGCCCGATTGCCCCCATCGCGTGTGCCCCCAATGACCAGCCTGACGACCAGTGAAGCGAATCGATTGCTGGTGGCTGCACAAAACGGCCAAGACGATTGCCTGGGCGAGTTGTTGCAGATGTATTTGAACTACCTGAAACTGCTGGCCCGCACCCAACTGGACCGAAAACTCCAGGCCAGAACCAGCGCATCCGACGTGGTCCAAGACACGTTGTTGGAAGCCCATCGAGATTTCGCCCAGTTTCGAGGCAACTGTCCCGAGCAATTTCTCGCTTGGCTCAAAACGATTCTGGTGAACAACCTGGGACATATCATCCAGCGACATGTGTTGGCAGAAAAACGCGATGTGCGCCGCGAAGTCTCGATCGATGACGTCGGTGCAACGCTGGAACGATCGACCGCGCGGCTGGTGGCAATCATCGCCGACCGGGGCCAATCTCCCAGTGCCGATGCGCAAAACCACGAAGCAAGTCTGTTGCTGGCCGATGCGTTGGCCGAACTGCCCGACGATTACCGCGAGGTGATTCTGCTGCGGCACATCGAAGGGCTCGCATTTCCCGAAGTGGCGGCGCGGATGGAACGCACCGCGGGTGCGGTGAGGATGCTGTGGATGCGGGCGATCGCACAATTGCGGGTCCGGCTTGAATCGCGAGGCGTGCTATGAACCACGTCGTCACCAACGACCGGCCGACACCATCCTCCGCCGTGCCACGTGAAGACGTCGCCACGCTGGCGGCCAATCCGTTGGACGCACTCACGCCGCAACAACAGGAACAGCTTTCCAAAATCCTGGAAACCTACCTCGACGATCTGGAACAGGGGCGTCCGGCCGATCCGGAATCTTTGATTCAACGCCACGCGGAATTGGCTGAACCGCTGCGATGGTATTTGCGTGGCTTGGACTTCGTGCACCAAGCCACCGCCGAACTGGGACCGAAAGAGCATCCGGATGATTCGGGAACGGTCAGCCACAACGAGCTGGGCGATTTCGAGATCCTTCGTGAAGTCGGACGCGGCGGCATGGGCGTGGTCTATGAAGCCAGACAGAAATCACTCGGTCGTCGGGTCGCGCTCAAGGTCTTGCCGTTTGCCGCCGTCCTGGATCGACGACAGATCATTCGCTTCAAGAACGAAGCCCAGGCCGCCGCCCAGCTGCATCATCCCCACATCGTCCCCGTTCATTCGGTCGGATGCGATCGCGGCGTCCACTACTACAGCATGCAGTTTATCGACGGCCAAGCGTTGGACCGCGCGATCGACCAACTCAAAAACCTGCGCGACGGCACAGACGAAAACGCCACCAACGCGTCCGGCAGCACCATTCCCGTCGGAGCGTTCTCCACACAACACAGCGTTCGCTCCCAAAACCATATCAACTCAGTCGCCGAGCTGATTCGACAAGCGGCCACCGCGATCGAGCACGCTCATGAATTTGGCGTCGTGCACCGCGACATCAAACCCTCCAACCTCCTGATCGACCAACAAGGAAAACTTTGGGTGACCGACTTTGGATTGGCACGCTGCCAAAACAGCATCACGATCACCATGACGGGCGATCTGCTGGGAACGATTCGTTACATGAGTCCTGAAGCCGCCGCGGGTCGTGGCAGTTTGGTCGACCACATCAGCGATGTGTATTCCTTGGGCGTCACGCTCTACGAACTCCTCACCCTGGAACCACCCCACACCGCGACCGATCGTGTGACGTTGCTCGATCAGATCCAACGCCAACAACCCGAACGGCCCCGACGACTGAATCCCGCCATCCCGATCGACTTGGAAACCATCGTGCTCAAAGCGATCCAAAAACCTCGCGATGATCGCTATCAATCTGCGGCCGCCATGGCGGAAGATCTGGCCCGATTCCTGGCCGGCAAACCGCCGCTCGCCAAACGCCCCTCCGTTATCGACCGTCTTTCACAATGGGCCACGCGGCACCGCACCCTGGTCGCCTCGATCGTCGGCGTTTTGATGGTCACCTCACTCGCCGCCGGCACCGCGACCATGCTGCTGTCGCAAGAAAAAAGCCGCACCGAGGCGGCGTTGAAGATCGCCGAATCGAACTTCGAACAATCCCAGCTCAACCTTCAAACCGCAATCGACGTCGTCGATCGGTTTGGAATGCGACTGGCAACAAAACTCGCCGGCGTGCCCGGCACTGAGACCGTTCGGCAAGCCATCATGCAGGAGACGTTGGCTGACTACCAGTCCTTCGCCGATCAGATGGACGGTGACGCCTCGATGCGTTTCGCCTTGGCCCTGTGCAACACTCAAATGGCATCGATGCATCGTCAACTGGGCCGGTTTCCCGAGTCCGTCGACTGTTACCAAACCGCGATCAAACTCTACCAAGACTTGCTCGCTGATGACGAACACGACCCGGATCCCAATCATGCCCGGATCGTCCACGACTTGGCCGTCTGCCACAACAACTTGGGCGAACTCGCCTTCCAGCAGGGCGACTTCCCAACCGCCGAGTTCGAATACCAACAAGCGCAACAGATCATCGACAAGCTGGCCGGCGAAGAAAAAGAAGAAACGCAGATCAAACATTTGCGGATCGCCGCCCTGGTGAACGTCGGCAACCTGGAACGCGCCGCCGGCAAAACCGCACAGTCGCGACGGACCTACGAACAAGCCATCGAAATGCAATCCGCACTGCTGAAAGTCGATCCAGACAACCTGCAATACCAACGGGAACTGGCGGTCTCCTACGCACAGCTGTCGTTCCTGTTTGCCGGCAATGACTTGGACGCCGCAGATCGATACAACCGCTTGGCGATCGGTTTGCACAAGACGATCGTCAAAGATCGCCCCCACGACTTGGCCGCGCTCTCGGAACTGGCGACCTGCTACAACCATCGCGGCGCCATCTTCAACCGCCGTGGACGAACCGCCGAAGCGCTCCAGGCCTACCAAGACGCGATCGATGTCCAGCAAACGCTGGTCCTGCGTGCCCCGACATCGCCCCGATTCAAAGAACAACTGGCAGTCGCCCACAACAACATGGGTCAGGTCTTGCTGGCGCTCGATCACTCGTCAGCCAACGACTCGTCAGCCGATGCGCTCTCCCATTTCGAAAAAGCCGAGTCGCTGCTGTCTGAACTGGTGGACACATCGCCATTATCGCCCCACTACCGAGCCCAACTCGGCGGCGTGCTTTCGAATCTGGCTCCACTTTTGGAAAACTCTGATGCCGAAGCGGCCCGAAAACATTATCATGATGCCATCGAGCATCAAACGTGGGCCTCGGAAAAAGCGCCACAAATCCAAGACTTCCGAGTCTGGCTGAGTGCCAGCTATGTCAAGTATGGTCGGTTCCTTAGACGCCAAGGACAGTATGACTTGGCCGGTGAACTGGCGCTGCAACGAAGAACACTTTGGATCGATGATCCGAATCATTTGTATCGAGTCGCACTGGAGCTTGCCGAATCGGCGAACGGGGACGGCGCTTCATCGCTGCCACTGAATCAACGCTGGATCAACCCGACGCTTGAAACGTGGCAGATGGCCGTTCAATCGGGGCTCACCGACGTCGAGACCAAACGAAAGGATCCGACCTTGCAAAAGGTCATGCGGTTGGCTGATCGGTCCACATCTGTCGAACCACCAGAATGATCAAAGCACCTTCGAATTCCAATCAACCCATCCGCCGACACCGTCAGCGCCGCCATGATCGCCGCGGCCGACGGCTGACGATGGAACGTTTTGAACAGCGAAACCTGCTCGCCGGCCCCGATTTCGGAGCCGTGGAACTGTTGGTGAGCCTGGATACCAACAATGCGTCCAGCTCCCATCAACAAACCGTGCTGCTGCGACTGGAACCGGTCCATGACGGAGCCGATAAGACGCTGCGTTTGAGTGCCCAGCAGATCTCGGACGTGTCGCGCATCAAAAATTCCGCCGCCAGCGATCTGTCAGACCAGCGAGGCGTGTTGCTCAGGTCCGCGATGGTGGATGCCATCTTGACGGACGACCTGTTCGGTGCCGCCATCGATTCGGAATACATCTCCGGAGCCCGTGATTCGATCACCATCGAGGTGGATCGCGGCAATGGCGATGTCGAGTATTACCACTACCCCGATGCCACGGACGATCAACTGTCACCGGCGGAAGTCATCCCCACGCCCGTGATGCCGACCCTCGCCCACCTGCCGCCGATCGATCCGTTTTCAGTCGGCGATGAAGGTGACTGGCGCACTGCAATGGAGACTGCGCCAGAATCGGTCTTATTGAAGCAGCCCACAACTGTCTCAAGCCACGAATCAGAAGACAGCGGTGACGCGATGGCCGACCGATTGATCGATCATCTGCCGGGCGAAGGCGAAGTGATCCGCTTGGCGACGACATCCGCTTGGGTTGCATCCCAGCCGGATTGGATGGACGTTCAATTGCAGTCAGATGCGGAATACATCGTGACAAGCATTCAACGCGTTTCATCACCAGCGGATGATGCCAAAACCGGTACCGATGACGATCAGCCGGCGGGCCCGTCGGAGACATGGATCGTCGCTTCCGACGCCCGACCGAATGATGTTCCCGTGACCGGCGCGTTGGATGCCAACCGGCCCGAACCGCCACTCTTTGCGGCCGTCACGTCGCTCGAAGTTGCCTTGGTCTTCGAGTTCGGTGCGTTTCCTGATGTCCAGACGACAGCCTTCGGGACGTTGTCGCACTGGGACCGCCCAACGAAGCAAAGTGACTCGGAAACGACGCTCCCGCTCACCGCGTCGCCCGCCGTCGCATTTCAGCCCTCGAGCACCACGGAAAACTCGGCATCTCGTTTCCCCGTTCGCAAGTTGGCCGCGGCCCCCGTGGTCCTGATCCTTGCCGGTGCAGTCTGGACGAAACTCCGCAGCCGGACGCCCAGCACCGCCGTCTCAACCACCCCGCATCTCAAACTGAAGTGCACGACGCTGAGACGACCGTAGTGCGCTGTCGACTTTTAAACTTGAGGCAACGCGGTGAAGCAATAGTGTTTTTGTTTCACAACGTTTTAGCGGCAGGGCGCGAGCCCTCCGATTCCTCATCTTCACCAAAATACCGGAGGGCTCGCGCCCTACCGCTAACCAAGGCTTTGCAACGTTACCCAACCGGATCGAACAGCGCTGCCCCGCTACTTCTTGCGCTCGATCAGATGCAGCGTTCGGCGCAGGTGATCGAAGTGCGTGACAAAACCGTCGCCGGCGCATTGCAGCAGTGACCAGCGTTCCTTCACCGCAGCCTGATGCGACTCGCCGTCCGCGGTGAACAACCCGCCACGCTCGCTGATCACGTGTTCGCCGACTCGAATCAACTTCGGCGACGGCCCCGGAGTTTTCGCCGAGGCGTGGGAGAATTGCGGCAACTCAATCGGCGTGGTCGTCCCCGCGGGCAGCCAGGCCAGGTAAGGGTCGCGATTGTTGTGCACCAACAAGCCACCGGGTGCAGCGGTCAACTGAGTCGAACGGTCGGAGAGTCGGTGAAAGCTGTTGGTTTGCGGATCGACGCGCCACAATCCAGTCCGATGGGCATTCGCGTTGTCTTGAACCGTCATCCAAATGCAACCCGCTGCCCGATCGGGGAACAGTTGACGAATGAAGAAACCGCCGCGTCCGTCGATCGGGTTCTTCGGCTCCACGGACAACGACGACGCCAACAATTGGAACTGAAATGTTTCAGGATCAAACGTCCCGAACGCATCTTTGTAGGCGATGTACAACCGATCTTCCCACCACGCCATGCTCCAAATGTCTTCTTCGACCAAACCGACTTTTTTGGTAAAGGTCCGGGTGAACGATTGGGTCACCATCGTAAATCCGGGCGGGTCGGACGCGACAAAGATCGCATCCGGGCTGACACAGACTTGTACGCCGCGAAAGGCAACAGGGGCACCTTTGAATTCTTTGCCGATCGGCGTTTGCTTGCCGGTGGTCAGATTCAATCGTTCAAGTTGCATGCCCTTCCACGGCAACCCCCAACACAGAATCAGTTCGCCTCCGCGGCTGATAGCATCTTCGCGGTTGTCGTAGTGAACATGTTTGATCGCATAAGCCTTGCCGGTCGGTTTGGGACGCAAGGTGCGAGCGACATACTGCTGCCAAGCTCCCGAGGCAGTCTCCAGCGTAAAATCCGCACCATTCCTGCGCGCACGCAAATCATCCCGACTGCGGTCGACCGAAGCGTATCTGCTCGCGATTCCCAACAGATAGGATCGCGACCTCAACCTCGGATTCTTCGTTTCGTGCTCTAGATTCAGCAGCGCGACGATCCGCGCCCCGATCGGTCGCATTTCTTGTTCCGGCAACCGCTGCAGATACATCCGAAACGAATTGGCGTGCAAAATCAACTGCGAAGGATCCTGCTGCGATTCACACGCGACCAAGACATCCAACAAGTACTCATGCCGCTGCTCCGGCGGCAACCGATAAAACGCCGGTGTTCGCAAGCGAACGTCAACGTAGGTGTCATCTGCCGTAGGATCCAGCGGAAATGTCTTGATTTCGGCCAGCAATTTCGTCGCCGCCTGCAACCCCGCGTCGCCGCGCTCGCGCAGTTGCATCCGCAGGTTGGCAATTCGGCTGAGCGGAGCATCAAGCTTGGCCAATTGATCCAGCCAGAGTTGCGGATCCGAACGTTTCCAATTCGGTGTCGTGCTACGGGAGGTCCTGACGCGTTCCAGTTTGCTCAGTGTGCTGATCATTTTCCCGAACAGCAAACGGTAGTACGGATCACTCATCTCACGTTTGATGCCTGCGGTGTCAGCCGATCGATAAATCGCAGGCAGCAATTCACTGAGCTTCTGAACGCAGTCGGCATCGGGCAACTCGTGGTTCAACTCCAAGTCATACTTTTGCAGCAGGCAGATGAATGTCGGCAACGGGTGATCCTTCGCCCGCCGAAGCTTGACGTCGACGTAGTTGCGTCGCAGGATCAGGATCTCGTTGAGTAACGCTTGCTCTTGGGCATTGGTTGCCCGCAACGAAGGGCTGTAATGGCTAACGCCGACAACTCCGGAGGGAGCAGGCATTCGCTTCCGAACTTCGTCCGGCGCAATCCGCGTCATCATCCGGATCAAGCTGGATCCGTTCGTTTGCAAATCGTCGAGTTTCAGTTTTTGATGGCGCACGCCCAGACGCAGTGCGGAGAGCCACTGTTTTTCATTCGCGTGTTCTTCAATGGCGTCCACGATGTGCCGCATCACGGCGTCAAACCGCTTGTGATTGGGAGCCAAGGCGTAGGCAGCTTCGGCCATCTTGTACGCGTCCATCTCTCGATCTCGGGCGCTCGCGCCGCGGAACAGACGCATCTGCCGATCGAAGCGGGCGGCTTCCTGTTCCGCAGAATCCGCGTCGTAGGTGATCCCTTCCCCACCAACGCGTTTCAGCACCTCGGTGACAATCTTGCTGCGCAATTGGGCAATGTTTCTGGTCTCGCAGCGGACATCAAAAAGCTGGGGATTGGCATTACCCGGGGTCGCCAAGCGGCAGGACGCAATCCATCCGGTGTTGACTTCATTACGCCGCAGGCCGATTTCCAGCAATCGTGTCGCCCCACGCCATTTTAACTCGATTCCGCTCACGTCACGCTCGGCCGTCAGACGCTCCAAATCTTCTCGTTCGAGCACGACGAATTCCGGCAGCCGAAAAAACTCCGCCGACAGCAACGTGGTCAGCATGTCACACTCCGCGTGCATCGGATTGCCCGGCTCGGCGCTCAGCACGGGCATGATGCTGATGAAACGCAATTGCTTTTCGCTGACCGATAAGGGTGCAGCGGCTGCGAGCAACGCCTCGGAAATGACGCCCACTTGATCGTCCAAGTTTACATTGGCAACGACCCGATCGAGCAACCGCACCGAGGAACGCGTATCGATCAAACGGACGCGCAGCGGCTGTGATTTTTGCGGGCTGTCTGATCCCAGCAAGACCAGTCCCGTCGCCTTGCTGAGATGACCGAATCTAGTCGCTTCGCCACGCTCGACCAACCCGCTCGCTTGCAAGTTCAATTCGTCCAGAACAAGGCGAATCTGGTCACGCTCGACCAATGTCACGTGAGGCGATTGGGAAAGTGCGGCCGTCAGCAGATCGGCTAGGCCGCTGGCATCGGGATGCAGCGAGATGATCGCCCATTGCTGCTGTCGGCGATCGTCGCGCTGCGCCATCAGCGTGCCGGTCGTCAATAGCCCAGCAGCAATCAGCAACATCGCGCCCGCCGGGATCCGCATGACTCGGAAGGGTCGATGCATGAATCAGTTCTTCTTCTTTTTGTTCGGATGCTTTGGTTTGGCCAGTTTGGGCAGCAGACGAGACGCGATGTTCGCGGCGGCGTTTTGCAGTGCGGACTTGCCGGCGATCTGTTCGGTCAAATCGACGCCGATCGCGACTTCACGATCGATGGCGATCACTTTGCCCGATGTTTGGTCGACCGCTTTGACTTCCAGGCGTGCTTTTACCGACACCAAGTCACCGTGTCGGGCCGCGAATTCGCTGATCGCTTCACCGATTAGCAAGACGTCCGCATCGTTCTGCTTTCCCTCCCGGACCTCCAACACTTCGAACCCGACTTCGGTGCTGTACAACGCTAACTCCGTTTCAGCGGCGGGGTCGATTGTGGTTTGCCCGACATGTCGCTCCCGGACATCGATGGACAGCTTGGGCAGACGTTGATTGCCGACAGCTTTTTTCAAATCCGCGATGCGGTCCCCACGGGGAGGCGGATCGGCAACCAGTTCATGGCCGCGATCGATCACCGTGCGGGCAACTTTTTTGGCCAAACCACCGATCAAGCCATCCAGGTCATCATCGATCTTGCCTTTCACCGACGCCCCCAGCACGCGACTCGTTTCAGTACCGATCACTTTGGCGACAACGTAGAGTTTATCGTTCGTTTCCAGAACCGAACCGGCGACCAGGATTCTTGCGCCCGTCAATTGGCCAATCCTGGTCGCCGAACTTGGATCCACCATCCCTGAAACATTCAGCGTTTGTTCGTCGATGATCTTGGTCAACTCTTCTCGTTCGACCAAATACAGTCCCGGATGCTCAAGCAACTTGGCGGTCAACAACACGGTGACTTGTTCGCCAAGTTCGCTGTTGACTGCACCGCGTTGTTGAAATGGAAACACCGCCACCGGATAGACGGCCGGATCGGCCGCTGGAAGCCGCGTCTGCCAACCGTTGACCAGCATCATCAGCAAGCATGGAATCAATAAGCGATTGGTCATGGCAGATCCTGGCGGTCGAGTGGTTGGGTGCTGTTGTGATGTTCGTTGTCCGCATACTGCAGCATCGCGGCCAACAAGTAGCGCGGTGTCGGAGATTCCTCCCAGCGATCGGTCAAGTCGCCACCGCACACGATCAAACGTCCTGCGGGATTTTCGAATTCGGCTTCAAACCAAAACCAGCCGTCCGCACCCGAAGTCACTTGCAGTTGCGGTCGGTTTCTGCGGACGCCCAATTTCAATCCAATCGTGTCGGTCTCGCGGCCGCTCCAGTGTCCACGGTCCAACCGGTGATCGAGACGTTTCACGATAGTCGACCCGGCGAGTGAGAAGTTCCCGGGTGCTTTGTTTTCTGCGGAAAAATCAAGATCGAATGATCCATCACGAGGGGCGAACCACAACACGATTCGCCCACCGGCGGCAAGCTCCCATGCAGTTTGTGCCAGAGAGGGTTTCGATTTCAGAGAAACTCCCGGAGCAATGATCACGACGCCGCGCCGATTCGAATTCGACGCATCAAGCGACCGAATCATCCGGTACGGTATTTTCCCTTGCGAAAACAGTTCGCCGGTCTTGCCTTTTGGATCGTACAGCGCGATCTCGAAATGTTGCAGCCATTGTTGTCGATCGGCAAACGGATCGCGTGAAAACAGCCACAGCTTGCGCAACTCGCTGGTTGATTCTTGATCGGCAGTGACAAAACTCACTTGCAGTGTTGCCTCGCGTGCGACGCCCGGCTTCAGCGGCGGGATCCGCAACGGAAGATCGACGGTCGTTGTTTTTGTCGCTTGCAGATCAAGGCTGCGTTCGCCGCGGCCCAGCGTGCGATGCAGCAATTTCAATTGCCAAGAAAGTCGCCCGCGAGTTGCGTGGCGGCTGGTCAGTTGAAGTTGATAGTCGAAATCCTGGTTGGCGAACAACGCTGGCGACGATTGCCAAGCGATGTGTAGCGTTTCGTCATCCCCAGCGGCAGTTTGGCAAAAAGCCGCCACAAGCACGACGCAAATCTGCCCGATTGACCGAGTGCGGTTCATGATCTCTCCAGTACACAGGCAACTCAAAACACATCCTACACGATACAACTGCGACGCGCCGACCATCCACGGTATCCCGCAGGGATCACGGCGAGTAGCCGGAGGTCAGCGCAGCACCACCTCCGGGCCACGAACCCAATCCGCCCATCGACCCCAGCCAGCAACGCTGTGAAGCATTTTCCCTATGCGTTTCTTGAGGTTTTAGCGGCAGGGCGCGAGCCCTCCGGTTCTTCATCTCTTAAGGTTTTAGCGGCAGGGCGCGAGCCCTCCGGTTCTTCATCTCTGCCAAAACACCGGAGGGCTCGCGCCCTGCCGCTAAAAAATGCTTCACAACGTTGCCCCATCGGTGTCGAGCCTCGGGGCGATCCCCTCGCTTCGCTGCGACGCAGCCAGACACATCGGCCAAAGCCCAATAACGTTTCCCCACCCGACGCAACCGGTTCCCCCATGCTGACCGAGTCCTCGCGACAACGTGATTTCCCCGGCCTGTCCGGCAAAGACTATTTCAACACGGCCGCCGAAGGCATTCCCCCCACCGCGGTGCTAGACGCACTTCAAACCTATGGCCAAGACAAATTGCTGGGAATGGACGGACGCGATTGCCACGCCAAGGTTTGGGAGAGCGCCAAACAGCAAATCGGATCGGCCTACGGTTTAACCGCCGGCGAAGTCAGCCTTTGCTCCTGTTCGTCCGAAGCGTACAACCTGGCCGCGATGGCGCTGCAGTTGCGCGAAGGCGACGAGGTGGTGATTAACGATCTGGATTTCCCCGCCGGCGCGACGCCTTGGTTGCACGCCAGCTGTCCCGCAACCGTCAAGGTCTGGCGGGCACGCGACTGGTCACTTCGAATCGAGGACCTGATTCCGCTGCTCAGCCCCCGCACTCGGATGGTCACCACTTCGCTGGTCAGCTTTTTCAACGGACACAAAATCAATCTTCCCGAGCTGACGCGCGTTGTGCGACGTCATTGCCCCGCACTGATCTCGGTCGACGTCACGCAAGCACTCGGCCGGATCCCGCTCGAATTGAGCGATGTCGATTTGATCGTCAGTTCCACGCACAAATGGATCTTGGCCACGCACGGAGGTGGCTTGGTCGGGATCCCCTCCTCCAGTGCCGAACGATTGACCGCCCCGGCGGGTGGATGGTTTCATCTGGAAAACGCATTCGATGCCGATCGATTTGAACGCGTCGTTCCCAAACACGGCGCCGCCAGCTTTTCCGTCGGGATGCCCAATTACCCCGCCGTCTACGCGATCGATGCCGGGTTGAACTACATCCAATCGGTGGGCGTCGAACAAATCGATGCGCATTGCCGCCCGCTGGTTCGACAGTGCATGGACGAACTGAAACGATTGCCGGTGCAGTGCATCACCCCCGACGAACCGGACCACATGGCCGGCATCATGGCGTTCATGCATCCCGATGCGGACCGGATCTACGCCGCGCTGCACCAGCAGAACATTCACGTGATGTGCCACGCCGGACGCCTGCGAATCGCGATCCACGGTTACAACGATCAAGCATCCATCGAAAGGTTGATCGAGGTGTTAAAGAACACACTTTAACGACTACGCGAAGAACACCCTTTCGGCCGTCTTTCGCAACATCCAACTGCGATCGCGATCGCTCAAAAAGTCCAACTTGGATCGAATCAAATCCAGGGATTCGTGATACGTATGCCCGTCCTGCACCTGGTAGGGGCAATCAGTTGCCCACATCAACCGATCGGTTCCAAAGGCATGGGCCAGTCGGTGAATCATCGCGCCCAGATCCGTGTACGGCGCCGCTTTCTTTCCCAGTGCGTAGAACGCTGATGTTTTGACGTAGGTGTGTTGATGTTCCGCCAAACGACACAGGGCATCAAGCTCCTGATCGTGAATCGTCCCGTCGATCCCGATGCGGGCAAAGTGATCGATCACAACCCTTGTCTCAGGATATTGCCGACACATCTTGTCGACCGACGGCAAATACGCCGGATTGATCAACGGACAGATCGCCATGGATTCGTCCGCCGCACAGGCCCACATCTGTTTCATTCCCTCGCCGGTCAGCCAACTGTCGGGATCCTTTTTTCCCGACACGATGCGGAACCCGCGCACCCCTTTCGACTTCAGCGATTTCATGGTTTCGACCGGATGATCATCGGGATCGATCACCGCCACGCCCGAAAACCGGCCGGGATGGTTTGCGATCACATCCAACATGTACGAGTTGTCAAACCCGTAGAAGCTCATTTGGATCAGGACGATCCGACTGACCCCCAGCGGCTCGGCAAGTTGCATCAGCTGCTGGGGAGTAAAACTCGGCGGCTGCATCGCCGAAACGTCATAGCGATCGTCCAGCGGATACGTTTTTGTGTCCGGCGTCCACACGTGCACGTGCGCGTCGATGTACCCTTTATCATCCGAAGATTCCGCCGCAACGGATTGGCGTTGCACTGCCATCGTGCCGGCGGCGGCCGCGACACCCGCGATCCAATCACGCCGCCCTATCGATTGACACGGTGTCGCGCGGTCGCGTTGCCGACTGTCGGCTAAATCGAATTGACTCATGATGTTTCCTGCGAGGCTCACTGGATGGACGACGATACACCGCTAGCGATCTTGAACCAGCTGATTCGGATTCCGAGTCAAAACCCGATGGGGCATGACCATCGGGGACCGGAATGGTGCGAACAAGGCGTCAGCGATTGGCTTTGCCGATTTTTTGTAAGTCACAACATACCCCATCGCTACGACCAAATCGAACCGGGCCGTGGAAATGTGATCGCCAAGTTGGCGGGCCATCCCGATCGGTCCACGATCTTGCTGGACGCACACCAAGACACCGTTCCGGTTGCCGGCATGACGATCGATCCCTACCAGGGAATCGAGCGGGACGGCCGAATCTGGGGCCGCGGAGCCTGCGATGTGAAAGGCCCGATGGCCGCGATCCTGTCGACCGTGGCACGTCTCAATCGCGAACAAGCTCGATCCCACGCCAGCCTGGTCGTTTCGATGACCTGCGATGAAGAACTCGGACAGAAAGGAGCGATCGATTTGGTGAAGCGGTTTGACTCCGGTGACAACTTCCTCACGCCCACACCTGACCTGGCGATCGTCGCGGAGCCGACGGAGTTGAATGTCGTGGTCGCGCACAAGGGTGTTTTGAGATGGAGAATCCAAACGACAGGCGTCGCGGCCCATAGCAGCCGGCCCTCGCTCGGGCAAAGTGCGATCTACTCGATGGCACGCCTGATCAGTGGACTGGAACAACTCGCCGACGAACTCCAAACCTCCGGCCCCGACCATCCATTGTGCGGTCGCCCCACGCTCAGTGTGGGAACGATCCATGGCGGCGAAAGCGTCAACATTGTTCCAGAACGCTGCGTCATCGAAATCGACCGCCGCGTCGTCCCGGGAGAATCCTTCGAAACGATTCTGCATCAAACCCGACAGGCATTGAAGAACCAATGCGGAATCGAGTTCGAGATGTTGCCACCGGACACGAGCTGCGAACCGCTTCGGGACGGAGAAAACGGAACGCTCGCCGAGACGCTGGTCCGGCTGACCGGTCAGGTTGCGGGGTCGTCCCAAGCGATCGGCGTCGCGTTCACGACCCAGGCACCCAAATTCGCCGCCGCGGGCCTGCCCACCGTCGTCTTCGGCCCCGGCTCGATCGATCAGGCCCACACCAAAGACGAATGGATCGATATCGAACAACTCAATCAGGGTGCCGAGATCCTGTATCAAGTTGCCAAACAACTGTGACGCACCGGCACGACGGGGCGACTTGTTCCCAGGATCGGGACGTCGATTCTTTCGCTGCAAGATTGAGCAACCCATCTAGATTCTCTCCCTCTGGGAGAGATGGCGTTTGCGCAGCAAGCAAACGCCAGAGAGGGCCGGCGCCGCGAAAGTCCTAACGACTTCTGCTACGATCAACTCTGCCACTTATACAATCGACGTCCCCGCCTGGCGATCGTCAGCCCTGGGTGGCGGGAGCCACCGCGGCATCGCGTTCCAAGGCGGAGCCCTGGAACGAGGGAACCCGAAACGTTGGCCCAAACGCAGCCGTGCTAGAATGCACAGACCGGCGGCCTAGAATACAGACTGTCGCCTTTTCGATTTCGTGGAGCCCTGCATCATGTTCACCGTTTCCTGCCATTGCGGCCAACGTGTCCAGGTGCGGCCGTCAAAGGCGGGGGCGACGATCGAGTGTGAATCCTGTGGCAAATGCTTCAACGTCCCGTCACTGGGCGAGATGAAACGCTCTCAGCAGCGCGACGAACCGATTCAAGGACAACCGATCGACTCGGTCGAGACCGCGGCGGACCACCAACTGTCCGAGATTCCAACTTCTTTTTACGTTCATTTCTGCGGCGAAGTCGGATCGACCGGACGCGTCTCGACAACCGCCATCGAAAACTATTCCGGCGTCGTCGTCGAGGCGATCGATGCGGTCCTCAATGAATCGCAATCGGATGACGGGTTCGAGCTGATGGTGTCACTGGCAGTGCTCCCCGGCGCGACGCGGCTGATGCAGATCGAAACCGCCTCCACGGACAGCGACAAAGACGACGACGGGGCGCGTCGGCGTCTCGTGGATCGGATGACGCGACAGATCGAATCCTTTGCCGTCCCGGATGTCCAAGACGGGCCGGTCGCATTCCTCGTGTATCGCCGCATCAACTCGGCCGCCTGCACCAAGATCGGCATCAAACCCTTCAGCCACTATCAGAACGAAATCGAAACATGCGGCATCGATGAAGCATTGATGCGCGCGGCCAAGCTGACCGACCCTTCCCAGGAAACGTCTCCCCAGACAACCTCTTGGTGGAACGCGTGGGTCGACCGCCTGCGACAACTGATCTCCCAACCGTCGGCACCAGAGGAACCGCCGCCGACGCCCGAACAGAAGTTTCGGGAAATCGGTGCATGGATCGAATACACCGAAGAACTCTATGCCAGCACCTCTGACGCGGAACTGAAACGGCTGTTGCGAAAAAGCCCCTTTGAGCTGGCACTGCACGTCGCGGTTGCGGCACGTCATGCGGGGAACGAGGAATTCGAGAACGCCATCGAAGCCTACTCGGGCGCGATCGCACTGGCCCCCGAGTGCGCTCCACTGCTGGGACGCCGCGGCTGGTACCAGCTGGTTGTCGGCAACCATCAAGCCGCCCTGATCGACCTGAACCGAGCGATCGAACTGGCGCCCTTCGCACCCTGGTTCTACTTTCACCGCTCCAAAATCTTTTCGGGGCTGGAGGCCTGGGACCAGACGCTTTCGGATTTGGACAGCGCCGTCCGATGGGCACCACGTGAACCGGCATTCCGATTTCGTCGCGCCGAAATCTTGCTCTACCAAGACCATGGCGGGCGGGCAATCGAGGAACTCAATAAGATCCTTCAGCTCGATCCGCACAACGGCGCCAGTCACGCAATGCTGGGATGGCTGTACCAGCAAGACGAGCATCGTGACGAACCGCGGGCACTGGAACACTTGACCCGTGCGATTGACGTGATGCCCGGTGCCGTCGCGCCTCGGCTGCACCGAAGCATGCTCTACACTTCGCAAAATAAGTTCGCGCTCGCACTCGATGACTGCGACAAGGCGATCGAAATCGAAGCGGACGAGGGACAATCTCATGCGCTCCGCGGGCGAATCCTACAAATGCAAAGCGAATTCGAGGAGGCCATCGACGCATGCAATCGCGCGATCGAACTGGGCGTCGACACGCCGGCGGTGTTCTTGACACGCGGATTCTCCTACGCGGCAACCGACCGACGTGACCTCGCCCTGGCCGACTGCCACGCGGTGCTGGAGTTGGACCCGGAGAACCCGATCGCATTGCACTTGCTCGGATCGCTCAGTCTGCAACAAGGCGAACTGGAAACGGCGATGGAAGCCTTGACCGAAGCAAGCCGACTGGCGCCCCAATGGACCGAACCCCGCGAACAGATCGCGTTGTTGCACCGCATGAACGAGAACCCGCAGGCGGCGATCGAAGAACAGTCGGCGTTGATCGAACAAGAACCCGAACAACCGGCCCACTATGTCAACCGAGCGTTCGCGCACACGCAAGCGGGCAACCACGACGATGCCCTCCGTGACTACCAGCGGGCCTGTGAACTCGATCCGGAAAATGAACATATCTTTTTCCTCCGCGGCTGCTTCTTTATGGATCGCCAGGAAGACGAATTGGCGTTGGAAGATTTCAACCGCACCCTGGAACTCTCGGGCGTCTACGACGGCGCTCGGCTGCGACGGGCCGCCGTGCTGATGCGTTTGAAACGCCACGACCAGGCGCTCGAAGACTACGAGAAATTGATCGAAAAATTCCCCGACGATCCCTACGCCTATTCCGGACGCGCCTATGCCCATCAGATGCAAGGCGACGAATCAGCGGCCGAAGCCGACATCGATCGCCTGGCCGAAATCGCCCCCGAAAGTGCCCAGGAAGCGGCGATCCAGTCGCTGCACGCCAAAGTCAATCGCCTGGAAAGCGAAGAACGCTATGACGACGCGATCGATGTCGCCGAAGAAATCATCGAGATGGCGCCCGAACACACCGCCGGGTACCGACTGCGTGGATGGATTCGCTGGTACACCGAACAACACGTCGAAGCCTGCGATGACTACACGCAACTGCTGGACATGACTTCTGAACAGCCCGACGCAGATCTCTTGAGCTCACGCGGACAAGTTTACGCCGAAATGGGCGAGTGGAAACTTGCCTTGCAAGACCTGGACTCCGCGATCGAGTTGAGCCGAACCGAAGGGTTGCACCAAGTGCTCGCCTTCGCACTCAATGGCCGCGCCTTTGCACTGGCCGGGCTGGATCGAATGGAAGAATCCGAACGCGACTACCAGGAATCTGTCGGCTTGTGTCCGACCAATGCATGGGCCTACTACAACCGCGGTATCGTCTTGTTCCAACGCGGCAATCACGATCAAGCCAAGCCCTTGCTCCAACGGGCGCTCGAACTCAATGGCCCACCGCTGACCCAACGCAAACGACAACGTGCCGAAGCCGTGCTCGGCGGGCTGACCGACGGCTGATCGCGGCCGAGCCCCTGTAGCGGTTGAAGCCAATAGGCGGAGGTGAGCGCAGCGACACCTCCGGACATCCGGCCCCCGCCGGACGCGACCCCGAAGGGCGTCGAAGCAAATCGCGTCAAGACCCTTGGACCCCGCGTGAACGAGCGAACCGATCAACTCTTTCCGCAACGCAGACTGCAGATCCGCCGGCGAAGCGATTCGCTGCGACCCCGTCCGGGGTCGAGGGGAATTTGGAACATACTTCCCGGAGGTTGCGCTGCGCTGACCTCCGGCTACTCGCTGGCATCCCTCCGGGATACCGCAAGCGCGAAACGCGATAGATCAACGCAGACACCATTCCCCGATCGCCGATAATAAATCTTGTGGGGACGGATGCCAACGAACTCCCTTCGAGGTCTCGCTTGCCCGCTGCACGCGTTCCACAATCGGCAACTCGGGTGCAACGACATCCAATGCCCCGGCAACACACAGCGATAACAATCCGTCGACGTCCAGGTATTTGACCGCACCGGGGACGAACATCGGATCGTCTTGCCGCTGCAACGACGCGAATCGAAACCCTTTTGTATCGATAAAGGTTCGCCCGACCGCGTCACCGGCTTGGCTGCGCGCTGCCGCAGCGATCGCACCGGCGTGGCCGCCGATCCCGACCAGATGAACGTGCTGGTTGCCTGTCGATGAAGCGTGTCGGATGACCGACAGCACGTCGTGGACACGCTGAACGAACAAGGGATGGTTGTAGCCATAGGTGTACCCGGCGAAACGATGCCAAGCCAGTTCGCCGCCCCGTTGGTACCACATCCGCTGAGCGTCGAGCGACCCGGCGCCGGAGACAAATTCGCCTTGCCCGATCAAATCGACTGAGATGACGCGGTATCCGGCGCGGGCGATCTTCGCGACCAGCGGGTTGAGGCGATCGCCATCCCAAAGGCCTTGTTTTCCTTCATCGGTGACCCACACGATCGTTCCTTTCGCCCCGGAATCACCGACTTCAATGATCGGCAACTGCTCGCCGGCGTGATCGAGCAGCCCCACCATGATCGACAATCCCTCCCGCTTGATGGCCTTCACCTGATGAAACGAAGTCGCTTGAACCTGGTCCAACCGGCGTCCGAGAATCGTTTCCCAAGCACCCCCGACCACGCGTTGATACTCCTCGAGCTGGTCGCTCGTCTTGGGAATCAACGCGTCCATCTGCCGCCGAGAATCTTCCGCGGCGAGTTGTAAGATCCTGACTTCGTGGGGATCACCGATCGCTTCACCGCGGGGCGCCGGATGCTCGTCCGTCCACACCGTGGCTTCCGAACGGGAAAGCGGCACGTAGTCTTGTTCCAAAATCGGCTCCTTGTACCCGAGCTTGAAGTGACGATTAAAAAACGCGTACATCACCGCGCGATTGACGTGATTGTAGTTGTGTTTGAAGTGCAGATTGAACGCCGCGGTCAATCGATCCTTGTGTCCAAGATCGGTATACAACTGACGCAAGTCCGGGTAGCCCTTGGTTTCCAATTCAACCGTCCAATCGTCGGCGGCGGTCAGCCCCAACGGTCGCGGCGCGATCGCCGCGGCGATGTCGACGTTGCCCTGATCGATCCGCATGTACGGCGCGTTCTCGCACGTGCATCCGCCTTGCATCGATGTCGACACCATCACGCACGGCATGGCCGCGGCGATGCGATCGTCGATCGCACCCAAGATCATCGATTGTGTTCCACCGCCACTGGCCCCGGTCACGCCGATGCGGGTCGGGTCGGTTTCGTCCAGCTCCAATAAAAAGTCGATCGCGCGAATCGAGTTCCAAGTTTGCAGTCCCATCATGTTTTGCAAACGAAGCTCCGCCTGCGCGCTGAAGAACCCCCAGTCGGTGGCGCGATCCAGATGTGCCGCTTTGTCGGGACGATGTCCGATCTGGATCGAATCAGCGTTTCCCGTCATGTCGTAAACAAACACCAGGCACCCCATGCGAGCCAACTGAACCGCGCGAGCCTGGATCGGGAATCGTCCGCCGACTGCAAAGCGTTCGGCGCCGCTGGCCAAGTCGGCGCGGATCTGAGCGTCACCGGCGTCGTAAAACCGACCGTCGCTCCAATGCCCGTGCGGCGACAAGATCGCCGGAAAGGGACCCGACTTGCCTTTCGGGCGATACAGGCTGCCGGTCACAAAGTGTCCCGGAATCGACTCGAAATAAACGCGATCCACCACGTAGTCGTCTCGCTCGACTCGGCCGTGGATCACGGCGTTCAAGTCGGGTTTGCTGGGCATCGGCCACAGCCCTTGGGACAACAGAATCCGTCGTTGGATCTCCGATCGTCGCTTCGGCCAGGCCTCCGGATCCTCGATCGGCTGGAACGGAAAGTAGCTGTTCAGGTTTCGCAGTTCGCCCAGTCGCCGGTCGGCCGGACGCGTGGCCTCGGGCAGTGCCCGGAGCCCATCGGCCGAGGCAGCGATCGTGCAGGCAATCCACAGCAAACATGTCAAGAAATATCGCATGGTGATGGCAAGGGAGTGTCGGAAACAAATGGAGAACTGCCCCACCAGCATACTCCAATCAAGCTTCCAGCTTGCAAGTGGCGTACGCTTCCAGCTTGCGACCCGTGGCGTACGCTTCCAGCTTGCGACCCGTACCTAACGCAAGCTGGAAGCTTACGCCACTGTTTTCGGTAGAGTACAATGGTTCTCCGCCTTCCTCCCACCTTCCGCGACGCCCGCCATGTCTCGCATAGCGAAGCGACTGATTGTTCTGCTTGGACTGCTTGTCGTACACGCAACAGTAAACGCCGACGACTATAAAACGTTTGAGCGCAAGGTCCGTCCGTTGTTGGTCGAGCACTGTTACGAGTGCCACTCGGCCGGGGCCAAGACGGTCCACGGCGGTTTGCGACTGGACACCGCCGAAGGCGTCCGGCAGGGCGGTGACAGCGGTTCGGTCGTCGTAGCCGGAGCGCCCGAGGAGAGTTTATTGATCGAGACGGTTCGTTATGACGGCGACATTCAAATGCCGCCTGATGGAAAGCTCTCTCCGGACGATCTAGCCACGCTGACCCATTGGGTTCAACAGGGCGCAGCCTTTCCGCCTTCCGAGCAAACCGAACAAGCCCGTCACGGCGCGATCGATTTTGACGAGGGACGGCGGTTTTGGTCGTTTCAACCCGTCCAGCCTCAACCGCTGCCGGACGTCGGCGGATCCGATTGGCCGCAAACGCGTTTGGATTCGTTTGTCCTCGCCGCGATGCAGCGGCAAGGGTTGGCGCCGACCGAACGCGCCGACCGCGTGACACTCGTTCGACGGCTTTGCTTCGACCTGACCGGTCTGCCGCCGACACCGGCCATGGTCCGTGACTTCGTCGAGGACGAATCACCCGACGCGTACCGGCGACTGGTCGAGCGACTTTTGGACTCGCCCCAATACGGCGAGAAATGGGGCCGCTGGTGGCTGGACATGGCGCGTTACACCGATCGCACCGCGAGCTGGCTGTACCAGACCGGGCAATCGCACTTCTATCGTGATTGGGTCGTCGACGCGTTCAACCAAGACATGCCCTATGACGATTTTGTTCGCCGTCAGTTGGCCACCGATCTGATGCCCGAGACGGGGCCGAGCGACCTGCCCGCCCTCGGTTTCATCAGCCTCAGCCCGACCTATTGGAAAGAACTGAAACTGCCCTGCGAGATCATCAAGGTGATCGTCGCGGATGAATGGGAAGAACGCGTCGACGCAGTCTCGCGAACCTTCTTGGGGCTGACCGTCGCCTGTGCCCGCTGTCACGATCACAAATTCGATCCGATCAGTACCGAAGACTACTACGCGTTGGCCGGCATCTTTGCCAGTTGCCGCCAAGTCGAACGGCCGCTGGTTCCCGAAGAAGAATACGAACCGGTGCGTCTGGCGCGTGAACGAGTTGCCGAGCTGGAAGCTGAGATCGCAAAACGAAAACGCGAAAAACCGCTGCCCACCGAAACGATCGACAAACTGACCGCGGAAATTAAAACGACCAAAGCCTCGACGCCACAGTATGACATGCCGATGGCCAATGCGTTGTCCGAAGAATCGCTGTTCGTCGTCCGCGCCGGAAAGACTGCACAAGAGGGAACAAAACTGGAGTATCGTGCACAACCGCGCGATCTGCCGGCGTTCATCCGCGGCAATCCGAATCGCCCGGGAAACATCGTCCCGCGAAGATTCTTGACCGTTCTCGCCGAACAACCCGAACCCTATTCAAACGGCAGCGGGCGACTGGAACTGGCCGAATCCATCGTGACCGAAGCGGCTCCATTGACCGCCCGCGTGATTGTCAATCGCATCTGGCTGGCCCACTTCGGCACCGGGCTGGTCGACACACCGAGCAACTTCGGCACCCAAGGCAGCCGCCCGTCACACCCGGACTTGCTGGACGATCTGGCCACGCGATTCATTGATTCGGGCTGGTCGCTGAAACAACTGCATCGCCAGATCCTGCTCTCGGCCACCTGGCAACAATCGTGCTCGACCGCGGCGGAATCCTTTCAGCATGATCCAGAAAACCGTTGGCTCTCGCGGATGAACTCACGCCGGTTGACCTTTGAAGAGTGGCGGGATTCGATGCTGTCGGCCAGCGGTGAGTTGACCCGGACGATCGGCGGTCCGTCGATCGACCTGGAAGCAAACGGAAATCGACGACGAACACTCTACGCAACCGTCCATCGCCGCGACATGTCGCCGACGCTGATGGTCCACGACTTCCCCGACCCGACCCAGCACAGCCCCAAACGGACACCGACGATCACGGCATTGCAAGGGCTTTATGCCCTCAACGGACCGCTGCTGCTGAATCAATCGCAGTCGCTGGTCACACGATTGAAACGCGAAGTCCCCCACGATCCAGCCGCCCAAATCAATCGGCTCTATTGGCTGCTGTTCTCTCGACCACCCGACGATCGAGAGTTACGGATCGGGATGCAGTTTCTGAAACCGGCGGACAACGATTCACCCGCCACACGTTTGCAACAATACGCCCACGCGCTGCTGGTTTCCAACCAGGCCCTGTTTGTCGAGTGAGCCCAACGGCGTGACCAGACCAAGAGACCGACCGATGTCAAACGAAACGAATTCAACGATCGATCGCCGCCAGCTACTGGGACAACTCGGCGGCGGGATGGGGATGTTGGGTGCCGCCCATCTGTTGGCATCGGAATCGAGTGGCAACGCGGGGCCACATTTCCCGGCCAAAGCAAAACGCGTGATCCACCTGTTCATGAACGGCGGGCCCTATCAAGGCGATTTATTCGACCCCAAACCCGCGCTCAAGAAGTACGCCGGAACGCGGCCACCCGGCGCGGACCTTCTGACCGAGCGACCGACGGGAGGCTTGCTGCCGTCACCGTTTCAATTTCGCCAACGCGGTGAAAGCGGCATTCCCGTCAGCGAGTTGCTGCCCAAACTCAGTCGGCACATCGACGAGATCTGTGTGCTTCGCTCCCTGCATGCCGACAACCCCAATCACGGGCCGGCGTTGCTGCAGATGAACAATGGCACGATCACGCCGACGCGCCCCAGCATGGGAGCCTGGTTTCTGTACGGCTTGGGCAGCGAGAACGCAAACCTTCCCGGCTATGTCGTCTTGTGTCCGGGACGCCCTGTTCGATTCTCGATTTTATGGAACAGCGCGTTTCTGCCGTCGGAATACCAGGGGACCTACATCAATCACTCCACCATCGATCCGGAGAAGATGTTGCCCCACCTGCGGAACGCTCGCTGGGACCGCCAGACCCAACGTGAACAACTCGATCTGTTGCGGCAACTCAACGCGGAACCAACCGCCGCGCAGGCTTCCACGCAATCGGCGGCCCATCGCGACCGCTCGATGTTGGACGCCCGCCTGGAGTCGATGGAAACGGCGTTCCGCATGCAATTCGAAGGCAGCGAAGCGTTTGACCTGAATCGTGAAACCAAGCAAACCCGGGCGGCGTACGGAGACGGACATTTTGCCAACGGATGTCTGTTGGCGCGGCGATTGGCCGAACGCGGCGTTCGCTTTGTCCAGGTGTATTACGGCAACGGGCAACCCTGGGACACGCACAGCGGACACGACGGCACGGTGCCCAAGCTTTGCCAAAACATCGACCAGCCGATCGCCGCGTTGATCGCGGACCTCAAGTCACGCGGCATGTTGGAAGACACGTTGATCGTCTGGGGCGGAGAATTCGGACGCACACCGACCTCGGAAAACGGTAACGGCCGCGACCACAACCATCATGGTTTTTCGATGTGGATGGCCGGGGGTGGAGTCAAGGGAGGCATGACGTACGGCGAGACCGATGATTTCGGATTTCGAGCGATGGTCGACAAGATGCACGTGCATGACCTGCACGCAACGATTTTGCATCTGCTGGGACTCGATCACGAGCGGCTGACCTACCGTCACGCCGGCCGCGATTTCCGCCTGACCGACGTCCACGGCCGCGTCGTCGACGAGATCATCGCGTGATGGAAACTCAATCCGGTGTCGCCCCATCGCGAAGGGAACTCGATGCATCAACTCGAGTCGCTCTCCCGTGTGGAGGGCGTGCAGTTTACGAAGCAACCCTCCTGGCAGGAGGGTCGAGCGCAGCGAGGGGAGGTCGAACGGTGAATCGCGAGTTTTACTTTAGCTGCCAGATTCGCGTCCCAAGGGATTACAGCCAGTAGCCGGAGGTCAGCGCAGCGCCACCTCCGGACCACGCCCCCGATCCTCCCACCGACCCCGACGGGGTCGCCGAGTCACGCCCACGGCGTGCCACATCAAAGCTTGGGGGCGCGTTAGCGCACCCCAAGATCCGGACACCACCTCGCCGCCAACCCCAATCGGGGTTGAACAAGGTAGCTATTTGTCATTGATGATTCGGGCACCGTCGCCAGCATCCTCTGGCTCTTGATTCAGCAGCTTTAGCATTTCAGCGACATTACTTGTAAGGTTTCCGCTGCTGACGTACGCACGTGTTGCAAAGGTTGCGATCCTATAAGGACGTTGTATGGATGCCCCCACTTTTTCAACTCTCATATTTCCCGCTTCATCGAACGTGTATCGATAGACGTGCCTATCATCAGGATCAAATGCTGTGCGAGGTTGCTTCGATTCTAATGGTTTCATGTTGGTCACTCGTAATTCCACTCGATCCTGACCTCGTCGCTTGTAGGTTCCACTGACGGCCTCTCGCCCCATCCGATACTTAACCTCCCAATTGAAACGGCCGTTCTCGTGAAACACAAGGTTTTCCCATCGCCCAGGACTATGATTGCGCCAATGGTCAGTGAGTTGCGACATATTGACGTTCGTTGACGCTCCTTCCGTCTCTTTCGGATCCGACTGAAGCTGTAACGCAGCAAGAAAAACCAAAATTAATAATACGCAATTCATCGATGCAAATCAGGAAATACGATCTATCCGGGCCTGTGGCGGAACGGGGATAGATCTTGCGATAGAACTTTGTCGACCTCAGTTGGGCCGGTGATGCCACTCGATTAGAATGGATCGCGTCAGAGGGGGCCAACGTTTTTGCTCCGGGTGAATTCGAACGGGGTGGTCGGAGCCCGATCCGCGCCGGCGCCCGACACCCTGGCATTCTTCTACTCATGCGAAGCGTCCGCCAGCCCAGGATGCAAAAGCCCAGCGGGCTGACAGAGTGCTTGCCGGGCCCGTCAGGGCCCGGAATTCGAATGACATTTTGGAGCAGGCCTGGAAGGCCGACACAGTGTGTCTGCTGAACCGCGTGTGTTGCTAGAAGCTGTGAAATTGTGTCGGCCCGCTGGGCCTCTGCGACTCGTTAAAATCATTTCCGGTGGCTCACGCCACCGGCATCCACTCTGCCGGCCCTCCGGGCCTAAAGGACCTCGCTTGTCCGTGATTTCAGAGATCTTGCGAGCACGTCGCGTGCGGCCTCGGATGGATTCGTGATGTGCTGGCGGGAATCCGGTCGGGCATTGAGAATGAGTGTTTGTCAAACCTACTCGTCATCAAGCGCCTCGCCGAAGTGTTTCATCACGAAGCCGCCGGCGAACTCGGCGAGCGATGACCAGCTCGATCCCGTCAAACTGGTGTCCCAAAAACTCGTCACGGCCACGTCGACGACCGCGAATCCGATCAACGCGATCCCCGACCAAGCAATCGTCTTTGCCAGCCACATCGGAATGACCATCGAAACTCTCGTCTGTGCGTGTTGAAGGTGAAAAGCGGGGAAAGGGTCGCGAGCCGATCAATCCGGTGATCGGTTGCTTTGCGACTGCGATTGAAACACCCTCTGACCGTCGAGCCAAGTGGACTGAACCACGGTGTCGCGGATTTCGTCGTCGCGGCACGTCAGCAGGTCGCGGTCAATCACCACAAAATCCGCACGCTTGCCGATTTCCAACGACCCGATCTCCTCTTCCGCACGCATCAACCAGGCGTTGTTGATCGTGTAAAAGCGTATCATCTGCTCGCGGGTGAGCGCTTGTTCGCGGTGGATCGGAGCGTCGTGCCAACGGGCGGTTCGGGTCACGGCGACCCACATCCCCAGAAACGGATTGTAGGGGTTCACGCTGCGAAGCGATCCGATCTTCTGCATGTGATCGCTGCCACCCCCGGCGACCACCCCCGCGTCGAACAGACTTCGCAATGGGATGAAATGCTTCAGCCGATCTTGGCCGAACTGGGCCACCAGCGTGCGGGCATCCAGATACAACCACGCCGGCTGCAAATCCACTCCGACGCCAATTTTCGCCGCACCCGCGATGGCTTTTTCACTCATGAAACTGCTGTGGGTGATCGAACAGCGTGTCGGGGCGATCGGGATGTCCTGATTGACTCGACCATAGGCGGCCACGAGTGCTTCGACGGCGGCGTCGCCCTGGCAGTGCGCGGTGAATGCCAACGATCGACTGGCACACAACCGAACCAATTTCTCCAACCGATCGTCGTCGATGAACTGCATGCCGCGATAACGCGGATCGACAATGCCATAGATGCTGCTCGTCCCCCAGGGGCGAGTGAAGTAGGCGCTGCCGGTCAGCATGCCGCCGTCTTCGAACACCTTCACGCCGATCACACCGAGCCTGGGATCGGGCGACGTGAACAGCGGATCGGCTGCGATCTCGTCGAGCCGTTGTTCGATTTCCGCGAGATCGGCGTTGGGGGTCAGCGAACGTGACAATCGCGTCCGCGTCGTCAGCCGCCCCGATTCCAACAGTCGGGCATATTGTGCCCGAGCGTTATCATTGCAATTGCGATCGATGATCCCCGTGATTCCCCAGCGGTTGTAGTCGCGGATCAATTCCGCCAGTCGATCATCGAGTTCCTCTTGCGCCAGTTGCTTGCGGCTTTGATCTCGACGCGTTTTCAAGACCGCCGATGATTGACGGATCACTCCAGTTGGCTCGCCGCTGGCGGGATCGACCGCGACGTGCTGCGGATGCTTGGCGGCAAAGGCTTTGTCGATTCCGTTCTCCGCCAGTGCAAGTGAATTGGCGCTGCCGTCGGGGCCGGTGCGAAACCAGACCGGGTGATCGGGAGCGACCGAATCGAGTTCGGCGCGGGTGGGAAAACGCTGTTCTCGCAACCGCGTGATGAAGACTTGCTGCAGCACAATCCACTCGCCCTTAGGGACGACGGCGGCCCGCTGGCGAAGATAACCCAACACATCATCGATCGTTTCCATCGGCGGAATCTCGTGGTCCGCTTCGTATTGACTTGCTCCGGTCGGATGGACGTGTGAATCGATCAGCCCGGGCAACACCATGCGGCCGTCCAGGTCGACGACGTGCGTCTGGGGATCCATCTGGCTGGCGATCTCCGCGTCGCTGCCCAACTGAATGATTCGTCCCTCCTGGACTGCCATCGCCTCGACGACGCGAAACCCCGGATCGACCGTCACGATCTTGCCGCCACGGAGCACCAGATCAGCGGCGGGAATAGAAGGCGAGGTGACGAATAACGCTAGAACGACAAAGGCAATTCGACGGGGCATCACGGTTTCTCGCGGCTTGGGACGCAGTGTTCTGCGCGTCACGGAGAGGGTCAAAAAATGGAATGGTCAAAAAATAAAAATGACAGGACGACAACCAGGTCGGGAACGGGCACTCCATTTTTTGACCACCCCATTTTTTGACCCATTCTATCGCCACGGACGCACGAGTCGGGGCGGTGAACCATGCATTCGGAGCGTTTGACGCCTCCTTAGCTGGACAGCTCCAAATTTTGCGAGAAGCGATTGTGAATCGCCACCCATGGCTTAGCCGATCGCGTCGATCCATGTCTGTGGACTCGCCGAAGTGTCAAAACTAACAATCGGCAATTGCAAATTATCCAATCCTTGCCGCAGATCGGGTTCAATCTTTCCCGAAACGATCAACAACCACTTCACCGTATCCCCCGCATGACCTGCACAGGGCATGATTCCGGCGAATTCCTGCAATCGGCGACACTTTTCCTCCAAGTACTCCGGCGTCCAGAACCCGACGACTTCCACGTACACCAAGATGCCTCGATGACCGTGATGCAGCGTAAAATCGGGCGTCATCACGCTCTGGCCGCGGACGAGCAACAGGGACTCGCGTCTCCAACTCCATCCTTCCACCGGCGCCTTCTGCCAGGCGGCGTCGACCTCCGCTTCCAATGACGAATCGAATGCATCCGGAGCACTGAGTGAACCGGACAATCCATCGGCAGGGGAAAGTTCCATCCGAAACCGCTGCTTCCGTGGCCCCAGAATCTCAGCCGTCAGCTGCCAACCACGACAGGCCAGCAGTTTTGCCGCCAACGCGGCGAACCGCACGCCGTAGCGAGTCGATTGACGCAAGCTACTCTGTGGGCCGTCGAAGATAAATCGGTAACGGGGTTGTCCGGCCGATGAAATCAGATCGATGCGGTGCATCAGCCCGGCCAGCTTGGCGTGCCGGACGATCGTTTTCAAGTCGTCGGCGGCGTCGATGCGGACGCGCGTCGCGCGATAGAGCGCCGCTTGGGTCTGCGCGACGTTGTAAGCCGAAAGCAATTGTTGCGGCGTCCATTCTGAAGGGAAGGCCTGCAGTCGCTGTAGCTCCAGCACGTCGCTGAACAGATCCGCTTCGATCTCTGGCCACGTCCGTCCGAGCTCTTTGGCCAGTTCACTGCGGACTTGGTGCAGGTCATGATCAAAAATCCCCTCGCGATGTTCCACGATCGGATGCCGGTCGGCGGCGAAATCAAAGACCTGACGTCGTAGCTGCAAGGCCGCTTTGCGGCTGGAGAGGTATTCGGATTGATCGTCCAACAACTTGCAGAACGCGGCGATGCGTCGTGGCGGACAACCGGACAATCGATTCAGACAAGTCTCGATCCGTCCGTGCAGCACCTGTCGCGGATCACCGATTCCGTCACGATAGACCCGCAGCATTTGCTTCGCCGCGGCGACATAATCGGCATCGGTGCCGCGGCGGAGTCGGTCGGGGCGAACGATCATGCGTTGAAAGTCGTAGTGGACGATACTGTGCTCGCTACGGATCATCGTTTTTGCCGATAGGCATCGTTACGGCGACGATCGCGGCTACGTGTGACTTCGCGTGTGTCTTCGACGACGACTTCGTAAAGTTTGGCGTGCCGACCGCCGCGCCCTTTTCGCAAAACACGTCCCAGTCGCTGGATGGCCTGACGCTGGCTGGACAATCCGCCCAACACGATCGCCGTTTTGACTTCCGGCAAATCCACACCTTCGTCCAACACCCGATTGGCCACCAACACACGGTAGCGTCCTTCGGCAAAACCTTCCAACCATTGCCGGCGTTCTTTCTTTCCACAGTGGGAAAGCAAGCAGGGCACCAGGAATCGCGTCGAGATTTTGCGAGCCATCACATTGGATCCCGTGAACACGATGATCGATTCGTCGCAGTGGAGTCGAAACAAGTCTTCCAGCATCCGCAGTTTGGCATCGGCGTGTTCTTCGATCTGTCGTTTCAACCGAAAGGCTCGCATCGCAATCGCGGCGTCGCGGGCGCGGTCGGGTTCTTCCTCGGTGGCCGCCGAAAGCGCGTACGTGTCCTCCCATTTGAACTTCGGATCGATCGTCTTTTGCTCGAACACAAATTTCTGGATCTGCTGCGCATAGTCACGATAGCGATGTTGTTCTTCGTCGGTTAGTCGGACGGCGATGCGGTGCACGCTGTAATCGGCCAACGACGCGCCTGACGCTTCGGCGATGGATTGTTGGTACAGCGTCGGTCCGATCAATTCATGCAAACGCGTCATGCGTTCGTCGTCACCGGGAAGCGTCGCGGTCAATCCGAGGCGATGGGCCGCGATCGACATCCGCGCCGCGTCACTCCGCCAGGGACCGGCCAGGTGATGAACTTCGTCAAAGATGATCAGCTGAAAACGATCACCGATACGCGGCATGTGGATCGCGGCGCTATCGTAGGTCGTCACACTGACCGGGCTGACGCGATGGACGCCGTCACCGATCAATCCGGCATCGATGCCGGTCGCTTCCAAGATCTTGGCATGCCACTGATACATCAGGTCGCGGACGGGAACGACGATCAGAGTACTGCACCGATTGCGGATCATCAATTCGATTGCGACCACGGTCTTTCCGGTACCGGTGGGCATCACGATCAATCCGCGCCGACCGCCGGTTTCAAAGGCCTCGACCGCTTGCTGTTGATCGCCGCGGAGCGTCATCTGCCGCAGGTCCTTGATCGACAAACTGCGAAACTCCGCCGCCCCGGCATCGCGTCCGACCCGCCAATCGAATCCGCCGGCCAGCGAGTGCTCGAGACCTCGCCGGATGGCATCGGCATGCATCGCATCACCGCGAAAGCAATCTTCACGCTCGTCCCAAGCCAACGGAATGTCAGCAAGCGTCTTCTCGACAAATCGCGGCGACAAACCGAACAGCCGCACCGTCCCCTGATGAAAATCAACGGCCGGTCTGGATCGGTGTGCGACGGTCATGACAGGATTCTGCGAAACGGTATACCGACAGCTGAGCGGCTTGTTGATCGAAGCCCGCACGCGTTCGCAAGGGGCCACGCGGCGCCCCTCGCTGACCCATCGTAGCGGACCTGATCGCGTTAAACTCGGAAGATCGCCTAAATCAACAAGCCGTACGGGCCAGCGCACGCAGAAGGATACTCTCTGGGCCGCTGCTGTCAGCAAGTTCCTCCGCCAGTTACGACCTTGGTGAAAAAAAGCAGGTTTACCAACACGCCGGCGTCCTGGAATACCTCGTCTACGAGACGGAAAAACAAGAACTTGCTTGGTGGCGACTGGAAAATGGCGTGTACGTGGAGTTGCCTGCAGTCGAAGGAACATTGAAAAGCTTCGAGTTTCAGGGGCTGTGGCTCGACGAATCGGCGATCCGGGCAGGCGATGGTAAAACGTTGCTGGCAACGCTTGCCGAGGGCATGCGGTCGATTTCGTAAGCGACGCCTCATGCGACGCTCGGGGCAGTGCTGGAAATTGTGTCGGCTGGCCGAGTCGCTCGTCTTATCGCGTTCAGCCTTAGATTGACCTACATCTCACGGACTCAATCCGCCTGCGGAGCAGGTTTTTCCCGAGAGGGGAGACAGCAAGTAGCCGGTGGTCGCCTTAGCGCACCACCGGAATCCGGAAATCGATTGCGGATTGACCCCGGACGGGGTCGTTTGGACTGATTTTTACCCTTCCGGCGGTGTTCGCTTCGCTCGACCGCCGGCTACTGTCTGCCATCCCATCCGGGATGCAATGATGTGGGCAAACCTAAGCCCCCAGCCCCTCTCCCCCAATCAAGCCGTCTTAGAGATTGCGGGTTTGTCGCATCGCATCGAGAACTGCCATGTCGACCGTGTTGAATTGGCAACCACGGCTTGATTGGGAGAGAGGGGAGCCAGACGAGGATGAGGGCTGATTCGTGTAGATACCGATGCCCAAGGGGAGAGTGACCAAAATCCTTGTACGATCAACGATTAAAAGATTTTTCAGCCTGCTGGAATAGGCGATGCACACGAGATTTCCGCATGATTTGCGTTCCACTGTCCGAAAGGTGATAATAAACCGCGTCGGGCCGAGCCCGTCGATTCCCGCCCCCGCCGCTCTCCCGGCGAACCTTCCTAAGGATCGTCGGAGCAATAAGTGGGATAGGCTTCCAGCCTGTCATGACGAAAACGACAGGCTGGAAGCCTATCCCACACCCAATTCCCGTCACTTATTGTTCCGGCTTTCCTAAGGCGTTTGATTCGGTAGAAATGGCCGAAGCAATGCCGAGGGTCACCCACCGAATAGACATCCCCGCCCATGACTGCATTACAACGCATGACTCGATGGATTTCATTCGCCCTGTTGATCGGGCTGGCGACGGGGATTGCGTTGGCAGACGAGAATTTTCAAACCAACATCGCTCCATTCTTGGAGAACCACTGCGTCGTCTGTCACAGCGGAGATGACTTCGAGGGCGAAGTCAGCTTTGACCGCTTCGAAGACTCGGCGAACATCCAAGACAATTATGAGTTCTGGGAGAAGGTGTTGCGGTTGGTCGTCGAGCACCAGATGCCGCCGGCCGATCAAACGCAGCCGACCGCTGATGAAATCGCCTCGCTCGGTCAAGCGATCGAGTTGGAGTTCAACGCCTTCGATTGCACTTCGGTCAAGCGTCCCGGCCGTGTCACGATTCGTCGCTTGAACAAATCCGAATACAACAACACGATCCGCGATTTGCTGGGTTTGGATTTACATCTGGCCGACAACTTCCCTTCTGATGACGTCGCCCATGGATTCGACAACGTCGGCGACGTGCTGACAATCCCTCCGATCCTGTTTGAAAAGTATTTGGAAGCCGCCGCGACGATCGCCGAAAAAGCGTTGGCCGACGAACAAGCGAAAAAACGAGTGCTGCCGCGGGAAGCGGCCAGTGACGACGAACAGGTCGCGGTCGCGCGAGAGAACGTTCGCCAATTCGCCTCCCGGGCCTTTCGGCGACCGATCACCGAAGACGAATCCGAACGCTTGTTTGCGATCATGCGGAACGCCTTCGAACGTGGGGCACCACGAGACGAAATCTTTCAGACCGTGGTCGCCGCGATCCTGATCAACCCGAACTTCTTGTTCCGCGTCGAACAGGACCCAGCCCTCGACGATGAAGACGGGATCCGCGCGCTCGACGGCTATGAACTGGCAACGCGGTTGTCGTACTTTCTGTGGAGCAGCATGCCGGATGAACGATTGTTCGAATTGGCCGCCTCCGGCGAACTGACCAATAAAGAAGTGTTGTCCGCCGAGGCGAAACGGATGCTCGCCGATCCCAAGTCGCAGGCCTTGGTCGACAACTTTGCCGGACAATGGCTGCAGCTTCGCGACGTGTCCCTGTTGATGCCCGATCCGGTCCGATTCCCTGATTTTGATGAACCGCTGCGTCGGGCGATGCGCCGCGAGACCGAAACATTTTTCGAGCAACTGATTCGTCAAGACCGCAGCGTGTTGGAGTTCTTGGATGCGGACTACACCTATGTGAACGAACGCCTGGCGCGGCACTACGGGATCGATTCGATCCAAGGCGATTCCTTTCAACAAGTTTCACTGCCGGCGGGGCGTCGCGGTGTGTTGACCCATTCGAGCATTTTGATGCTGACCTCCAACCCGACGCGAACATCACCGGTCAAACGCGGCAAGTGGATTTTGGAGAATTTCCTGGCCGAACCGCCGCCGCCACCACCGGCCGATGTGCCGGACCTGGAGGAGGGCGGAGAAGTCCTGGGGTCGCTGCGGGAGCAAATGGAACAGCATCGCGCCAACGAGTCTTGTGCGGTCTGCCACCGCAAGATGGACGCGTTGGGCTTCGGGATGGAGAACTTCGACGCCGTGGGCGCGTATCGCGAACGCGACGGTGCCTACGAAATTGACGCCTCGGGCGAGTTGCCCGGCGGAGTCGAGTTTGACGGAGCCGATGAGCTGATGCAGATCTTGGTGCAGGAAAAAAGACAGCAATTCTGCAAGTGCCTGGCCAGTAAATTGCTAACTTATGCGTTGGGACGGGGTTTAACCTCCTACGACCGGTGCACCGTCAATTCAGCGCTGGCGGCAATGGAAAACGATGGCTATCGATTCAGTTCGCTCGTCCAAGCCATTGTCACGAGTGATCCCTTTACGATGCGTGAGAGGAAGCGAGACCAATGAGTATCCAAACGAGCCGGCTGTCACGGCGAACCGTCCTGCGTGGTCTGGGCGTTTCACTGGCATTGCCGTGGATGGAATCGACGGCGTCCAAAGCCGCCGCCGGAACCGCGACCACTCCCAACCGCATGGCCTTCATTTTTGTGCCCAACGGCGTCCACCTTCCCGATTGGACGCCCCAGTTGGAAGGCTACGGTTACGACTTGCCCTCCATTCTCTCCCCCCTGGCACCGGTCCAGGATGATGTGTTGGTGATCAGCGGGCTGACCCATGACAAGGGGCGTGCCAACGGCGACGGCCCCGGTGACCACGCGCGAAGTGCTTCGGTCTTTTTGACCGGGGCGCAGCCGCGAAAAGAAGGCGATTTGCGTTCGGGGATTTCTGTCGACCAGGTCGCTGCCCAGGCGGCCGGTCAGGCGACCCGGTTTCCGTCGATCGAACTGGGGATCGAACCGGGACGCAGCGCCGGAAATTGCGACAGCGGTTACAGCTGTGCCTACTCGTCCAACATCGCCTGGTCGTCCGAATCGACGCCGGTCAGCAAAGAGATCAACCCGCGGTTGGTCTTCCAGCGGTTGTTCGGCGACGGAACGCCCGTCCATGCAGATCACAACGCGCTTCGTCGCGAGGCGTTGCGCCAAAGTGTTCTCGACTACGTCGCCGAAGACGCCAAGCGATTGCAGTCCAAACTCGGACGCAACGATCAGCGCAAACTCGACGAATACCTTGATGGTGTTCGCGATGTCGAAAAACGCATGCAGCGTAAAGACGATGATTTCGATGTCTCCGAAGACGTCGACTATCCGGTCCCCGAAGGCACACCAAAAGATTACGGCGAGCACATTCGATTGATGTGCGACATGATGGTGCTGGCCTTCCAGACCGATCGGACCCGCATCGCGACGTTCATGTTCGCCGACGCGGGCAGCAATCGAAGCTATCGTCACATCGGTGTCGGTGAAGGGCACCACAACCTGTCGCATCATGGTGGTGATGCCAACAAGCACGACAAGCTTCGAAAGATCAACCAATTCCACGTGGCCCAATTGTCGTACTTGTTGCAAAAGCTGAAATCGACACCCGACGGTGAGCAAGGCTCGCTACTGGATCACACGTCGGTTTGTTACGGCAGCGCGATCAGCGACGGCGATCGGCACAACAACGAAAACCTTCCCATCCTGCTGGCCGGTGGCAACCAGATCGACCTGGGACGGCATGTGCGTGTCGCGCCCGAAACCCCGATGTGCAACCTGTTCATGTCGATGTTGGACCGATTCGGAACGCCCGTCGATTTCATCGGCGACAGCACCGGACGCATTTCGGAGCTGCAGATTTGAACGCGACCACGCAACGATTGCTGTCAGGCGTGTTCGTACTGGCCGTTTGCGTCGCGTCCGCCACGGCTGATTCACCGACCGATGGCAATGAAACATCCCAAATCGATCAGCTGGCATCGGCGTTGTCGAGTGTCGAGATCGACGAGCGGCGGGACGCGGCCTACGCGCTCGCAAAACTCGGCCCTGACGCCCTGCCCGCGATCGATGCGTTGGTCAAGGGATTGGGCGATCGTGACGATCAAGTCTGGATGCAATCGGCGATGGCGGTCGCTCGCATCGGCCCCCAGGCAGAACCGGCGATCGACGCCCTGGTGCGCAGCCTAGGCGATGATGACGAACAACGACGCTACCGGTCTGCCTGGGCGCTCTCACGCATCGGCACCGCCGCGATTGAGGCACTGGTCGCCGCCGCCAAAGATGATTCGACGCGGCGGCGAATCGCGGCGCTGGACGCGATGGGCTGGATGGCGGCTGATGTCGATCGTCTGCTGGAAAGTTTGGACGATGCGGTGCGCGACCAGAATCCCGACGTGCGACGTCAGGCAACCGCCTCACTGTCCCGGTTGGGTCCCGTCGCCGCCGATTCGCTCGGAGCGGCGTTGAACAGCGATGACGAATCGGTCCGCGCCATTGCGGCCGAGGGGCTGGCCAAAACAAAACGACACGCCGCCCCCTACCGAGATCGCTTGATCGAATTGCTCAACGATCCCGCCTCGGCGGTCCGCGCCGCAGCGATCGTCGCCGTTTCCGTCGCGGCGGAGCCAGATGACCAAATGATTCGTTGGATCATCGATGCCGTGCTGGACGAGGACGTCCAAGTGCGCAGCGGCGGCGTGATCGCGCTTCGCAACTTGGGTGACGCGTCGGATCGAGCCGTTGACCGATTGATCGATCTGCTGGAACAAGACGACAGGCAACAACGTGACGCCGCCGCATTCGCGCTCGGCACCTTGGGACCTCGTAGCACCAGCGCGGTCGGCCCACTTGTCGCCGCACTCAAACGAGATTCCGGCACCGATGCAGAAACCGATCCCGACCAGCCGATGCCGATCGATGAAGCGCTGCGACGAATCGGGGCCGCATCGGTTCCGGCACTCTTGAACGCGGCATCCGATGCCGACCATTCTCGCGTCCGATTGGCCAAGGCGCTCGCGCGAATCGGCCCGCTCGCGACCCCGCCCCTGCTCAACGCCTTGCGGAACGAAACGGGTGCAGCAAAAACGATCGCGGCACAGGCGATCGGCAAGATGCGTTCGGTTCCAGCGGCGGCGATCGAACCGCTGGCGGCCTGCTTGGATGATGCTGATCCGAATCTGCGCGAAGTCGCTGCGGCGTCGCTGGGGCGGTATCCGCAACTGGACGATGCCGTGGTGTCGCGACTTCGAACACTGTGCCGGGATCCCGAACAAGGGGTGCGAGCGGCGGCGGTGTTTGCCGTGGCCAACGTGGATCAGGACCAACCACGCGTCACCAAGTTGTTGCTCGGCGCGCTCGACGATGGCGATCCCGAAGTACGACGCAGCGCGATCGGCGGTTTGACCCGAATGGAATCGAAATCCACCGCCGCGATCGACGCGTTGATCGTCGGCCTGGACGACTCCGACGCCAGCGTGCGCCGTGATGCGGCGATCGCGATCGAAGCGGTCGGGGAGTCTGCGCGACGATGCTCCCCGCGGTTGATGCAATTGCTCGGCGATCAGGACGGCGCGGTGCGTGCCGCAGCGGCTGCGGCGCTGGCCACGACGGCCGAGCCGTCGGCGGAACTGATCGCGGCGCTGGGCAACGGTCTATCAGATGCCGAAGATCCGGTCGTGCTCGCGTCGCTGCGTTCGGTCACGACGTTGGGCGACCAGGCCGGTTCGTTGTCCGACAACGTGATCGCCCTGACAGACCACTCGTGGTCCGATCTGCGGGCCGCTGCGTTGGCTTGTCTGGCAAAGATCGAATCGGACCGGGAAAAGTCTGTACCGTTGTTGATACAGGGACTCGACGATGTGGACTGGGCGGTCCGTCGCGATGCCGCGGTGGCGTTGGGTGGTTTGGGTGCCGATGCCAAGTCCGCCGTGCCGGCGCTCTTCCAATTGCTGCCGGTGCCCGACGACACGAATTTTGCCAAAGACGCCCTGCGTTCGATCAATACCGCCGGTCCCGAAGCCGTGCCCGTTCTGTTGGAAGGCATCGAATCCAACGACCGACGGCAACAGTACTATTCGCTGTACATGCTCGGCAAAGTCCGTCCTCGGGCTACCGAAGCGATCCCGATTTTGAAACGATTGCTGGAAGAAACCGACAGCCGAGGCATGAAGCGGGCGTATGAGCGGGCGATCGACGAGATCAACGGTCGCGAGTAAGCAGCCTGTGGGGTAAGCATCCTGCTTGCCACTGGGGTATAAATGCAAGCTGGATGCTTCACTACTTTTGTGTATCGCAAGCAAGATGCTTACGCAACATTTGTGTATCGCAAGCAAGATGCTTACGCCACGTTTGTGTATCGCAAGCAAGATGCTTACGCCACGTTTGTGTATCGCAAGCAGGATGCTTACGCCACCTGAGAAACCGCCCCATGAGCTCAGACCATCGACTCACGGTCACGGGGTATTCAACCGCGCTGTTTTCGACGTGGTATTTCGTCGACGAACTGGGGTGTCTGTTTGATTGTGGCGATGGCGCTTCGGCGGGGCTGCTTCAAAAGTCCAGGAAAGTCAAACACGTGTTCATCTCGCACGCCGACCGCGACCACTTGGCCGGGTTGCTGCAATTCAATCAGCTCAATGCGCGACCGGAATTGTCGATCTATTACCCACGCCATTCGGGATCGTTCCCCGCATTCGCCGGGTTCATGGGAAGATTTGATCCACAGATCTCGGGGGCGAAGTGGATCCCGCTTGATCCGGGAGACGAAGTGCCGCTGCGAAGTGACTTGGTGGTGCGCGCGGTCGCCAATCGTCACGTGCCAATCCTCCCCGGCCGATCGAAAAGCCTCAGTTACTTCGTCGAAGCGATCAGTCACAAACTAAAGCCCGAGTACGTCGGAATGTCGGGCAAGGAAATCGTGGCGATCAAGATGGAGAAAGGGAAAGCGGCGATTGTTGAACCGTTCCGCCGAACAAAACTGGTCTATTCGGGCGATACGCCGATCGAAACCGACGGGCGGTACGACGATGCGGACGTGTTGATTCACGAAGCGACCTTTTTATCCGAGGAAGAAATGAACCCTGCCGATCCGAGCTTGAATCGGCACAGTTCACTCGATCAGGTGATGCAGATGGTATCCCAGAGTCGCGTCAAGACGCTCGTGCTGGGGCACTTCTCGACACGTTATGATGAGCGACAAATTTTGCAGGCGGTCGCTCAAATTCGAGAACGCTATCCGATGGAGATCCCCATCAAGGTGATCCTGCCGGGTAAGATCGGTCGTGACATCTTGGCCGATGCCTGATTGATTCAATTGTCGCCGAAAACTTCATGAAGGAGTTCCCTATGCCCGAAACAGCCGTCTTGCCGGGAATCAAGCTGTTTGATCTGACCAACCAAGTAGCCATGGTGACGGGGGGATCGAAGGGATTGGGGTATGCGATGGCGGCGGGACTGGCGTCGGCCGGTGCCAACATTGCCTTGTGCAGCCGAGACGCGACAGAGGCCGAACAAGCTGCGACGCAGATCGGCGACCATTACGGGGTGCGCGCGATCGGCGTTCAGGCCGATGTGACCGACCCGGCCCAGATCGAAAACTTTGTCGCCGGCGTGGAGCAAACGTTCGATGCGGTCGACATCTTGGTCAACAACGCGGGCGTCAACATTCGTGGCGCGATCGGCGACTTGACCTACGAGGATTTTCGCAAGGTCCAGCAAATCAATGTCGACGGAGTCTGGTCGGTCTGTAAGGCCGTGATTCCCATCATGAAACGACGCGGACGTGGACGGATCATCAACTTGGCCAGCACCTTAGGGCTGGTCGGTCTGGCCAACCGCACCCCTTATGCGACCAGCAAAGGCGCGATCGTACAGATGACACGCGCCCTTGCGCTGGAACTGGCCGAAGACGGCATCACGGTCAACGCGATTTGTCCGGGACCCTTTTTGACGCCGATGAATGAACCGATCGCGGAGTCGGAGGAGGCAAAGAAATTTATCGTCGGGGCGGTCGCATTGAATCGCTGGGGAAGGATGGAAGAGATTCAAGGTGCCGCGATCTATCTGGCCAGTGCGGCATCGAGCTACACCACCGGCAGCATGCTGGTCGTCGACGGCGGATGGACCGCGCGCTGATCGACACTGATTGATTCGACGGAGCCCGGACGCTAATTCGGCGGAGCCCGGACACTGGCGCGAATTGGCTGAGATGCTCGTCAAATGCGATGGTGGTCAACAAATCCCGCCGCGAGCTCGCGGCGGGACGACATCACGCCAACGAATCAGCTGGCTTTCACTTCGATGCGACGCGGCTTCGCGTGATCGGATTTCGGCAGGTGTAGCGTCAACACGCCATCACGCAATTCAGCCGAGATGGCTTCGCTGTTGATCGCTTCACCGATCGTGAACGTCCGCTGGAAGTCGCCCACACCGTATTCGCTGTAGAGGTACCCTTTGCCATCGTGCCAGCGATCCACCTTTGCATGGATCGTCAACAGCCGGTTCTCGAACTGAATGTCCAAGTCGTCGGTGCTGACGCCGGGCAGGTCGCCGTACAGAATCAACTCCTCGTCGCTTTCCCAAATATCGAATCGGGGCTGGAAGGACGATCGAGCTCGCTGACCGTTCTCGTTCAAGTATTCGCTGACGCGTTCGTTACCGTTTTGTTGTTGGGTTTTGTTTTGATGGGTGGTTGTCATGGTGGTACTCATCGCACACCTCCATTGAAAATCACAGTGTTCATGAACAATGAATCACGCGCCGCAGGCATTGGCGGCTCGCCTTGCCAACGAGCCGCCTCCGGCGTGCCGCTTGACGCGTTCCATCAATTTGCCTTGACTTCGATGCGTCGCGGCTTGACGGCTTCACTTTTTGGCAGCGTGATCTGCAACACGCCGTTTTTGAACTCGGCCGATACGTTTTCGGAATCAATGTCGCCGGGCAATTCGACCATCCGGCTGAACTTTCCATAGCCGCGTTCTTGACGATGCCAAGTTCCGCCTTCATGTTCCGGCGGCTTGCGTTCGCCCTTGAGAGTCAACTGGTTTCCGGTGACATAGATTTCCAAATCATCCAAGCAGAATCCGGGCAATTCGGCTTCGGCAAACAGGTTGTCGTCGTCTTCCCAGACGTTCAACGCAGGGTAACTCCCGACACCCATCACGCCGTCGTTGGTGCCACGGCTGAACAGTCGGTCCATCTCGCGGCTGAGCCGATTCAGCTCAGTCCAAGGTTCCCATCGAGTCGCTAACATGTTTGTACCCTCCTTTCAAACGGGTTCAAAAGAATGGTGTTTTCATCACGGGCGAACGGGCTGGATCCACCCGAGTGCCTTTTTGACAGCCTTGGCTGTCCGCCGGGTTAAATCTGCAACGGGCGTACCAATTTTGAAAAGATTTCGCGCCGCACCCTCCGACCGCAGCACCCTCCGACCGCAGCACCCTCCGACCGCAGCACCCTCCGACCGCAGCACCCTCCGACCGCAGCACCCTCCGACCGCAGCACCCTCCGACCGCAGCACCCTCCGACCGCAGCACCCTCCGACCGCCTACCTTCCTTCGATCCACTTCACCCGACAGTCGGCATTCTCAACGAGTGAAAGTTTATCACGCACGTCTTTCGCCATCGAATCGACGACGGCCTGGGGCAGGTCCCCTTCGACGGTGACCGTCAAATGGTCCATGTCGTCGGTATAACGCACGCGCACTCCGTCGATGGTGATCTTCTTGGTCCGCCAATCGTCATCGTCTTTGGGATCCGCTTCGATCGGCGTGTAGGGCACCTGTGGTTGGTACAGCGAGTCGTAGGCCTCCATGTTCGGCTCGGCGCCGATCTGCTCAGCCAGGTCGTCCTCCGCGTCGAAACCGGCCCGCGGATACTCCGACGCAAACTTTCGCATGTCGTAATTCCAAAGGTGCAGCCCGCTGCCGTCATGGCGAGCCACCTGGAATCGAATCCATTGCCGTTTTGTCAATCGATCCCAGTGCAATTCGGCAACAGACAGTGCCCAGTCATCAATGTTTTCCAGGAACCCATCGTCGGACAACACCTTGCCACCGCGAACGAGGATCGACGATCCATCATCGCTGAGCGTCGCCTGGTGATCGCTGATCCACCCCGGCTGTTGGCCGGTTGAATGAACTTCACTCATTGCAAGCGTTGGGGTGTCGAGCCGAAAGATCTGCGTGCGACCGACCTCTCGCTGATCGGGGTAGCCAACGTTGCCGAGAATCAGGATGCTTTGATCGCCATTGACGGCCGTGGCCGAATGAAAATCAGTCGGCCGAAAGACGGATTCGGGGTACCCAAAGATTCGCAGGTCACCATCGAGTGACTCGATGATGACATCGTTGTAGATAAAGAAATCGGGATCGTAAAAATCTTCGTGCTCGCCGGCGATCCAAAACACTCGCCCATCGGCCAACTCGGTTCTCGATTGCCCCATGCGACACCCAGCCCAGCGTGGTTCGCTTGGAAAATCCACGCGGCGGAGCATCTTTTGTAGACGGCTGCGAAAACGCTCGTTTGCGTGATAGGGGTCGACACGACCGCGAAAAAGCCAGCGCCAGACAGGATTGGTCATGTCTTCAGCCGGTGAACGGCCACGAACAGCCTTCTGCCAACGACGAAAGAGTTTCGACGTCACCTCAGGCCCGGGCTCACGATCCTCGTCGGTCACTTCGTCTTCGTCGTCTGCCAAAACCAATCCACCAGATCGGGGTTCTCCACTCAACATTCCTTAAACCATCACGACACGCGATCCAGCGGGCAAGTTCGCACCCGACATCCGCTCGTTGCGCAAGGGTTCCAAATGGCGGAAGCACAGATTGAATGGAATTGGCAGAACGATACGGGGCAAAATGATGTTTTGACCGTTCGCAATTAGCGAGAAAGCTCGGCGTCCTTCTTTCGGATCGCCTTTTCATTCAGCGGGACGTGCCGATCAAACAGAGTTCCGTAGCGCTGGTAATCGTTGTAATCCACCGCCTGCTGTTTCCACTTCGCCAATTCTTGGTCGTACCGCTTTCGCATTTGCTCCAGCGCCGCGGCGTGCTCGGGGCGATCGGCTTGATTGACAAGTTCCAGCGGATCGTTTTCGGTATCGAACAGCTCCTCGACCGGGTCCATTTGATCGTTGCCGAACCACCAGTACGTGTATTTGTGCTGTCGAGTCAGGCAGGTCAGGCTGTGGGTGGCGAGAGGCCCATAGACATTGATGAACGCCATCTGTTCATGGCCGCCCTCGTTGGGATTCTGCAACAGCCCCAGCAAACTCTTGCCGTCCATGTTGTCGGGAATGGCAAGGCCGGCGAGTTCGAGCATCGTGGGTGCGAAATCGATATTGCCGGTCAACCGATCGCATCGAATCTGCTTGCCGTTCAGTGGGCTACGGGGGTCATAGATCATCAGTGGCACGCGCGAGGATTCTTCCATCGGCAGCACCTTGGAACCGTAGCCGTGAGCGCCACAAATGTAGCCGTTGTCGCTGGTGTAGATGACCACCGTGTTGTCCGCGACCCCTTGGGCCTTCAGTTCGTCGCGAATCATGCCGAGCGCCACGTCGATTCCGTAGACTTGCTGGTGATACTTCCGCATCTCGCCGTCGTAATCGGTGTCGTAATTCCACTGGGTAAAGCGAGGGTACTGTCGGCCGGCCTTGCTTTGCGGCGAGAGGTGTTCGGCAAATTCGCGGCCGAAGTTCGCCGGTTTGGTGAACGTCTTGCCCTCATAGACGGGATCGAACCGAGGATCTGGCGTCGCTGGTTTGTGCGGGGCCTTGAAACTGATCGAAAGGCAAAACGGTTTGTCCTGCTTGGCGGCCGTGCGGATAAAGTCTTGGCCGAACGCCCCGTAGGAGAGCGTCGAGTGAGGGTACCGCTTTGCGTACTTCGCCATCGACTTGTTCTTGGCCGTGTCGTAATGAGTCTGGCCGGGTCCGCCACCCCAGACATCGAAGTCGTCTTCACACAACCCCTTGCCTTCCACCTCGATCCCGAACTTGCCGGCGAACGCCGTCAGGTATCCGGCCTGGCGCAGCAGAACCGGATAGGACTTTGCCCAGACCTCCGGACGCATGTTTCCGTGGCTGAAATTGCAGCCCGTCTTGTATTCGTACATGCCGGTGAACACGTTGGAGCGACTGGCCATGCAGATCGCCGTGGTGTTGTAATGGTTGTCAAAGACCATGCCGTCGCGGGCCAATTGGTCCATCTGAGGCGTTTGCACGTCGCTGTTGCCATAGCACCCAACGGAGTACGTGTTCTGGTCGTCGGCAAACAGGAACACGATGTTCGGACGCGACGACAATTCCTCCGCCGCACAAATCAACCCGCCCCGAGACGTGGGAAGGGCAAGGGTCGCGGCCAGCAGGAAGACGAGTTTCAGGTGGTGCATCATGAGGACTGGTGAAATGGCGTGGTGGATCGATGGTTTCAAACACGTTCGCTGTGGTGCCAGCTCGATGACGGTTGGCCAGGCGAATCACGGCCGAACGGCGATGTTGCCGAGCGTAGTTTACATGAGACCGCGGCAGCCATCGCAGCGACCAAGCTGAGAACGACGATTGCCGCACTTTATTTTGGCATGGAAGTTGCTCCGAGCGTCGCTGCTCCAGAAACATCACAGCGTGGTCGACTGACGATCGTCGTGTGGTGGGACGGGCAGATTCATTTTGAAGGAATCCTTGTATGGCACCCTCCACTTTGTGCGGCGAGTCGGCAGCGACCAATGAACAGACCCAAGCGGCCGGAATGGGCCCGATTGTCTTGGACCGCGGCGTCGCGTTTCGTGTCTGGGCACCACATGCCGATCGCGTCAGCGTCGTGGGTGACTTCAACCAATGGCAAAGTGATGCCAACGAAATGACCAATGAAGACAACGGGCATTGGTTCACTTTTGTTGAAAACGCCAAACCGGGCGACGAGTACAAGTATCAAATCTCTCGTGGCGAAGACGTGTTCACGCGAATCGACCCGCGCGTCCGCAAGGTGACCAATTCCGTCGGAAACGGTGTGATTCACGATCCGGCGTTTGATTGGCAGGGCGATGACTTTCAAATGCCGGCGTGGAACGAACTGGTCATCTACGAAACCCACATCGGAACGTTCCATCGGCCCGGGGACAGTGACGTGGGCACCTTCGCCGACTACCAACACAAATTTGACCACCTCAAACGCTTGGGCGTCAACGCGTTGCAGGTGATGCCAATTGCGGAGTTCGCCGGCGACCTCTCTTGGGGCTACAATCCGGCGCATCCCTATGCGATTGAGTCGGCATACGGCGGCCCCGAGGGCTTCAAAACATTTGTCCGTGAAGCCCACAAGGCTGGCTTCGCCGTCATCCTGGATGTCGTCTACAACCACTTCGGCCCCAGCGACTTGGACCTCTGGCAATTTGACGGTTGGAGCGAAAACGGCAAAGGTGGCATCTACTTCTACAACGACTATCGCAGCGACACTCCCTGGGGAGACACGCGACCGGACTACGGACGTGGCGAAGTGCGTTCTTACATCCGAGACAACGCGATGATGTGGTTGAAAGACTACCACGTTGATGGATTGCGATACGACATGACGCTCTACATCCGCAGCGTCGATGCAAGTGGCCAGCAAGAAATCCCCGAAGGCTGGGGACTGACGCAATGGGTCAACCGCGAGATTCACGGTTTCAAGCCGAGTGCCATCACGATCGCCGAAGATCTGCAAAATAACGCCTACCTGACGAAGTCGGACGTCGAGGGCGGAGCGGGATTTTCGACGCAGTGGGACGCCAAGTTCGTGCACCCGATTCGAGACGTCATCACTCAACCCGACGATGCCGGCCGCGACATGAACAAGGTTCGCGAGGCACTCATGCATGCCTACAACGCTGACGCGTTCCAACGCGTCGTCTACACCGAATCGCACGACGAGGTCGCGAACGGAAAATCACGCGTTCCCAGCGAGGTCGACGAAGCCGATCCGGACAGCTATTTCGCCCAGAAACGCTCCACGCTGGGGATCGCCCTGGTGATGACGGCTCCCGGGATCCCGATGCTGTTCCAAGGACAAGAACTGCTGCAAGACGGATGGTTCCAAGACACCGAAGAATTGGAATGGGACAATGCCGAATCACTAGGCGGCATTGGCGAGTTGATCAGCGACCTGATCGCATTGCGGCTCAACCACGACGGGTGCACCAAGGGATTGACGGGGCAGCACATCGATGTCTTTCACGTCAACCACAGAGACAAAGTCGTCGCCTACGTTCGCCGATTTGATGGCGGTCCTGGCGATGATGTCGTGGTGATTGCCAACTTCGCCCACCAGCACTTCGAAAATTACGAGTTCGGCTTACCGTCGCAAGGTACATGGAAGCGACGGTTCAGCAGCGATCGCGAAGCCTACAGCGACGAATTCGGCGGAGACGCGAGCGGCGACATCGACGCGATGCCGGAAGGCTACGACGGGCAACCGTGCAAAGCACGCATCCAATTGCCGCCCTACACTGTGCTGATCTATTCACAGGACGCGCCGGCGTGAGGGACAGCCGAACACCCGGCCTGTGGAACCGTGATATGCATGACGGGTGCATTTGATTTCGGGCGGCGTCAAATGAAGCGGCGTCCGGTTCGCAGTACAAAATTATCGCGAAACCCCTGTCTCCCACTCTGCAGACCGCTGCGTTTCGATCGCGCCTGTTGGGGTGGAGAGCCGTCCGCTGCCACGGGCGAATTCGTGGCGGCTAAGCGGTGCAAAGACGCCGGTGTCGTCGTCGTAGATATGATGCGTCGCTCGGATGGCACGGCGTGACAGATCGATCTCGTTGAACGTGTTCTTTTCACGCTCGCGGCCCCGTCCACGGCGTGACGTGCTCGTGCCGGATTGAACGATCACGATTCCGCGGTCGCGGCCAGCGGCCGGATAGAAATCGAGAGTGTTACCGATGTAGGAACGATGTAGGTGCCCGCCTAGAATCAATTCAACACCGAGGTCAACGAACAGCTTGATGGCCCGCTTCGCTTTGGGCATGGGTCGGTCACGCAGGTAATCCGGTGCCGGGGCGAAGTGATGATGCGCCACGACAATCCGAGTGAGGTCGGGCGGTGCGTTTTCAAATACCCGCCGACAGAAATCGAGCTTCGATGGGTGAAGCCGCCCGTTGGAGATGGCAGAACGAGGGGCCGTCGAGTCGAGGCCTACGATGACGGCTTCATCGGTACGTAGAACTGTATTGAGTTCCTTTGAGATGATGCGTTGGTAATGCCGATGAGGGTCGGTAAACCGCTCAATAATCCGGTACAGCGGCACATCGTGGTTGCCCGGGACGACGACTCGAGGTGCATCCGGCAATTGTCGCAGGAACGCGGCGGCCTGTTCGAACTGCTCCGGCTTCGCACGTTGCGTCAGATCGCCGCTGACCACAATCACGTCCGGCGATACCAACTCGGCGACACGTTGTAGTGACTCACCGACACGAGGAAGGAAGGGTGGACCAAAATGCAGATCGGAGATGTGGAGAATCTTCATGGTATGAGGTTTGCTGTGCAGTCGTATGAGAGTTGCTCGGTAGTCTGCGGCTCCGTAGGCGGATGCGAAACAAGCGAATGCTCGCGGAGGAAGCATTGAACCTGCAATCCGCATACCGATGCACGCGAATCCCATCATCCTCCTACAAAACGCTGAGATGCCTCGACATCATCTGAATTCTCTCACACCGCAGTTTAAGTCAAAAGCACCGGCACGTAGCGACCAGAATCAGGCAGGATTCGGTCCCCCAATGAGTGCGGTACGACCTGCCTCGCGCACCGAACCTTGCATCGGCTGCAGCACTGCGTCGGACTCAACAAGGATGGTGGCGGCATGAAAAAGCTGGCGGTAACATTGCTGATCATCGCTCTCGCGATCGCAGCGTGGTACTTCTCTGCAGCCTCCTTGAGCTGGGCGTCGTTTGTCAAGAACGAACGCGCCTTGCGTGATGCCGTTGCAAGGCACCCCGCTGTCGCCGTGATCGTAGGCGTCCTGCTCTACACCCTGACGTCGCTGATCCCAGGCACCACGGGCAAATCCATTGCGTTCGGATGGTTGTTCGGATTCTGGGTCGGCCTGGGCATCGTCAGCGTCTCGTTGACCTCGGCGGCGGTGATCGCGATGCTGGCCGTTCGCAGCTACTTTCGCGACTGGGCGTTGCGGCGTGTGCCACGAATCATCGCCACAATCGATCAGTCGCTCGAGCGTGGCGGCGAGGCGACCTGCCTCTTGACGCTACGGCTACTCCACGTCCCGTACACCGGCGTCAACTACTCGGCCGGTGCGACGCGTGTCCCGATGACCACATTCGTTTGGACCACGCTATTGGGCATGATGCCCAGCAACTTAGTCTTCGTCCTTGCCGGAGCGAGGCTGCCGGCGCTGGATCAGATGGCTGAGGTCCAGCCTTGGCAATTGATCGACTGGCCGTTGCTCTCCGCAGCCACGCTGGCAATTGCAACGCCGATGGTGGTCGGAAAACTGACGCGGATCGGCAAGACAGCTTCCAAAAGTGCCGACGGCTCATCGGACAAGAAACGGCGGGAGTTCACCGCATCATGAACGTCATTTCCGGATCGTATGCCAACGTGTTGTCGCTGGCGATGGCGGTGTTCAGCGCCCTGCTTGCCGGCACGCTCTATCGGCTGTCGTCGCTGCGTCGCTGCCCAGGCGAAACCGCTCGTCGTCGGGTGGCGAGCCTGATTTCGTGGTGGCTGATTGCCGGTTCCTTGTTTGTTGCGGCGTTGGGCGGCCGGTGGGCTGCGTCGAGCATCTGGTTGGCAATGTCGCTGATCGCAATGACGGAGTACAGGCGATTGTCAGCGCCAACTCCGTCAACCACTCCGTCGGCGGCGTCCGCGATGGAGTGGACGCCCGCCGCTCGGGTCATGACGGTCAACCTCACGGTGCTCTACATCGGAATCGCAGTTGGCGGAGGCATCGCTTGGTTGGCCTTCGTTTCAGCCGCATCCGCGATTGCTTTATGCGCCGCAACGCTGACTGCAGCAGGAGTCCAGCAATACACCTCACGCATTGCGTTTTCGATCCTGGGACTATTGCTTTGCGGAATCTTCCCGGCATGCAGCCTATTGCTGCTTGATCCGGAATCCCCCGCGTTGTTTCTACTGGTGGTCGGGATGACGCAGTGGAACGATATCCTTTCGGCGTGGGCGGGACGTTTACTGGGTCGACGAAAACTAGCGGCAGTGATCTCGCCCAAAAAATCGCTGGAAGGTTTCGTCGGTGGACTGATCGGAACGGTCGTGACTGCGGCATTGCTTGGCCCCAGCTTGACCGAGCTGACGACGCTTGATTGGTCATTGCTCGGGTTGGCGATCGCGACAGCAGGAACACTCGGTGATCTCAACATGTCGGCGATCAAACGTGCTGCGGGGGTAAAAGACAGCGGTACGTTGATTCCGGGACAGGGCGGCATGCTCGATCGCATTGATTCGTTAACCTTTTCCGCACCCATCGCATTGCTGCTTGTGGAGGTCATGCGGTGAGAAACTCGTCATCATCGGGTTCGCCTGGGAAACACAGTGGCGGCGTATCGTCCGCAGAGCGTTCGACAACCTGGATCACGATCCCGAACGCCATCTGCGTCGGCCGTGCCGTTTGCTCGCCACTGATGTTGGTGCTGGCCTGGAACGGTCGGCTGACCGGGACGCTCGTACTGTTCCTGGTTCTGACGTTTAGCGATTTCGTCGACGGCAAACTCGCTCGTTGGCTCAATCAAAGGTCTGCCATCGGCCCGAAACTTGACAGCTTTGCGGACGCCGTCATGTACGGATGCTTGGCACTCGCGTTGATTTTTCTGCGTGGTGACTTGCTCGGACAGGAAGTCTTGTGGATTGCCTTCGCCATCGTCAGCTACATTGCCGCCGGAATGTTCGCGTTGGCCAAGTTCGGGCAACTGCCCAGTTATCACACCCGGTCGGCCAAGGTGGCATGGCTAATGGTTGCGATTGCCGCGGTAACGTTGTTGTCCGGCGGACCAGCCTGGCCGCTGCGATTGGCGATGGCGACCGTGGTGATCGCCAACCTTGAAAGCAGCTGCATCACCTACCTGTTGCGACAACCGCTGACAGATCTGCCATCGGTGTTTCGTCTGCATGGCAACGCCAGTTCCCTTGACGCATCAAGAGAAGACGAAAACGTCCGGGGGGGCGATCGAAAACCGTTTACAACACCGGACTGAAATGTCTGGCGATGATTTGGTCAACAATTCCTTCGCTGTCACCGAAGCTCTCTGCTTCGACACCCACACGTTGCAAGAGCGTCAGTAGCAGGTCATTGAACGGACGTTCGTCTTCGAATCGATGGAATGCGCCATGCTTCACGCCGAGATTCTTTCCGCCGGCGAGAATCAGCGGGTAGTTTCTGCCGACGTGTGTTTTGCTGGTCCCACTGCCGTAAAGCACGATCGTGTTGTCCAGCAGGCTGCCTTCGGCGAGCGGATCAGGCGTTTCAGCCATCTTCGTCAAGAACTCCGAGAGGCGTTCGGTCAGATACTGGTCGAATTTTGCCCAGCGTTCCCATCCGCCTTCGTCCCGAGCGGCGCTATGGCTGAGTTGGTGATGATGCAGCGAAAGACCTGCTGCGTAGGGAAGTTGATTACCTCGACCGCTGCCGCCTTCAATGGCGGTTTGATACGTCACGACTCGCGTGGAGTCAGTCAGGAGTGCCATGTGGATGAGGTCGAACATCGTGCGCACATAGTTCGTTCCCAGCTCGCGCGTCGGCTCAGCATCCAAATCAAATGCCCCAGGATCTACTTCGGGCTTCGGGACGTTCAGCCATTCATTGGCACGTTCAAGCTGCCGTTCCAAGGTTCGCGTTGCGGTGAAGTAGGCATCGAGGCGATGCCGGTCGTCTGCTGAAAGCGTGCCATTGAGGCCCGACAATCTTGAACTCACCCGATCCAAAATGCTGCGGTCGCGGGCGATCGCTCTGGCCCGCGCCTCGGCACCGCGCGCGTCGACAACAAACAAGCGGTTGAAAATCTGTTGCGGATCCGACAAGGCGGGAATCAGCGCACCATCGCGGTTGACAGAAATCGTTGCGGGACGGCCCAGGCTTCCCGTACCTCCCGACGCGGACAATGCCAGTGACGAGTATCGGGTCGTGCCGTCAATCTTTTCGGCGAATACCTGGTCATAACTGATCGAGTTCTTGTAGCCTTTGGACTGGTCGTCGCCGGTTAGAAACTGCGCGCTGCAGGAATGTGTGATATTCGAACGCAGATGGGGATGCGAAAATCCGGACAGGATCGAAAGTTCGCTGCGGAGCTCGGCGAGCGGTCGGAGCGTCTTTGTCATCACATAATCTGGACCGGGATGATGGGGAAACCAATGCCAGTCGTCAAAACTACGGTGCCCTTCCGGTGGCAATGAAACGCCGTTGGGAAAAAAGATCGTGACCAGCCGGGCTGGTCGCTGGGCCGTCGTGGCAGCCCGAGCTGTCTTTGACGGTTCGAGCAGCGAAGCAAGCGGGGGCAGGGCCATGCCAGCCAATCCGAGTTGCAACAACTTGCGGCGGGGGTGACGAGATCGATGACTCATTGTCTCTCTCCAATCAGTGTTGCTGTCGGGGCATTCTTTTTCTGAAATGAATCTGCTTGGTCCATTGCTGTGCTTTCAGGCACCGCCTGGAACGACTCACTTTGCACGATGGCTAAAACGAGTGACGGCAGCTTGTAGCCGGAAGTCCGGAAATAGCGATGAATCGATTCCAACTCGGATTCGTCGCCGAGATTCGGCGCGCGGGCAAGTGCGTAAGTCATCATGTGCCAGGTCAAGGCACGTGTGAACTCCTCCTGCCGCTGGCCAACCAGGTACGAAACGAGGTCGCTCGAACCTTCAATTTTCTCGCCGCTCGGCAGAACGGTACTGCTGTCGATGGGCGAAAACGATCGGGCGGCCGTGTCCGGATTGATCACCAGGGCTGCTTCACGCCACGCGCCGATCGCATCGAAATTTTCGAGCGCCAGTCCCCAGGGATCGATTTTGGCATGACAGGTCGCACAGGCACTTTGTTGACGATGAAACTCGATCTTTTGCTTGAGTGTAAGCGGCGCCAAATCTGCCGAGGATGCGTCTAATGCCGGAACGGATGGAGGTGGGGGCGGTGGAGGATCATTCAACAGACGCTCCAAAATCCAGACCCCACGGTAAATCGGATTTGACTCGGCCCCATCCGCGGTCATGGTCAAAATAGCACCCTGATGAAGCAAACCGCCACGCGTTCGATAATCCGGCACGTCAACCGCTTGCAACTGACCGCCCGTCACCGGCGGCAACCCATAATGGCGAACCAAACGCTGATTGACGTACACCGTCTCCGATGCGATCAGCTCGCGCGCATCTCTCGCGCCGTGAAAAATCTCCTGAAACGTCGTGATTGCCTCCGAAACCATGTCCTCCCCGAGATCCTCATCGTAGTTCGGGTAGAACTCGGGATTGATGGCGACCAGACCGTACTTGTCCAGCCGCAACCACTCACGTGCAAATCGTTCGCTAAAACGACGAGCGCGACGGTCACCAAGCATGCGGCTGACCTCAGTGGCAAGCGTGCCAGGGTCGCTGAGCCGGTTCTGAGAGGCCAGTTCGAGCAGCCGATCATCTGGAGGACCGCTCCACAGGAAATAGGAAAGCCGAGACGCAAGCTGGCGACGCTCTTCCTCGGAGATCGATTGATGGTGATCCAGCGGAATCGGCGCGGCAACATACAAGAAAGGGTCGGAGATCAGCACGGTGCTGAATGTTTCTTTCAAGGCATCCTCAAAGCTGTCCCCTTCACTACGAAATTGATCATAGAGCGACATCATCGAGTCTAATTCCGCCGACGAGATGGAACGGCGATAGGCACGCTGCATAAAAGCCTGGAGTGATTCCTCCGCAACCGTACGTGCGTCGGCACCGGCATTCAAATTGGCTCGTTGCGCATCGATTCGCCACAGCCTTGCATGCATGTCCAGACCGAACGGCACGAGATCGATTTCGATCGCATCGAGGTAAAGCTCGTTCACACCGGCTGTCCGCATCGCGGCTTTGCTGACGATTGAATCCGCGAGCGTCTTCCGGTATCGCGACATCAGGCCGGACTTACCTGGGGCAACGTTGTAGCCCTCCGGAACCACGTCGTAGATCGCATCGGGATTACGCGATGCGTTGGAAACCGAAAGCGTCAGCGTTGTCTCCTCATCCTCCTCTTCGTCAGTCGTCCCGGTGGGTACGTGGCGAAACGGGATCCGGAACGTACAGACCTGCGGCTTCTCAGTCGAGGCTGTGACATCACATTCGCTCGGAATCGGTTCGGCGAACTCCATACCCAACGTGTCGCCGATGCGAAATCGAAGTCGAGGCGCCGAACCGTCATCCCCCAGTTTTGCAGCGACATAGACTCTGGCGACCAATTCGCCGGCTTTGTGAAGCTGGTGACTCTTGAATCTAGCAAATTGTTGATGAAATTTTTGTCGATCAGACCGATTCAATTCCTCAGAGCTCAGATCGAGTGGTCCATCCGGCAATGGGAACAACGTTCGATCCGAGTAGATGACCGGCCCGGCATCCCTTGCCCGTCGTTTCTCCAACAACTCTTGCTCAGTCAACGGCTCATCGACAGAGTAGCCGCCGGCCACGCCGGGGCGATACTCGACGTCTTCGAACTCGATGAGATAGTGCTCGCTATCAGGGATGTGTCCCGCGAAAATGACGTAGTCGTCGACGCTTTGACGCGCGATGGCAAGAAAGTATTCAAGCTCGAGCGCGGACACGCCTAGCAGGTCTGCATCACGCGAATACCCGTGCTCGGACAAAGGTGCGGCGGGAAGATTTTTTGCGAATGCAACCTTTGCGCCGAACAGTTCTTGCAGCGTGTGCTCATATTCGGCGACGGTCAGACGCCGCATCGAAGACGATCGATTCGCCCGCCGCCGCCGGGCAACACCCTCAAACGACGCGTCAATCCAGGCCACGATTTGCTGTCGTTCTTGCTCGCTTGGCTGCCGCGTCTCATCTGGCGGCGGCATCTGGTGAGAATTCAAAGCATCGCGGACGGACGACCAAGCTGACACGTCGTGATCAGACGACATCGCCGGATCGAGCTCATCAAAACGCAGCCCGGCTTCCTGCTTGCCCTCACCATGGCATTGACTGCAGTTGCGTTTCATGATCGGCGCGATTGTTTCAGAAAACGACGCCAGTGATGCTTCGTTCCGCGGCGACGTCACAACCACTTGCACCAACGCATCATCGCCATACGAAACCGATCCCGGCATCCCGGCAGAAGGAAACCAAACTGCCACGAGGACAAACACCGACACGGCGAGGACGGTGACCGCGGATGGAGGTTTCATTTTGCTGCTTCTCGACAATACATGTAATCGATATGCGGAGGGAAATCGCATCTGAAACCGTCACGGGACAGGCGAGTTCCATGGCGGACCGACACAGATCACCCCCTTGGCTGTGCGATGAGACCGCTGCCGCTGCAATAGGTCGGCGCACTCAATGACCAGGGTACACCGACCAGGGTTCACCTCCGCTCGCCTAACACTCCATCAGGCGAAGCTTGAACGGATAACTCTGCGGAAAACTCGAACTCCCCGGCGTTGGACGTCTGCCCGGGAGGCCATGAAGACTTCCATGCAATCACCCAACGGGGGGATCAATCAAACTCAAGGTACGCAATCGGCTTCCCAAACGCAAACAAAATCACTGTCCAAGAACCCATCCAGCGTGTCAAAACTCTGCGCCCCAAACATCCAACCTGGGTGATTGCCGACCAGCCACCTCACGTCTCGCCGGACACCGGAACGGCGTGCCAGTAACGGCACACTCTTTGCACCACGGCAACTTCTTCGGCGCCGCGCTGATCAAACGCGACGCGACCGGAGATGCTTTCTTGACAACGACCACCGGCGGCACCGATCGCACCGAACGTTCACCTACACGGAGAAACACTATGCCTCATGCAAAACCGCTCACCATTGACGAAGCTCCCGAAGCATCCAAACCCCTACTCAAAGCGATCGAAGAAAAATTCGGGCAATCGTTGAACATCTTCAGCACGCTCGCGCACCAGCCCGACGTGCTGGGTGGCCTCACGCAAATCAATGATGGCCTGCAAAATGATTTGCCTGCGAAATATCGCGAACTGGCCTATTACAAGGCATCGCTGGTCAACGCGTGTGACTATTGCTCACATTATCACCGTCAAGCTGCCAAGCAAGCGGGATTAAGCGACAAGCAACTCGACTCGATGAGCGCTGACGCGAACGATTTGTTTGACGAGCAAGAGCGAAGTGTTTTGCGTTACGCCGAGCAACTGACACGAAAGGCCGACGTCGATGCGGCCGTCGTTGAAAAAATCAAAACGTTCCTTAACGATCAGCAGCTGGTCACGCTCGCCGCGTCGGTGGCGCTGGCGAACTTCACCAATCGAGTCAATCATGGCCTCGGCATCGAATTGCCATGACCCATCGGGCTTTCGATCCACTTGCCCGAGTCTCGGTGAAACCAGCTACCTAGGCGAATACCTGCAGAGCATCCAACGGCGAGCTATTTCGCCCGCTCCCAGACACGGACGTAGTCGACTTCCATGGTGGTGGGAAATTCGTCGGTCACCTCCACTTCGGAGGGAACGAATCCTTTGACGGTATACGTCGAATAGGGTGGGCGAAGCCCAAGGGACAGGGCCACGTTCATTGCGCGGTGCCAGTGACGATTTCGTTTCTGTCCGATCGCTTTGCCGTCGATGAACCACGTGATCGTCTCCGGAGTGATCTCGCAACCGTAGGTATGAAAATCACCTCGCGGATCAAACGGAAGTCGCACTTCATTGGCTTGCTCTGCCTTGAATCGTTCGTCATTGGGACGCTGCCAATGGCGTCCAGGCATACCCGGCTTGCCGTTGGACAAAATCGCGTGCAAGTTGCAATCGGCAATGCGTTCGTTGCCTTCGATTCGATCGCCTCGCTGCGTTAGCTCGACAATGTCCACTTCGCTGTAACGCGCCTCGCCTTCGGTCACAATCGAATCGTCAATTTTGCTGTACAGCCAAAACGATGGACACACGCCGGGAAACAGTGGAGCCCCCTTGAGTCGCGCCTCGTAGTAGCCATAGGTCCCAGTCATATGCGACTTCAACATGCCGGACGTGTACGGCGTCGGAGCCCTGCGTCCCTTTACGACGGGAGCCGGCAGTCGTCGCATCGTGATTTGAAGGATGCCGCTGGATACCGCGACATTGCTCTCGTTGTCCCAAACCCAGGCACCAAAGTTTTCCGGCGACTTATTCCACTTTCGCCAATCCACCTCATCGCCGTTGAAGTCGTCTGATCGATCCCAGCGAATCTGCCACCTGTCCGCTGCCAGCGACGACAGCGGGACGTTGTTCTTGCTGGTCTGGGCCAATAGCTGAGCTTGGTTGCAGGCGACAAACGATGTCGCCAATGCCACCAACACAATGGATCGATGCTTCACGGGACACCTCGCTGTGGTCAATTGTTTCGGAGGCATTGTACCCCGTTTTCATGCGACTGAGTGAAAACGAACAAACCGTATTTGATTCAGTTCTACGGATCGGTTCCGCATGCGGTACGCGCCATCTATTTCGGATTGCAGGGTTGGTACAACTGCAATCCAACGACGCTGAATCCGCTTGAGCCGAAACTCAAAGCACAAAAGATGTCCGAACTGGCCGGGGGAACCCCAAAACTGACCGAGCAAATGCAATCCGCCCTGACGAAGCAAGGCTCTCCATGGGCATTGCTCTATTTGTCAGATAGATCCAGACTTAGTTACAGTGCCGACAGCCGACAGTTTGGACACCACCCACATTCTTTTGTAAAAAATAGCGCATCGACTGTCCAAGGGCGCTCGGGCGGGCACTGTAATGCCACCCAGACAGACAATTCTCTTGAGTTCCAATTTAAATGACGCAAAATACCCTTGGATTTGGCCAGCACACACGCGGCGTGCTGTGGACAGTCTCGCTCGCCGGCTACCTTGTTTTCGCGACGTTGTCGGGCGTTGCCGAAGCGAACCCGTCCGAATCGGTGGCATCGGCTGGCTCGGTCCCCAATCGTCTTCACGCGACAGCCCGACCCAATGCCGTCTTTATTTCGACCGCGATCACGGATGGCAAGTCGGACCTGGACGCGGCCGGCCCTACAGAACAAGAACCGACTGAGAACAGCAACCCACAAATCCCCAACGCTCCGCCAAAGCCCGCTCGCACAGACATTCACATCAGCGGCGTTTATCCCCATCTGACGACGTATGGCGTCTACAGTCAAAACGGTGCTCACGATAAACAGGGCCACAACGAATGCGGTATCGGGGCCGTCGTGCCGTGGGCCGGAAAATTGTGGATGGTGAATTACGCACCCCACATGCCTCGCGGCAGCGAACACAAGTTGTTCTCGGTTGACCCCGACTTGTCCAAGCCAATGACGATTCATCCCGAAAGCGTGGGTGGGACGCCTGCAGGACGGATGATTCATGCCGAATCGAATCAACTTTTGATTGCCCATCACTTGATCGACGAAAATGGAAACGTGCGTACGATCCAGCCGAAGGACATGCCTATCCGTGTCACCGCAATCGCGCGTCACCTGGTCGATCCGGAGAACATGGTCTACTACGTCGATATGGAAGGCTCCATTTGGGAAGCCAACGTCCACACGCTCGCTGTGAAGCGATTGTTCAAAAAGCCTGTTCCCGGTTGGCACGGTAAAGGCGGCTACACATCGCAGGGACGACTTGTCATTTCCAACAATGGAGAGCTGCATGTCGGCGACTACAAGGACGTTTTGGTGGGCGGCGAGGCGAAAACGCCGGAAGAACGAGGCGTGTTGGCAGAATTCGACGGCACGAACTGGAAGATCGTTGAACGAAGACAGTACACCGAGGTGACCGGCCCCAAGGGAATCACCGGCGGCAGTGACGGCAACGATCCGATTTGGACCATGGGCTGGGACCGCCGCAGCGTTCGCTTGAAAGTCCTCGATAACGGGACCTGGCACACTTACCTGCTGCCCAAGGCCGCCTACTGCAACGATGCCGAGCACGGATGGTATACCGAATGGCCGCGCATTCGAGAGATCACCGATGGACGCTGGATGATGGACATGCACGGGATGTTCTTTGATTTCCCCAAGACATTCTGCAGCTCAAACTCGGCAGGCATCCGACCGATCGGCAGCCATTTGCGGTATGTGCCGGACTTCTGCCAGTGGAACGGCAAGCTGGTGTTGGCGACCGACGAAACCAGCATCCAAGGCAATCCGCTCGCCGGACAACCGCAAAGCAATCTTTGGTTTGGGACCTACGACGATCTCAAAACGTGGGGGCCCGCCAGCGGATATGGCGGACCGTGGATCGAAGATGAGGTGAAAGCCGACACGCCATCGGATCCGTTTCTCATTGCCGGTTTCGATCATCGCATCTTGCACCTTGCGATCGGACGAATCAAACCAGTTGCCGAACAGGCGTTGCGGACCACCGATCAACTGCCGATCACCGCGTTGCCCGAGTCGCTCGCCAGCCTCCCACGCATGAGCATTGCTCGTGGCGATTGGCGAAAGCCCGCAGCCGGCTTTGAATTTGTTCTCACCAAGCCCGCAACGGTTTATCTGGCTATCGATGGGCGCGGCGAATCGACGTTGTCGCCCGATTGGACTCGAACCGACCTCACATTGACTTGGGGAAAAGCGGTGCACGACCCTATTTATGTCCGTGACTTCCCGGCCGGGAAAGTCTCGATACCGGGCAATTCGTTTGAGCATTCCAAGGGTGCGTTCGGAACACCACATCTCGCATTCATCAAAGTCGACGACGGTTCCGCAGACTCTGTTTCGCCTGTCGGCCGAGCTTCGGTCCAGTTGCCATATCAACGCGAGTCTGCAAAGTCAACAACCGGCACTCCGGTTCGCGTGACGCTGCAGGTAGACAAAAATGGCAACCATTCTTGGACCGACTTGGAAACGATCGAGTTGGCTGTCGGTGACTCCATTGCCAAAGCACTCCCCCAAGACTTGGCTGCGGAGTGGCTGCGATTGGTCACCGATCGCGACTGCGTCGCAACTGCCATCCTGCACCAGACAGCCAGCCAATTCATCGACGGCAACGCTACAGAGAACAGGACGCGATTCGCCGGCCTTGCCGATGTCGGCGAGGACGCCCTGGCCGGCATGGTCTACCCGGCGAAACGAAATCGAAACCTGCGAATCATCACCGGTGACGGCCGCAACTTCGATTTCACCAAAGCGGACTTTGGGTTCGAACCCGACAAGCCCGATCCAAAACTTGCGAGACTTCTGCACGTCGAACCGGAGTTCTCGGTCGACGAAGCATCCGTCATCTTGAACCACGGCGGCAAACAGCTGCGATTGCCCAAAGGCGACGTCGCCTTCGACAAGCCCTTCGCCTGGGGTTGGCCGCGAGCATCGCGAGAAGTCGAATCCGAACGTCACCTCGCGAACATCCATGGCACGTTCTACGAAGTTCCGCTCGTCACCAACGGTGCGCCGCCCGCGTGGAATCTGATCCGCCCCGTGTCGAGTCACTCCAAACAGATCACCGACTTCTGCTCATGGAACGGTTTATTGGTCCTGTGCGGTGTCCGACCGGACGCGGCCGCCGACGGTCATGTCTTCCGCGACGAGAAACAGCACGCCGGCCTCTGGTTCGGCGGAATTGACGACCTTTGGAAACTCGGCAAGCCTGTCGGACACGGCGGCCCGTGGCTTCAAACGCAGGTGCAACCAGGAATCCCATCGGATCCCTACCTGATGAAAGGCTACGACCAAAAGTCCGTCACGATCGCTCACGGCAGCTCGAAACCCGTCCGCATCACCCTTCAGATTGATCTCGACGGAAACAACCGCTGGGTGAACCATCAAAGCTTTGCAGTGCCTGCCGGCGAGGCTCTGCGGCATGAGTTTCCCAAGGGGTTTTCAGCTTGCTGGATACGAGCTGTCTGCAATACAGAAACCTCCGCCACCGTTCAGTTCGACTATCGCTAGCGGTCACAACGCTGAACAGCCGGTCGTTGGCAACACCGGCAAGTATCCTATGTAAACCCAGCCCCCATGTGACGCCTGAAAGAGGCGTCGGCATTGATGAAGATGACCACACGCAAGGGCCGGCGTGGGCAAGCGTCTGCGGAGCCGGCACGATCTACCGCAATTACTTTGCCGACGTCGGTGGACAGATCGGGCAAACCGCCGAAACGCACATCGACTGCTCCGCTGACCTCGGCCGCGATCTCGGTAACATTGATGAGCGTCTGTGGACCATGCGGAACGGTTAGACGATGGTGGTGTCAAACGATCCGACCGGTTGGTCGCCCTCGCAATCGTCGGGTTGGTCGATCCGGCAGACAATGGCTGAGATATTATCCTCGCCGCCCGCACGATTCGCCTCGTCGATCAAACGGCGAACGGCCTGTTCGCTGCTGTCGGTCGAGGAAATGATCAAACGGATCGTTTCGTCACTCAACATCCCCGTCAGACCATCGCTGCACAACACCAGAATGTCGTCGTGTTGTAGGCTGCATCGAACCGCTTCCGGGCGGACTTGTTGATCGCCTCCACCGACGCAATTCCAAAGCACATGTCGCCAATTTTTGACAGCATCATCGTCGGGTGACATGCCGCCGGAATCAATCAACTGTTGGGCGATGGTATGGTCTGTTGTCAGCTGTCGAAACTGGCCGTCGCGGAGTAGATAGCATCGACTGTCTCCGGCGTGAATGACGAACATCCGGGGCCACAACAAATAGGCCATCGTCACGGTGGTGCCCATGTGTCGCCCGCCGGGTCCGCCCGCGGACCAAATCTTCTTTTGTACCGACTTCAAACAATCCGACAGTTCATCGAGAAACTCTTGCTCGTCGTCGGCAGCGAGTTTCAGAAACCACTGCATCATATCCAGCACATACTTTGCTGAGGCTGCGACCGCTGTATGACTTGCATGTTCGCCGCCTTGATGGCCCCCCATGCCATCGGCAACGACCATTAGGCTTCCTTGCTGACAGCCGAACAGCTCCGCGTTTTGCTTGTCAGGAATGTCCGTTTGCCGAACGGTAAGCTGACGCCGCAAATCGGCGACCATGAAATGATCTTGATTTTCCTCGCGTTTTTTCCCGATGTCACTGGCACCGAAAATGTCAACCCCATCAGTTCTCATCGGATGTCCCTTGTTCGGATACGTTCGCTTGAATGGCTTCGATCACTTCTCGAAGTCGCCCCCGTGCACGATTGAGGCGACTACGAACGGTGCCCACCGAAATGCCAAGGATGTCGCTGATCTCTCTGTAGGCTAACTCGTCCAACTCGCGCAGCACCAGAATCGCGCGATGTTCTTCCGAGAGTGCGTCGAGAGCCTGATGGACGACTTTGACGTTGTCCGACTCCAACTGCGGTCACCGTTCAATGATCGACTTTTTCACTCAATTCCGAGGCTCGCCGCACCAGCTCGGTTCGGCTGGCTGCTTTTCGACCACGATGTCACTCTCACCCAGTCACGTCGTACCGGCCCCATGCTCACTTTCTCGGTGCGCCGCATCAGCCAGCGATGCCGGACCGTTTTGCGTTATCGGCCGAAGCCTAGCTCGCAAAGATTGTGCCAATGGCACGCAAAGTCGGCGAAGATTAGCGAAACACGTCTTTGCTGATCACCGACCAACGCATCACAATGCTCAACCCCGACGTGAACGCGACGACCCGTTTCGAGAGCCTGAAACTGTGAGGTTCAATTGCCGGCACAACCGCGAACCGAGGCGAGTGGTGATGACCACACGCGACATGGGAAAAACATGGCAAAATCCGTCCCACGACACCGTTTCACTTTGGAACAACTTGTATGGATGAATCTCGGCGCAACGAACTGATCGCCACGTATCGCGACGGATTTCTCAGCGACACGCTGCCGTTTTGGATCAAGCACTGCGTTGATCATGAATACGGCGGGTTCATGATGTCGCTCGATCGCGACGGAACCGTGGTCGACACGGACAAGGGCGTCTGGCAACAGGGCCGATTCACTTGGCTGCTGGGCGAACTGTACAACAACGTCCAACCCCGTGACGAATGGTTGGAACTGGCGAAACACGGCGCGAGGTTTCTCGATGAACATTGCTTCGATCCCGCGGACGGTCGAATGTGGTTTCACGTCACTCGAGATGGACAACCCATTCGCAAACGCCGCTACGCGTTTTCGGAAAGCTTTGCATCAATCGCCTATGGAGAACTCTTCAAAGCGACCGGCGACGAACAATACGCGGAAAAAGCGAAACGCACATTCCGACGGTTTCTTGATCACAACCTGAATCCGCGCGGCGTGCAGCCAAAATTCACCTCGACAAGGCCGACCCGAGGCATCGGGTTCCCGATGATCACCCTGGTGACGGCACAGGAGCTTCGCGAATCCATCGGCCTGTCCGATGCCGACCAATGGATCGATCGCAGCATTGACGACATCCGTCGATTTCACCTCAAAGAAGACATCCAGTGCGTGATGGAGACCGTCAGTCCGACCGGTGAAATCATCGATCACTTCGACGGCCGCACGCTCAACCCCGGCCACGCGATCGAAGGCGCCTGGTTCATCATGCAGGAAGGAAAGCTCCGAGGTGACGCCTCGTTGGTCCAAACCGGCTGCCAGATGCTCGACTGGATGTGGCAGCGTGGTTGGGATCAAGAGTTTGGAGGGATCCTGTACTTCGTCGATGTCAACGGTCGGCCCGTCCAGGAGTACTGGCACGACATGAAATTCTGGTGGCCTCAAAACGAAACCATCATCGCAACACTCCTGGCTCATCAGCTGACCGGTGATTCCAAGTACGCCGACTGGCACCAATCGATCCATGACTGGAGCTACGCGCATTTTCCTGACACCGAGCATGGCGAGTGGTTCGGCTATCTGCACCGCGACGGCCGACTCAGCTCCCCGCTCAAAGGAAACCTCTGGAAAGGCCCCTTCCACATGCCTCGCATGCAACTCACCTGCTGGCAGTTGCTGACAACGTCCTCGACGTAAACCGCCGATCACGATTGACCTTGCCGCGCTGCGCCGAGCTGTCCGCAGCAAGCGGGCTGTCGATTTAGTCGGGACCTGCTGAGTCAATGGTGAGCCGCTGGCCGTAAGGCCTCGGGCAGCGTCGGAGTGCCCGGCCGCTTACGCGTCGCGGCTCACAAAAACGACAGCCCGCAAGCATTGGGTTGAAATCTGTTATACCGACCAGCAGTTTCGAAACGAAGCCGGGAAGACCCTCAAAGATCTACAGCAACAGAGTGGGATAGGCTTCCAGCCTGTCTTTTCAGCATCGACAGGCTGGAAGCCTATCCCACTTATTTTCCGTGCTTCACGTAGCGGTATTGGGGTTAGGGCGACCAATCCAGGGACGTCTTCTGCTCAGACAGCATCCAGAGTTTCGCAGCCGCCTCCCGATCGAGGGCGCAGCCGTCCAGCGGACACTCTCCGACGGGGCCGACCATTTGCCCCCTTTTGGTAGGGCCATAGAGTTTTGCAGACTCCACTTCCGGTTCGGCTGCGCACATCACTTCGGGCCAGGAGCCTTTCTCGGCGGATTGTGCGATGAAACGAGAAAGGATCGCCCAGGCCATCTTGTTGAACGTGCTGGCTGTGTCCTGCAACAAGTTCGTCCGCGACGCGCCTGGATGGCAGACCTGAACCGTCACGTTCTTGCCCGCAGCACCAACACGGCGCTGCAGCTCGTAGGCAAACATCATCTGCGCCAGTTTGCTTTGCGCATAGGCGTTCCAGGCGGTGTAGTTCTCGTCGAAGTTGAGGTCCTCGAACTGAATCTTCTTCAACCCCATTTTGTACGCGTTGCTGCCGACAACCACGATCCGCCCGGCTGACGCTTCGACTCGCTCAAACAGCAGTCCACACAGCAAGAAATGGCCGAAGTGGTTCACACCAAGCTGGCTTTCGAAGCCGTCGGCGGTGATCTCCTGTTTGGCCACCTGCGCGATGGCCGCGTTGCAGATCAATGCGTCAATTTGAGGAACTGTCTCGATAACTTCCGCCGCCGCTTTCCGCACAGAATCGAGCTCGGCCAAGTCCATTTGGATGAAAGTCACGTCAGCGTTACTGCCAAACTCCTCCTTCAAGGCCGCGATAGCGACAGACGATTTCTGGTCGCTGCGGTTCAGCATCACCACGCTTGCGCCCTTGGACAGGAACACTCGCGATGCCTCAAATCCCGCGCCGCTATTGGCACCGGTGATGACATAGGTCTTGCCGGCAAGTGAGCCGAGTCGCTCGGGGGTCCAACCTTTCGGGCCAAATGGATTTGTCTTGGACATTGTGCAAACTCCTTAGGGTGTAGTGGCTGGGCGTTCTTGTTCCATGGTGGATCAAGAACCAATCGGCTCGGTTCGCCAAAGGCGATCAACAACATAGCCTGGGGTGAGACCGGATGAGCCCCAGCGAATCCGGGCGTAACCCCAGGTCCACGATCCAACGAAAACCCTCCCCCTTTCGATCGGCCGGCGGCAGAGCCGCCGGCCGATCGAAAGGGGGAGAGAGCGGGTTTGGCTTTCTTTCCCTGGGGTGGCGGTCACTCCGCTGCGCTCGCTCCCTGACCCCAGGCTATGTTGTCGATGCCCTCTGGGCAAATGCTGCGGAAAGGTTTCCGCCTAAAATTTCGGACCGGCAGCAACAATCAATTTGGCGCAGCCCAGGCTCCGCCTCCGTCGCACCCCAAACCCACGCCAGGCGGAGCCTCGTGACGAGATGCGAGCGCCATCCCAGCGGGACGCGTCAGCGAGCGGCGCGTGCCCTCGTTCCCCAGGTTCTGCCTGGGAACGCACTGTGTTGGAGGCTCCCGCCTCTTGGCCGACATCGGTGTGTGGTTTTGCTACAGGAGCACGCCGGCGGAGCCGGCGAGGGTGGCCAGCAGGATGCTTACCCCACTTCTCACGCACCATCCTGGAGGCTCCGCCATCCGTCGCGCCACTGGCTCACGCCACGTGCTGAGAGACCATCTCGGCGTTGGTTTTTAAACGAAATGTCGCCGGAAGCGAGGACTCATCGCGGAGCGGTGGCTATAACAAAGCCGTCACGCAACACGAAAACGGTAAGACGAGCTTCGCGAAAAGAAATCTGTCTTACCGCATTCCGCATCCCCATCAAGCATCACTTGAAGATGAATCGCGTTCATATATTACTGCTCTCTGGAATCCTGTTCGGCAACATCTCCCTCGCAGCACAGCCAAATGTCTTGTTGATCGTTTCCGACGACCAGGGATACAACGACTTGGGTGTGCTCGGAAATGGGATCATCACACCGAATCTGGATCGGATCGCGGCTGAGGGGACTCGGCTAACGAACTTCTATGTCGCGTGGCCGGCGTGCACACCCTCCAGGGCGAGCCTGTTGACCGGTCGCTATCCGCAGCGAAATGGCATTTACGACATGATTCGCAACGAAGCCCCCGATTACGGTTATCGCTACACGCCGGACCAATATGCGGTCACGTTTGAACGCATCGGAGGTATGGACCTGCGAGAAACCACGATCGCCGACGTGCTGAAACGGTCCCGGTACAAGACCGGGATTTATGGCAAGTGGGATCTGGGCAGCCTCAAGCGGTTTCTGCCGACGTCGCGGGGGTTCGACGACTTTTACGGTTTCGTCAATACCGGAATCGATTACTACACCCACGAGCGATACGGCGTGCCAAGCATGTTCCGCAATGAATCGCCGACCGAGGAAGACAAGGGGACCTATTGCACGAACTTGTTCGGACGAGAAGCGTTGCGGTTCTTACGTGAGTGGTCCGGCGAAGCACCGTTCTTTCTCTACGTTCCCTTCAACGCGCCGCACAATTCCTCGTCGCTGGATCCGGCGATTCGCAGTTCTGTTCAGGCCCCCGATGAGTTCAAACAATTGTATCCGGACGTCGAAGTCGAGTATCGGACCACGAGCAAACACAAATACGCGGACCATGCAACCGTGACGACCCCCGAAGCCCGCCGGCGTGATTACCGTGCGGCGGTTACCTGCATGGATGCGTCGATCGGCAAGCTGCTCGATGAATTGGAAACCAAGGGCTGTCTGGATAACACGATCGTGATTTTCTTTTCCGACAACGGGGGCTCGGGCGGCGCCGACAATTCGCCGCTGCGTGGCAAGAAAGCAACGATGTGGGAAGGCGGCGTTCGCGTTCCCTGTCTGGTCCGCTGGCCCGCCGGCGGCATTCCCGCCGGTGCGATCAACGACCAGTTTTTGACCTCGTTGGAAATCTTCCCCAGTCTTGTCAACGCCTCAGGCGCCGAAACACCCGCCGATGTCACCTTGGACGGATTCGATTGGTGGCCGACACTTCGCGGCCAACAGACGTCGCCCCGCCGAGAAATGTTCTGGAAACGTCGCGACCACCGAGCCGCGCGGATCGGGAACTGGAAATGGGTGCAATTGGGCGATCAGAACGCCATGCTCTTCGACTTGCAAACCGACATCGGCGAATCAAATGATCTTGCCAAGCAATACCCCGAAGTCGCACGCGACATTCAAGCCCGCTTCCAACAGTGGCAAACCGAGATGGATGCATCCGAGCCCCGCGGTCCCTTCCGCGACTTCTAGCAATGGGCTTCACGGACAACGTCGCCATCGCGACGCAGGTCGAACAACCGCAAAGTTTGCGATCCCTTCGCTGGATCAGACAACGATCCGTGACTGGAAACGATCACAGAAGAGGGTGACGCTTCCGAAAAGGTTCGTGCATGTTCAACACTCGACACGGAGAACGCCAATGGCTCTGAATCGTTCGGCGGCGCTGGAATACGCCGCGAAATACTGAAACAAGCCGTGCAGCGACGGCTACTTCATGTTGAGCGACAAGGCGGTCCGTATCAGTCAAAAACGCAAGGAGCTGAAAGCCCCGGAAAGCGATGGTTGGGAAGCCCTCTTCGTTCCGGATTTTTCCACTGATGGTCACATGGTCGGTGAGTCTACGGTTTTTCAGAAACCCAACGGCGACGAAATCGTGATCCAAGAACGAGGAGTGGTGGCTGAAAGACGGTCGCTATGCGTACACGTTGATCCACTTCACCGCCGACGACCGGGTGGCCAACGATGCCGACCATTTTCAAGGCTGGTGGAAAATCGAATACTTCGGTCGCACAGAGTATTATCGTTTCGAGACATCCGGACGGGTGCGGTGGACCTCCAAGCCGCCGAAGGCGTCAACGGATCGGATTGATGCGAACGTTAGAACCTTGGCCATATCAAGGTCAATCAACACAAGGGAACGGCAACCAAACTGTTCACGTAGACGTCCACGATGGGAGGTGAGACGATGGTCGCAGAATGCTGGGTGCGCGGTGAATGTGGGCAAGACGATGTGGGCAAGACGATGTGGGCAAGACGATGTGGGCAAGACGATGGGGGCAAGACGATGGGGGCAGAATGATGGGGGCAGAATGATGGGGGCAGAATGATGGGTGGCAGAATGATGGGTGGCAGAATGACGGGGGCGATCGGTTGAAGGTATGGATCGAGGTCGCCGTCCGAGGCATCTCAGTCAACATCGTTTAAACAAATCTCAAATCTCAAATCTCAAATCTCAAATCTCAAATCTCAAATCTCAAATCTCAAATCTCAAATCTCAAATCTCAAATCTCAAATCTCAAATCTCAAATCTCAAATCTCAAATCTAACAGCTAACAGCTAACAGCTAACAGCTAAAACACATCCCTCAGTGACGTCAGGGCCAAAGGCTCTTTGGTGGCGAAGGGTTCTCCGTAGCGGCGGGCGATCAGGTTGCCGAAGTAGGCTCCGTCGGTTTCGATGCGGTCGAGCATCGTCGGCGGGTCGGTCGGGCGGCCGACGACGAATTGGCTTTCGTAGGCGCGGATCGATTCGAGTTTTTGGTCCATCGTCTCGCTGATGTCCACAATCCAACTGGGCTGGACGGCCAGACGCAGATGAATGCAGAAGTAATAGAACGTTCGTTCGGGATGAAACCGTTCTCCCGGCATGTCAGTCTTGCTGAGTTTGGACCAGAACCGGGCCGCTTCGATCAGTTCGGTGGCGGCGACGTGGTCGGGATGGGCGTCGTGAAAATACGGCGCGAACACCCAGCGTGGACGAAGCATCCGAAAGTAGCTGGCGATTCGCTTTCGCGCTTCGAGCGTGTGCTGTAACTCTCGGTTGACCAGCCCCGCATTGCCGCGCCACGTGACATTCAGGATTTCGGTTGCACGGACCGTCTCGGCGCGGCGAATGGTTTCGCTGCCGTGCGGCGTCGGTTCCCCGGTGGTCAGATCCAAAATTCCGACCCGCATGCCTTGGCGAATCATCTTGGCGATCGTTCCGCCCATCCCGATCTCGGCATCATCGGGATGCGGGGCGACAACCAGGAAATCGAGTGGCTGGACGTCACCGATCGACTCGGGGCCGTCAGTATGGATTTCGGTCATCGTTGATAGATCGGCAAATAATGGTAGCGCACGGAGAGGGAAAGCAACGCCAGCGAAGTGGAGTAGACCAGGCCGACGTTACGCTCTTCGCCACCGGGCGACATCCACGATCCGTCGCTACGTTGTCGCGGCAACAACAACGAGGAGACGACGCGGCCGGATTCGTCGGCGTACTTGCCGCCGACCTGGTGCATGCCTTGGGCGTAGTAATACAGTCCGTAAAACAGGTAACGTTCGTTGGTCTTGGGGCGATGGCTGAACAACCAATCCGCCGCCGCGGCCACTTCGGGAGCGTCGTATTGTCCACAGACCTGCATCGCCAGCAATCCGGCTGCGGTCATCGTAAACGAGGGGCGTGATTGCCCCGGCGTGTAGCTGAAACCGCCTTCGCCGACCCCGCTCGCCGTGCGTCGTCCGGTGAAGGAATTGCGCAGGTAATCGAGGGCTTTGTCGATCGCTTCGCTGGGCACATTCATCTGGTCGTTCTTGGCCGAGCGCAAGGCCATCAGTTGCCAGATCGAAACGGACAGGTCACTGTCGCGTGATTGGGGCGAGTACCTCCATCCGCCTTCGAGTTTTCGTTCTTTCCGGACCGCTTGGGAAGAAAGGATCAACCGCAGGGCGCGTTCGAGGCGTTCATGAATCAGCTCATTTTGTTTCGGCGTCGCGCCCATGCCCAGCATTTCGGTCAACATCAACGTGACGATCCCGTGGCCGTACATCCGCGACCCGTCGTAGGCGCCGAAATACCCGGAGTCGTTTTGGTGGTCCGGTTTGAGCACGAAGTCCAGTGCGGCACGCATGGCGCGCCCGCGTCGCGTGGGCTCGGCCGGTTCGGTGCCGATCGCCGCCAGCGCCATGATCGCCAGCGAAGTGAGCGCAAGTTCGTGACCACGATCGGTGATCGCTCCGGTGGCACGTTGGTTGCGCAGTAGAAACTCGATCGCACGCTCACAGGCTTGGTCTAATTCGTCGTCGACGTACAGGTTGTCGATCGACGGTGGCTCATCGGACCATGCCGGAGTTGCCAGCAGTCCGGCCATGGCGCCGGCGAGCGCGAACAGGTCGCGGCGACCGAGACTGGGAGACTCTGCGGTTGATGTTGCACCGGCGATTGACGTTTCGACCTCCGCTCGCTCCTCCTGCCAGGCATCGGTAGCGACACAAGTCGCAACCGTCGAAGTCACCCTCCCTCTGGGAGGGTCGCGGAGGAGTTTACGACGACGCGGGGAGGGTCTCTGTGGCTGGGAATCGCTCAGCGACGACCGCTCGCCCCTCCCCTCGCTGCGCTCGCCCCTCCCTGCCAGGCAATGCTGTGAAGCATTTTTCCCATGTGTTTCTTGAGGTTTTAGCGGCAGGGCGCGAGCCCTCCGGTCCTTCAACTTTGCCAAAACACCGGAGGGCTCGCGCCCTGCCGCTAAAAAATGCTTCACAACGTCGCCTGCCAGGGCGCGTGACTCAAGTTGTGTAGACACCGATGCCTGCCGGGAGGGTGGCGTTGTAGGCGGGATGCTCCGGGTGTTGGAGCGTTCGTGCGTTTCTGCAATGGAGTTTCGGCCCTGATGCATCATTTCGACTCCGCGGCCCGTTTGGATAGCGCTTTGAAATAGGCTTTGATCTCGCGCGAGTAACCGGGCGGGATTTGAATCGAACGACCTTGTGCGGCGTCGTCGACGCCGCGGCGCCGCAGGTCGCCCCAATCACCGTCGGCGATCGCGCCTTGGATCAGATCGATCTCGTCGGGGCCGTCCGGCATGTCGCCTTCGCCCGATTCGGATACCGGGTTGGGCGACGAGGCATCGGAGTTGGACGGTTCGCCGGGTTGCTCGCCGGCTTGTGCCTGTTGCAGACTTTTTAGTCGTTCGCGGGCAGCCTGCTGCATTTGGGCTTCGAGCATCTGGGCGAGCGTCGGCGAAGCTTCGACGGCGTTTTGCGGCGGCTGGCCGGATCCGGGGCGACCGTCTGCGTTGGGATCGTTGGACGGTTGGCCGCCGGGTTCGTTACCGCTTTGTCCGCTGGCCGGCTGTCCCTGCTCAGCTTCGGACGGTTGTCCCGATGCCGATTGGGACTCGGACGGCTGTTGAGCGGACTGAGATGCCTGAGCGGCGAGAGATCGGTCCAATTCATCGAGTGTCTGAGCCATTTGCCTGGCAGACGGCTGGTTGCCGGAGGGTTGGCCGGGCTGCGCGGCTTGCTGCCCCGAGGAAGGTTGTTGACCGGACTCGGATGCATTGCCCGACGGGGTTGGGCTGGATGGTTGACTGGGCGGCTGACTGGGGGGCTGTCTGGGCGATTGGGTCGCGTCGGCGCTGGCCGATTGACTCGTCGCCGGACTGTCTGAATCCCCCGATTCACCGGGCGGTTGGCTGGACTGACCGTCGGGCGACTGCGATTGACCGAGCATCGACTGAACCGCTTCGGCTTGAGCGGCGATTTTTTCCTTCGCATCTTGCAGCGCCTCGGCGGCAGCGGCGGCGTTGTTACTTTCGTCGGCGGTTTGCTCCAGTTCTTCCCCGGCTTGCTTGGCGGCCTGCCCAGCGATCTGGTCGGTTTGCTGTGCTGCCTGGGCGAGTTGTTCGGCCGCCCGGTCGTTTTCCAAGCGGGCTTCATGGCGGGACGCGCGGGCCAGATCATCGGTGGCGGCTTGCACATTGTCTTGGACCAACCCCTGCTGTTTGGCCAGGCTTTCGGCCGACTCGGAGGTGGCGCGGAGATCTGGAGCGATGTCAGAATCGTCGGCAAGCTGACCGAGTTCTTGGGCGAGTTGCTGTAGCCGCGCTGCCGCGTTGCTGGCCACTTTTTCTCCCAATTGGGCAGCCGGGTTGGCTTTGTCCAGCGGCGCGACTTTGGTTTGATTGATTTCATTCGCGCGTTTGACAGCCTCTTTGCCGCGCTCCGTTGCCAGGTCTTTGGTTTGGCGTGACTGTTCGATCGCCCGCGACGCCTCAGCGATCAAGTCCTGTTGTTTTTCTACCTCTCGTTTGTGCCACTGGTTGTCAGGATTCTTCTTCAGCTTGTCCTGCTCTCGGTTGAGCGCGTTTTCGGCACTACGCTTTTTCTGTTCACTTTCGCGGACCCGTCGTCCGGCGTCTTTTTCCGCTGAAGCCCATTTCTTTCGCTGTTGGTCGAGTGCGCGAAGCTCGTCATTGCGCAGTTGATTCTCGTTGCGCTGCATCGACTCCGCGGCGGTGTTGCGTTTTTGTTTGTCACCGTGCAGATCCTTGTCCGCCCGTTGGGCCAATTGCTGGCCAGCTTGCCGGGTTGCATCGGCGGCCTGTTTGACATCCTGTTGCATCCGGCGTGTTGCCGATTGCAGTTCGCTGAGGGTGGGTTTGCCGCGGGAGACCTGTTCGGCCTGGTTGATCGCGTCGTTCAGTTTTTGGCGTGTTTGTTCAATCGATTCACGTGTTTTCGGATCGTCGCCCCAGCCGGCCGTTTTGGATGCGGTGGAAAGCGTCCGGTCCCGCAACGTTTTTGCCCTCCCGATAAACTCGTCGAGCATCAGTTGTTTTTGACGCTTTTGTTCGGCGAAGGCGTCGTCGTCGGATTCCAGTCGACGTTGCAATTCGTCTTCATCCTTGGCGGCCTGTTTCAGGTTCTCGGCGACCTCACCGACGATGTTCTCGGCAATCTCGCTGAGCTCGTTCTGCATCGGTTGATTGCGTTGAAGTTCTTCTTCGAGTTGACGCAACAGTTCGCGTGGGTCTTGTTTGGCTGCCTCGGCCATCTCGCTGGCGCTGTCGTATCGCTGCTCCAGTTCTTCGGCGGCTTTCAATTCTGCTTCCGCTTGACGCAACCGTTCTCGTGACTCCGCGATGTCTTCGCCGTTCTCGATCTTTTCGAAGTGATCGGCGGTTTGTTCGAGTCGCTCGGAGAGTTCACCGAGTTTTTGTTCGACCGATTCGAGTGCCTCGTCGCGTTGCGGATCGGATTGCGCCACTTCAGCTTTTTTGAGAGCGTCTTTGGTGTCCTGGACCGCTTCGGCGATTAATTCCGCGGCGGCGTCGGCATCACGAGCGACTTCCCGCTGCTGGTCATCGATGATGTCGGTCGTGTTGGCTTGGTCGATCAGTGCCCCGATGGTCTCGGTCGCTTTCTCGATCGCTTCGTCTTGTAGCGGTTGGACCTCCTCGGCCGATTCTTCGCTGGCATCGGGCCGTTGGTCGGTTTCTTGTTTGGCCTGTTCTGCTTTTTCAGCGGCTTCACGTGCCTGCTCAGAAAGCGTCAAGACGTAACGTCGCAACACATCTCGCGCCTGTTCCCGTTTTTCGGAGAGGCCCACGAGTCCGACTTGCAGGTCACGTGCGAGCGATTCGAGCGGTTTACCGGCCGAGGCAAACCGGTCCAGGTTCCAACGTCGGGGATCGATTCGGTTGTTGGCCTGGGTGTGATCCTCGTTGTGGCGTGTCTCGTCGATCGGCCGCAACACCGTCACCCAGTCGACTTGCGATTGTCGCAAGTAACGGACTCCCAATTCGATCCGGATGTCTTGCAACTTGAACCAAACCGGATGATAGATCTTACGCAGCGGGGCGGCATCGCTTTGGCTCTCGCCTTCCCGGATCGCCAGCCAGTCCTCACGCGCCGCGGCGATGTCGCTGGCCGCCTGCAGCGTCCCGATCGCAGCGGCGATGGAGTTCAGGACCCGATCGGCCGGTTCGTCTTCGTAATCTTGGTAACCGTTTTCGGTGACGTTCTTGATCGCGCGGACGAACAGGTTTTGATCGGCGGCATACTTTAAATCGACTTTGGATTTGGCGCGATTGAGTTTCTCTTGGCCAGCCGCACGCACCATCAAACGATTTCGTTCGGTCTGCCATTTGAGCTGTCCCCACTGGACCGCCAACCCGTGTTTGACCGCATCGTCGGCATTGCGATCGCCTTGGGCCGCTTTCTGGGCCGCTTGCCACTCCCGTCCGGCGTCAAACAAACGGCGTGTCAGGTCCGCCAGGTACCCGATTTCTTTGCGAAGGTCACGCCCCCAACGCAATACGGTGTCGTGGGTCGCAGAATAAACGACGTGCTGGGGTTTGTCCTTGACTTCATCACGCAACGACTTCAGCACGGCGTAGACTTGATCGCGACGCGCCTGGTCTTCTAACAGAGTTTCGATTTGAAGGTTCCAACGCTGGGACCAACGCATCCAGGAGTCACCGGAAAGATGCTGTGCATGTTGTGGGGATAACAGTGACTCGTATTGTGCGATCAGCCGATCGATTTCGGCCAATTGACCGGCCACCAGGGTCAGGTAGCGGGGCAGACGCTGCCGGGGCATGTCATCGACCAAGCGGTCGACGCCGTTACGCAGCATGCTGACGTCGGAATACAGAGACGCAGACAGGGCGAGCGCGAATCGTGCCTGGACAAACTCACCCAACCGATCACATTGGTAGGCCGTCTGGTTTGCCTCGCGGCCGACGGCTTGGCGATTCTTTTCGTGCTCCTTGCTCCAAACGTCTGCCTGATTTTCGGAGAGCCATTGCATCTGTTTGATTTGGCCATCCAACCGTGTCTCGACGTCGATGATGGCTCTGCCGACCAATTCGGTCATCGACGCGCTGGCCGTGTTTTGGGTGGCGGTCAGCGTTTCAGACAGACTCTTGACCAACGCGACCGATTCCTGCTGCAACGGTTTCCACTGGCTGCTGATCTCTTTAAGGGCGTCAAAGTTTCCCGAGTTGCCGATTTCCTTCAGTCCCTCCGCGAGCTGCTTGGATTGCTGGGACCACTTCATGATGCGTTCGACTTGCCGGGCGAACGGTTGCAAAAACTGGTGACGATCGGCGTCGAAGCCATCGCCGGCGATCAGAAACTCGATCAGGGGCGATTCGGTTCGCGCTCCCCGGCGGTCGATGGCGACGAGTCGTGTTCGGACAAGATCTCCCGCGGAAAGCTGTGGCGTACGCGAGTTTTCGCCCAAGCGGTGCATCATGTCCCAGGACCAGCTGAGATCCAGCTTTCGATTCTCCGCTTCGATCGGCAACGCATACGATTCGAATCTCCGTTCGTTGACACCGACTTCTTGGATAACGCGTTCCAGCGGCAGATCATCGGCGGCATAAGCGGCCATCTCGACGACGTCCAATGACGACACCAGTTGGCTGGGTTTGGTTTCATTTGACCAACGGACAATTGGGGGCGTATCCAGGACCGGGGTGATCATGTTGGTCGGGCTGAACGGGTTATCCAGTCCGCTGCGGACGCTGGTCGCATCGACTTGATATTGACCGGACGTCTTGATGGAAATCCGAGTCAGAAACTTGGTCGAGGATTCGTCGACGGGCTCCATTTCACTGCGAGCGCCGCGGACACCGAATCGGACGACGGGGTTTTCGACGGGTTGGTCGAACGTCACCGTGACCTCCGCCGTCGTGCCCTGCAACGCTTTCAAGTCCCCGTGTTCTTCATCGGCGGTGCGATCATCGAGTCGGGCGTAGGTCGGCAAACGATAGCGTTTCTCATAGCGAACGACGCGCGGTCGGGGCAAAGGCGTCAGTTCGTGCCAAAGCGTGATCGCGTCACCGGCCGTGATGCGATATTGGATCGGAACCGAGCCAACCGACAAGTTTGCCGCAAATCGTCCGCCGGGTGCGTCATCGATCGCAACATCCTCGGATGCATCTGGACCGGTAGAGGCGGTCGACGCGTCGGATGATTCACCGGGCCGAAACGCGGACGCGTCCATCCGCGGCGTCATCAGCGACTCGCCGGAGGTTCCATCGGCACTGCGCCAGTGCAGCATCACATCGTCCGCTTCGGCACCCTCGACGCGCACGATCACGCCCACCGCATCGCGCTCGGCGACGTAGCCCGACATCGGAGACGGTTCCAGGATGGTGACTTTGGTTCGAGACGCTCGCTCGATGGCGAACCCGGGAAGTGCGGCGCGGGCGAAGCGACGGCCGAATTGCGCCGAGGGGATGAACATCAACGCGACGCAAAACAAGGCGACCGTGGATCCACTGAGCACCCAGCGGCGAACCAATCGCAGTGGCAACACCTGGCCCACATCAACGTTCGCGATCCGCCGCGCGACGCGGCTTTGCAACAGGCGTCGAAAATAAGGTGATCCGTTGGTGGAATGGGGATCGGCCAATTCGACGGCGGCGACCAGGTTCTCGCGCAAATTCGGCGCGACGCTTTCCACGTGACGTGCAATTTCCAACTCGTCGCGGACGGCGAACGACGAGAACCCCGTCAGCCACATCGCCGCCGCGGTTGCCACGTAGATCCCGATGCTCAGCGTCCAGCGCACCGCGTCGCTAAAGAAGAACAGATAATCCAAAGTCGCCAGCAACAGTGCCAGCGAAATGAAGACCAGCAGCCCGACCCCGATCGCGCGGGCGACCAGCAGCATTCCGCGACGTCGACGGAAGGCGGCCAGCGCGCGCGTGGTGATCGGATCCAGCCCCGCGCGAGCCCTCGAGTGTTCACTTACCGTTGCCATTTCTGTTTCCTGTCCGTTAGACCAATCCGGCTCGTTTGCGACACCACCATTCGATGGTCAGCAACGCGATGATCAACCAAAACCACAGATACGATTGCCAAAGCACCGTGTCGGTTTCGATGACGGTGCCGCTGGAGAGCGGTTTGAGTAATTCCAGCATCCGCTCGGCATCGGATTCATGGATGTACGTTCCCTCGCCGGCCGATGCGATTTGACGCAACGCGTCTTCATCGAGACTCATGCGTTGCATTTCGGCGTGATGGTCTTCGGTGACCCAAATCGGCGTCGACGCCAGCAGGGCGGATTCATCGAACCCGCTGGCACGAATTCGAACCGAGTATTCACCGCCGGGAAGCGGCGGCACCTGACCGGCATAGGTGCCGCGGTTTGGATTATCGACACTCAACGGCACCGTCGCGATCTTGTTGCCGTCACGCATGACCAGCGCATCGACGGTGGCATCGGCGACCGGATTGCCACGGACGTCGCGGAGTCGGGCGCGGACCGCGACCGACTCTCCGCCCCGGTATTCCACCTTGTCGGTGCCGATGGAGACGTACTGGTCGCTGGCGGAAAACGGCGGTTCCATCGCCGCGACGACCAATTGATTCCAAAACCGGGCGTGGAATCGATCGGCGACCTTGTAACGCCAGCGCCAGGTTTGATCGGAGGCGAAATAGAACACGCGTCCCGCCCCGTACATTCGCGTCGCGAGCCACGGTGTGCGGATGCCGCTGTCCGACACCGTTTCCCCCCAGGACTCACCGCCTTCACTCAATTCGACGTTCGCACTCCACTTGGGCGCCGGCAGCGAACGCCAAAACGAATCCAGTTGGTCGGTTTGATCGATCAAGCCGAGCGCGGGTTGCTCCAGCCCGGCGGGTGTCGCCTGCAATCGGCTGGGCATCGGCGTGGTTCCGGTTCCTCGATAACGAACCGGCATCAATTCTCCGAACTCGGTCGCGGCCAACGCGCGCAATTTTCCGAATCGTCCGTCAATGATCACCAGACCACCGCCACCGGCGACGAAGCGCGACAGCAGCCCTCGGTCGCCGGTCGTGAATTGCGAGGCGTCGATTTCACCCAACAGAACCGCATCGTACTGCGCCATCTCTTCTGCCGTCGCGGGAAACTGCCCCGGAGCGCTGCCACGTTGCAGTTTGGGACTGGATGTTCCGGGGCCGAATAAGACCACGTCGGCCTGCCACGCGGGATCGCGGACGAACAGATTTTTCAAGTATCGCGTTTCCCAGCGGCTGGATCCGTCGACGATCAACAGACGACGATTGCGCGTCGACGCCGCGACACGGAAGTGCGACAAGTTGTTGTCCGCCGAGTAATCGGGACCGCCGGATTCGACCGTTGCGACCAGACGCAAGACTTCGTTGGTTCGATTGATGCCGCGCGGTAATCGTGAACGAAGCGATTGAACGATCTGGCCGACGTCGATTTCAAACGGCACGGCCTGTTGCCCCGTGTTCGAAACGCTGATCGACTTTTGCCAAACGGTTTCCCCGTCCGATTCAATCCGTACCAAAACCGGTTCGCCTTGCCGGCCGAACTGTTTGACAATCACTTGACCGGCCAATTTGCCTTCGGCTGCGACGGTTTCCGGGCGGATGACCTCGACAATTCCGACATCGGGTGGTTCGTCCACGGAACCGAACCCCAGCGTGTTGACCGTCGTTCCGCCGCTGGCAAGCTGATTGGCGACCGAGGGTGGTGACCGTTCCAATCGCATCGCCGTCTCGGTGTCGCGACCGTCGGTCATCAACACGATCGCGGCACGGCGGACCGAATCAATCGAGCCGTCAGACGACGGAGCTGCGGCGTCACTGGCTGCCGAATCACCGGCGGAGGAATCACCGGCTGCGGCGTCCAAGTTGATTGTCGAAAGGATGGATTGAAGCGGGCGTGACAGGTTGGTCGCCGGGCCATCAGCCGCCCAATCCAAGGCCGTCGGCAGTTCCGTTTGGTCATCGGAAGACCAGATCGAGACGGGATCGGTGTCACTGAAGGCGATGACATCGATCGCATGAGTCTTCTGGATCTGCTCCAGCCAACCCGGCTCGGTCGCGTTTCCAAGCAGCGATGCCGTCGCGCGTTGCAATCGATTGTCCGCCGTGGTCTCCGATTGGCTGTCGGTCAGCGACATGCTCCGTGAGGTATCGACCGCAAACACGACCCGCCCGAGCGTTCCGATCACCTGTCGACGGTGCCAAACCGGTCCGGCCAAGATGAACACGACCAGTGCGACGGCGGTTCCGCGTAGCGCCGGCAGCAAGTATTGGTACGGTGATCGAATCGAACGTGATTCTCGCGCATAGAGCACGACCACCCCGGTGACCGCCAGCAGCGCGAGGATTGCGACGAGCCAAGCCGGCAAATCGCCGGCGAAGCGGATCGATGCGAAGGGAGAAACCGTCACGACGTGCCTCCCGTGATTTTCCGTCGGGCGACCAGATTTTGCTGCAACCACAGCTCGGCGACCAATGCGATCAACAGCGCCACCAAAATCACCCGCCAGATCTCGCGTCCGAAGGAACGCGAACGGTCGGCGTCTTGCAGCAACACGGCGCTCTCGAACACCTGCGCGTTGAGAATGTTGGCCAATGTTTGTTGACGTTCTTGGCTGACATCGACCAACATTGATTCGGACGCGTCGACCGTCGCAATCCGAAGGGTTTCCATGGTTTCGGATTTCTCCGGATCGGCAAGGTCGGTCAACCGTTTCTGGATCGTGTAAACGCCGGGGGAATAAGTCGCCGTCAGACGCACGGGTTCACCCGCGTCGGGTGTCTCGAGTTCGAATTGTCCTCGCGGCGTGCGTGCGGCGAAACGGGTACGGGTTTCCGCGCCCCCTTCCGTCTTGGGGGCAGGCCAATCATTCGGGTTGATCACGATCGGTTGCCCCACTTGAATCATGGCGTCGCTGCGTTTGCCGGCCAAATCGAGAACCAGCTGCTGAATCAGCGGCAGGAAGACGGGGCGCAGCGGCAGATTGGTCCAGGCGGCATTTCCCGAGATCGCAAACTGCACGACCGTCCCGTCGCCGACGGTATCCATCACCGCCAACGGCGCTCCGTCGGTGGTTCGCAGCAAGACAATCCGATGGGTGGAATCGCTCTCGTCCGCTTCGTCGATCGTGAAGGCTCGGTAGGCCGACAAGTTGACGGCGGACATCGGGTTGTCACTTCCGCGGGCCAGGATCTTCCAAGGCTGGTACAGGGAGGTGGGCTGATCGATGGCAAACGTCTCTTCGGCGGCACCGCTGTCGACCTCGGGATTTCCGACCACGTCGCCGAGCGATGCGGGGAACGACAGCACGGCGTCTTGGTCTCGCCACACCTGGTTGTAAAGCTCCGGACGCAGACTCGGTCCGTCGAACACGACCAACGCCCCACCTTGATCGACAAAGGTCGCCATCCGTTGCTTGACCGAATCGGAAAGTTGTCCGACGCCGCACAGCACGATGACACGCGTCGGGTTTTCATCGAGTGCGGATTCCAACCGTCTCGACGTGACGACGGCGGCGCGGACCGGATCGGGACGGTCGTCACCGCCGAAGGCAAAGGGGCTCAGCGCGATGGCCAAAAAGTCGGCTTGTCCGCTGAGCGGCTCCTTGCCGGGCCGTCCGTCGACCAACAACACGTTGACTTCGTCGATCACTTCGACGGCCACGCTGCGCGTGTTGTCGTCGACCAGCACGTCACCACGATCGATTGTCGCGGCGACTTCATGGATCCCGGCCTGATCGATCGTGTGGGTCAGCCGATTGGTCGATGTTGATTTCGCGTCGATCGAAACCACTCGCGGTTCCAACGGTTTTCCGTCGATCGACCAGATCAATCGCAAGTCGTTGGCGGGCAGGTCGGACGCATTGCGTAGTGTTGCCGTGTAGACCCCCGAACGCTCGCTGACGATCACCGGCGAATCGATGGTCACCGCATCGACCGACACGTTGGCCAGATCGTCCCAGTGGGTGCCCACGTCCAGCATGTCGATGACCAGTTGCTTGCCGCCATCGGCTTCCGCTTCGATCTTGTTCGTTTCGGCGATGCGACGAGCCGCCTCCAGTGTCGCGGTATCGACCGCGCCGGCTTGAAAGTCGGACACGACCAGGATTTGGCGTCTGGGATGCGAGCCTTCGTCGGCGGCCGCAATGGCCGCATCGATCAGTTGACCGATTGACACGGCGTTGCCTTGGGCATCGATTTTTCGCAAGCCCGCCAACGCGTCGGAAACACCCATTTTGGACGGCACGGCGCCTAATCGAGATCCGCGGACCAACATCACTTCATCGCGTCGCGTCAGATCCGCTAGCACGGTTCGAAGTTCTCGTTTGGCGACTTCGATGCGCGACGGTTCGCCCGGCGGCGTCAATGACATGCTGCGGGAATCATCGATCGCGATGACCAGTGTTTTCGGAGCATCGCCGGCGAGAGCGCGAAGCCCCGTCCAAACGGGCCGAGCCAGACAGAACGCCAACAGCACGGGGATCGCACATCGCAGCAACAACAACAGCAGATTGGTCACCTGCATACGACGGCGATTGACGCGCACCACGCTTTCGAGCAAGTACATCGCACCCCAGTCGACCGTTTTGAACCGGCTGCGGAAGAACAGATGGATGATCAGCGGGATCGTGAATGCGAACGCGCCGAACGCCAACGCTGCGTTGAGAAGACTCATCGGACCGCGCGTCTCCTTGCCGCGACATACTCATGCAAGACGTCGACGAAGGGTTGGTCGGTGGTGATCGGGATCAGATCGACGCGGCTCCGTCGACTGGCTTCGCGCAACGCTTCGTTGTGTTGGGCCAGCCGGTCTTGATAAGCATCTCGGATCGACGCGGCATCCACGGTCTGTTCGTCGATCACCTGTTCCAAGTCACGGAATTGAATCCGTCCCGAAAACGGAAATTCCGCTTCGTCAGGGTCTAAGATTTGAAAAAAGATGATCTCGTGTTTGTTGGCTCGAAACTGAGCCAGGGATCGTGAAATCGATTCGGCGTCGCCCATCGAATCGGAAATGATCACGATCAATCCCCGCCGTCCGACCTTGGGAACGATCTTTCGGAACACACCGCCCAGGTCCGTGTCGCGTCGTGATTGGTCCGCGACCAGTGCCGACAGGATCGGTTGCAGGTGAGAAGGACGGCTTCGCAGCGGAACCTGTTGCCGCAGATCATTGTCAAACGTGACCAGCGCGACGGGGTCCTGCTGGCCCAACATGAAGTAGGCGAACGCGGCGGCGAGGCGGGTGGCGTATTCGTGCTTGGTCAATCCGTCGACGCTGCGGGTGCCCTTGTAGGCCATCGAACCGCTTTGGTCGACCAGTAAGTGGCACCTTAGGTTCGTTTCTTCTTCGTACTGGCGGATGTACAAACGATCGCTCTTGCCGAAGACCTTCCAATCGATATTCTTCAGCTCGTCGCCTTGGACATATTGTCGGTGCTCCTTAAATTCGACACTGAACCCTTTGTGGGGTGAACGGTGTCGTCCACTGCAGTAGCCTTCGACAATCTCCCGCGCCAGAATTTGCAATCGCGCGACGCGCGACAGTTCCTTGGGTTTGACGAAATCCAATATCCGCATGGGGGGCTCGGGTTCGGTGGGCTGAGATTCGGTGGGGATCGATTTTGAGGGAATTGGACTGGATTATACCCTCTCACGGCTCGTTGATTCATTGGGATCGACGAAGTTCTCCCGTGGGCGATTGGGATTCCAGTCGACGACGAACAGGATGGCCGATGGCTTGGCGTCGAGGATGCTTCGAACGCGTTGCCATTCTGAAAGGAGGATCTGTAAGCTCACTCGATTCGGCTGGTATTCACGGAATATCGGCCGGATTCGCTCAGGCTTGCGGGGGTGATCGGTTGATCTCGAATTGCAGCAAGTCCACCGCGTGTTTGGTTGGGCATTCTACGGCGTTTGCCAAGGTTTTCAAAAACACCGCATGTCCGCATCGACCCGTCTGGGATTTTTCTGCGCCGTTGCCGCCAACGTGATTTGGGGCCTGTTTCCGATCTTCTGGAATTTGCTGCGCGGGACGTCGGCGCTGGAGTTAGTCAGCCACCGGATCGTCTGGGCGTTTGTGTTTTCGATGGTGATCGCCGTGATTCGATTTCGGCTCAGCAGCCGGATCGTTCGGGGGGCGTTGTTGGAGTCGCTTTGCCGGCGACAAACGTGGGCGATCTATTCCGCCGCCGCGTTTCTGATCGCGATCAATTGGGGGGCGTTCCTGTACGCGGTGACCAATCAGCAAGTGCTACTTTCATCGCTGGGCTATTACATCAGCCCGCTGTTCAACGTCTTGTTGGGCGTCGTCGTGCTCGGTGAGCGATTGTCCGCCCCACGTTGGGGCGCGGTGGGTCTGGCCGGAGTCGGCGTCTCGGTGATGACCGTCGCCGCGGGCCAGTTCCCCTGGGTTTCGTTGCTGATGGCCGGTTCGTTTGCCGGATATGCGTTGGTTAAAAAGAAAGCCCGGTTGGATCCGATGAACGGCTTGTTCTTGGAAACGCTCGTGCTGTTGTCGCCGACGCTTGTCTATTTGGCGTTCTTGTACCAAGGCGGCGCCGGTGACTTTGGCCGCGGCGACCCGATGCTGGACTGGATGTTGATCATCGGCGGATTCTTGACGTTGGTTCCGCTGGCGTTTTTCTCCGCCGCGGCACAACGCATTCCACTGACGTTGATCGGCGTCCTGCAGTTCATCGGGCCGACATTGCAGTTCATGGTCGGCGCGTTTTACTTCGGCGAACCGATGTCGACCTACACGCTCGTCGGGTTCGCGTTCGTTTGGAGCGGCGTCGCGGTGTTTCTGGCGACGCGGCGGTAGTGTCAGGGGAACGGCGGGAGACGTTTCTGAACGTAGTGCTGCGTCTATCGGTAGATGTCATGCGTGGGGCATGCACCGTCTGCAAACGGCTTCCCTCGATCGATCTGATCGAACAAACGATCTCCGGTATCACCGCAACGGAGAACACCCACCGATGGCAAGGCGTACCCACGGATCCCTGGCTGCTTTTTATCCGTGGGTACGCTCTGCCATCGGTGGGTTCATTTAAATGGGGCACTGGGGGGTGTCCTCGGGCAGGCGCTTCCAGCGTCGCACCGCAACCCACCGGCTTGAGTCCGCGATCCAATCAGACGAATCAGCGGCGCATGACATGGATCGCTCGACGGGTCCGTAGCCCCCTTG
>NZ_NTFY01000033.1 GCF_002289565.1 Rhodopirellula sp. SM50 | reverse complement strand
AAGCGAAAAAGAAGTGAAACGGATCGAAGGACTTGAGTCGCGGTGAAACGAACTGCAGTTCACGTTCGAACCAGAGCACGTTTGTACTTTGACGCAATGAGAAACGGACCGCCGCAATCGTCCAGAACCGCCCATGCCATTCCCGCCGGATCGCGTTTACCCCGCCCCGACACTTGGATTCCATGCTTCGGTGTAGATGACCGACGCGCCGCAGGGGACATCATTCGGCGCCGCGGTCGATGCAACCTGCGTGTGCAAGCAGAGGATCTACGGGGAGGAAGTAGGGGCAGTAGCGGCACCTTCCCCGTTCGCGAGCGTGTCTACTTGTGGACAAGCCTCTTCGGCGTCGTATTGCTGATTATTTAAGTGGAGCGATGGCTGTCATCGGGAGCAGATGGATCCGACCAACAAGGGCCAACGCCATCATTGCTTCGCCTATGCTTATTGAGTTACCGTCGGTCCGGGCAATAGAATTCGAGATTCCTTTATTCAGGAGAAACGTCACGATGGAATCGGAAACAAGCAAACCAAACAACGAACTCGCAGATCCGAAGAAAATAGAATTCTGGGCCGCGATCACGCGCGGTTTGGCGGGGATTTGGGTGATTGTGTTTATCGGGGCAGTGGGGGGAGTTGTTTTGGGATCTATTGATGACAACAAATTCCCTCTCGTCCCATTGATTGCTTTCTTATTTACATTTTGTCTCGCTGTGCCTCTTGGCTTGCTGGCGAAGGCAAAAAACGCGATTGAGGATCTACAAGAGCGAGTGTCGGAGTTGGAAAAGCGTTAGAAACGGAAAGAGTTGACGGTCGACAAATTCCGACAGATCGTCGTCATCACGAGACACGGGCACCCCTGGGGGGCGGATTGCCCAGTCGGTGGAATCGGGACGCTCTCTGTCCCAATGATGCTCGTACATCGGGTCGTCCACAATCGTTTCAAACAGAGCACTGGACCGGCAAAGCACCTCTTCTTGAGCGCGCGCCCCGTAAAGAAATCCGCCTCCAGGCTGGACACCGTTCGCAAAATTCAATACCAACGGCTCTAGCCCACTCTCGACGAATCGACGCGCGGCCATTAGCGTCGTCTCGTTTGTGACTTGAACTTCGGTAACCCCAAACGTGACTTCATCTGGCGTCGGCAGGGGATCGTCCGGCGTGATACTCGACTTCGCGATCCGAGTCGTGCCGCAGCTTCTGGAGCAATATCCAATGCTTGCTTACGCGCTGCGGCCATCTCCGCGGAGTCCCAACAAGGGAGACAATTCAATCTTGCGTTTCTTCCGTTCATCGCCTCGTTAACGATGGCTTGAGTTTCGAGGGAGCCGCGGTGAGGCTGTACGCCCTGGCATCAGCTCGTAGGTTTCCGTGTCCAGAACGGCGTAATGTCCGGCAAACAACGCGTTCACCACCACAAAGTGGCGTCCATCGCCGAGCTGAACGGACGATTCTCCATTCCAATCAGAGATTGTCGTGGGCGAGGCGAGCATCCACCGGTGGTAGTGACCGGCAAAGATCAGCCGATTGCGGATGGAGATTCATTTCTTCGCTGCAGTTTTCCCGAATCTAGACGGAGTTCTTGAGAAGTGTGCGTCGAACCGAATTCGCGAACTCCGAGAGGTCGATGCAACCGCCGCGGTTCAGGGATTGCAGTGTCGAGCGTCTCGCCCTTAACCATTCAACCCTGATCGTCCTATGCAAGATGCGAGAAGCTGAAAACTGAAAATCAATTCGGCGTGTGACGACAGCCGCCATCCGGAGGCGATCCGCTGGCGGAGCCAGCGGGCGACGTTGTTCATACCAAAACTTACTGCGGTGCGTCTTGTGACCAGACGCGGCGGATAATCGCCAATTTGCGCTCGACCGTTCGTGGGGCGATCTTGAATTCACCGGACAGTTCGTCGACCGTCTTGCCGGCCATCCGCGCTAGCGCCAAGTCTCGCAAGAGCTGATCGGGAAGGCGACCCAGCAAGTGGTCGGCCAGTTCACGTAACTCGGCCAGCGTAGCCGCGGAAGGCTGGGGACAAGCAATTTCCGCGAAGGCGTCGGTTTCGTTAGTGTTGTGGTCGAATCCCGAATGCCCGCGGACACGTCCGCCACCGCGTTTGGCCGCGTGCTCGGCGCGGACTTGATCGGTGATCCTGTTTCGCATCCACGACAACAGAATTCGCCACAAGTCCTGACGCGACTCGATCGCCGGCAACCGTCCGGACTCCGCGGCGCGATACAAAGCGTGCAAGACTTCCGCGGCCAAATCCTCCTCATCACTGACGCGTCGCTGGACGAGTCGGCTCCTCGCGAACGCGGCGAGTTGTTGGAAGTAGCGAGCCCAGAGTTCGGCGGCGGCAGCTTCGTTTCCCGCGCGCAGTTGGTCGAACCAGTAAGTCACCGACTGTTCGTGCAACTTATTCAACGTCACGTCTCCACAGCGCGACCGGTCTACCGTCCCAATCGTTCTCCGGATCGCCCTGGTCGACCGCGTCGATCACGAACCCCCAGTCTTCGGTGCCTTGGCTAATTTTCAAGACGATCAAGTGCAGCCCCGATGATAACTGGACATCGAAGCGGTCGTCGGCACGACGCATCCCGCGGTTGGCGTCGTTGTGATGCACCCGCCGGCCGTCGACCCACATCGTCGCCCCGTCGTCGCTTCCCAACCGGAACGTCACCGTTTGATCGGTGTCGCTGTGGATCTGGGACACGGCGTATGCCAGCACGTTTCGGTTGGGGTTCAAAAATTCGCCCAGGTGAACCGGTTGGTCGCTGGCGGTGGCGATCGTCGCCGCCGCCGGGGGCAGGTCGTCGTCGCCGCTCAAGCTGATCAGTTTCTTTTCGATAGGCGGTGTCATCGCCAGCAGTTTGGAACTGCTCGTCGCGTCCCGCGGTGCTCCCGGTGGAAGTTCGATCGGGCCGTACAGTCGCCAGACCTGCTGCGATGTCAGCCAGTCGGCGTAACGATGTGCTAGCCTTGAGTCCGACCACAATTGCGGGACCAGTCGATCGACCGTGCGGCGTGTCCAGCGAGTCCGCTGGTCGGCGTCGTCGGAAACACTCGCTGCAGCCGACCGCAGCACGTTACCGACAAAGATAGCGAAGCCATTGGCATGTTCGTCAGCTTGATCGCCCCAGGAACCACGAATCGGCAACAGCGCTTTGGCGGCTTCGTCGATCTCGCCGTCGGTCAACAGAGCCTGAGCCAATCCAAATCGCGTATCGACGATCGTTTGCTCTCGGACGTTCTTCCATTTGCCTTCAGGCGGAGTCGACTCGGCTACGCCGAGGCCGGATTGCAGCAGCGAGATCGCGCGGTCGCGGTGTCCAGTCAGGTAGCGAAAGGCCAGTTGCCGTTTTGCTTCGGCCAATCGTAGTTGTGTCAGTGGATCGTCGTGGATCGCTGCGGCGCGAGCGAACTTGGCAACGTTGCCTTGTTTGACGGCGACTTGCCAACGGTGAGACACATCGTGGCTGACACGACCGGACAACCAGCCACCAGCGATACAAGCGACAATGAGCATCGGGACGCGAAGCCATAGTCGCCAGTGCATGGCAACCGCGATCAGACCCGCCACCACCAGAGCGGCGGCGATCAGTTCGTTGGTCCAGTCAACAAAGGAGCTGGCACCGGTGAGGATCCATTGGCTGCCAATCGCCGTGACGAAGAACAAGAACTGAGCTAGCAAGAGCGCGAAGAATGTGTACTCGAAAACGCCCGCGACGTAGTAGCGGTCGATGACGGTCTTGGTCGTCGCTGTTGGAACGACGTCATCTGTTGGATCGACAGACCGATGTGCTAAACGACGCCGCGTCATGTCCCCGAGCACCACCGTTTGCACCATTCCGGCGACGGCAAACGCGAGCGCCGTCAAGGGTGCGCCGATCCAACCGACCAGCAACGGTATGGTTCGAAAGTGGGAATTGATTCGCGTCTCCAATACACGGACTTGATGTCGCCACGGCAGGTCACCGAGTTCCGGATAGCGACGACTGGCCGAAATTTCCGCGAAGCTGGGATTCTGGCTGCCGATCACCAAGAGATCGAAGTCTTGGCCAAAGGTGCCTATCCCGGCAGCATTCAAAAGTGCTCCCAAACCGGCGATGTAGCAGACGATGCCGATCAGCAATCCGACGCCGAAGCCGGCGATTGCGTCGGCGGCCCGCGTCTTCGGCTTGACCAGCACCTTGATGGGCAACCCGATCATCACCGTCAGGCAAAGCAAGAAGGTCCCCATGATGGGCGCCGGGATCGGCAATCTCAACCACCACAACGGTGCGCGATCGGCCGGGCGTATCTGTTCCACCAATGCCGGTTCGATCTCCATGTTCGCTTCGGTTCCCAGCGACCACATCAAAAAGCCCGACGTTCCGCCGATGACCAACGCGATCACCGGCACCCAGCGGACGTTGCCGAATTGTTGCCGGATCCAGATGCGGATCAATTCGACCGGCCCGGCCGGTCGGGCGATCAATGGCAAACCGTCGCGGTGGGCACGCAAGTCTTGTGTCAAGTCGGCTGCCGAGGCGTAGCGATCGGCAGGATCGCTCGCCAAGCATTTCAGCACGATCGCTTCCAAGTCACGATCCAGATCTTTAACCAGTTCACGTGGCTTGGGAACCGGATCGGTGGCGATCGACCGCATCACCGCCAGCGACGAATCGCCGACGTGCGGCGTTCGTCCGGTCAGCAAGCGGTACAGGATCGCGCCGAGCGAATAGATGTCCGAAGCGGTCGTCGCTGTCTCGCCTCGGGCCTGTTCGGGCGGCATGTACTCGGGAGTGCCGAGAATCGCACCGGTCCGCGTCAACTCGGATTCACTCGATCGTCGGGCCAACCCGAAGTCGGTCAACAGCGGTTGGCCGTTGGCATCCAGCAGCACGTTCCCGGGTTTGAGATCGCGATGAACGATCCCGCGTTGATGGGCGTGATGCACGGCGTCGGCGATTTTGGCGACCAGTTCGATGACGCTGTTGGTGTCTTGACGCAGTTCATCGGCTTTGGCGGACAACGTCGTCCCGTCGACGAACTTCATTGAAAAGTATGGCAACCCATCGTGATGGCCGATGTCATGGATCGGGACGATGTGGGGATGGTCCAGCCGCGCGGCCGACTCGGCTTCCATTTGAAACCGCGCCTCGGATTCCTTACCGGCGAAGTCCGAACCCAGGATCATTTTTAGTGCGACGCAGCGGTCCAGGCTGATCTGCCGCGCCCGGTAGACGACGCCCATGCCGCCACGGGCGATTTCGTCGAGCAATTCGTAGTCGCCGAAATAGCGGACGCGAGGTTTCTGGCCGGGCGGCGAGATCGCCGATCCGATCGACGGACCTGCGGAGGCTTGGTCGATCGTTACTTCGGGGGCACAGGCGGTCGCGTCGCCGGGCAGCTCGGCGACGTTCTCGTTATCAAACGCGGCAGCCATCGCTCGCGGAACATCGGACAGCAAGTCTGCGTACCACTGGCGGTCGCGGGTTAGACCGGATTGGTCCCGGTAGAATCGATCCAGCCGGATCAGTTCTTCGGCGACCCGCTGGCGATCCTCTGCCGACGCGTCAGCCAAGTGCGTCGTCAGGTCAGGCGGATCGCCGGATTTCCTCGGCCGTTCGGACGTTCCGGCCTCTTGGAACGCTTTCCATGCCGCTTCGAAAGCGTCAGCGATACGGTCGACCCGTAGGTCGGTTGGCGGATCGGGAGCCGCGTCGGGATTCATCGGTCAATCTCCGGTAAAAAGGTCGTCACGGAGAGACTAACGCAAACCGCCGGTCGACCCCGCCAACGGCGACACAGTCGCAACGACGGCGACTGAATTGATAGCGATTTCAATCCCACTTATTCCCCTGCTTTTGCCAGAGAGGGTGAGGGTTTTCCACTCGCCCGGCCAGATTTGGTGCCGTGAGCAAGGGAAGCCACGCCCAAAACACGTTTTCGGCTGAGCAGACGCGGCGAATTTGGTCTCGATTGTACAAGATTCGGGCGCAACACGGTTGTCCGAACGCTTGAAACGGCCCTTCGGCCCGCACCTCGAACCGGCTTGGGTTGCACGCAGATAGGCCATTTCAAATCCGCGTAGACTTTCGGTGTGTGGCTTACCCTCAAGACTCTCTGCTCCATCATGTGGAACCTGCAGCGGTTGGACCAACCTCCGCGCCGAACTGACTTTTCTTGCGCGCGTCTGTGTCTCAGACCTCCGCGCTGAACCGGAATCCTTTCGAGCAGGAGGTTGGTCCAACCGACGCGCCCAACGAAATCTGGAAAATGAAGGCGGTGTCGGCCACCGACTGCACGAAGGAAACTCGCTTCGTGTCGGCGGTCTGCTCCTTCCACGCCCAATGTGGTGTCAGATGAGCATGGCGTAACGGCAGCGAATCCGCCTTCGTAGACTGGCCTCTTAGATGAACTCACGCGTGCGGAAAAGGGTCTTACACGATTTTTAGCTCCGCTCGCGAGCTCGACTATCGAGTGAAGACCACGTTCCAGACGATCGCTTGCATCCACGCCGTCTGCGAGTCCGCTTGAAACTCAGGCCGCGCCGGTCCATTCAGAGTCCCTCCTCCGATTTGGCTTTCATTGACGTCAAGGTCAATCTGCTCGGGTGAACGAAGGACGTCGGGCAGAATCAAGAGGTTGTAGCCAAGTTGAAATTCGATCCCCGGTTGGAGGACGTGCCCCAGCATGAACTTGATTTCCGGCACAACAGTGAACTCGTTGGATTCATACGCGCCGATGTTGGTGGGCTGAGTGAGAAGACCGCCGACGGTTTGAATGGGAGCTTGCGTGGGGACGGTCGTCGTTGTTTGTCCAGCGATAGAGATTTCTCTTTGCATGTCGCCAAACGCAAGTGACGAGCGCAGCGAAAAGCGCCATGGTCCGATCCACTTGTCGATGTCGAACTGCAGATTCAGACCATGAAACTGGTTCTGCGCTTCGAACTCGTCTTCAACCACAAACAAGGTCCCCTGTGCGACGACGCCGGTCTGGGCGATCGAAACAAGCTCTTCACGAATTCCGATTTCGTCGGACAAGTCGATCATTCGATAGCCAGCAGACACTGAAGTCTGAAGCGTTCGACTGTTTGCAAGAGGCTTTCGGAATCCAACATCGAAGCCGTAGAGCTCGCTATTGGTTGAGATCGCGACCGCCCCTGCCAAGACATTCGGAAAAGAAACGAGTTCGGAGTCGTTCACCATCGTCTGGACATTGGTAAAAGGACGCGCGAATAGGGGCAGTCCGACGTCGGATCCTTTGAAAGTAAATCCGCTGTCGTCGTCACCCAAGTAAAATGCACTGGCATACAGCAAGCAATTGTTCGTTAGCACGCGTTCTAGTCGAAGCCGTATCCCTTGGCGAATTCCGTTGTCGAGGTCGTCGTCCCCATAAACGATGGATGTTCCCGGCTCTCCAATGACTCCCGCTTGTGCTCTCTGGTTGCTGCGGGGGCTCGTGGTGACCAGTGGCGGCGCTTTCATTCCGCGAAGCCAGCCGAACATGAATTCCCCCTCGACCCGCCACGGTTCACTGACTCCGGGTGTGCGTCCACCTTGAATTCGGACGCCGGGGATGAGTTGCCCATCGGCATATAGGGCAACAGAACAAGATGAGATCAGGATCGCGGCGAGTGCGCAGAATCGCTTCATGGGTCCAGGAATCATGTCGGAGACCGGTGGATCGGGGTATTCTCTCCTCTGATCGGCCGGTTATTACCCGAATGACCAGCTTTATCACCAAGAACCCGATTGCCGGCGCAATTTGCCTCAATTAACTTCTGTGCAGCATCCACCACTATTCGGGTGGGTCGATTTTCAGCGAACGGATGAGTGCACAGATGCAGAAACGTCGGACCAAAAGTCGTCGCGACAAGCGTGAAAGAATTACCACCGCCGAGCAGCTCGAAAAGCGGCTGCTTCTGGCCGCTGAGATTGGGGACGGATCGCCCATGTCATACGACTTGGCATTGCATCCGCACGTGGAGTTGGGGGATCGGGCAAACGCGACGCCGTTTGAGTCAGCATTAGGCGTTGAGCAATCAAACGAGCCCATCATTGTTTCGACCAGCGGAAGCACCTTTATCGCGATGGTCTCGGGTCATGCTTCCGCACCAAACGCAGTCGAAACCAGTTCTCTGTTTGCTGAGGATCTTTCTGCCGCCGAGGGGGAATTGAATGAAGGTAAGAGCAGAGACTTCGGCGATGCCCCCGCACCCTATCCAACCACGTTAGATGAATTAGGTGCCTCTCATGCGGTGGTCGGACCAATCTTGGGAGAGTTTCGCGATCCAGAGGTTGATGGCACGCATTCTGTCAGCGCGGATGCTGATGGCACGGACGACGATGGTGTGCAGATCGAGGAGATCCATGTCGGCGATACGTCGGCGTTGGCAACGATCCTCGTCACGGGGGGACCGGGGAAGCTTGATGCATGGATGGATTTTGACGGCGACGGCAATTGGGGCGGCGCGCGAGAGCGGATTGCCTACGGGCATTCGGTCGAGGAAGGAGAGAATCCAATTTGGTTTGAGGTCCCCAGTTGGGCCAAGTCAGGCGATACCTATGCCCGGTTTCGTCTTAGTACCGACGGCGTGTCTTCTCCGAGTGGTCAGGCGGCAGATGGCGAGGTTGAAGACTATCAAGTTCGCATCCTGCCGCCTCGATTGACTGATGGCCAATTCAGCTTACCGGCCCAACTTATGCAAACAAGCGTTTACGATTCGCACGCTGTCGACTTCGACAAGGATGGTGACCTTGACATTGTCATGAGTGATTTTGATTTGGGGAGAATTGTCTGGCATGAGCAGCAGCCGGACGGAAGCTTTGATCGTCGACTGATTTCGTCTGGCAGAGTGTATGGCGAAATTGTCATCACTGACATAGAGAATGATGGCGACTGGGATGTTGCAGTTTTTGATCCGTTGGACAGTCAAATCGTTTTTTGGATGAACGACGGCTCTCATGGTTTTGAGTCCGCATTGACCCTAGAACTTTCAAGTGAGCACGGGAGCGATTACAAGCCTACCACAGCGGACCTCGATGGCGACGGGGACCAAGACCTACTATTTGTTGAGAGCACAGGTACATCGGAGTCGATTGTTTTTCTTGAGCAACAAGAGGGACTTCAGTTCGTGCCGCATAGAATTTCAAGTCTGGTTCCTTTAACTGGTAGTCCTGCCCCAATCGATCTTGATCGTGACGGTGACATGGACATCCTGGCCACGTCTGAATGGGACAGCAGTTTCGCCATCTACACGAATGATGGATTTCAAGACTTCGGCGTTACCACGACATACTTGGACAATGGAGTTGAAGGAGCGATGTCGGCCGCAGACGTTGATGCTGACGGCGATATCGATTTGGTGGGCGGTTGGGAGTACCCGGATCTCACATGGTATGAGAACGCTGGAGACGGTTCCTATGCGAGACGTATCATCACCGAGCATTTCGGTAATGTTCTAAAACTCGAAGGTCGTGGCGATTTGGACGGCGATGGGGATTTGGATTTTCTTGCTCGGAAAGACGATCAGCTTGTCTGGTTTCAGCAGGGTACTGATGGATTCGATGAGCAGGTCCTGCGTGATCATGACGGTTACTCGGCGTTCATCGCCGACATTGATGACGACATGGACCTCGACATCATCGGGTCTGGGATTTCTGGCGTGTTCACAATTAAGAATTCGGCCTCATACAGCTTTGAATTTCCGGAGTTCTCTACAACAGAGTCTGATGAAACTCAGGTGAGCGACGCGGTTACGATCATTCGAGACGGCGCGACACAATTCGCATCAACTGTCCTGGTCGGCCTCTCCAGTGAGACAGGTACCATTAGCGAAGACACTCTTGAAACTTCTGTACTGGTGAACTTCTCTCCGGGGCAATCCAGCGCAACCGTCCCGATTTCAATCGTGGGCGACGATCTGTTGGAGCTCGACGAGTCAATCGAGTTGACCTTGGCGGAACCTTCAAGTGGAGGCAGTATCGGCGACATCACTGTCGCAGTGTTGTCGATCGTGGATGACGATCTAGAGAATGTCGATTTTGGAGATGCTCCCGAACCGTACCGAACTGACTCAGCCGAACGCGGGGCAGTTCACAAAGCAGTTGGCCCACTGCTAGGAAACGTTCGTGATGCAGACACCAGCGGGATTCACTCGGAAGACGCTGACGCAGACGGCGGAGACGATGGAGTTCGATTCGATAAGCTGGTTGTTGGCAGCTTAGATTCCAAAGTGACCGTGACAGTGACGGGGGGACCGGCAAAGCTCGATGCCTGGATCGACTTCAACGGCGATGGTAACTGGAATGGTGATGGTGACCAGATCCTTCAGAATGTTTCCGTTTCGCCGGGCACCAATACCATTTTGTTTAATGTTCCGAGTTGGGCGTCAAGCGGGACGGCGTTCGCCCGATTTCGCATAAGCACAATTGGAGGACTTGGCCCTTCTGGTATTGCCTTCGACGGCGAAGTTGAAGACTACAAAGTCAATGTATTGCCGCCAATTCCGACTGAAGCCGACTTCAGTGCTCGGCATGACATCAACACGCTGACCCAAAATTACAGCTCGCTGATTCCGGCCGATATCGACGGAGACGGCCGCATGGACATGATCATCGAAGGTCTTCGGGGGCAATGGATCACGGGGTATCGAAATCGCGGGTCGGAAGGATTTTGGTTTTTCACCGCCACACGAGATAACTCTTCCCGTCAGTATGTCGAGGATCTCGCCGCATTGGATGTTGATGGTGACGGTGATGCCGACATCGTAAGTATTACCAATGATGCAACCATTGATTCGAAAGGTCGGGTTTCCTGGTATGAGAACGAAGGAGAGTTTTCGAGTTTTGGCACCTGGACCCGGCATCAGATCGCGCTCGACCTCCCCAATACCAGGGTGCTGGAATTGGCCGACATGGATGGTGATGGGAAAGTCGATATCGTTGTCGCTTTGGAAGGCGGGATCGTAAATTGGTATCGAAACGAAGGTATGGGGCAGTTTACGGAACGCCTCCTCACGACGTTAATAGCCGACGCGAGCGACATTCATATTGTGGATATTGATCGAGACTCCGACCTTGATCTGCTGACCGGTTTCGAATCAGTCAATGGCGTTGTACTGCACGAAAACGTTGGCCAGGGTCAATTTGCCACCGTGGTTATCAGCGGTAAAGGTATCGGTCGCGTAAATCAGTTGTTTGCAACGGACATCGATCGTGACGGTGACATGGATGTGGTCAGCGCATCCGGTCGCGGAGTCCACTGGCTAGAGAATCAGAATAGTCAGGCATCGCAATTCACAGAGCGTCATGTCTTCGGTTACAACGCCGGGGATCTGGTTGTTGCAGACTACGACGGAGACGGTGATTCAGACATCGTCACGGCTTCGTCTTGGTATGGAGTTTCAATTGAGGTCAACGATGGCACAGGATCGTTTGCAAGGGAATCGATTGAAGAATTTCGTGACACCAGCGCCCGAAGGGTTCTTGTTGCGGACTTAGATTCAGATGGCGATCTGGACATTGGAAGCAATATTTACTTGCACGATCAAGAGATTCGGAAGCTGTCTTGGTATGAGAACCTTGGCTCACCAATACCAGATCTGGTATCGGCCATGTCCCCGCTGACCAACGCGTATTTCGGAGAGACGATCGATCTTTCTTATTCGGTGTCAAATCGCGGCCCGGCACCTGCTTCCGAAATGTGGAAGGACAGAATCTACTTTTCGAAAGACGACGAGTTTGATGATTCGGATTTGCTACTTGCGGAAGTCCCTTCGGACGGAAGTCTTCTTGGCCCCCTCGTGGCCTCTGGCTCCTACGAGCAAGTAGCTACCATAACGCTTCCGCAGGCAGCGAGTCAGTTTGAAGATGGGAAGTATTACTTGATCCTTCAAGCCGACGGATCTGAGACTCAAGGCGAGGCCGGTGATGAGAATAATTTTTCCATGGCTTCGATCAATTTGTCTCCGCCGCCCGTCCCAGATCTTGTCCCATCGGAAATCGAGATTCCGGATTTTGCATACCAAGGTGGACAGGTCGACATTAGCTGGAATATCACGAACCACGGACAAGGTTCAGTTACGCGGCCCTTTGTCGACGAAGTTTATTTGTCCACTGATGATTCGGTTGGTGACGACGTCCTTTTAGGTTCCTTCACGTATAACGAAACGATCACCGCCGGAGGATCAGTTTTCCGGTCCATAACGACTACTCTTCCATCCGACTTGGAAGATGACCAGTACGTGGTCGTCGTAACAGATGCTGGCAACCAGGTTTTTGAGTCGAGTGGAGAATCTAACAACACTGCCTTCAGCAAAAAAGTGATTGATGTTAAACCCGTTCCGGTCTCAAACCTTACTGTGAATCGGGTTGATGTCGCACCGACTATCATTCCCGGAAGGGAGCGGTTGATAGAGTGGCATGTGAAGAACCAAGGAACGGATCCCACAAATATCGATCGTTGGTTTGACGCGGTCTGGTTGTCCAGGGATGCAACGCTCAGCTCTGACGATGTGCTGCTCGGGCAATACGAGGTGAATCAGACCTTGGGCGCTGGACAAAGCTATTCCGGGGCACTCACAGTTCAAATGCCCGACGGGATCAATGGGACGTACCATATCATCGTCAACACGGACACTCAAAACCAAGTGCTTGAGATTGGAAATGAAGTTGATAATATCCGGGCAAGCGATTTGGTTCGCGTCCCGTTTCGGTTTATCACAACCGAGTTGTCGCATTCCATTCCAATCTTCGATGGAGATGGGGTTTCGATCGACCTGTTTAATGGTGTCGGTGGGGGACCGGCGCCGATGCCAAATTCGATCAGCTCGCTGACGCCGACCGGTACAACACTTAGCCCGTTCATCGATTTTCCGAGTCCTGGCGCGACGATCAATGTCGGCAATAGCTTCAATCGATTCTTTAACAATACGACGATTCCACCAGATACGGTCACAAATCAAAGTGCTCGCAACTTCATATTGCGAAGTAATTTCTATCTGGCAGTTTCGCAGTCTCTGGATATTGAACCCGGTTCGCCTGAGGTCGATCTGAGGCTTGGCATTCGAAGTGATGACGGGTTTCATCTCACCGTTGGTGGCGAATTCATCGGATCGGTGGGAGATCGAGCTTTTTTCGAATCCAGCTATTTGCTCTCGTTTGAGGAACCTGGGCTATACCCTGTTCAACTGATCTTCTCGGCTAACGCTGTCGGGTACAGCGGTCTCGAATTTGTGTGGTCGACGGCAATTTCTGGAGGTATGAATGTTGTTCCGAGAGACTACCTCTACATCCAACCGCCCGAAGGGGACCAGCTGATCACATTTGAGGAGTATCCGGCTGGGACGGTGCTGGCCGATCACTTCCTCGAAAAGGGTGTTCGCGTTGATACGGTCTCGGGAGATCTTCAAATCGTGGCTGGTCGCAATGAAGACTTCTTGCCCGTGTCCCCATCCCAGGTCTTCGGGGATCCCGCACAATCCGGCGGCACGGACTCAATTGTCGAATTGACCTTTGTTCAACCGGATCAAGTCACTCCGGGGACGACCGATTTTGTCAGCTTCTACGTGATCGACGCGGACACGATCCCGGCCAAAGTGACCGCGTTTGATTCGGAAGGCCAGATCCTTTTTGACGAGCAGGTAAGCGGCGGTGGCAAGAGCCAAAAACTGGTGACGATTCGATCACCCGAAAATATTCCACGGATCGCGCGCGTCCGCATTGAACTGGGAGGGGCAAACGACCGGAGTGCGATCGATCAACTCCGGTTCACCACTCCACGTCCACCTGCTCCCGACTTCCAACCATCGAACGTTTCTTCCGCTGCGAACTATGCGCCGGGTGATGTTGCAACCGTCAGTTGGGAGCTCTCGAATCTCGGCGACTTGGACTCCGACGTTCCGATTCGCGAGAACATCTATCTCTCAACCGACGGCAGCATCGCAAATGGCGTCGAAGTTGGCTCGGTTTCGACCGGGCCTTTGGTCATCGGTGAGACGCGCGCGCGATCCACCAACATCGTGATCCCGTTCAATCTTCCAGCCGATGACCTGTACTGGGTCGTGCTTGCCGATTCCGAAGGCGTCGTGGGTGAAAGAAAGGAGGACAACAACGCGGTTGCTTCTACCGCAGTAACTTCGATCGACCGAGTTCTCGTTTGGGACACGTTAACGACGACGATCTCCGAGGAGGATCCGAACCCTGCGGCCACTCTAACGCTATTGCGTTCGGGCCCGCTGGGCCAGGCGTTGACCGTTTCTCTGGCCAGCAGCGACGAAAATGAGTTGACCGTTCCCGGAACCCTCGATTTCTCGATCGGGCAGAATTCGGTATCGGTTCCTGTTACCGTCATACCCGACGGCATACAGGATGGTGACAAGCTGGTTGACGTCACCGCGACTGCCGCTGAGATCAGTGCCGTTCGAACGCTCACCGTTCTCGATTTCGAAAGCAAGAAGTTTCCGAATCTAGATCCAGAATCGTTGTCGTTTTCTTTTGACGGTGATCATGCGTCTCCAGGCGAAACGTTACAAGTTGATTGGACGGTGTTCAATCAGGGGACTGCCAATGCGGAGGCGCCATGGCAAGACTCGGTCTATCTGCAACGCGACGGCGATGATCCGATCCTGATCGCCACCGGCGGACGTTCCGAGCCGCTCGCGATTAACGAGAGCTATTCGTTCAGCCGAAGCGCGCGTCTTCCGGACACGTTGCCCGATGGTGATTACTCGGTGTTTGTGATTTCTGATTCGCTCGCCAACGTCAAAGAAGGGCTCTGGGAAGACGACAATCGGCAAGATGCTCCCGGGACGCTTGTCGTCCGGCATGCAGATCTGCGGCCTACCGTGGACGTGGCGCCCGACAATGCCGAGTCGGGATCCCAAATCGAACTTCGCTGGACTATCACGAATTCTGGATCAGGGGCAACCGAACTCGGATGGACCGATGCGGTTTATCTTTCGAGCGACGAAACGCTTTCTGCAGGCGATCTCCTGCTCGGAACACTGCCGATCGATCAATCACTCGCAAGTTCGAGTTCCATCCAAAGAGAGGCAACCTTCCGCCTTCCCGACGGCGTGAGCGGTGACCGGTATCTGATCTTCGTGGCCGACAGCCAGAATCAAATCCGTGAGGGCCAAGACGAAGGCAACAACACCGACAGTCACCCGATTTCGGTTTCGCTGGCACCCTATGCGGACCTTGATGTCGTCAACGTTTCTGCACCGAGTCAGGTGATCGGTGATCCCGCACAGATGCTCGTCGAGTGGACGGTGACCAACGCCGGAACCGGCGCGGGTGCAGTTGATCAATGGAGCGATGCGATTGTCGTTTCGTCGAATGAGATCCTTGGGGATTCAGACGATATCGCGGTCGCCAAAATCGAACACACCGGCGGACTCGCCGCGGGGCAATCGTATTCAGATTCGCGTGTTGTCATGTTGCCCCCGTCTTTCACCGGACGCTACCACGTCTTCGTTGTCACCGATCGCGACGAAGATGTCTTTGAGAACGGTATTGAATCGAACAATTGGGTGTCCGATGGCCCCGTCGATATCATCCCGATTCCCTACGCCGATCTTGTCGTGACGCAGCTAGATGCGTTGTCATCGGCCACGACGGGCGAGTCACTTCAACTGCGATGGATGGTCCAGAATCGGGGCATCGGCCAAACCAGCGCCGGGGCTTGGAATGACTCGGTATACCTGGCATCGGATCCCGACGGAAACGACCCGATCACATCGCCTCAGTACTTCGCCCATTTCGGTTTCTTGGAGCCAGACGGGACGTACGAGCGGACCGTCGATGTCACGCTGCCCAATGAAACGCCGACGACCGTATACGCGATTGTTCAAACCGCCGATCCGCAAGGCGGGCAGTTTGCCGGCCCGTTTGAATTCCTATTCACCGACAACAATCGCCTGGCCAGCGATGCGATCGACGTCGATCAAGCACCATCGCCGGATATGAAAGTTGAGTCGGTACTCAGTCCTCCCGACGCGGTCGAGGGAACCTTGATCGATGTCACTTGGACCGTGACCAACGACGGAGTGCAAGACGCAGAAGGGCACTGGATCGACCGTGTTGTGTTGACCGAGAAGGGTGTTCCCAGTCCCGATGAATATGTCATCGGAAGTTTTCGTCGAGACTTCGCCGTCAAAGCGGGATTGGGATACACACGCACCGAACAGGTGCGGATTCCCGGACGAATCCAAGGCGTCTTTGATGTTTCGGTCGTGACGAATGCTTCCCAGGACCTGTACGAAAGACCGCCCGCTGATGAGAACAACCGGGGGTTTTCGATGACCGAGTTGGTCATTGGCTTGAATCCCCGCCCGGATTTGCAGATCGACCCATCAACGATTCAGGCTCAGAGGTCTGTCGAAGGCGGTAGTGTGTTGTCGGTCGGCTTTGATGTGATCAATCAGGGGAGCGTTCCGGCGAGCGGTGGGACTTGGATAGATCGCGTTTTCCTATCGCTCGACAACAAGCTTTCACGTGACGACCTGCTGCTGGGAGAAATGGAAAGCCAATCGGCGCTCGGGTTGGGAGAGCGTTATTCAACATCGACGCCGACCGTTTCGATCCCCATCCGCTACCGGAACGACATGTTCTTGCTGCTGCAAACCGATGCGGCAGGTCAGGTGGACGAGTGGCCCAATGAAGCCAACAACATCGTCGCCCAACCCATCTATGTGACCCCGCAACCTTTGGCGGACCTGATGGTGACGCGTGTCGTCGCACCGGTGCAAGTTTCCGATGGCGTCGACGTGAGGGTTGAATTCACCGTGGAAAACCGCGGATCCGGTGAATCGAACGCGTCGACTTGGTTCGATCACGTTTGGTTGACGCGCGATAAAAACCGACCGCACCCGGGCCAGGGAGATATCCTGCTCAAGTCAATCGAGCATGATGGGTCGCTTGTTCGTGATGCCAGTTACGACGTGGTCACAACAGTGAAGATTCCGTCGGGGATCGATGCGGGAGCTTGGTACATCACGCCATGGTCGGATCCTTTCAACGCCGTTGCCGAAGACACCTTGGCGGTCAACACCAATCCGGACGATCCCAATCAGGTCGACAACAATAACTACAAGGCACGCCAGGTCGACGTGCTCGCGAAGCTGCCCGATCTTCAGGTGGTTGATCTCCAGACCGTCGCAACTGCCAAGGGCGGTGACACGATCAACGTTTCGTACCGCGTCGAAAACAGAGGTAACGCTGCCGCCACGGACAACTGGAAAGACGCCATCTATCTGTCGTCGCATCCCGATCCATACGCCCCCGGCGCGACAAGGCTACTGCTGGCCGAAGTTCCACATTCCGGCGAACTTCCGTTCGGGGAAGGTTACTCGCGTTCGCTTGACATCGAGCTTTCTCCGTCAGCGGCCGGCATGTACATCGTCGTTGCCGCTGATGGCGTCGACAGTTCGATGGTGCGCGAAGTAAATGAAAACAACAACTCGGCAAACCGTCCGGCAGACATTGAGCCGATCCCCGCCGACCTGAAGGTCACTTCGGTTGCCTTTGAACCGGATACGATTTCCGGCGAGGAAACGGTGGTTCGCTACACCGTCACTAACGTCGGTAAAAACTCGGTTTGGTCGGGATCAAAGTACTGGCGTGACTTCTTGTGGGTCTCCGCGGATGCGGAGTTCATACGCCGAAGAGCTTCCTATTTGGGTGAAATAACCTATCAAAAGGAGCGTGAACTTCGGCCCGGCGATAGCTATGAGATCGTCACAAAGATCCGGCTTCCGCGAGGGACGGACGGTGACTACTACCTTCATATTCACCTGAACGCCAACAACGACCGTAATCCAGCCTACTTCAAGTATGAATCGCGGATCCTGCGAACCGATCTTTGGCCTGGTACAAGCGGCAGCAACGATTTCTGGCTAAGCCACTTCGGACGCTGGGCCTTTGAAAATCCGTTCAATAATGTTCACAGTGAAGCGTTCCCGATCGAATACCGAGAACCGGACCTGCGCATCGAATCGATCGATTTTCCAAAGGATGCGAATTCGGGCGAAACGATTCCTGTCAAATTTGAAGTCAGGAATATTGGCAATCGCGCGACACGCGTCGGGAGTTGGACCGACCGCATCTTCATCTCACATGATGCGTCGCTGGACAGCAAGGATTATCAGATTCTCACTCATTCGCACTCGTCCATCCTGGAAGCCGGTGACAGCTACACGGTGTCCACGAACGTAAAGCTGCCCGAAGCGATCGGTGGGACGTTCTATCTGTTGGCCTATACCGATTCGGCGGCCTATCGAGATCCCTACAACCAAGTGAAGAGCGATATCGGTTTTTATTTGGCCGGGACGGTGTTCGAAGCCAACAATCCCCTGGAACCTTGGGACCTGGCGAGTAACGCTTCGCGTGGACAGAGTCGCGGGCGCGTGTATGAATTTGCCGGCGAGGGCAACAACATCACGGCCGAGGCGATTGATGTTCAATTGGTCGATCCTCCCGATTTGCAAGTGACCGAGCTTGTCGCCCCGACGCGCGTGGATCGGGGGCAAATCGTTGATGTCTTTTATACGGTGACCAACACCGGTGGAGATACCATCGCGTCACAAGCCGACTGGTCCGATCTGATCTATTTATCACGTGACGAGGATCTCGATCTATCGGCCGACCGGTACATCGGTTCGATCGCTCACGAGCGGGGCCTCGCTGCCGGCGAGCAGTATTCGCGTTCCTACCAGTTCCAGATTCCGACCGACCTGCTCGGTCCTTGGTACGTGATCGTCGTGACCGATCCGATTCGGCGTGGCGTGATCGGCGATGTGTTCGAAGGTGACGGCGAAGCGAATAATCAAACGGAATCGTTTCAGCCGATGGTGATTGAACTGCCGCCACCGAGCGACCTGCAAATCGCAGACATCTCGGTGCCCGATTTGATTGTCCCCGGCGAACCCATGACGGTCACCTGGACCGTTGCAAATGAGAGTGTCGAAACGGCCAAAGGCGCCTGGTTCGATACTGTTTATCTATCGGATGACTCGGTTTGGGACCCGAGTGACCCGATTGTGGGCCGGGCGTCCTACAGTGGTACGCTTCCACCGGGAGTAAGTTACACACGGCAACTCGAAACCGATGCACCAGCGGCGACCGACGGCAGCTACCGTTTCATTGTTCGAACGGATATCTACGACAACGTCTACGAAGGAACCGGCGAGTCCAACAATACAACCGTTGCCGCTGATTCCACCCAGGTAGACGTCGACAAGTTACTGCTCGGCGTCTCTTCTGACACCGATCTGAAGTCCGGCCGAGAGCGTCTTTTCAAGGTCGAAGTGACTGCCGGAGAAACGTTACAGGTCGAAGTCGAGTCGGCCGACCCCGATTCGGTCGTGGAAGTTTACCTCAGGCATGAAGCGGCCCCGTCCGGTACTGAATTTGACGCGATCGGATCCGTCGACAGGGCATCCAAGCGGACCGCTGTCATTCCGACGACCCGTCCCGGCTCTTACTACGTCTTGATACGCGGTCGGTCGATTAATCCTGAAAACACCGACTTACGGATTCGGGCAGAGTACTTGCCCTTGGCGGTGACGGACATCTTTTCGGACGTCGCCGGTAGCGGAAAGTACTTCACAACGACCATTCGCGGATCGGGCTTTTCAGACCAGGCATCGGTTTCGATTGAACGCCCCGGATTTGGTGCCCGTGCCCCGCGAGAGCTGAAGGTGGTCGATGCGACGACGATCCGGGCCGTCTTTGATTTCACCGATTTGCCGCACGGATTGTACGACGTTCGCGTGAGCAATCCCGGAGAAGACCCGGTTGTCGTTCCTTATCGATTCCTGATTCAAGACGTCATTCAACCGGACGTCAGCATTGGAATCGGCGGTCCGAGAGTCATCTTGGCCGGAGACAATGCCCTGTATAGCGTGGCGTTCCAAAGTCTCAGCAACTTGGATACGCCCTACGTCTTTTATCAGGTCGGCGTTCCCGAAATGGGAACCAATGGTTGGGTCTATAGCTTGCCCTACCTGGACTTTTCCACGAACGCGGACGGACGCCCCGATAGCGATGCCCTTGACGACGTTCCATGGCCCGACCTCAATCCGATCGTCAACACCAACGGATACAACCTCGCCTCGGGCTACTTGCTTGACACCGAAGCCGACGGATTCACCGGGTTTTCCTTCACGACGTTTACCTATCCCGGTTTGAAGGAGATGCAGGATCGGGATGCCGACGCATTTCGAGAACGCTTCTACAGCGTCTTTCCCGACTATGAGGGGCTGCTCGATGATGACATCTCGGCCGGCCTCAATTCGATCGTTCCGGGGCTCGGAATCGCGTGGCAGGCATTGGGCGGGAAGCCCGGAATTCTTGAGAAGCCGTTCGTTCCGTTCCAGTTCAACGTGACGGCAAGCGCAACGGCATTGACGCGTGAGGAGTTCGTCGATCATGCGAGAGGCCAGGCAGAGCAACTTCGACAGGGCATCATTAATTCGAGTGACGCTCCGGCTGAATTGTTGGCTTTGGCGGCCGATCCGGCCGTGTTCTCAGATCTCTATCTCGCCGGACTTGAGTCTGCGGAAATCCTGCTTCCCGATGGCCAAGATCCGCCGCTGCGCGAGCGGCCGGGTTTGGTGAGTCTGATGGCCACGCTTGCGTCGGGGATCATCGCCGGACCGACCGGCCAGTCAGTTCGCGCCGACGACCTGGTCACTTTCTTTGATCGTCTCAAGGGCTGGTATGGCCACAACGACAGCACGATTGCACCGAAGGAGGATGATCCGGCGCGATTCACGTCTCCGACGTTCGAGTTGTTGCCGCCTCGACTGACCGATGCCAACGACGTGCCACAACTCGGCGAGACGTTGGATTTGGATTTGGGAGCGATCGCCCCGACACGTACACAGTCATTGCGTGTCTACGTCCCGTGGGTCGCCTGGAATGCACGAAACAGTTTGCCGGCGGACTATCTGATTACAGGCATCACGCCAGACAACGAGGCCCCGTTCGAGTCGGTCGATCTTTCCCGTTTTCTGGACGGTGGCGAATCAAGTTTCGGGCTGGCATCACTGGCCGGCCCTTTCACGGCGGAAAGCAATGGTTTCGTACCCGTAGAAAAAGATCTCCCCTACACCGTCCGTTTCCAAAACCCGGAGAGCGCGCCGACAAACTCCGCCGAAGCACGTGTGTTGGTGCAACTGGATGATCACGCCGATCCCAGAACATTCCGACTCGGCAATATCCAAGTCGGGACGCTTCCGCCGATCGAACTGCCGACGAATCAACCGTCGTTCCAGGGCGATTTTGACTTCGTCTCGACACACGGTTTTATTCTGCGCGTCAGCGCAGGAATCGACTTGGCAACATCCACGGCAAGCTGGGTGATCCAAGCGATCGATCCCGCAACCGGCGAAGTCCTTCGGGATGTCTCGAAGGGTTTCTTGCCGCCCAACAACGCGCAAGGGGCAGGCACGGCCAGCGTGCAGTTCACCGTGCGTGCCGCGGAGTCGGTTTCGACGGGAGATGTTTTACCGATGGAGGCGCGCGTGCTGCTCGACAATGCGCCACCCGAAGTCACGCCGACCGTGCGCGTGAGATTCGATGCTGATCTGCCGACGTCTTCGCTCGAGATCGACCAGAACGGCTCGATTTATTCGCTGACATGGTCGGCCGAAGACACTGCCGGCGGATCCGGTTTGGACTACGTTAATCTGTATGTCTCGGAAGACGATGGGCCATATCTGATTTGGCAGTCGGAGCTCACCGACGCGTCCGGCACAGTGAATTTTGAGGGCGAACCGGGACGGCGCTATCGCTTCCTTTCACTGGCGACCGATCGCGCGGGGAATCGCCAGCAGCCCACCGTCGGTGCTTCCGTGGTGGATCCGACGACAGACGTTTCATCGGCAGATGCGATCAATACACTTCCTGTCGACCTGGGCGTACCTCTGCAACCGGTTCCCGATCCGTCAACCAATCCCTTGTTTGATGTGGCGGAACGAGGCGTTCCGTCCAAGAAGGGCGACTCTTCATTCGGCTTTGTGCTTGCCCCGCTGCAAGATTCAGCATTTGCGACAGGGTTCATACCGGGGCCTGCCGGAATCGGGCCGCTGGCGATCACCGAAACACCGGACCAGATGATTTTGGTTTCGGGCGGACAATCACGAAACCAAATCTTCCGCTATGACCGAGACGGTGGGGACAACGGCTCTCCTTGGGTAACGCTAGATCATCCGATCTACGGCTTGGAGTTTGATGCCGCGGGCCGACTTTGGGCGGCTACGGGCGGAGGTCCGCTGCTGCAATTGGATCCTTCCGATGGGAGCGTTCTAAAGGAGTTTGGGACTGGAATCACCACGTCCGTCGTTGCGGATCCAGAAAACCCAGATCGGTTGGTTGTGACAACCGATCGCGGAATTGCAGCGGTTGAATTGGATGTCGATACCGACACCGGTGAAGTGAGCGCCGTCGAGTTCAACCAAGTCACGCGCGATCGGAACCTTCGATTCGGCAGTATGGACTTTGCCCCAGACGGATCACTTTGGGCCGTCATTTGGCCGGAACGGCAAGCTGTCGTCCGCATCAATGATCGCGGTCGTGCCGAAGCGATGTTCGAGTTCGAGGCGTCGATCGATTCGATCAAGTTTGGTGCAACCAATAGCGTGCTCGACGGATTGCTATTCGTTTCTCAGAACAGCGACTCCGATGGCGACGGCGGCGATCTCGTCATGATCGACACCGTGACGGGGCGGCGTGTCACTCTGGCTGAGAACGGCACCCGCGGTGATACGATCGAGACCACAAGGGACGGTCGCATCCTGGTGAGTCAGTCCGAACAAGTTGATCTACTCATTGCCCAATTGGAACCGGTGGTGGTGGCAACCAATCCGCCTCAGGATGCCAACGTCGGGCTACCACTCAGCCTGATCAGTGTGCGCTTTGATCAAAAGATGAGCACCGACGACGGCGAGGGCAGCGGGTCCGTACTGAATCTCGGCAACTATCAGCTTTCCGATGCCGATGGCAATCACGCCGAGCTTCGTCGAGCCATTTATGATCCGACGACTGATACCGTCCTGTTGACCGTTACCGGCTTACGCGAATCCGAATACACGTTAACCGTCTCGGGCGATATCGAAACACGACTGGGCGTTGCGATGGGAACACCATTTGTAACGACTTTCACCGCTGTCGATTCCGTCGCGCCTTTCGTCGACTTTGACTTTTCTAATTCTCGACTCGAGCGATCGACCCAAACCATTCGCTACGACGTCAGCCTGACCAACAAGAGCGACCTGCCATTGGTGTTGCCCTTGTATCTGGTGCTCAATCCGTCAAACGGTTACCCCGGAACTCCCGATGGCGCGGCTCAAGACAACAGTGGCAATTGGCTCGTCAATCTGTCTTCCAACGTCCCGGGCGGAAACAACCTTGCCGTAGGAGCTTCGACGATCGGGCGTACCGTCGCCATCAACTCGCCCAACGACTTGCGTGTCAACTTCGCCAATTCCGTTTCTGCGATTGTCGGTGACAATCAGGCGCCCGATATTGAATCGACCGAGGTGACGACCGCCCAAGTCGGCCAGCCCTATCAGTACCAGGTCCTTGCAACCGACCCGGACGGCAGCCAGCCGATTTACGTGTTGACCAAAGGTCCGGAAGCGATGTCGCTCGATCCGGTTACCGGCCAATTGGTTTGGACTCCCGTTGCCAACGATTCGACGCAAACGGAGGTCACGATTCGCGCCTACGATCCACAAGCCGCATGGGATGAGCAATCCTTCGTGATCGAAGTTGCGGGAGGCAATCATCCGCCGGAATTCTCGTTGGAACGACGATCTTATGCGAGATATCCCGGCAGCCCGATTGTTATTCCCGTACCGTCTTCTGATCCGGATGGGGACTCGATTCGCCGCTGGGCTTCACAAATCCCGCCGGATGCCGTTTTTGATGCGAAAACACAATCACTGTATTGGTATCCCCAATCGGACGATGTCGGGTTCTATCCCGACATCAGCTTCTACGCGTCGGACGGTAAGGTCGACTCGACAGTCTCAATCGACCTGACCATCTTGCCGCGAAATTTGCCGCCGGTGATAGCGGATCCGGGTAGTCGTCTGTTGCGCGAAGGCGACACGTTGCTGATGAAAGTGACGGCAACGGATCCCGATGGGGACTCGATACGGTATGTGGCCGGCGGACTCCCAGATGGAGCCGTCTTGCATCCGATCACGGGCGAACTGACCTGGACACCGGGCTATGCCCGGCAAGGCGTCTACGAAGTCACCTTCACCGCATTTGCCGGGGATCATTCCGATTCGGTTGTCAGCACACTGGCAGTCTTGAACGCGAATGCCGCACCCGAGTTTGATGAAATCGGAACCTGGAGGGTCTTCGAAGGCCAACAAGTCTCGTTCCGCGTCTTCGCCCGTGATCCGGACAACCCTGACTTTGTCCCGCCGGTAAGGTCGGATGATGGATCGCTGAACTACTCCGATGATGCTCAGCCGACCGTCACCTATCGTCCGACTCGCTTGCTTCCCGATGGCGCGGACTTCGATGAACAAACCGGATTGTTTACCTGGCAGCCCGAATTCGACCAGGCCGGGCTCTACACCGTTTCGTTTACCGCGATCGACGACGGCGATGGCGTCGGCGCGAATGCGACTGCGAACTTGACCGTACCCATCGAAGTGCTGAGCCAAAACCGCGTGCCGGTAATTGAGCCCATCGATACGGTGACGATTGCTCGCGATGAAACGACCGAGTTCGTCGTCAACGTCAGCGATCCGGATGGAGATCCGATCACGTTGACGGCAGCAAGCTCACTGAGCAACCGAAGCCTTCCGGACTTCGTCGAATTCACTGACCTCGGCGATGGTCGCGGCAAATTCGTCCTGAATCCCGTGACCGGTGACCGTGCCAATCATCCGATCCGAATCACGGCAGTGGACTACGCACCGGGAGGCGAGCGATTCGATCGCTTGACCACCTTCTTTGACTTCGTGATCGAAGTCACGTCCGAGAATGACCCGCCGGTGCTCGACTTTATCGGCGACAGAGTGGTAATGCTCGGCGAGACCATCGAGATTCCCCTCAAGGCATACGACCTGGACGAGGAAACGCTGGCGTACTCGGTGGCCGGTATCGACAACGCGAGTATCGTTGAAAGCTCGGTCTACGGCCGCGCGACTTTGAATTGGACTCCTGCAGAAACCGGGACGTTCTCTGTGACCGTCGATGTTGCGGACGGCGGCAATTCCGTCCCCGGCAACGAACTGCAAGATATCGAAACCTTCTCGATTCGCGTTCGGGAAACCAATCAGGCGCCGAACTTTACTTCTTCGCTGATTGCCAGTGTCGCGGAAACGCAATTGCTGGACCTCCACGTCGTCGCAGAAGACCCCGATGGCGATTCGCTTCGCTACGACATCGTTTCCGGATTGCCGGCCGGCGCGACGTTCAATTCTGCAACGGGGAACTTGACTTGGACCCCAGGCTTTGATGATGCCGGTGAGTACTCAATCGTCATCGCAGCAAGCGACGGAAACCTGACGATCGAAGACACCTTGACGGTGAACGTCACCGACACCAATCGGGCACCGTTGATCGTTGGCGTCGCCCCACAATTCGCGAGTGAGGGTGCCGCCTATCGTCTGCTGCTCGCCGCGATCGACCCGGATCTCGATGACTATGACCTGGCGATCGATAATCTTCCCGCCGGTGCGGTTCTCATCGAAGACGCCCAGGTGCTTGAATGGACGCCCTCGTTCAATCAATCCGGTATCTACCAACTCAACGTCACGGCAGAAGATTCGCGCGGCGGAACGGATGTGATGACGTTCAGACTCCGCGTCGATGATGTCAATCGCGCGCCGGTCCTTGAACCGATCGACCAAGCCGGCGTGGTCGGACGCCCCTTGTCGTTCCAGCTTGTGGGCACCGATCCCGATCTTGGGGATGATCTTCGACACGGCGCCGTGCTGTTGCCCGAAGGTGCAGCGCTTGATGAAGCAACCGGCGAGTTCACGTGGACACCCGTCGTCGGCCAGGCCAGCGATTACATCGTGACCTTTACGCTGACCGATGGAGTCAAAACTGCAAGGCAGAATGCGCTGCTTCGGGTGACGAATGAACCAGTCCCGCCAAAGGTTCAAATCGAGTTGACTCCGAGCTTCCCGGTCGGCCCCGATCAAGACGTTTCAGTGCGGGTGACCGGAGCGAGTCTATCGGGGATCGAAACCGTTCGGCTATTTGCCGCCGGACAGGAAGTCGACTTGGACGCCAATGGTCACGCGACGCTTCGCCCCTCGGAAACAGGAAAAATCCTGCTGGAAGGATTCGTCCAAGATCGGCAGGGGCTGAGTGCTTCGGACAGCGTCTTTCTAAAGACACTCGACGATTCCGATGACCTTGCGCCGCTGCTCAGCCTGAATAGCCAAATCGGCTATCAGGGAATCCGCCAAGAAATCGATGTCGTCGGCTCAATCGACGATTCCAATCTTGATCAATGGTCCCTCTCCTTGGCTCCATGGGGATCCGATCGGTACCGCGAGATTGCCGCGGGCGATCAGCCCTTTGATGGAACGTTGGCGACGATCGACCCGAGGGAAATGGCAAACGGGTTTTATCAGTTGCGTCTGTCGGCAATCGACATCTCGGGTCGTCCGGCGACCGCACGGATGCGGATCGAAGTCAACTCGTCAGACAAATCACGTGTCTATCGCCAAACGAATCGAGATGACTCGTTCGAAGCCGATGGCGAAACGCTTTCGCTGACCCGGGTTTACGACTCGTCGTTGGCCGCGTTTGATTCGACCTTTGGCGGCGGGTGGCGTTGGGCGGAGCTTGACTACGTGATCCAAACCGACGTACCGAGCACGGGGCGCGAAGGGTTTGGTGATTACGAACCCCTTTCCGAGGGTTCGCGACTTTATGCGTCGCTTCCGGATGGACGGCGAGTCGGATTCACGTTCTCACCCGAATCGATCAGTCTCGGCGGATTGACCTACTATCGCCCGCGCTGGCAAGCGGACTCGGGCGCCGGTGCGACGCTCGAATCGGTCGACGCTATGCTTCGACGCGTCAATGGCAAGTTCTATCAACTCGGAACCGGGTTGCCCTACCATCCGTCCAATGGGCTGTTGCCTGGCACGAGCTTCACCATCCAGCCAGGAACGGGACCACATTACGAGCTCGATGGCGAGGGACATACCACCAGCATCGTCTATGGCCCCGGATGCGCGATTCATGTCAGCGACAGTCGGATCGACACCAAGGGATTGACCGGAATCAACTTGACGCGTGATCGTGAGGGCCGGATCAGCCGTGTCTCAACGAGTACGGGAGGCTATCGACAATTCAATTACAACGAAACGGGCTTGCTGCGTGGCATCTCGGATGAAACGGGCAGTCCGCTCGGATCCTATGTTTATGATGCCGACGGTCGACTCATCGTTTCCGACGACGCCGATGGCGGAACGGTTCTGGCGTACGGAAATACCATCGAGGAATCCCAGGTCACCGCATCACTTGGGTCGATCGACGAGTTTACTGGGAACGTTGGAAACTACAGCCGCGATCCGGCAATCGAACAACTCTTCACGATTGAATGGACGCAGCAGCAATTGAACGCGTCGCCACGCGGCGAGTTGATTCTGCAAGTCGTCGTCGAGTCTCAACAAGATTCCCCGCCGTTGGTCAGTCTCGACGGGGGCCAGCAGGTGTCGCGCGTGGTGGACGGCACGCGTGCAACCAGTCTGTTCATGATTGATCAAGCCGGACTAACGCTGATGCGCGTCTCCGGTCCTAGCGCAGCGTACACCATGCAACTGAGGCTGGCCGGGGATGTCAACGACGATCGGCAAATCGATGCCAACGATGCGAATCAGCTTCAGGAAGCGCTGGCTGCGGTCGAGGAAAACCTTGAAGTCGACTTGTCATCCGACATCAACGGTGACGGGCTGGTGGATTACGTCGATCGTTCTGCGATGCTTTATTCATACGGCTATTCCGCCGCGGGGCCAGCCTTCGGGCAAGGCGTCGTGGTCTCCAAGGTCGCGCTGGAACCTGGAAGTGACGACTCGCTGCCTCCCGGCGACAACACCACCAGCCTATCGCCCGTCACAATCGCCGGAACCGCGACACCGCTTTCCGAGTTGACCCTCGAGGTTACGCAAACGACCACGCGAACCTTGCTCAACGGGATGTTTGCTTTTGGGGATGTTCCGCTGCTTGTCGGCCAAAATAAACTGATCGTATTCGCAGGGTCGGCAACGGACTCGGAATTCGGTGCGGGCTTCGGGTCATCGTTGACGATCACTCGGATCGGCAATGAAACCACACCACCCGAGATTCAAATCGGTTTGGCAAGCGATACCGGTGTCAATCCTCGAGACCGAATCACTTCGGATGCGACGCTTGCGGGCACGGCCGAGGATCCGAGCGGGATCGAACGCGTCGAGTTGTCAATGGATGGCGGCCCCTGGCAAACCATCAGTCATTCCGCCACCGACGGGACGTTTTCAATTGCGCCCGATGAACTGGAGACATTGACGGGCGTATCGATTATCGACGGCAAGTATTCCGTTCGCTTCCGAGCCTTTGATGCATTGGAAAATGAATCGGAGATCGCGACCCTCAGCTTTGTCGTCGACACGGTCGCTCCTGAAACTCCCGCGGCCGCCCGCTTGGCCGAGGTCGCTGACGGCGGGCACAATCGCGATGACGGGATCACGAATCTGACCGACGTCATTTTGGTTGCGGCCGCGGAACCCGATGCCATTGTCGAAGTGATCGTGAACGGGAACTCGCTGGCATCCGGAGTTTCGACGGGAACGGCAACGATCCCCGTTGTCCTACCTGGCGAGGGTGTTTTTGAGATCATGCTGATCGCCCGCGACGAAGCGGGCAATGCGAGTTCGACTTCATCCCCGATGACGGTTCAGGTTGATCAAACGGCACCCGCCGCGCTCGACGCCCAGATCACCGAAAACGGAACAACCACTTCCATCGATGTCGATTCAACGGACGTCGAGAGTGTTTCGATCGTGGGGACGACGGAACCGAATGCTTTTGTCGGAGTCTATCGAAACAGCGATGCGAATCATCCCATTGCCATAACGCAGGCGGATGCCACCGGAGCGTTTCGAGCCGACGGCATCGCGTTGGCACAGGGCGTGAACAGCTTGATTGTCGAAGCGTCGGACCTGGCCGGGAACGCAACAAGTTTGACACGCACAATCACCACGAGTGCGACCGATGTATCGGCACCCACGATCAACGTCGGACTCGTCGAGGATAGCGGGCGCGATGCTACGGACAAGATCACAAATCGAGCCGACCTGTCCGCCAAGATTGATGATCCGAGCGGAATCGCGCAAGTGCAAGTTTCGTTTGACGGCAGTGCTTTGCAGGATGTCACATCGTGGCTCGATGGTGCGCGTTTGGATTTGTCGATCAGTCGACTGATGGCGTTGGCCGGCGGCGATTTGCCCGATGGCATTTACACGCTCGAAGTCACGGCGACGGACACGCTCGGTCAGGTTTCTCCGACACAGTCGTTTACCTACACGCTTGATACTGCGCGTCCGACGGTTTCTTCTCCTCTCGATTTGGCAGCCGCCGATGACACCGGTGAAAGTCTAACCGACAACATCACACGTCAGTCCAGCTTCACGCTCTCGACCGCCACCGAGCCCGGATCCATCGTCCGGCTCTACAAGGACGGACAACAAATCGCACAGGTCGACGGGGGGCCGACGACGGAGTTTCCGATCGCCGACTCGGCCGACGGAACCCACGTCTTCACGTTCACCAGCGAAGACCCCGCCGGCAACGTCTCAAGCTTCTCACTTCCGACCACGATCATTGTCGATTCCATCACTCCGTCGGAACCGAACGCGGCGCTCTCGGTCGCCGATCGGGCCGGCGACGAAGCAACGAAAACCTCCCAAGACACGATCAGTTTGCGGGGTACGGCAGAACCGTATTCTCGTATCAACTTGGCGGGAACCGAGAATTTCTCGACTGCCGACGGCGATGGGCAATTCTTGCTCGCGAACATTCGTCTTCAACCAGGTGAGAACTCACTGTCCGTTTCATCGACCGACATCGCCGGAAACGAATCGAGTACGGAGATTCGCATCGCCTTTGAGGATACAAGCGGCCCGGTGATGGAGATTTCGCTGGTTGATGACACCGGAAACAGCGACGAAGACCGAATCACGAGCATTGCGGATCACACCGGCCTCGTTCGTGATCCTAGCGGCGTTGCTACTTTCGAAGGACGCCTTAACGGAGGTGACTGGGTCGATCTGCGATCGATCGTCGTTTCCGGGTTCTTTTCTATCGAAGAAGACTCATTCCAAGATGTCTTTTCGCAGTCGCTGCGACGTGGCATCAACGAAATCGAGATGCGTGCGACGGACGCTGATGGCAACGCCTCGTCGACGACCACGACCTTTAATCTTGATCAGTCCGCTCCCGCGATTTTCGCCCCCGATTTGGATCGTGCAAGTGATTCGGGATGGAGTTCCGCGGATGACTTGACATCATCCGTTCGGCCACGGGTTCGCTTCCCGATGGCAGCGGATCTGCTAACAATTTGGTATCGCAACGGAAAGGAGATTGCTCGCGGGCACGTCAACTCGGACGGAACATTCCAACTGCCCGGGCTGCCAGATGGTGAAAACGTGATCACGGCGCGCGTCATGGATGTGGCAGGCAACCTCAGTGTTGAATCGTTGCCACTGACAATCACTGTCGATTCCCTCCTTCCCGCTTACAGCTACGATCTCGCCGAAGAAAGTGATTCTGGAACTCGCGGGGATCGCCGCACGTCTGCCGGCACCGTAACTGTTTCTGGAGCAGCGGAACCTGGAAGCATCATTAGCCTGCCTGAGACCGAGGGATTCTCGTTTGTCGATGCCTTGGGGCAATTCGATTTGATCGGAGTATCACTGGAGCCTGGCGAGAACCTTATCCCCGTCGACGTTTTCGATGCGGCCGGGAACGTATTCTCCACCACCATGCGTTTCTTCCGTGAGGCTGAAGAAGCAAGTGATTCGCCTTCTGATACCGCTGACTCGCCTCGCGAGAATGCTGCCCCGAATGCTGAAGACGATGTCTACGGAAGTGAACGCCCGGTTCCAATCAATCAGGTCTTCGCCGTCACATCACAAGGCGAGGGAGTCCTTGCCAACGATACCGACACGGACGGAGATCGCTTGGCAGTTCTACCGGCGACAGGCTCTTCTACCCTCGGAGTACCGTTCTCAGTCTACGAAGACGGCACGTTCGACTATGACCCTCGCGAGGTGTTTGTCGACTCGACTTTCGGACAGGAGTTCTCAGACTCTTTCCGCTACACCATTTCGGACGGATACGGCGGAGAGGCTACCGCGACGGTAAACCTTGAGCTTGTGAATGACCCGACCGCAGCGGCCTTCGCCACATTGGGAGATCGTGTTTGGTACGACGCAAACCGAAACGGCTTGCAAGACGTCGGTGAACGCGGACACGCGGGAATCGAGGTCAGTTTGTTGGATCGGGCGTCGAGCGTCTTGGAGACGGTCACAACGTCGGACCATGGCTACTACGCGTTTGCCGGATTGGATCCCGCACTGGAGTATCGGGTTTCCATCGATATACCCGAAGGCCTTGCAGCGACATCGCCGGGTGCAGGATCCGACGAGTCCGTTGACAGTGATCTTCAAAACGGAAGTGATCGCACTGGACTGATCACTCTCTCGCCGGGATCGATCGACCGCGACATTGATTTGGGACTCGTTACCGTGTCGCCTGACATTGATCCTCCAGAACCGCCGCCGCGTCCGACACCCAACGTTCGCCCCACGGCGAACGACGACAATTACACGGCGAACGAAGATGAGATCTTCTATTCATCGTACAGCGTTCTCGACAACGACACCGATCCCGATGAGGGGCCATTTCCACTGGCGGCTGTGGAGCAGACCAGTCCGAACGTGAACCAACCGACGGTGACCCTTTATGCGGACGGCGATTTTTCCTTCGATCCGCGCTGGGCTTTCAACTGGCTTTCGGAAGGAGAAAACGAAACGTTCGAATTGCCCTATCGTGCCACTGATGGCTTGGCAAGTGATCCGGCCATTGCGTTCGTCACGATCGAGGGGCGCAATGATCCGCCGACGGCGGAGGACGATTCTGGCTTTATCATTCCCCAGTCGCGAGTGCTCTATGTTTCCGCTCGAAAGGGGCTCTTGGTCAACGACACCGACCCGGACCGCAATGATCAATTGACGATCGAAGAGTTCAGTGGCGTCACGGAGAAAGGTGCAGAATATCGGGTCCGCCCCGACGGGAGCTTTGAATACGACCCAACTGAATCGACGATCCTGGCGGAACTCTTCCAGGACAGTTCGCAACAGGAAGACTCCTTCGAGTACATCGTCCAGGACGGATCAGGGGAAGTCTCCACGGCAACCGTTCGGATCAAGGTCAACGCAATCGATGAACTGGGGCCGGAACCGGTTGCAACCGATTTCCACGACATCCGAATCGGTCTATCGCTGAATAACCGGGGATGGGTAGCGTTCACCGCGGAGGAGGAACGTGACGAGAAGATCTATTCGAACGTCTACACGGTTGACACCGGCTCACCCGACTTTGAACGCCGGCAGCTGATGCATGACGTCATCAATCATCCGGTGTTCGATGGAGTACCTTCCTTCGAAGAGTCGCCGAGGCTGACCTTCGGCGATTACGTTCAAATCAATGACGAATTGGAAGTCCTCGCCCATCGGGCGTTGGCTGCACGCGCAAGGGCCGCTGATCTCGCATTCGGCGCCAACACTCCGATTTTGTTGGCCTTCCTCGAAACATGGGATGCTACAGAAGCTGATTCAGGCTACACGACCGATGTCGTCGCAATGTCGGACATGGGGCTCTATGGCGCCGGCTTGAAGCTGCGTACCCTTGAATTCCTGATTGACACGCCGTTTGCGGGGGTCGTGGCGTCGCCGCGTGGCGCCGGACTGGCATTCCTTCCGGGGCTGGTCGGCGGGGCTGTTTTCTTCAATCTCATCTTAGAGGATCTCAAACGTCCGCCCGTCTACATCTTGAATCCGGTAACGGCGGGGGCATTTCCTTCGGAGCTCGATTACCAATCGCCGTTTGCGCTCGTTCACAACCAAGTTCCCGCCAGTATCAACAACTTGGGCAAGCCAGAGTATGTCTTCAACGCCTTGACTTCGGTCGAGCACGGCCATGACGACTATCTGGTGACCGGTCCAAATACGCCCATTCGCTACCTCGGAAGCCAGGTGTCCGACAAGGTCGCACCGCGAGTTGCCGATACAGGTGAATTTGTCATCACAACGCCGGGCGGAACGCTCTACGCAAACAACCTGACCTATACCGAGCCCAAAGAGCTGGCAACTCAGGAGAACGGCTTTGCCAGCGTGGGCAAACTTCCAGCCATCACCGACGACGGCACAATGATCGGGTTTGCCGCGACGCACGTTGAGAAAGGAACGGGAATTTATATTGTCGATCCGGCGACCGGGGAGTTCGAAAAAATCGTCGGCATCAGCCGCGACGGAATCCTGGACCCGAACGAACAATGGATCGACGCCAACGACAATGACATCTTCGACGCGGACCTGCTGGAAGACTTTGGTGTGATCACGTCGATCGACATCGATGCCCAGGTTAATATCGCGCACCCGAGCGGTCCGTATGCGATCTCCCAAAACGAATATGATCCAGCCTACCACCTGCAATTCACCTCGGAACGGGGAACCGACAACCCCGTGAAGGGGCTTGATATTGCAAAGCTGCTAGTCCAAGAAACGGGAACGCTTGAAGAACGTGTCAACTTCAATCGTCTAAGACGAGTTGTTGGCGTAGGTGATGTTCTTTCGGACATCGGTGTGGTTCAAGAAGTGGTCACGCACGATGGACTGAATTTCCATGGCGACGTCGCATTTCACGCGGTCGGTGAAAACGGCACAGGCATCTTCATTACAAAGTCGCCGACACTACGTGTTTTCGTCGACGCCAACAACGACGGCAACGTCGATGAAGACCTGTTCGGCGAAGACTATCAGTTGCGTGACAAAGACGGCGAACTTGGAGTGATCTTGTCTACGGGATTTGGCGACGATGACGGCGACGGCATCCCAAATTGGCGTGACGGATACGATCTTGATCCGGACCTGCCGCAAGACAACATCGCCAGCAAGCTCGAGTTTAAGAAGCTTGTCATTGAGATTCCGCCAGGACTTGAGATTGAAGAGACAACACACTTGACATTCGCTTACAACGCTTCAATTCCCCCAGTAGATCTTGCATCCGACGACGCGGAAGTGCCAGCCGAAGGAAGCCTGCGAATCTGGACAAAAGACGGAAGCGAAGCTCGGAGTGTCCAAACCGATTTCATCCAACCGGCTGACACGGGGGCAACTTACACAGCAGCGCAGCTTGGACTGTCCAATGAACAACGGAAGACGACGCTTTATCTCGAAGGTATACGCGGCCCTGAGTCAGGACGCTTCGACCGCGTGATTGTCGGTCTTCTTGAACAAGACGAGGGAACAACGCAGTTGACCGCCACGGATTCTTTTCGGGCAACCGTTGTGTCACAGCTTCTACTCGTTGACGCCAACAACGATGGAGTTATTTCCTTTGATCCCGATGGAGAAGATCTCGCTCAAAAGAACCCGCTACCTGTTGACGCCGACGGAAACCGTGACATCCCCGGGAAGATCTTGATCGTCAACGACGGCGACATTGACAATGATGGCGTCCCGGATTTCGCAGATGGATTGGACGTCAATAGTGACAACTCCGCGGAACTCACTTTCGACGGCAGTCGATTGGAATCGCTTGTGGTGAAATTACCAGCAGGCATAGAACTCGACAAAGCAAAACTCTCGTTTCAATACGCGAGCTCGCGCGCGAATGACCTGCAGCGACACGGAGCAGGGACATGGGAATCACCATGGGTATATTCTGTGTCCGGAGAGGGAGCGTTGAGAATCTGGGCGACGAAAAGCAGCCAGAGACAATTTGGCGTTTTTCCAAACGGTGACTTGATCGAGGCTGACGCGGCAGTCGACGCGAGTACGCTGCCATTCACAACGGATGAAGTATCCGGACAGCATGAGTTGATGTTATATGTTGAGGCCGTCCAGGCGAGCGATTCGCTTGCCGACCTCCCTGTGGTCGTAACGGTATACCCGGATGGGGACACGTCAAATCAAAAATTGGCGTCTTCTGACACCGTTCGCTTTACCGCAATTGACCTGACGATCGCATTCGACAATGTGAATGGAAATTGGCAGCCAAGTAGATACATCGATACCACAACGATTGATCGGCCATTTCCTTTTTGGATTAATAGCGATCAAGATGGAGACCTCGGACCGACACCGGATGGATTAGCTGCCGACGACGTGCACTATGGCTTTCCTGATTTTCTGGATGAGAACATTGCCTCCGTCAGGGACTTGGAAGATTTCCTGTCCTTCCAGGTAACAGCTACATTAATCGACAGACTTCCTGAAGAATACGCATTAATGCTTTCGTTTCCCCCATCCGCAGTCAATCGAGGATCCTCTATCAATGTTAAAGCGTTTCCAGACGGCGTATTGGGCCCCGGATACTTGTACAACGAGTCCGCGGCGCACAGCCTCCTGCAATCGGCAGAAACAGTGACATTGAATGCTCCGCTGCCTATCGACTTGTTCGAGGACTCCATCCAACAATTCCTTTTGGAAGGCGTGTCGCAATCATATGGAGCGTTGGACATCATATTGACCAAGGAAATTCAAGGGAACGCAACGCCTATCGGCAGCGACTCTGCATACCTGGAAATTTTGCCAATGGAAAGCCCAGAGGTTTCCGCCACTGGCAGTGTGAGAAACCCGGGCTCACTTTCGCCTTCGCGGATCGATCATTTTACGGTCGGAGACACTGTTGCCCCGGATTTCAATCCGCTAAACAGCCCCGTTCAACTAAGCATTAAGTCCGACACGAAACCACCGATTAAGCGACAGAATTCGTTGTCTAGTAATTGGTTAGGAGGCGCAGTCGACCCCAATCTCCCGGAGCCGGATGAAGATTACATACTTCATGTCCACGGTTGGCGGATGACACCGGAGCAAAGGAGGGCCTTTACGGAAACCTCCTTTAAACGGTTGTTCTGGCAGGGATATTCAGGAAGCTATGGTTTCTTTACTTGGCCAACTGAGTATGTTGACAGCGAGCCGTTATTGCAGTTCGCTTCCGAAGCGCCTGGAAATTACATGAGAAGCGAGCGCAAGGCCTATCAGTCAGGGGCTGGTCTTCAACAATTACTCAAGGCACTTAGCGCCCCAGACAACTACCACAATCGTGTGCATCTCTTCGCGCACAGCATGGGCAATGTTGTGGTCGGTGAAGCGTTGAGGCTAGAGGCAAATTCAGTTAGCCCTTCCGTGCTTTTGCGATCCTACGCTGCCACTCAGTCCGCCGCTCCTGCTCAGTCCTACACATCTAATCTGCCAACACGGTTTATCGTCGGGCAGCCTGACATTTTTGCGGACTACCTTGGAACAGGCCCATACTTCGGCCAAATAAAGCAGGCTGTTTCGAAAACCATCAACTTGTTCAACGAAGAAGACTGGGCGATGTCCGATTTAATTTGGGTGATGAACGCAGCCCTGAAGTCAAGAGGTGGGGATCTCAATCTTTCAAACGCGGGAGATGAAATCTGGAAATACAACGATCAGAAACTCAATGCCAATCCTCCAGAGGGATCCGAATCAGACTTCAACGTTTTTAATGAGACCGTCAGATTTCGCTCGGGAGCCGCGACAATCAACGGTGAAAACACGAACTACTATTGGCCAGAGTTCCCCCCCGGCTGGATAAGATTAGCATATACCGGCATTCAGAACGCTGATGGGGAATATAGCGAAGAATCCTTCGAAACAGTGGCTTCCCTGGACCCTAGTGGCGTACCTGAAAGATTTGAGATTTTTGCATTTGCTGCAAAGCCAAGATTTTATTCAGTAGGGCGCGCTGGTAGTAGCGAGGGTCTCCAATCGTTCTTTCACGAATCAGTGAACTTGGAGCTGCAGCCTTTCGATTTCGGCTGGGGTGATCTACTTTTTGGTCCCCGCACCTACTGGTCACATAGCGCTCAGTTCTTGGGCGACAACATGCGGAGATGGAACTACTGGGATCGTCTACTATGCTCCTTCGAAATTGATCGACAGGTCTCTCTTGCCTCTGCCTGTCAACCCGCTTTGGTGTCATCGAATTTAGGTGAAGGAGAGAATACGCCTGAACTAGTAGAGAGCGACTCCTTTGCGTCTAAACCATCAATATATTTTGATGAGCCAGCCTACCAAAGCCAGGTTGATATGAATGTTCAGCTTGTCTCGCAAGACGCATCAACGAACCAAATTTCACCCCAAGGTCCTTGGGTCTTCATCGGTGATGTGAGTGTGTCGGCGACGACGATTCGGTTGGATGAGCATCCTCAGTTGATCTCAGGGGCGCGGCGGGACTACAAGCTGGGTGCCGATGCAACGACATTCTCCTTCCGAGTGCATGATGTGTTCCTGGGTGACAATGGGATCGATCAGGCCCCCGATGCGTTCGAGGCCGCGCTGCAACTCGAATCGGGTGACTACTTCGCGCCGGTGATGGGGATGCCCGGATCCGATGCGTTCTTCAACGTTCAATCCGATGGAACCTACTTCGCGGGACAAGGCGTTTCGGTCAACGGCACGGAGATCTCTGCGGGTGTGTTGGACCTGAACCAGCCGATCCATGTGTCGCTCGATGTCTCGGCGCTGCCACAAGATTCCCTAGTGACGCTTGCCTACGACCTCGTCGGCTTTGGAATCGCCAGCGGCACGGTCCAAATCGATGTGCTCGAAGGCGATCTCGTTCCACAAAATTCGATCTCGGGTTTTGTCTATCTGGACGAAAACGACAACGGGGCCTTCGATGTCGATGAGTCGCCGATCAGTGGAGTCACGATCCAGCTCTCCGGATCGGACAGCCGATCGACGACCACGCTCGCGGATGGTTCCTATTCGTTCCTCGGTGTCAGCGACGGAACGTACACCATCACCCAAATTCAGCCCGACGGATTCGACGATGGCCGAGAAACACAGGGAACGCCACCACTCGGGTCCGTGCTGGACAACCAGTTTGTGGATTTAGTCTTCGTCGGTAATGACGTGAACGCCACCGGCTACAACTTCGGCGAGCGTCCGCAAGTGGTGACGCCGAACAACTCCATCGGCGGCTACGTCTACGTCGACTCCAACAACAACGGTGTCTTTGATTCGGGCGAATTACCGATCAGTGGTGTCGTGGTGACACTGTCCGGTGATGCGGACCGATCCTTCACGACGGGCATCGATGGTGCCTACCAACTCAATGCCTTGCCGGATGGCACCTACACCGTTGCCCAATCGCAGCCTGCCGGGTACGACGACGGCATCGACACCCAAGGCACACCCGCATTGGGGAATGTCGAAAACGACCGTTTCGTTGACATCGTCCTCAGCGGCAATGAAATCACCGCGACAGGATACAACTTCGGCGAGCGGCCGATTGTTGGGACACCGCTGAACAAGATCTCGGGCACCGTCTACATCGATCGAAACAACAACGGTGTATTCGACATCGGCGAAGTGCCGATTAGCGGCGTGGATGTCACGCTGACCGGGCTCGTCAATTCGACTTTCACCACCGGGCCGGATGGAAGCTATCGATTTATTAATTTACCCGACGGCACTTACACTCTTAGCGCGGCTCAGGTACCAGGCTTGGACGACGGCAAGGAAACGCAAGGGAACCCCGTTCTCGGTTCCGTCGAGAACGATCGATTCGTCGGCCTCCAGCTCGTCGGGGGAATCGACGCGGTCGGTTACAACTTCGGCGAGCGAGAGTCCGTCACCTCCGAGAACAACTCGATCACCGGCTATGTCTACTTGGACGAAAACAACAACGGCCTCTTTGACACGGGTGAGTCAGGCATCGAAGGCGTCGTGATTGAACTCAGCGGATCACAGTCCGAGACCATCGTGACAGATTCTGGCGGCCGCTACCAATTCACATCGCTCCCCAATGGGGTGTACACGGTCACCGAACAACAACCCGCCGGCTTTGACGACGGTGTCGAATCCCAGGGGACTCCCGCGCTCGGCAGCGTCGGCCAAGACGTGTTCAGCGGTCTCAACCTCGTCAGCGGCGATACGATCCTCACGGGCTACAACTTCGCCGAACGTCCGCTTGATGGAGCGGCGAGTGTCATATCGGGACGTGTGTATATCGACCTCAATCAAAATGGCGTCTACGAAAGCGAACCGGGGCTGCAAGCGGTCGAGATTCGCCTGACGGGCCCCGTCAATCGCACCGTCCAAACCGACGAATTTGGAGTCTTCTCTTTCGCCAACCTGCCCGCGGGAAACTACAGCCTTTCCGAAGTACAGCCGGTGACCTATGACGACGGATCGGAGTCGCTCGGTAGCACGGGCGGTGAAATCCTGCCTGACGGATTCCAAAACATCGTCGTCGACGGACAGAGCCTCGCCACGGGCTACAACTTTGGCGAGCTGTTGCGTGAACAGCCATCAAGGAATTCGCTGGGCGGTGTCGTCTTTCTTGACGTCAACAACAACGGCATGCGGGACGAACAAGAACTCGTTCTTCCGAACGTTCAAATCACGCTCTCCGGACCCGTTTCCAGCACCACCGTCACTTCCGCCGGCGGAACCTTTGTATTCCTCGGCTTGCCCGACGGCGAGTACACGCTAACCGAGACTCATCCGGTTGACTTCCTGGACGGCATCGATACCGCAGGGTCCGCCGGCGGAACGGTCGGAAACGATGTGATCAGCCAGATCGTGCTGAGGGACAATGCGGTGGCGATCGGCTACAACTTTGGTGAGCGCGGCCTTCTCAACCCGACGAAAAAGGATTTTCTCGCGTCGACTCCTCCGGCCGAAGAACGCATTCGTGCCTTGATGGAAGGCCGCGCCGGACGGGCGACCTATGCCGGTCCTGCCGCAGACTTGATGATCCACAATCCGCATTTGCCTCATGACGCGAATTACGACGGATCGATCACGCCGAGCGACGCGCTGCGTGTTATCAACCACATCGCGACACGGCATCAATCCGCAGCGAGCGGTGAATCACTCCCTGGGCTTCCGATGCAGGTCTACGCCGACGTCAACAACGACGGTTCGATCTCTCCAATCGACGCCCTGCAAATCATCAATCGGATTGCAAGGACATACGCGGCAAGCTTCGCCGAAGCGGAGTCGTTCGAAGCACCTCTGCTCGCCAATCCACACAACGTTTCCGGAGTGACAGTCGAATTGGACGTCGACCTGCTAGGCGACCGGCTCTTTGCCGAGTCAAAGTTGTTCACCGCAGAGACACCAGAGAGCAACGGTCTGGTTCCAGCCAGCTTGGCCGACCCAGATGATTTTAGAGCGGCGGTGGATAAGGTATTGGCAGGGGACGAATATGACGAGACACTCTCCTCACTCTCGGCCGATGTCGACTTTGACTCTTTATCGAACCTTTGAAACGGAGCGACAGGCAGGTCAACACGCCAAATTGAAAATTGGCCTGCTTCATTGGTGGCCGAGAGCTTTCGTTCTTTCCGCAAAAAATGATTTTCCTTACAGCTGCCTTTAGTGGCCGGTAATCGTCCTCTAGCATTTCTTCAGACCAGCGATTTTCGTGCAGCAGCATGGATCATCTGAGGGAATTGCTGCATAGTCCTCCGGCGCCGAGGTGGGATTCACCTCCGCCACAAAGCGAATATTCTTCGTGCGTCGGTTGCATCGGCCTCAGCGGCGTAGCGAAATTTCGTCGCTGCAGTCTTCTCGAGATCTCGGACCAAATCGTGGCGAAACTGCGACGAAGCCGCTAATCTGCATCGGTGTCCGGACCGAAGCATCGGGGCGGAATTTCTTCGTGACAGCGAGTGGTCCAACCGACGCAGGTTATGGCGCTGAGAGCGGAGCTGTCAGCGGCGTCTTGGACGCCCCAATCGTAACTTGATTGGAAGGCCAAAAACGATGCCGGCTCATCGCTATTGTGTGTAATCGGCGATTTAGTTCTCTGAGCAATGATCATCCGCTTTTCGCACGCCAATTTCGGACGTCGTTTGAGTGGCGGTGCGACCACCAACGAGTCATATTGATCGCCCAGTTGCCAGCTTTCGGCGTAGGGGATGACGAGCTCCTACCCGCCGGCCGCCAGGCATTACAAACCGAACGGTTCGAGTTCTCTGGAAAACTCTTCTGCCGTTGCAATGCGATTGTCACGATCTTGATGAAGCGCGCGCTGGAGCAGGCCCGATAGTCCGGCAGGGAGACTTGGATCGATCTCGTCGATTGGTTTCGGCATTACATTAAGCTTTTGGTGAACGATCTCCACCGGAGAGTTGGATTCGTGAGGCAAACGCCCTGTCAACAATCGATACAGGCAAACGGCGATCGAGTAGACGTCACAATCTGGTTCGGCATACTTGCTATTGGTGAGCTGCTCGGGTGACATGTAGGCGATTGTTCCGCACACCGTCTTGCTGGCGGTGATTCCCGAATAGCCGGCGGTCTCAAAAAATTTGGACAGCCCAAAATCGGTCAGTTTGACGAAGAGCCGTCGGTTCTCCACCCCGGTCAAGATGTTGCTGAGCTTGACATCGCGATGTACCACGCCTTGGTCATGCGCGTGTGCAAGCGCGGACAATATCTTACGCACGATCCCGATGCACAACCGAAGTCGCTTGTGTTCGGGGTGTTGGGCGAGGACTTCATCGATCTGACGGGTCTCCACATATTCCAGAATCAAATAGGGATGATCACCGGCGATTCCAAACCCGTGGTAGCCAACGATATTGGGGTGCCTGAGCTGCGAAACGATTGAGATTTCTCTCATGAACAGTTTCTTGAGTTGCTCTGATCCTGCAGCGTCCGGCAGCAGTGATTTGATCGCAAAACGCTTTTGAGTCCCCAATTGAATCGCATCGAAGACCACCCCAAATCCCCCTTTACCAAGTTCGCCTGTGATCTCGAAACCATCGATTCCGAGCTGGCGAATGGACGATGTTCCGCTATCAGCGACCGTGGCTAAACTTCGCGCGGGACTTGATGGCATGTGAAAATGAAACTCGACGGGTCCCACTGAGAACGATGAATGATAAGAAACTTCCTGCAGCGTTGAGCTCGATGACTCGGTTGGAAATGTCACAACGAGGCAATGGTCCGGCTCCACGATGAAGCATGCGGTTCGCGGGGCAATGGCTTTGTCCGGGATGGTTAAGTCGACATCGGCAGCACTGCCGAAAATGTACTGCCCGGGTGCGGAAAGACGAAACACGTGCTCATTTCCCGCGAACGTACCGACGAGCTCACGTTCGGAAACACTCATGGCGATGGTCTCGTCCGGCTCGGAAGGCCGCCGCCGTAAAGACGCGATAACGCTTTCGATGATCCATGCAAAGTCGGGACGTTGCTGGCGGATGTCGTCAAACACCTTCGTCGGCGGTTCAATTTCAGCGTGCAAACGCAACAATTCGTACAGCAACACGGGCGCCTCACGCTCTGGTACCTTGTCCAGCATCGTCAGTGGGCTGCGATGCTGTGACGACCGAATTTGGCTTTCATAGTTGCGACAGATTTCATCGATCCGCTGTTGTGACTCGATCGACAGATGGGCGATTTCCAACTCGTGCATATCAAGGCCGTGCAAGTCTTTCGGAGCGAATGGGTGCAAGAAGAAACACAATCTCAATTTCAACAACGCATCTTCGATCAATACTTTGATTCGTTGGCGCGGTACGCGGAAGCCCGACTCGGTCGCCGCAACCGACGCGTTGCGGACGGCGAAGACGTTGCGTTGTCCGCGTTGGGTAGTTTTTTTGATCGGTACGGCGAGACTTCGGTTCGGGAAATCAAATCGGATGACTCACTCTGGCCATTGATCGTGACGATCGTGCATCGCAAGGCATTGAATCAAGTGCGACGCGAAGCACAGCTCAAACGTGGTGGCGGTGACGTGCGTGGTGATTCCGTCTTGTCTGAGGTTCCCGTCGAAGCCGATGTTCGTTGGGATTCAACTCCCGACGGCGTCGTGGAATCGCTCGAAGCGGTCAATCTGTTGCTTGCCGAACTCCCGCCTGAACTCGCCGAGATCGCGAACCGACGACTTGAGGGATATACAAATGCTGAAATTGCAGCCCTGATCGGCTGTTCGGTGGCAACCATTGAACGGCGGCTCAAGCTCATACGGTCAGTCTGGACGCAAGCGAGCGTGTGAGTGTGCCGATTGCTTGGACATACGGCGCAGTAATTCATTACGAGCCGCCTCTGCCCTATTAAGTCGTTAACGCAGGATTCATTGCTCACGTAAATGCAAATCAAGTGCTCGACGGTGCCATCTTCTGCGATCAGTGACTACGACGAATTAAATCGGTAACGGACCGATGAGACATTCGCTATTTCACGGGGCCGTGGCCTTCGGCAGCGGTGAACGACAGTTTTACCTGCGGTTTCGCTTGACGGTATCTGTCAACCTCATTTTGCGAGACGCCGGTTTTCTCTAATTTCAATTCTCGCAGTTCCGTCATTTTCTCAAGACTTGCGAGAGCGGCATCAGACAGGACCGTTGAATCTTCCGATGCGTTGGTTACCTCAAGAACCTGGATCGACTGCGATGCTGACAGCTTCTTGATGGCGGCATCGGATGCGAGGTTGCTGTTGATTTTCAGTACTTCGAGTTTCATTAAAGAGGCCAAAGCCGTTGCGTTCTTCAATCCAATCTGAACGCCACGAAGGTCGGCGACTTTCAGAGACTTCATCTTCGCGATGGATTCTGACGCTTCGTCACCCAGTTTGGCTGGACGCAGCCAGTTTGTACGATTCAGACTCAACCAGGAAAGATGCTTCAGAGGAAACTTCCGAAGCACCGATGCGGTCAGGTCTTGAGCCTGATCAAGGTCCAGAATCTCAAGTTGAAAATCCGGGTTGAACTTGGGAAGAATGGCTTGCGACCACTCGGTCGTTGCTGACGCGGAGAGTTTCACTGGGCCAGTGATCTTTGAAAGTGGAGAAAAATCGACTCCTGCAATAGAGACCCACTTCCTAGATCCTTTCCGAGGTTGGGCATTGAGACGAAGCCGTTGCCCACCGGTGTACGCTGATTCGAACGTGATAGATCCGCCGAGCTTTTTCGCCAGGTCGCGGATGTCCCGCAAAGCGGGACCAAACCGTTCTTCGGCCAACGCGAACGATGCATCGCTTTGCGGATAGGGTGGAACAGCAGGCTCGGGAGCATTCTGACCATCGGTTTGCACGATCGCTTTCTCAATGATGAAACGGCCGGAATGAGCCGCCTTCACCGCTGGAAACAACCGATTGGGGTGCCAAGAATAAGATTGCAGGCTCAGCCGGTCAGGTGCTCCATTGAATTCGCAGAGTCTTTTGCCGTCCCAGTTCATGACAATTCCATCTGGCGAGGAGATGATCTGAATTGAGTGTGTTCGGCCATTCTGGAACTGCTTACCTCGCACGTTGGTCGAGTTGTACGCATAGGATTTGCCATCGATGTCGCTGATACCGCTCCCGCTCTGTCCATCAATGGCAAAGCAAGCTGGGAAGCCCCTGTGTGGAACGCATATCACAAACGCTCCACCGGTGGTTTCCCGCCTTACCAATAGTTCCATCCGGTACACTTCCGGTAGAATGGCAGGAATCTCGAGAAAGGACTCAGTACCTCGATCAAGTAAAACGATCGCACCGTCTTCCGTCAGATCGGCGGTCCCCTTTACCAAGCATTCCTCTAAGTTATCTGGCAGAAACTTGACCAGCGATTGACCTTCTAAAAGGCTCGACACCTCATTTTTGATTCCATTTTGCGACACGGTTCGACGAGCCTCTTTCCCGCCAACCTTTGCAGACGTCCGATCACTGACCGTTCCCGATCTCATGGGCAATGGCGCAGTTCTCGTGGGTGTGGGCGCAGTTCTCATGGGCAATGGCGCAGTTCTCGTGGGTGTGGGCGATGGCTCAAGCGGCATCGACACGTTGGTCTTAGCGTCCGAGCTTACGTTTCTGTCCCAAGTGATCACATGATTTTGCGTATTCGGCTGACCCCAGCGAGTTTCGTAGGGATCGCCAATTGAAAACACTTTACCGCCTCGAAACGCAGGTTCAGCCGTGCGTCGCGTGGAGTGAAAATCCTTCAAGGTCGAATGGGTATGCAGCGGGCGAAACTCGAATGCTCCGCCGCCCTTCGATTGAACAAGTGTGGTCTTCATTGCCGGCAACACCCAGCCGTCACCAGAGGTGGTGCCCGCGGGCAATTCGGCGACGGGATTTGGCTGACTTAAAATCTCAATCATTTGATCGGTCTTCCAGGACATGGTGACCAACTCTTGGTCGCTCGTCATCGCGTCTGTCGGTTGTGTTGCCTTCTTCGCCACAAGTTTCTTGCCGCCCCAACTGAAGTGTGCGTGGGCCCAAGGGGCTGGTAGCCGGACTTGTTTTTCCATTGCCGAGGTGAGCGCAACAACGGAACGTCCGTCTGGATCTTTGTACGTGACCAATTGTCCGTCCTGCGAAACACTGACCGACCCAGGGTCTCCGCAGCGGATCGGCTGCGATTGGATGACGCCATCATCCTTGAGTCGATAAACCTGATTTTCTTGATCGACCAACAAAACTATGGGATTCTCGCCATCGATATTTGTGGCGATCCGAATGATCGACTCGGGACCTTGGAATTGTTCTACGATTTCGCCGGATCGCGGATCGAATACCAACAGCGTCGCGCCCCCGTAGGCCAGTACTTCGCCAGCCTCACCCTCGGGCACTGGTCGTGGAATCTCTTCCCGGCCGGCGGCAATCGGGCGATCGTTTGCATTCACACGTGTACCGAAACAGCTAATGCCCACGAGCAAGTTGCCTGTCCGAGGATCAAAGTTGATAGCGCCCGCGGAGGCACCGGACAGGCGAATGGTCCGGACGGGTTCTCCATCGTCGGTCTGCCAAATGTCGATATCGTTGCAACCGCACGCGCCACAGCTACCGTTTTGTCCGGCAGCCGCAATGAGCGTACCTCCGGCATCGGTTGCCAACATCTCGTAGTGGCAATCGCTGGCGACCAATTCGCGTGGTGAGGACGGAATCGCCGCGCTGACCACATAAGCCGCATCGAACTGTCCTAACGCGAGCCCTCGTCCCTCGGGCAAGAAGATCGCACTTCCCTTCGCTGTCGCCTGTGCGATAAGTTGTTTGTAAATGACGGTTCTCGTGCGTGTTTCCATTCTCTGTTTCGTCACCGTAACGATTCTCGTCCTGGTTTCCGTAGTCATCTTAGTGACCGGGACCATCCGCTCCCGTTCTTCTGACTTCAAATCGGCAAAGACGACCTCCAGCGCGACCGATTCCTCGGCCTCAACCGGCGGCAGTTTGATTCGCTGTGAAAGCGATGAATCCGAGAACAGTTGGATATTCCCCTGCTTGTCTGACTTCAGGAACACGCCTCGTTTCACTTGGTCGCATCCGATCAACTCGCCGCTCTCACCACCCTTCGTTCTTCGCACTTGTCCTTTCAGAATCACTTTGAGTCGACGCTGATCCAACCCTTCCAACGCCTCAACAATCGTGTTCGGCGCATCGGGACTGCGAGTTCCTTTCAAGACTTCGGTCGCCATCATGGGAGTCGCGACTGTATAGGTCTCGGCGACCTCTGTCATGACTGGGACCTGAACGGTATAGGATTGCTCGACTTGCTCCGTGTACGGAACACAAACTTGGTAAGTTTGCTCGCGTGTCATGTCGATTTGGTAGCTCGCAGGATAGCGGTAATCTGTCCAAAGCCGCTCACCGGTCGCGAGGTCGTGAATGCGATAGCCATCGCCCGCCGGTGCCAGGATGCGTCCTAACGTTGCGTCGACATCCACAAAGCGATAGCTGACACCGGGCTCGCGGACATCGAACATTTTGTTGCCGGTTTCGATTTGCCAACTGCGAAGCTGACTTCGGTACGAGGACTGCCCGTCGCCGTTTGGAAGCAGCGCGCAGGGTTCGGCCAGGACGGCGACGAGTTGATCCGAGGTCACATCGAGATCGGTAGCGACCAAACCGTCGGTTTCGAAATCAGCGATCCGTTCCCCAGTAAGCCGAGAGTAGCTGGCAATGGTTTTGCCATCACAGCTTACGATCACCGAATCGGAATCGGGCACGAAGGCGCCCGCGATTGGGAATCCGCGTAAGCCTTGCAGTTCGCAAACGCTGGTCCCATCCGCGGCGCTCACGACCATGGCGAAGCCCACCGCCCCGGCGTCTTCTGCTTCAGAGAAGCGGCTTCCGAAGATCAGGATGTTTTCGCCAGAGGGATCGAAACAGGCGAAATGGGGCGCACCGGCTTCAACTCGCCAGCTTCGCAAAACGCGGGTCCCTTGATTCGAAGGCACGAGGTCCCAGATCCGACAAACGCCTTCGCCATCGACCGTCAGAACTTCGTTTCGTTCGGGATGAAAGTCGACGGCACGCGCCCCGCGGGCGTGTCCGTCGAGTTCAAACGCAACCTTTCCATCGTTCGTTTGCCAGACCGTCACCGCCGATCCGCCGCCGCTGGTGCTGAGCAACGTTCCGTCAAAATTGGAGACCAATCGATAGTCTGGAACGGATCCTTTTTTGGCGAAGGCGCACCGGGCGCCCTCGGGCGTTCGTGACGTTGTCGGCCAAATGCGAATTTCGCCCGAGCGATCGCCGGTTGCGACACAGGCAAGATCGGGACGTCGTGCCGCAGCGCTGATTTCGGCGAGGTGCCCCACTCTCGAAACGGAACCCTCCATCACATGGCCATCGGAATATCCACGAAAGTAATGTCCCGTTGCCAACTCGATGGCACACGTCGGTTGGTCCCATGAACCACTATTTATGGGAGCCACGTAATCCGCAAGCACTTTGCCGCGAAAATAGGTTGGGTTCGGATAAACACGGTGGATGGGGGCAAGTGGCGGCTGAACGGTCACCACGATTGGGTCCATTGCGAGGGGCGGCATCTGCGGGGAATAGGCCCACGCTTCCAGACCATCGGGGTGCTCCTCATCGATGATTAACCGCCGAACGTCCAGGCCATTTTTCACTAGGCATTCGAGTCGTTTTCCGTCGGCGGAATAGGCGATATCTAAAACGTCGCCGTTGATATCCTTGCGGGCGCTTTCAATACCCAGGCCGTCTTGCAGATCACGAATCTCGACTCGGCCATAGCCACAGACGGCGAACAGCCTGCCGGACGGGTGAAATGCTGACGATCGAAAAGCGCTGATGTCGCTCTCGCTTTCCGTTGAACGAGAAAGCCGGATCTGATCGCCGTCCCGCGCAACGACCCACTTGCGAACGATCGCCTTCGTCGACTTTCGGGTTTGACGTTCGTACTCCCGGTTGTGCAATGAAATCAGCTCCATGCGCGACGGGTGGAATTCCGCGGTCCACATGTTGTGGACCTTGGCAACCGTGAGCGGAGTGTGATGAATGCCGTCCCAAAATCGGATGTCGCCTCGCTCGGTTACGGCGGCCAGTAGCGAGCCGTCGTGACTCCAACTCAGATGTCGGATCGGTTCACCGGCATGCAGGATGATCGGCGTCCCCATCGTGCGGCGTCTTAATAACGAGTGCTCGATGCCGCGGTCTTTCCACGGGACACGGTCCAGCATCCGGTGGATCATCGCCAGGTCGTTGGCTTCAATCACCCGCGTTCCGCCGTCAAGTTTCCGCGCGTATTCCACCGTCTTTTCGCGAGTGGTCTGCGTCTCTAACTGACGTGCTTGGCGGTCTGATTCAAGACGAACCTCGTTCAACTCCATCTCCGATTGACCAAGCTCTTCGCGACTGGCCGTCAGCTCTGTCGCGGCCGAGTTGAGCTTGACCAGGCCAAGAGTGATCGTTGTTCCGCCCATCATCAACAGCGTCGCCGCAATCGCCGCAATCCACCCTGCCAGGTGCGGGCGTTTCTTCGCCCAGTGCAGGGAGTGAGCAACCCATGAAGGATTTGCGGCCAGCACCAGTTCGCCGTCCAACCACCGCCGGAGGTCGTCGGCCAGTTCATCACAGTCGCCGTAGCGATCGGATGCATCGCGACTCATCGCCTTCAAGCAGATCTGCTCAAGCGGAAGTGGGACCGTCGACTTTAAATCGGTGGGCTTGGGAACCTCGTCGTGAACGATGCTGGAGAGCAAGCTGATCGAGTCTCCTTCAAACGGCCGCCGCCCCACCACCCCTTCAAAGAGGATCACGCCGACCGCATATTGGTCGGAAGCGGGCGAAATCTTGGACAAGTCGCCTTCCACTTGCTCGGGCGACATGTAGGCCGGTGTGCCCACGAGTTGTCGCGTCGTGTCAGCATCCGCAACGATTTGGTGTGCGAGGCCGAAATCGGCCAACTGTGCATGCGATTCCTCATCGATCAAGACGTTGTGCGGTTTGACATCCCGGTGAATGATGGATTCGCGGTGGGCGTAGGCCAATGCTCTCGAAAGTTCGATCAACCAAACGACGAACGCTCGCAGCGCCTCGGGGTCTGTACTTGAATGGTCGATCTGTTTGAGATGGTCGGCGAGCGTTGTACCAGGAATGAATTGTGACGCGATGAAGCTGCGTTCTTCGTCCTCGCCGACTTCGTAGACCGCGACGATGTTGGGATGACGCAGACGAGCCGACGCTTTGGCTTCTCCCAACATCCGCTCTCTACGCTCTTCGGTCGTCGCTTTTACTCGCAAGACTTTCAGCGCGGCATGTCGGTCAAGGAGCGGATCGTAAGCGCGATACACGTCCCCGAAACCGCCGGAACCGAGCACCTCTTCGATCTTGAATCGCCCAATTGCGGTCGCTCCCTCGTTGGCGTTGGTTGGTTTTTTGCCGTTCGACACGGATTGCTCAAGCGGACGTTCGGAAGGAATCGCGGAAGCGGTCAACGCGTCGCCCTCGGCAGCTGGTTTCTTCCTTTGCGGCGCTGACGTCGTCTTGTTTTCAACTGCCACGCCCGTCGAATTCGACTTCTTCCGTGTGTCCGCTTTCGCAGTAGAACTCGGAGCATCGGTCTGTTGCGCGGCGACCGGGCGTCGTGTTGCAGCAGGGCTCTGCTTTTCGCGAGACGTCGCATTGGCGTCAGAAGCAGATCGGTTGCTCGTGCTTTGCTTATCGGCCGGTTGCTCCTGTGTCGCGGAGTGCTTCTTGGCAGAGCGTTTCGCGTCCGCGACCTTGTCGTCGCCTCGTTCCGCGGAACGCTCGCTCGATGGGGTTGAAGCTGACTGTTTGACCACCTCGGAAAACTCGGCCGGTGCGTCAACCTGCAACCCTGATTCAATCGATCGCTGAGAAGGCGTTTGGACGGCTCGAATCTTGAAGAGATGCTGACATGCGGAGCATTTGACGGACCGTCCCGCCAGTTCCGCCGGAATGATCAACGAGCTCTGACACTGAGGGCAAATTGCTTTGAGTTTCATCGTTCTAAAGGTAGCTCAATGCTGCGATAATTCAGTAACTTTCGGTGCGGGACGGCCGAACACTTGGACGTCGTACCGGGTGCCGCTGGAGGACCAGGCTGTTCCGACACCGATTTGTGTGTACTCTTTGCTGAGCATATTCCGCTGGTGCCCCGGCGAACGCATCCACATCTCTACGACGTCGTTGGACGACCGTGCTCCCTCCGCGATGTTCTCGCTACCGGCCGTAAATAGGTAGCCTTCGTGGCGTGATCGCTCGAGGAACCCTTCTCCGTCCAATTGGTGAGAAAGCTTTTTTTGCCGTGCGAGGTTGTCGGCATGTTTTTGTGCGGCTGCGGTGAGCATGGAATTCTTGACCAGCGGTGCAATCCCGAAGCTCTGTCGCTGAAGATTCGTCCGCCAGATTACCCCGTCAACGATCGATTCGAGCGATGCCCCGCAAAGATTGACGCGTCGAATTTTCCCGGGTCGCATGATGATCTTGCGGGTGTGCTTCTTTGTCGCCCGAGTGACCCGGTCCTGCCAGGTCGCGGTCAGTGTCACATATTTAGAAGGTTGATCTTTGGGTGGCGTCCATTTGTACCAGCGAAGAGACCCGCGGTCTTTTAAATCCCTACCGTCGACAAAGACCTTTGCGTGGGCGGGGACAACGATCCTCGCGTACGCAACTACCCTCGAGGCATCGTCGGCAGAACGTTTGGCACCGGTCTCGAATGTCAAAACGGTGCCGGCAGGCTTGCCAACCGTGCGGGGGCAACGGTTCACGGGGCAACGGTCGTTCGCGTGTGCCGACCAATGCACCGCGAGAATGGCATATGCAAGAATGGTTAGACAACGATTCACGGCTGACTCCAAGTTAAGTGTGATTGGCGACCAATAATCCAATCACGTTCCAGAGTTTCGTCCCCTCACAATCCCTTTCCACTGTGCGGGCTATCCCACTGGAGCGCTGCGTACTATAGACAAATGTCCACTTGGGTGCCCTGGGTGTCCTGGGTGTCCACCGTCGCAAAATTAAAAATTCCGACTTCCCGCCAAAACCAATCAATACTCGGCCCGGAGTCGTGATTTTAATTCGCCCGTTTGCCCGAGTCACGCCCCAGGCCGGACGTGATCCGCTCCCAGAAGTTCGCCCGCGTAATTACCGCATCGATCCGTGATAGCCGTATTTCACTCTGCCAAACGTGATCGTTGAAATCGTCCATCCGACACCGATTTCTTGGGTGCCGTAGGCGGCGTCGAAAGCACGTTCAGCAAAAAAATTGTTTTCGTCCGGTGGCGTGCACACTGTACGACTCGTGCGTCGAAGTCTTGACCGCAAACGCTTCGCTTCACCTGAAGGAGGGCGTTCTCGCCGTGTTCTTCCGAATTTTGACAGCAGCTCCGGGACGCTCGAACCCGTACCGGGACTGTTCATTTCGCAAGCATCATTCTTCTCGATTGCAAGTTTCGGGCTGGCCCCACCCACGCATGGAAACCGAGTAAATAATCCGACAAGTGAGTCGAACCTCAACAAAACGGAAGCATTGCGAGATCCGTTCAGATTCGCATCTGCTACAAAGATCGAGACACACCAAGGGGGCATCGCTTGCCATTAACAACACCGCTCTTCCCTTGTCTATGGAGCAGCGGTTGCATCGCTCTACGCGCCTTAGCCAAATCGTTTCGATGCGGTTCCCCCCCGATTTCGGACTATTTTGGGGTAAATGTGCAGCGAATCGGCTGCGGTAACCATTCCCCAGCGTGACCGGAGGTCCAGCAGGAAGCCTTTTCACAGGCCATCGGCTAGCGGAGGATCCCAACATCGAGGTGACAAGTCGACGGTCCTGGAGTCGTCACCATGTCAAACAGCGTTGAAGCGATCTCAGCCAAGTACCTTACTGCCAAGAAACTTTCCGGCGGGACCCGCAAAGAATACAAATCGACCGTCACCAAGTGGACGACCTGGGGCAAAGGCGTCGATGTCGACCAGATCAACCGATCCCACATTCGTGATTTCTTGGACTGGGTTCACGACCAAGCCGAAGCGAACGGCGGGTCCAATCCCGGTCGGACAGCGAACAAGGCTCGTGAAAACCTTCGGGCTATCTTGGCCTGGGCATGGGAACAAGAATTTCTCGCCAAGCTGCCTCCGTTCCCGAAACCGAAGCCGCAACGGGACGTCGCGGGACGGCACTACCTGACCAAGCCCGATCTCAACGCTCTGTACTTCGCCACTTACCGGCTGCCGCGACTGCGAGGTTGGAAGCAGCCATACATGGTAGGGCATTATTGGCGAGCGGCACTGGTCGTCTTCTTCAATTACGGCGTCGACACCGGAACCGTGTTCAGGTCCGCCGGATTCCACGAGCCAATCTTGTGGCGACACGTGTCATGGCGATCCGAACCACCAAACGGCCAGGGCAAAGAGTGTCGCTGCGGCTGGCTGTTTTACCGGCGGGTCAAAACGCAAAAGCAATTCCATCGCCCAATGAACCGTGTCGTCCACGCACACCTGAAGAGCATCTGGCCGGAAACGCCCCAGCCCGACGAGCCGGTCTTTGCCGGTGGCACTTCACGACCCAACAAAAAGTTTCAGCTGTTGTGCGCCCTCGCGGGCGTCAAGCCGAAGCAGGACGTGGAAACCGGCGAAGAAACGCTCTGGGTTTTGAAAGATCTGCGAAAAACTGCGGCGACGTACTACGATGAGCACATGCCTGAATCCTCGATCGAGATCCTGGGGCACTCCGTTGGTGGCGTTACCTATCGGCACTACGCCCACAGAGACCCATTGGCGTTTAAAGCGATCATGTCCCTTCCCCAGCCGACTGCGTTCACGGCCTTGCACCATGGATTCGACGGCGAGTGTCCCTGCTGCCGCCGGAAATTCGACCAAGCTTGACTTGTGCCATTCTTTTCAACAAAGGGCCAGCACCTCCGTGTAGGCTGCGGAGGTGTTCACACCGTAGCGGCGATGCGGATCCGCTTCGTGGGGTAGATTAGTTCAACCAACCCGCCAAACGGGCTTTTTGTAGCACGAGTCGGCATGTTAGGCCTCGGCGCCTGCGGCAGCCGTAACGTCGCTTGATCGTCAAGGTGACATCCTGGTTAATTCGCGATGATTTCTATCACCTGAGACCGCACATCGGCAGCGTCTATCCTGAACGGAAGCTCCGCAATTTGGTGGCGCTCCGCGACAGGATATCTTAGCCAAAGCCTCCTCCAGGTTTCCGGTGATCACTAGCCCGGGCAGCGTACCTGCCGGTCGCGTTACCCAGGATTTTGCAACGCGGATGAAAAAACAATGTTCGACATTTGTCACCATAGGATGCCGCCAGACGTGAACCGGCGGGCGGCAACTGGGAGCTTTTCGATCGATGATACCGGGTGTCGTTGACGTTCTGTGATTTGGCCGGCGGTGAACAAGGCGTCCGGAAGCTGGATGCCTTGCTCCGTGTCGGCAGGTGATTCGACTGCCAACACGAAGCAGATGGAGCAAGTCGTATTTGTTGGGATAAGCCCGCCCATCGCTAATGAAGTTTCCGACTCTCCGGACACACTCGCCTGAGCGACAACCCTCATCCGCTCGTCGCCAATCACAGAGAACGCATTCCGATCCTACGGTGTTCTTAACAGACGTGCAGTACTTGTCATCGTGCTGCACTACATCTCATGTGACTACGAGACGCCTTGCATTCGACCATCCAACATTTGAGTGAGACACGCAAATGTTGGATGGAATTCGCCTTGCATGACCAATCAGATCAAAACTGACTCTATCATTCGGCTGCTACTGGCGTAGGAAGAATGATCACGCTGTTATACTTTCTGTTTTTGATCGTGTAGATGATCAACGACTTGTCGTGCAGCCGCTTCAGTGCTCGATCTGCGCTTCTCGGCTTCAGGCCATAGTCTTCCAAGAATTGGTTGTTGATCGGGACTTCCCGCCTATTATTTTTGATCGATTGGTTCCAGATCGCAATGACCGTCGGAAGAACAAACGGGTCAGGCTCGCTGTCGCATCCTTCGCAGCCGATCGCGAGCCAATACCACAACCATGGAATGCCCAAGATCGACTCTCCGCAGTCATCAGGTCCTGGAAGCGGCGGTGGGAGCCACCAATGCTCAGCATAGTACGCGCAATAGTCACTGTCCCAAACAATTTGCGACAACTTCATTGCGTGCGGATTTTCTCCGAAGGGAAACCGAATCTCGTCCTCGGGATCCTTTGGCTGAGGGTTATCGGGTCGAGCAAGAGCTGAAATATCCATCGAAATTCTCGTGGGATATAGTGAAGAAATTCAGTACCAGCTTCGATTCTAGGAACTTGAACAAAATCACCAAATTTGCACCATCTATGCAAAACCAACTCGCCCGAATGCAGGTCACTCGTTGTGGTCAGTGCCAAGGGTCGCCCGACGACGGCCCGCGCATTCAAGAGTTGCACGGTGGCGACTAGAGATCGCAAGAAGGTAGAGCAGCCGACCTCCTTAGCCCGCGAAGTGCCGAGGCCAACGAGCAAGGACGAATTTGTGGGTAACCGGCGGGAACAGTTTCCACAACGAGTGTCTCGATCGGATCGCAACGCTCAGGCTGGCGGAGATCCGAACTGCTCAATCTCGTTCGCATCCTCGGGCGGCATGCGCCCGATTTCTTCACTCAGCATGTCGTCTATCCGTTCGCGGATCGCGTTGCAGAACACTCGAGCGGCGAGCGTCTGCGAGAACTTGTTGAATCGCCGGATTAGTGCGTCGTAGTTCGTGCAGTCTTGGCGGTACTTGGCAAGATGCGAGCTGGGAATGTTGCAAGACGGCTCCCCCGATTGGTACATCTCTCGCGTGCAACGGACTTGGTGTTCGGCGTCGGGTCTTGGCAACGCCACAGTGACTTGGCAGTTTGCAATGGCGTACGTTCTTGCTTCCTCCTCCAGCTCATTGGCGAATCTATCCGTACAGGATTCAAATTGATGGCCATCAGGTTTTTCACCGCCGCCTGCATGGTCCGCTATTCCAGACCCGCACGACAGGCAATACGCTTCATCCATCGCGGGTTCGTCGACGGGAACGGTACTTGGACTGAACGTCATCTTTCTACTTCTCTGGTGAATCGTGAGTGGGCCGGTCGTTACCAGCCTTCGAATCTGTCTGCGACATCTTGAGTTGACAAAACCGACTCAGATTCACCAAATTCGTCGGTCCGCGAGCAAGGTGCACGACGGTATTCAGATGGAGATGACGTCCCAATGCGACGAGTACTTCGTCCGTGCTCGGGGGGCTCTGACGCGGCGTGAACGCGTATCGGCGACCTCACCCCGAAGTACGTGGCGAATGGCGTGTCAATCGACTTCGCAGGCGAGTCAGGCACCGAAGATGCGACTTCACAACGGCGGTTCTTTTGAGCAATCGAAAGTTTCCGTTAGGATGACATCCAACGCTCGCGGCTGGTTTCCGTTCCATGCCTTTGCCCCAGGTTTTGGTCGGCCAGTCGCGGGCGTTCTTCAATTAGTGTGGCAGTCTGTTTGGACGACCTGCTGGTTAAAAATCTTCGTCTCGAGCGATTCCGACACGCTTGGCACGCAGGTCTCCAGCGAGTGGTTGCTGGACGTGAGTCATTGAAGCTGGCGGGCAACATCAGTGAGATGATCCAAGCCAGCCAGATCATTACCACAGGACGGGGCGTGGATGAGCTGGCTGGAACAACTCCCGGGACGCCTTTATGGCGGCTATGGCAGTGTTTCTGATCAGTTCAACGTCGACTTCGTCCGCATCAGTGGCGGCGAGCCTGATCAGCCTGGGGGCCCTGCTGGCCACAGCAATTCGGATGAGATCGGGGAGGAGCTTATCGCAGATCCAGACCGCGTAGGAGATTTCACCAGTCTCGTCGGAGACCTCGACATGCAGGCATTCGCCGGGATGGTTTCTGATCCGGCCGAACCGCAGGCACACGCGGTCCGAGGGATCATCCTTGAAATAGTCAGCGTGTTCGTCCAGCTCGCAAGCGCAACTACTGTGGCGGCTACCTGGCATCGACGCGAGCGATTTCTCGACGGCAACAATGATGTCGGTTAACGCCGCGAGATGGAATCGGGATTGTTCGGAAAGGAAAAACATGAGTTGGTTTCCTGATTGGGGACTGATGTTACGGAACTGGTGGCATTGGGTAGCAGTCCATGCTGTATGAAGAGTAGCTATTTGGGTTTACGTGATCGTGTGGCGGCTCGGCTGCGTTGCTTTTGCCGGCAGAGACGTTGGTAAGCCTGCTGAACGTTGGTGAAGCGTCGCAGCGATCGACCGGCAAGTCCTTGAATGTGATCGGCGTCGGTTTTATTTTCAGATCCGTTGAGGGCGAGTAACGCGCAGCGCATCGCGTCCAGGTGGCTGACCGCCACGACCTCTGCCATCATGCCCAGGATCGGATCTTCGTCGTGATCCGCCTTGATCCTGTCTTCCATCACCTGGAGCTTGGCCGTCATCGCTTTGGTGAAAACAACGCTGTCGCGTGAGATCCCACGCAGTACCGACTGTTTTGCAAACCGAATCAGGTCCGCTGTCGATTCGAGAATCTCGGGTGTTTGCTCGATCAGTTCATCGAGCTGGCGCAAGGCGTCGGGGTCTCCCGCGTCGGCCTGCCGGCACAGCTTGCCGAATGCGTGTTTGGCCGGAAGGACCTGCAGCGCTTCGTCGAGGCTCTCCAGGTCCGGTCTTGTTGCGGCGGATTTCGTTGCGGCGGCTGTTGTTTGCCGTCGCGATCGGGACTTCGGCATGGGGGATTGCTCCTGAAAACGCGCCTCGGCCAGTCGGAGAATGACGAAAAAGTGATTGATGAGGGCTTCAAGCAGCTTCATGGTCTGCTCGATCTCGCGGCACTCTTGGCGGATCGCGTTCCTTTCGATTCGGAGCAACCTTGCGAGCGCCTTGTGCAACTCAGACTTCCGGTAAATGATGCGTACGAACGGGTTCTTGTAGCTCCCCAGGTGACGCGTCACGACCTTCTCTTGTTGGCGCGAGACTTCCGTCACAAACGAGTTGACGCCGATTCGGCGGAGGTAGATGGACATGAGAGTTCTCCGTTGATGGCTAGGCGGCAATTCGTGAGTCAACGATCTTCCGGGCGGCTTTGGTCGGCGTACGGCGCCAGTGGGCCACCAGGGCGTCTGTGACGTGATCTAGGACGCATTCGGCGTAGGGACGGGTTGTCGGGGACCGGTCGAGTAGCTGCTGGTAGACAGGCAGCAGCTTGCTGTCGTGGAACTCGGGGGCCGGTTCACGCGATGCGATCGTCAGTTCAATTTGCTCCCGCTGTCGGCCTTCTGGTGTTTCCAGATCGTGTTTGGCTTCGCAACCAATAAAAGGCAGGTGCGAGAGCCAGTGTTCGGCAACCAGCGGTCCGCCAAAGTACGCGTGCCAGTACAGCTCGCTGCGGACGATGTCGTCGCGGTGGTCGGCCGCGTGGATGATCTTGTTGTCGATCGCCCGGACCGCGTGCAAACGATCGCCGACGTCGAAAAAAATGCTGCAGTAGTCGTTGGCAACTTGGACCGGGACACGCGATGCCTCGGCGGCAAGTGTGATGTCACGCACGGCCAGAATCCGGCTCTCAAGCGTTAGACGCTGCAGCCGATCGTTGTGGATCGTCAGCAGCGGCCTGATTGAGAACCGACGAGTGCCATCGAGCGATGTAATCCACTCGTCGCCGTGCACCAGATAATCAACCAGGTGCCAGCAGATCGCGTCAGGTCGCCGTGTGGCTGCGGTAACAGGCGCAGAGCCCACCGCGAGCTGCCAACGCCAGTCTGGAGCCCGGAGGCCGTTGGTCGCGATACGACTTCTTCGTGTGTTTGTGAGATTTATTTGTTTGGTCATGACGTGAAAGTGTTGCGAGGTAGGCGGTCGGGAGGGTTCCAGCCGGCAACGCAATTACACAACATTCTCAGAATTCACCAAATCCGATCAATCTGACAGAACTGACTTACTGCCAGTATTTTGCCTCGGGCTGCAATCCGATCCGGAACGCAGCGATCATTCAACGTCCCGAGACGACGTATCGCCAAATGATGTCCATGGCCGCCCAAGTCGAACGATTCATTGACTTAAACTGCCAGCTACAGCGATCAACGGCCTCCACCCCGGGCGGCCCAATAACCACAGGTGCCACTATGATGGAAACCATTGCGGCAACTAATCGCTATCCAGGGGTTGGTCGACGCAGCGGTCAACCTGGTTTGCCGGCTGACGGAGCGAATCAAGACGCTGTCGCTAGCGAGAATGTGATCGACATGGAAGACGCGGTGAAACTCAAAGCGGTGAAACACAGTAGGTGCGACTAAATGAGTCCACTTTTTTGCAATTACGGCCGCCCCGGAAGCACACGACGATCGTGCCGAGAATTAGGATGGCGAGACAGGTTTCACGCTGAGAACTGAGAATAAGCAAGCAGACTGCGGCTCAATGACGCAGCTGAGCGAAGCTGCTATTAGCCGAGAGAAATGACTAATGTCGCTATTACGTTTCGGCTGCGATGGAGTACGAAGGTGAAAGATCTCGATTTGATATGCCACGAGTTAAGGGCGGTGGACCGCCGCCCAATCCCGTACGTTTTGTTCGGTACATTTAATGCTTTTCGGTTTTTTGGTCCCGAGGAGAACGAAACAAGATGGGCGCAGCACTGCATTGATGAACTTGAAGAGATTGCGATGGAGCGGACAAACAGGCGGCACTTTTTGGAATGGCTTCCCGGGCACCAAATTATGTATGCCATTTCCGGATTTCACCGTGCTGATGTCGTCAGGTTTGGAACGAACGAAACGCAGATCGTGATCGACAAGCTTGACTCGCTTGGGATCGCTGATTGGTTACTTTTAAGACCTGATGTAGACGAGCGGTATCTCGCCCTCTTTGCCGAATACGCTTATCCTCAACGGCGCAGGTCTCCCGAGAACGACGATGAGCGGATTTTCAGGGTCGTCCGACGGCGTCTACCTGACTCGCGAATCGAGGAACGGCCTACGGAGCCGTACAGTTTTTTTCAGAATCCGGGTCTTTATCCTATCCTTCCTGACGCGGAAATGTCCAATGCGACCACGATGACGGGAGAGCCCTTGCGTGACTCTGAGTGCGCGCTCGGAGTAGATCTCGATTCATGGGGGTTGGATCGTTCTCAGCACTGTTGGTGTTTCGACGTTGTGTCGACAGATTTCGCCTCTGCAGTCATCGACGCTCTAAGGAGAGTGTACCGGCCATCAGGTTGCCGTATCTCGCCAGTGACCGGTCAAAAATGGCTTGCTGAGGGTCCCGTGCATCCAGAAAAGTGGTGGAATTATGGTTTGGACAAGCCAATCCCCAAGTACTCAGGAGATCCACCAGTGGATGAATATCCAGGGGATTTGACGCGCGATCGCTTCTTTTTTTGGCACTGGCAGCGTGGTATAGCCAAGGACACTGATATTGCCAAAGCGGCAATACGCCTTGGCTACGATGTTGCTTCAATCGATCAGAGTTCTTTCGAAAGCTCATCGAAAACCGAGCAGGAATCTACGATTCTTAATCATCGACGGAAATACGAGAGGTATAGAAGAGACTACGCAAATGCGACGAATCTCTCACGGTTTTTAGGCGTAGGTAAGGATCGGCATCCGCAATTCTCGAAAGATTCGATCTGAAGCATTACACGATTCCTGCTTCGATCCTCTGACAAATGATTCACGCATTTCTCCGGATTCACTCTACTGCTGACGCTCGGTGGGGACCGAAGATCTCGCTCCTTATCGAGGATTGGAAATGTGAATCTCTCTTCCGGTGCGTAATCTCTTTTCGGTCGGCAATTCAATTTTAGTGTGTAACGGTAGAGGCGAGTTCGTCCGTATCACCTCTTGGATTGTCACGGGGCGCTTCAAAAGGGACCACCGATGGGCGATATTGGTCCCTTTTAAAATTGGTGGTCGAGATGTCGGCGATTGATCGCCGCTTCTATGGCTTCTTTTTGGCTTCCGAGCCGGTGGGCGCTTTGGTCCCTTTTGAACTTTCTGGACCTTTTCCGAGGCGGTAGCTCCGACCCGTGATTTTCAGGATCTCAGCCGACTGCAAAAATCGATCGAGGATCGCGCTGGCGCTCGGTACATCACCGATCAGTTTGCCCCAATCTTCCAAGGGACGATTACTCGTCATCATGGTGCTGCGGACTTCGTGGCGGCGCATGATGATCTCGAACAGGTACTCGCCGCTTCGCTTGGGAAGCTGCTTCATTCCCATGTCGTCGATGATCAACAGATCTGGTTTGAGATAACGATTCATCACCTTCTCTTCACCGCCGATCGCTTCGTCGTGCAGGAAGTCACGTACGACATCAAAGATGCTCCGGTAGTACACCGATGCGCCACTACGGATCACCGCATGCCCGATCGCTTGGGCGAGATGGCTTTTGCCAGTACCGGGAGGACCGCACAACAGAACGTCACGTGATTGACGCAGGAAGTGCCCACTGGCCAAATCGAAGATCCTCGTTCGATCGATGCTTTTGTTGAAGGAGAAATCAAAATCTTCCAAGCGACGGACATCGCGAAAGCCGGCTCGCTTGACGCCCCGAGCGATACGTCGATCACCACGCACAAGTGACTCGTCTGCGAGCACCAGTTCTAAAAACTCCAAGTGCGTCAGCTTGCTCGAGACAGCTTCGGCCAGACGCACTTCCAGCGTCTCGGCCAAGCCGCTCAAACGAAGTTCGCGAAGCGTCCGGGTCAATGATTCATTCATCACTCTTTCCTCCTTGAGATTGATACAGGTTCCTTTGCACACACTCGTGTACGAATTGGTCATAGCTTGCCAACGGACGGATCAGTTCATGATCTTCCAAGAATGGCATCAGTTGCTGGACGGCTTCCTTGCGCTTGATCAACCTCCGAAGCGTTCGGAGGTGGAAGTCACCGTGTCGCCAAGCGATGTCGCACGCCTGTTCGATTTGGTCGTAGCGATGTTTGTTCGCAAGTTGGATCAGCCCGTGCAGCACGCGATGTCCGGTGATGCCACGCTGCTCCAGCATGGCCTCACTCCAGCGGGCGCTAAAATTGCCGATAGCCGAGGCTTTTCGCAGTAAATACCCCGTCCCACGCTCAATCGAATTGATTTTTTCGCTTGCTATATGTTGTGGATTTGTGTTGTGCTTTCCGGCGACGCTACGTGCGAAAATCGCGATCTGCTTCAAGTCATTGTCAAGTAATCGAACCGTGCGCGAATCCCAACGCACCCAGACGGAGTAACCAACGTATTCAGGTGGCGCGCTGTAGTAGGCTCGTTCCACCGCCACGTGACCATCGCGACTGACCTTGCGCCGACCCTCATAGAAATTCGGAAAGCGATCGATCCGAAGCGGCTGCAATGTCGGCTTTTCGGTTGTTTCGAAATGCGTTCCGACTTGCTTCTGTGTCGTGCCGTGAATGCGTTTGTCGGCGACGTTCGATTCCCAATTGGCAAGGTAGTCATTCTGTTCACAGAGTGACGTGAACGACTTTCCTTTGAGTGCGTTCTCCTGGACGTAGTCGACGCCACGCTCAACCTTGCCTTTGTGCCTTGGCGTGTAAGGACGCGTCGGCAAGACGGTGGTGTTGTAGTAATCGGCGAATGCCTGGAGCTTGGGAACCAACTCGGGGTCGTACCAGTCTGGATTCTTGACAGCCGCCTTGAGGTTGTCGATCACAATCACCTTGGGCACTCCACCGAAGGCCACGAAAGCGTTCTCCAGTGCGGTGATGAACTCATCGGTGGTTTGGCGGTAGACGACTTCGGCATACCCCTTTCGTGAATGACTCAGCACGACGCGCAGTACATGGGTTTTCCGTCGTCGACCGTTCTCATCGATGACCGGGGCACCGGTACCAAAATCGACTTGCGCTTCGAATCCTGGCTCGACTTCGAGACGGCGAAACGCTTCGGGTTTTTCGGTGCGGAGTTTCTTGACGAATCGACGGACGCTGTAGTAGCTGCCCTGGTAAGCGTGCTCTGTTTGCAAGTCTTGGAAGACACGCTGAGCGGACAACCCTGCGCTGAGCATCTGCTCGATCGCCTGGCGAAATGGCTGGCACTGGCTGGGCGAATAGGGCACCAACTGCTCGCTTTGCTTGTCCAACTCGGTGACCGGTTCACCGGCGGCAATCCCGGTGGGCGCGCTGGTCCCTTTTGGATCCGAATTGGGGGCAGCGTCTGCCGGGTTACCGGCCAATTGCCGTCTGACGGTCTTGCGATCGACACCGACTGCTGCAGCGATCTGCCTTTGAGACAATCCCTGTTGATGTAACTGCTTAATAGAATTGGACTTAGTCACGCTTAAATGATTGGCCACCGGATACCATTTCTCCGTTTCGCGGGATGCAAAACGAGATACGGTAGTTCGGCCAATCCCCTCACAGTGTGGAGGACTTTGAAGCGCCCATTACTGGTCCCTTTTGGGCGCCCCGTGACATGGATTTCGTCAGCTGCTCCGGTTCAACGAATCGTGTACTGACGAATGCAGGTTCGAAGGAAACCTGCGCACGACTGTGCAGTGCGCAATTCTTGCACTGCTGTTACTCGCGTCTGTACGATCTCGCCTGACGACAAGACCCACTGGGGCTTGACTTGTGTTGACCCGATCGACAAACAAAAGAGGAATTCAATGGCTAAAGAACCCGTACCAAGAAATCGACACGGCCTGAATGAGATTCAGCTACTGTCGGCTCGGTCGATCGCTGCGCGGTTGGAGGTGTCCCAACGAACAATCCAGCGCATGGCTGACCGCAGCGAAATGCCGAAGCCGATGAAGGTTGGGCGTCTGATCCGGTGGGACGCAACGGCAATCGAACGTTGGATCGCCGCCGGTTGCCCTGCGGCAACGCAGGAATTAAACGCAAAGGTGCCGGACCAGCAAGACTCCAAGGGAAGTGACAGCGGCGACAACCTAACCTGGAATTCAACGCAGAGGGAGGAAAGGCAATGACACCCGCTGAACTTGAATCGCTTGCCAACGCCGTTGCCGAACGTGTTGCGGATCGACTGGCCAACCGTCGCCGCCTACTGACGCGAAATGAGCTGTCACAAGTGATCGGCGTGAGCGTGCCAAAGTTGGACACAATGCTGCGCGATCGCGAATTGCCGGTGATCCGTGTCGGCCGCAAGGTGTTGTTCGATCCGCATGCGGTCATTCAGCATTTGGCCAATGCGTCGCAGGCCGATTGAAGTGACATGTTTGCCTGCCGTGCGTCCGAGCTATTCGCAAAACCGCCGTATAAACACTTGCTACCAATCCGATTGTGCGATGTGTCTATTCGCAATCGACAAATTTCAACACGACGACCTGGGGACACTGTGTCAGCAGGTCTGTTTCAAACACAAAAAAAACGGCCGGCGATGCCACTAACATCTGCCGACCAACAAGGAGAAACACTGATGGATGATTCTACCATCCCGCCGAATGGGACAGAACAAAATCCGGGGAACTCTACGGAAAAACCGGCTGATAATCCGAAAAACTTGATGGACGATAGCGATCGAACGCCGACGATAGCGTCCGACGAAACCAACGCAGAGATGCCTGCCTCCGAGGAATCGATAAGCGACGGACCGAATGCCCAAACGAGTGAGGACATGTCGACGGATGGTTCCACGTCAGATACGACATCCACTGACATCAGCGAAGGGCCTGATCCGTACAACCTGTCTGAGCTCTGGGCACCGGTTCCGCTGGTCCAGACTCGCACGCAAATGACGACGATCCGAGCGGCGACCAGGCCGCCCAAGGATAAGTTCATCCGCGTTATGAAGTTTGACACTGGAGACGGCAGTGACGTGTCGGCCTACGTGAATTGTCGGCCCGTGTATTTGTTTGAATACACTTTCGACGGGGACATGTCGCCCAAGTCGTACTACGTGCGTCCAGGGACCGAAGTCGCCAACGTACTCGCCGAAAAACAGCGATTGACCGAGGCACTATTAGTACTCGGAGTGGTGCGGCACGGAGATCCGTTTATCTGGGAGCTAAAGATTCCCAACGGTCGAAATGAATCGGCCGATAAGTGGGCGAGGTCCCGGCTGAATCTGGCGGCGATCGCCATCGACAAATGGTTGAAACCTGTAGCGAACTTATCTGGAGGCGGATACGACTACGAAGAACCCATTGCCGACTATGACGCGCCGGACTGGTCGAAGTTTGACTTCGACAAAGCGATTGCAGTTGCGTGTAAGGATAGGATCATTGTGGACATGGAGCACGACGCGGTGAAAGAGGCGCTCGGTTTATGATCGACCGACTTGCAAGTCTGTACGATCGGATTTGGTGCGTCGACTTCGAATACTTCACCGGAGCTTCCGGAGCTGACGCGCCAAAGCCGATTTGCATGGTGGCGACGGACATCCTATCAGGCGAGACGGTCCGCGAACGGTTGTGGGACCGGCATCCGAAACGGTGCCCGATTTCGCTGGACGACAGGAGTCTGTACGTCAGCTACTACGCGGCGGCGGAGATCACTTGCCACATAGCGATGGAGTGGGAGATCCCGGCGCGGATACTGGATTTGCAGGTCGAGTTCCGGGTGTTAGCGAATGGTCGCGACCGAACCCGTAGCGCCGCTGAAAAGCTGGCATTGAAAAGCGGTGAGCGACATTCCCTCCTGGCGTGCATGTTTGCGTTCGGCTTAACGTCGGACGCAGCTGCCGCCAGTCACAAGGATGAGATGCGGGAACTGTGCATGCGCGGCGGTCCGTACAGCTCGCACGAGCTACGGAGCATCGTGGACTATTGCGAAACCGACGTTACGGCGTTGGTAAACTTGTTGCCGAAAATGTCGCCACATGTGGAGTTGGCGCCAGCGCTCTTTCGTGGTCGCTATATGGCGGCGGTTGCTGCCATGGAGCGGCGAGGGATCCCGGTCGATGCTGAATTAGCTGAACGGTTCAAGGCGAACTGGAACGACATCACGGAACGACTGGTCGCACGCAACCGGGACAAGTTCGACGTTATTGGAGATAAAGACATCGACCAACGAAAATTTGCTACGTGGTTGGAGTCTCACGGACTGGGCGGTTGGCCGCGCACACCCGAGGGACGACTTAGCACAAGTTCGAACACCTTGTCGGACTGGGCGAAATACGTGCCGCCGATCATGCAGTTGAAAGAGTTTCTACAAACGGTCCGGCGCACTCGGTTGTTCGACAAACTGCGGATCGGATCCGATGGAAGAAACCGATTCCTACTCTCGCCGTTCGGGTCTAAGACGGGCCGGAACACGCCTAGCAACGCCCTCAGCGTGTTTGGCCCCGCATGTTGGGTTAGGTCACTCATTCAGCCGCCACCCGGCTACGCGCTGCTTTACTGCGACTGGAGCGGGCAGGAATACGGTGAGGCGGCATACTTCTCCGGCGACGAACGTATGATCGCCGATTACGCCAACGACGACCCGTATTTGGGATTCGGTAAGCGGATCCGTTTGGTCCCGCCTTATGCGACGAAAAAGTCGCACAAGAAACTCCGGAACCAGTTGAAAGTAGCAGCGGGTTTGGGCGTCCTATACGGCGCACAACCGCCGACGGTTGCCCGCGCCGGCGACATGACCGAATCGACCGCCGCCTACGTCTTACGAGAGCACCGCTACACGTATCGGAAGTTCTGGGACTGGCGTCAGCAAGTCATCGACCATGCGCGACTGGTTGGAGAGTTTCGAACGTGTCTCGGCTGGACATGGCAAGTTACCGGCGCAGACACCACCACGTCGATTTCGAACTGGATGATGCAGGCGCACGGCGCCGAGATGCTACGCGTAGCGTGCTGCTTGGCTATCGAGCGAGGGGTCGAGGTTTGCACTCCCGTTCACGATGCATTGCTCGTCCAAGCACCGATCGAAGAAATAGAAAGCGTGCGGCTCGCAACCGTGCAATGCATGGAAGAAGCCAGTTCGTTGATCCTTGGCGGCCCCCGCCTCAAGGTGGGAGTAGATCCACCGACAGTATCGCCAAATCGCTTTTCCGACGAGCGTGGCTCAGCTATGTGGGATCAATTGACAGGGATTCTAAGCGAGTTGGAAGCAGACAGTGTGCGTAGCTTCGGACGACCAGAACAGGTCTTACCTTCAACCAGTTTTGGTTGAACGGGTCTGTTCTTTATTTAGTTCTTTTTTCTTACAGTGACACAATTAGACAATCGAGGGAGATCGATGATGGCGGGAGAAGGGGGGAAATACGTCAGCCTAACTGACAAGACCGCTCGGACAGGCAAGCCCAAGTTTCTCATGCTGACTCATGATGAAGCAGACCGTTTTGTAGAACAATCTGGAGGCAATTTTGATTTATTGGTATGGATGCTTGTGTTGAATGCTCAAAGAATCCTGAAACGATCAGAGTTCGATTTCACACCACGATGGCGTGGAGAGTTAAGGCTGTCGACACGGAGAGTGTACCGGTCGCTGCAGAGGCTCAGAAAGGCTGGGCTGCTTGAGGTGACGAATAGGCGAGGGAAGTCGCCCATCGTTTGTGTCCTTGGTGAAAAGACTGGCTAAACCAAACTTATTCTTGCTGTAACGTTTCGCTGCGTATGCCTACCGATTTCCCGTGGGAGCGATTCACGCCTGCCTCCCTAGTCTTGGTCATCCAGGCGATTGCATTTCGATATGAGAGGCAATTAAAATTGAATTGCCGCGGCTAGGTTGATCCCCGAAAACCGGTCACCCATAACCGGCCCGCCGCGGTGTTCTTTACTTCATGGGATTCAACGAATGGGAGTTGATATCGATGGCAAGCCTACGATTTGAGGCCGCGAAAAACGGCTGGCGTTTGCAGTTTCGGGACTGCGAAAAGCGCAATCGAAGCATGTGGTTGGGCGACATTCCGGAATGGTCCGCGCAAGAGATCAAGGAACACGTCGAACACCTGTTGAGCCGGGTTCCGCGTGGACAACCGCCGGAACTGGCCACGTCGAATTGGCTGGCGGGAATTAACGATGAGCTGCGAAACAAGATGGCCCGATGCGGACTGGTGGAATCCGTGGTTCAACGCGAGGCCCGTGTCCTGACGATCGCAGCATGGCTGACCGAATACTTCGCTGAACGAACGGACGTGAAGCCGGGGACGTTGAAAACGTACGAGAAGGGACGCGATAACCTGTTGGACTATTTCGGCAAGAAAAAACTGTTGCGTGATGTGACGGCCACGGACGCCCAAAAATGGCGCACGTGGTTGAAGACCAAGGGGAATCGTCGTGACACGATTCAGAAGCGAACCAGCATGGCCGAGGATACGGTCCGCCGCCGAACTGGGATGGTGAAACAGTTTTTTGCTGTGGCCGTCAAACGTGGACTGATCGACTCCAACCCGTTCGACGAGCTGCCGACCACGACCGGCGGCAACACCGCCCGCCAATACTTCGTCGAACAATCGGTGATCACGGATTGCATGAAGTACTGTGACGAGGATTGGAAGACGATTTTGGCGTTGGCTCGATTCGGTGGTTTGCGTTGTCCTTCGGAGGTGCTGCGTCTGAAATGGATGGACGTGAATCTGCCGGCCGGCCGCATGATCGTCCACGCCAGCAAGACCGAACACCATGCGGACGGTGGCGTCCGCCAAGTTCCGATCTTCAAAGAGCTGCGGCCCTACCTGGAATCAGCATGGGATCGTGCGCCGGACGGTCCCGGCTCGGAATACGTCGTCAACCGCTACCGATCGTCCGCCGCGAACTTGCGGTCCCAGTTCACCAGGATCATCGAGAGGGCCGGCCACAAACCGTGGCCCCGATTGTTCCAGAACTTGCGAGCATCACGCGAGACGGAACTGATGGCCAAGTTCCCCGCCAAGGACGTGGCGTCGTGGCTGGGCAACACCGTGGCCGTGGCGATGAAGCACTACGCCATGCGGACCGAAGAAGCATTCCGTAAGGCGTCCGCCATCGACAACCCGTTGGAGGCGGACGCGACCGAGGACACCCCAAATCGTGGTTGCATCTGTGGTTGCATTTCGGGGTTAGCTGGCGCTATTGGACAGGAACCGCCAAACGGAAAAACCCCTGTTTCACTCGGGAAAACAGGGGTTTTTATAGTTGAGGATAGCTTGGGGAATCACTACCTGATGGGCGATACTGGATTCGAACCAGTGACCTCTGCCGTGTGAAAGCAGCGCTCTAACCAACTGAGCCAATCGCCCGGGGCCGTCGTGGACGGTCTGGGGAGAACTTAACCTGCCAATTTGACACCTGCAAGGCCGGCGGGTTCGCAATTCGTCAAGATTTTTCGTCGGCTGTTGACGGAGTACAGGCAAGACGCAAGCGAGACAGCGTGGCTCGAGTTTCTCCGCCGCTGATGTCGGGGGTGAGCTTTAGTTCGAGCGTGGTGACGTTGGTCAAATCCACTCGATAGTCTTCCGTTTCTTGTGTCGCCCCTTGGGGGCTGAAGTTCCATTGTTGGCGGACCAGCTCGCGGTAGGTCTCTCCGCCGTCGGAGGACCAGCTTAGGACGAATTGCTGGGTCCGCTCGATCTGCGGCTCAAAGAATTCCAAGGCGATCCGCTGGATGCGCTGGGGACTGGTGAAGACCAGGCGGATGGTCTGTTCGCCAGGTTCGGCGGCGCGCCAGAGCGAACCTCGTCCGGGCAGCAACGCGGACTCAATCGGGTGTGCGGGGTCTTCTGAAGTGACTTCGACGTCGGCCAGCTGTGCCAGATCCAGCCAACCGTCCTCGGGAAGTTGAGCGGCTTGTTGCTCGGCGTTGGTGATGATCCGCTTCTTCATGGGGAGGGTTCCGCCGTCGAGCACCGATCTGTTGATTGCAGATTGCAATCGCTTGGCCGCGTGCAAGGTGTTGAAAGGAAAGGAGCTTACACGAAATCGAAGGTTTACGAGCGGCCGGGGAGGTCGCTTTGGGGCTGAGGATCAATCGATGAGGCAAACCGGCCCTCCCCTCGCTGCGCTCGACCCTCCCGCACACGGGAGGGTGACTTCTTAACTTGGTGCGTATGCCCCTCCCTGCCAGGGAGGGTGACTGTAAAACTGTAACGGATACGCCGGTTGGAAGGCGGGGAGGGGGTGGGATGACAACCGTTGAAACGGTTCGCAGGGGAGTGGAGGTGTGGTTCGGCCGATTGTGAGAATGAATCCGATTTTTTCCGATACAGGGTCTCCGCGTCATTCACCGTGTTTCGCTCCTCCGTCCAGACGTTGCATCTCGTTCGCTTGGCCGTGGCTCGCGCCACCGGTTGGGCTTGGCATTGGACGGGCAGCGTGGGGGAACTGTTTTTCGACCGCTTCGGTCGCCTGTCGGCAATCGCATCGGTTTTGTGGGCGTCGTTGGCGCTGGCAAGTCATCCCCGATCGTGGACGTACGCGGTCCGCAATGTGTTTTCAAAGCAGGTGTTATTCACGGCGGTCGACGCGATCCCCGCGGCGCTTCGATTTGGGGGCGCGGTGGGTGTGTTGTTGATCGTCCAAGCAGCGATGTGGATCGATGCCGCAGGCGTCTCCACCGACGTCGTCGCACCGATCTTGTGGCGTTCGATTGTTCGCGAGATCGCACCGATGCTGGCGTGTTTGGTGGTGATCGGCCGCAGCGGCATCGCGATCAGCACGGAACTGGCGACGATGCGGGCCAACGGCGAGGTCGAAGTCATCGACTCGTTGGGAATCGACCCGATGACGTTCCTGGTGATGCCGCGAGTCTTGGCGGTGATGATCAGTGTTTTTTGCCTGGCGATCATCACGGCGGTGACGATGGTCGTGACGGGCTATGCGGTGGGGTACATGATGGATGCGATTCACACCAGCTGGAACGAGTTTTATGGCGAGATCGCCGGCAACTTTGAGCTCAGTGACCTCACGTTTTTCCTTTCCAAAACCATGGTCGCCGGAGGGTTTGCCGGAGCGATTTGCTGTTTGGAAGGCGTCAACGCACGGGGATCGATGACGGATGTCCCTCGGATCGCCAGCCGCGCGGGAATCCGAGCGCTGACGGCCGTCTTCGCGGTTTCCGCGATTCTGTCGATCCTGTTCTACAATAAGATCCTCGTCTTTCAATTCGGATAGTCTCTTGACCGGCAACGCCCCCACGACCGAATCCCCGCCTCCGCAATGGGAGCTGGCAGCGCCGATCCTGGAATTCCATCAGGTAAGTTTCAAGGGAACCGGTGAGACGTCGATTCGCATGAACCAATTCACGGCAACAATTCGGACGGGCGAGTTGGTCGAAGTGGAATTGGAACGGCAGCACAATCCCCGCGACCTGGTTTCGATGATGCTAGGCTTGAATCCACCGGACGCAGGCGAGGTGTTGTACAGCCGGCAAGATTGGTTGGGGATCGACTACGCGCGACACTTTCAAATGCGAAGCGAAATCGGACGCGTGTTTGCGGGTTCGGCGTGGATCCAAAGTCTGACGCTGCGTGACAACATCCACTTGGCGATGCGGCACCACGGGGTCACAGAAACCGACGCGGAAGAAAAAGTGGAACACTGGATTCAAAGGCTGTCGGGCCATCAGCTCGCCAAGGTGAAATGGGCCTTGAAAAAACGCCCCTCGGTGGTCGAGCCCTCGGTGCTGGCGTTGTGTCAGTTGATTCGCGCGATGGCCAACCGCCCCCGACTGTTGATCTTGGAGCGCCCACTTCGATTCATGCTGGAATCCTTGTACGACAACTTTGTCGCCGCGATCGATGATCTGCGCGCCTCGGGAACCGCGGTCTTGTTCTTCGCCGGGGACCGAGATGAATACCGACTGGATTTCCGCAGTCCGGTGATCAGCTGGCGGATCATCAACGGGACGATGAACACCAACGGGAGACGTCGGCCATGAACGAACCGTTTCGCCTCAGGTACGTCAATCAAATCGTCGGCGTGTTCTTGATCGTCGTCTTTCTGCTGTCGATCGTGATCTCGGTCCGCTTCACCAGCGATCTGGCGGTCAAGAAGGACCTGTTCTTTATCCACGTCCCTGAAAACATGGCCGCCCAACTGCGGAACGGCACCGAAGTGATCATTTTGGGTGAAACGGTCGGCCAGGTCGACGCGTTGGAATACATCGTCGATGATGATTTGGTTCGCGTGACGTTGGCGATCAATGCTAAATACAGTGATCTGATCACGACCGATAGCGAGGTGACGCTGGACCGCAAGTATGGCGTCGGCCCGGCCGTGGTTCGCATCCGACGCAATCGCCCCGAAGGCCAAACGGATCCGCCCCAGCGACTGTTGCCCGGTCAAACGATCGCGCGGATCCAGAAACAGGACGATCAGGTTGATCGGATGGCCAGCAACATCGAGGCGGCCGGCAACTCGGTCGACAGCGCCGCCAAGAAATTGCAACAGTCGCTGACCGAAAACATCGATCCGGCTTTTGGAAGCAGCGAGGAAACGTTCGAATCACTCAAGCTGACCAGCGACGCCATTCGTCCGGAAGCCGTCGAGACGTTCGCCCAACTCCGCGAGACGACTGAGAATCTTGAAGCCGAATTGACCCGGCTGGCGCGGCGGGTGGACCAATTGGTCGACGGTGACATCCGCCAAACCATCCAACGCATCCGGGACTCTGCGACCGCCGCAACAGACGCCGCCGAGAGCGTTCAAAAGCTGGCGGCCAACATCGATGCCAAAAGCGACCAAACCAACGATGACATTGCGACCACACTGGAGACGCTACGCGAGACGGCACTGCTGATTCAGCGGTTGACCACCGAAACGCGTGACGTCGTGAGAATCGTCCGCAGCGAAGCCGAAGCGTTGCCCGGAACCACCCAGCGTGTCAACGACACCGTCGAGGACACACAGGATTTGGTCGGCGACATCCAAGACCATTGGCTGCTGAGACGTTATCGCGAAAACAAAGCGCCGACCAAACAGCTGTCTCCGTCCTCGGTTCGCGGCGGAGGCGTTCGCTGATGAGCGTTCTGGCGATGGTTCCCAGAATTTGGTTCCCCCTGGCGTGGCTGTCGATGGCAGTGATCACGGCGGGTTGCGCCGGCGGTCCCCAAGACATCGTCGGCAAGGACTCCAAACTGCATCGCTACGTCGACGACGGCCGGGAGGCATACAACGAAGGCGACCTGGACGAGGCGGAAAAGAAGTATCGCCAAGCATTGATGCGGGCCTGGGCGATCGATGATCCCTACGAATCAGGCACCGTGGCGTACAACCTGGCCGCCTGTTTGACCAGTCAGGCCGAGTACCTGGAAGCGTCGGACTGGCTGGTCGACGCACGTGTGGAACTCTGCCGCGCCGGAGCATCGACCGGCAACACCTGGTTGCTGTCGGCGGAAATCGCGATCACGCAATCCCGCTTCCATGATGCCGATCGGTTCGTCAACTACGCCGCGATGACTTGCCCTCCCTGTGACATCGTCGACACGTGTTGTCTGTGTGGGCCGGCGGGCGATTGCGCCGATGCCCCCTGCCGCGACTGTTGCGTGGTGCGGCTTCCCGTCGTCGGCGACAAACTGAACGAACGACAGCAAGAAGATCGCTGCCGCAGCGGCTATGAAGCACGCATCGAATTGGCCCGCGCTCGTCTGGCAGCCAAACAATTGGATTTGGGCGGGGCGAAATCGCATTTGGCACGGGCCTGCGATCTGTCGATCGAATCGTGTGACCTGTCGTTGCACGCCGATCGGCATGACGTCGCGGCACTGGTGCATGATTTGGAAGCCAATTTTTTGCAGGCCGGGGCGCACCGAGACCGCGAAGTCCAACTGTTGCGCTGCATCGGTCACTACCGCGAGATCCCGAATGTGCTCGATGCCGCGGCGGATTCCTATCGCTCAGCCGAACGGCTGGATTTGGCGGTCGACCGAATCATCCGCTCGGCGCGGATTCGTCTGGCCCGCGGCGACATCCAATCGGCGTGGCAGCGGATCCGTCACGCCGGCGAACTGGCCGCGGTGTGCGGATGCGAAGCGGTAGAAATTCGCCTCAGCCTGACCGCGAAACTGATTCGCGAGTTGCTCGCCGACAAGACTGGGTCGCTCGGTGAGGACGCCACCAGTGAAGAAGCTCCGGATGAAGATGCTCCGGACGAAGAAGCACCCGTTGATGAAGCGGGCCTCGGCCCTGACGGTTCGCCCTTGAGCCTGGATCCGCCGAAGCAAGCGGCGAGCCGACCGCTTGATCAACTCAGTGATTGGATCCATGCGAGTGGCTTGAGTGACTTGGCCGACTGAGGGCGGATCGTCGTACGACGTCCTTTCTAGATCGTCGGGGAAAGTCCTCCGGACGATGGCCCGGACGGGCCATCGTACTCGAAAAGCGGTCGCCTGAAGGCTGGACACCAACGGCGCTGGTGTGCAGGCTTTAACCCAATACCGCTAAGTTAACATGAATGAGGGGGCCCGGACGCTGGCGCGAACCGGCTGATATCAAACGAATATCAGCCGTTTGGCGCGAGCCTACGGGCCCTCATCTGAAGAACCGACGCTTAACTTAGCGGTATTGGGCTTTAGCCGCCTCGTGTCGCTGCTCGGGACGTCAATTGTATAAGTGGCGTATTTCATCTTAGCGGAGCGTCTATCGGTAGATGTCATGCGGGGGGCGTGCACCGTCTGCAAACGGCTTCCTTTAATCGATCTGATCAAACAAACAATCTCCGGTATCACCGCAACGGAGAACACCCACGGATGGCAAGGCGTCCCCAAGGATCCCTGGCTGCTTTTCATCCGTGGGTACGCTCTGCCATCCGTGGGTTCATTTAAGTGGAGCACTGGGGGTGTCTTCGGGCTGGCGCTTCCAGCGTCGCACCGCAACCCACCGGCTTGAGTCCGCGATCCAATCAGACGGATCAGCGGCGCATGACATGGATCGCTCGACGGACCAGTAGGCAAGACGCCAAGACTTTTGCAGCGCCGGCCCTCTCTGGCGTTTGCTTGCTGCGCAAACGCCGTCTCTCCCAGAGGGAGAGAATCTGAATGGTTGCCCAATCGCGCCGTAAAAGAATCGACGCCCCCGCAGCGAGTCGGCATCGCCTGAAGGCTGGACACCAACGCGCCGTGTTCGCACACCTTGGCGTGCGGAATCGCACTGGCGGGCATTAAACAGGCGGATCTCCGCTACGACAGTCCGCCTGCCGCACGTTCCCCCGTCGGCACTCCGTTTGCTGTGATTTGCATCGCAAGATGAAACGCCGCAACAGGGGAACAAGCGATGAGATCCGGCCATACCCGAGAGTCTCCGGTGAGAGGACTTCAACAGCGAAAGTTTTTTAACGAGCTGGAGGATGCGATTGTCGACCGTCTTCACGCCGACGCCCGCAGCGAAGGAGCACGCGACGACTTGGCGCGTCAAACGGGAATTTCGGATGCGTCGCTGTTGAGCGAACTGACGGAACTGGGGTTCACGACGCGGACGTTGATCGCCTTGCGGTTGATCCCGCTTGTTCTGGTCGCTTGGGCCGATCACCGCGTCGACACCGGTGAACGACAAGCGGTGCTGGACGCGGCGTCGAAGCTCGGAATCCGGCCCGAGAGCGAAGCCTACATGATGCTGGATCATTGGTTGCGTGAGGTTCCGCCTCGTGAGAGCGTGGACGCGTGGAAACGCTACATGCGTGATGCGATGGGCCGATTGAGTCAACGCGCTCGTGTGAAATTGGCGAGTTTTTTCCGCGCACAGATGACGGCGATCGCCAAAGCGTCCGGCGGCCAGTTCGGATTCGGAAAGGTGTCCGGCAAAGAGCGCCAAGTGATTGACGGATTCATGAACACCCTGTGTCACTAGACCTTCGTTGTGTAGGACGTCAGTGCTTTCATGTAGTTGGCGCGTTTGAGCCCCTCGGGGTTGGAGCAATTGTCCAAGCTCATGCTGCCCTTGAGTTGTTCGACCGAGAAGTAACCGTTCTCGTCCATCCACTGAACCAACTCGTTGCGCATGACCGGTAGGTGGTCGATCCCGTGCTTCAGTAAGGTCGAGGCGATCATCACGGCGTCGGCCCCGACCAGCAACGCTTTGGCGGTATCGAGTCCCGAGTGCACGCCGCCGGTGGCCGCGATCGACGCTCGGATCCGGTCTCTCAGGATCGCGATCCAACGCAGCGCCAGACGCAATTCTTCGGGTTGGCTGAGTTGGAGTGCCGGCACAAATTCAAGCGTCTCCAGATCGATCTCCGGTGACAGGAATCGGTTGAACAGCACCAATCCCGCGGCACCGGATTCAACCAGGTCACGACCAAACGCGGCTGGTGAAGAAAAGAACGGCCCCATTTTGACGGCCAACGGGATTCGCAATTGTTCGCGGACCGACAGAATCAACTCGCGGTAGTGTCGCTCGACGTCGGAGGCGGAAACACTGGGGTCGGTGGGTACCAAATAGATGTTCAGTTCCAGTGCATCGGCGCCGGCCTGCTCCATCAATTCGCCGTAGTATTTCCAACCGCCGCTGCTGAATCCGTTCAAACTGGCGATCACGGGAATGCAAAGACTCTCCTTGGCGTCACGGATCAGTTGCAAGTATTCTTCCGGCCCGGTGTTGTAGCGTTCCAAATCAGGAAAGAAACTCAACGACTCAGCCATCGAATCGGATTGATAGGCATTCAACTGTTCGAACTGCTCTCGTTCGTGTTCGATTTGCTCTTCGAACAGTGACGGCAGCACAACCGCCGCGGCGCCACACCGCTCCAGATGCAACAGCGATTCGACGCTACCGGTGAGCGGGCTGGCCGAGGCGATGAAGGGGTTCTTGAGATCAAGCCCCAGATAGCTGGTGGAAAGGTCGATGTTGGTCATGGAAAGGAATCCGTGCGTCGGGTCGGTCTTTGGTTGAATGACAGGCAGGAAGCCGTGTAGGGCATGCTGTGCATGCCATCAATCGTGTAGGGCATGCGGTGCATGCCATCAATCGTGTAGGGCATGCGGTGCATGCCATCCGTCGTGTAGGGCATGCTGTGCATGCCATCCGTCGTGTAGGGCATGCTGTGCATGCCATCAATCGTCAGGCACAGCCTGACCTACGTCGGTCGGTGCTTAAACATCGGTTTGTTGCAGGTCGGGATTGTCTCGCTCGACGCCGGCCAATTGTTGGTAATAGTGCCAGGTGTCGTCGATGTCTTTCTGAGCAAGCTCCATCAGTTCACGCGCTCGTTCCGGTTTAGATCGGGCGAGCATGGCGAACCGGGCTTCCTGCATCGCAACCTCCTTGAACGGCTTGGACGGTTTGCGGCTGTCCAGGTGGAAGGGGTGCTCGCCGGCATGGGCATCACGGGGGTCGTAGCGATACAACGGCCAGAACCCGCTGCGGACCAAGTCGCGTTGATGGGTCATCGCGGTGGACATGTCGATTCCGTGCGCGATGCAGTGGCTGTAGGCGAGCAGCAGTGACGGACCGTCGTAGGATTCCGCTTCTTGGACCGCACGAAGCGTTTGGGCGGGGTTGGCCCCCATCGCGATCTGCGCGACATAGACGCTGCCGTAAGCGACGGCCATGGCCCCCAAGTCTTTGCGATGCACGTTGCGGCCGTCGGCGGCAAACTTGGCCGTCGCGGCGCGTGGCGTCGCCTTGGACGCCTGCCCGCCGGTATTGGAGTAGACACCGGTATCGAGCACGATGATATTGACGTTACGTCCGGAGGCGAGCACATGGTCCAGCCCACCATAGCCGATGTCGTACGCCCAACCATCACCGCCGACGATCCACACACTTCGCTCGACCAGCGAATCGGCGATTGCGACCAATTCCAACGCCGGTTGAGAACCGAGAGAAGCTAACCGTTGTTTCAGTTGCTCGATTCGATCGCGTTGAGCCTGGATCTCCGCTTCGCCGCGTTGCTTGGAATCGAGGATGGCGTTGGCCAGCGCCCCATCGACTTGGTCACTCAATTGGGTGAGCAGGGCGCGGGCGCGTTCCCGTTTGCCGTCCAGCCCCAACCGCATCCCGAGTCCGAATTCGGCGTTGTCTTCGAACAGCGAATTGGACCACGCGGGGCCTCGCCCTTGCGCATCGGTCGACCAAGGCGTGGTGGGCAGGTTCCCGCCGTAAATCGACGAGCAACCGGTCGCGTTGGCGACAACCATTCGGTCGCCGAACAGCTGCGACAATAATTTCAAGTACGGCGTCTCGCCGCAGCCACCGCAGGCACCGGAGTACTCGAACAGGGGCAACATCAGCTGAGCGTCCTTGACCTTGGTCGTATTCAACGTCGTCCGGTCGGGATCGGGGAGTTGGTCAAAGAACCCGAATCGCTCGCGTTCGCGCTCAAGATGCTCACTCTTGGGCAGCATGTCGATCGCCTTGTGCTTGACAACCTCCTTGCTCTTGGCCGGGCAGACGTCGACGCAGACGCCACAACCGGTGCAGTCCTCGGGGGCCACCTGAATGGTCAGCGCCGCCAGTCCGTTTCCGCCGGACGCGATCCGCACAGGAAACGCGTCCGGTGCCTGGTCCAGCAAGGCTTCGTCGAATCGTTTGGTGCGAATCGCCGCGTGTGGGCAAACCATCGCGCAAAGGCCGCATTCGATACACAGATCGGCATCCCAAATGGGGATCTGGTCGGCAATGTTTCGCTTTTCGTACTGCGCCGTTCCGGTCGGGAAGGTTCCGTCGACGGGCAGGGCACTGACCGGCAACAAATCTCCCTTGCCGGCAATCATCATGCCGGTGACACGCTGGACGAAGTCGGGCGAATCGAGCGGCACCGGCGGCAGCAAGTGCACCGTGCTGGACGGCTTGTCGGGCACCGTGACTTTTTGGATCGATGCGGTCGAGGCGGCGATCGCGGCGAGGTTTCGATCGACAACGACCGGACCACGTTTGCCGTACGTGTTGCGTACCGCCTCCTGCATGTGCTGCATCGCCTCGTCCATCGGCAGGACTCCCGACAAGGCAAAGAAGCACGTCTGCATGACGGTGTTGATCCGCCCGCCCAGTTCGTTTTCTCTGGCAATCGTGCCGGCATCGATGACGTAGAACTGCAGCTTCTTGTCGATGATTTGCCGTTGGATTTCCTCCGGCAGATGATCCCACACGGCTTCGGCATCGTAGGGACAATTGAGTAGGAACGTCGCGCCGGGTGCCGCGATTTCCAAGACGTCGCGTTGCTGCAAGAAATTGAATTGATGGCAGGCGACAAAGTTTGCTTGACGAATCAGGTAGGTCGATTCGATCGGCTCGGGGCTGAAACGCAAATGCGAAACCGTCACCGCGCCGGCCTTCTTGGAATCGTAGACGAAGTAACCTTGCGTGTGCAGCGGAGTGTTTTCGCCGAGAATCTTGACCGTGTTTTTATTCGCCCCCACGGTGCCGTCGCTGCCGAGTCCGTAGAACACGGCGCGGGTGACATGCTCGGGCTCGTCGTAGTCCGCTTCGTCCCACGCCAGGCTTTGCATCGTCACGTCGTCGTGGATTCCGATCGTGAAGTGTTGCTTCGGCGCCTCAGCGGCCAATTCTCTCACGACCGCCATCGCCATCGCGGGAGTGAACTCTTTGCTGGACAGACCGTAGCGTCCGCCGATGACTCGGGGGATCGGAACCGACCGACTCCACCAAGCCTGGGTGACCGCCGTGACAACATCTTGATAAAGCGGTTCCCCGACGGCCCCGGGTTCCTTGGTGCGATCGAGCACCGCAATCTGCTTGACCGAATCGGGTAACGCGTCGATGAACCGATCCACATCGAAGGGTCGGAACGCCCGGACCTTCAGCAGACCGACTTTTTCGCCATCGTGGTTGAGTGCGTTGACGGCTTCTTCGGCCGCACCGCATCCCGAACCCATCATCACCAAAACCCGCTCGGCGTCGGAGGCGCCGACGTAGTCGAACAACTTATAGTGACGGCCGGTCAGTTCGGCAAAGCGATCCATTTCCGCCTGCAGGATGTCCGGCATGGCGTCATAGAACGGATTGACCGCTTCGCGAGCCTGGAAAAAGACGTCGGGGTTTTGTGCCGTTCCGCGCAGCACGGGCCGGTCGGGATCCAGGCTGCGCTCGCGGTGCTGCAGCACCAGATCGATATCGATCATTTGCTCGATCGTGGCCGGATCGATCAACTGGATCTTGTTGATTTCGTGCGAGGTTCGAAACCCGTCAAAGAAGTGCAGCAGCGGGACGCGGGCGCGCAGCGTGGCCGCTTGGGCGACCAACGCCAGGTCGTGTGCTTCTTGAACCGATGACGAGGCCAACAATCCGTATCCGGTCGTGCGTGCGGCCATCACGTCACTGTGGTCGCCGAAGATCGACAAGGCGTGGGTGGCGAGGCTGCGGGCGGCGACATGGATCACCGAGGGAGTCAATTCGCCGGCGATCTTGAACATGTTGGGCAGCATCAACAACAGACCTTGCGACGCCGTGAAGGTGGTCGTCAGCGCGCCGGCTTGGAGTGACCCGTGCAGGGCACCGGCGGCACCGCCCTCGCTTTGCATTTCAACGACTTGTGGGATCGTGGACCACGCATTGGGGAGACCGGCTGCCGACCAGCCGTCGGCGAATTCTCCCATCGGCGTCGCCGGCGTGATGGGATAGATGGCGATGACTTCGTTGGTTGCGTAGGCGACTCTTGCAACCGCTTCGTTACCGTCCAGGGTGGCGAACTTGTCTTGCACTTCGGAAGCTCCTGCTGATGCTTAAAATTGAACAGGAGTCCAAACAGCAAATGCCGGGCCGCGAGAAAGGCGCGCGGCTGGGCACACTTGTGACGGACCCGATCAATCGTCCAACCTGGAGAACGGTGGGGTTCCCCGCCATCGCCGCGGCGTGAGGGTTTCCGAAGGAGTGGGCTTCGGTGGCACACATCAGGGCATGAGGGCACGGAACTGACGCCCCCGTACCGGGATGCCGATTGTATAACGGCAGCTTATTGGCAACCCATTTAGATTCTCTCCCTCTGGGAGAGACGGCGTTTGCGCAGCAAGCAAACGCCAGAGAGGGCCCACGCTGCAAAAGTCTTGGCGCCTTCCGCATACGATCAACTCCGTGACCTAGACAATTAACATCCCCCCGGGGTCGATGGGAATCCGCGACCGGCGTCCCGGAGGTGACGCTACGCTGACGCCAAACGGAGTGTTCTTTGTTAGCGGTAGGGCGCAAGCTTCTTCGGTATTGCAATGTGTTGTCGAGCGGACACCGGACGGCTCGCGGGCTGTCGATTTAAGCCCGCATGCGTTAGCAAGGGGCGACGCGGCGCCCCTCGCTAACGCGTCGGGCTGGGATGATCGCGTTGATTTCGGAATATCGACTAAACCGACAACCCGCTCGCGCCGTTCCGCGAACCCCGGCAGCGCCAAAGTAGGTGGCGATTGGCGTGAACCGATGGGCTCAGCGTCAACGTCTCAGAGCGTCGAGGACGTGGGGGCTTCCTTGCGGACCAGTTCACCGATCTCTTCGAACTCCTCGCTGAGCAGACTGAGAACATCGTCCAGCGTGACCAACCCGACCAACTGGCCGTCGTCGTCGACGACGGGAAGCCGACGGTGGGCGCCGCGGCGCATGATCCCGATCGCCGCCTCGATCGGCGTGTTCTCGGTCACGCTTTCCGGCAACGTGCTCATCACCACCTCCAGTTCCGTCATCGTCGGATCGAGCCCCTTGGCGACGACGCAGAGCACCAAGTCGCGATCGGTCACGATTCCGATCGGGCATTGGTTTTGATCGAGCACGACCAGCGTTCCGACATTCCGTGTTTTCATCCGGATCGCGGCGGCTTGTGCACTTTCATCCGGCGCGGCAACATCCACCGAGCGTGTGCAAATACGTCCCACTGACATAGCGATTCCCCTGTGCGTGGTGTCTTCAGCCGAATCAAACGCACAAACAACGTTCCGCTCGCCCTACCAGCCGAGCGCTACCAGCACCGGGTGGCTGAATGGACTCCAGGCCGGCAGGCCCAATGGGTGCAAGTTGGGGGCCAATCGATGTGGGTGACGCATCGTGCTTGCCAACGGGCAACGGGGGGATCGCAAGCCGGGGGCATACCGGCCAATGCCATCTACCTTGACGCCAAGCGGGGTGTTTTTTGTTAGCGGAAGGGCGCGAGCCCTCCGAGGCTTTCACGGTGTTTTTGAAGCGTGACCGGACGGCTCGCGCCGTTCCGCTAACACCTTGCGAGCCAAAGTAGATGGCATTGGGCTTACGCCGGCGGGGGATCGCAAGCTGGAAGCGTACGCCACGGGGTTAGTCGACGAAGCCGATCAGTTCGGCGTTGGACTGGCCTTCGCTCAGTTTCTTCAGCGCTCGACTTTCGATTTGACGGACCCGTTCTCGCGAGACGTTAAACACCTGAGAGACTTCGGTGAGCGTGTATTCGTGACCATCGCCGAGGCCGAACCGCATCTTCAGAATCTCTCGCTCGCGCCAACTGAGGCGTTCCTCAAGAATCCGATGCAGGCGCTGGTGCAGCATCCGCAGGTCGGTGTTCCGATCCGGCCGATCCACGCTACTGGCTTCGACCAGATCACCGAGTTCACCGTTGTCATCCAGACCGATCGGTTGCTGCAGACTGGCCAGATTCTGACTGGCCCGCAGAATCGCCTCGGCCTGCTCGGACGAGGTTTCGGCCACGGCGGCAATTTCGTCCCCTGACGGCACACGCCCCAATTCATGACGCAAATCGTTGTCGATCCGTTTCATGCGGGTGATTTCGGGATTCACGTGGGCCGGAACCCGAATCGTTCGCCCCTGATCACAGATCGCGCGGGTGATCGCCTGACGAATCCACCAGGTCGCGTAGGTACAAAACTTGAACCCGCGCTGGTGCTCAAATTTCTCGACCGCGCGGATCAGTCCCGCATTGCCTTCTTGGATCAAATCCAAAAACGCCAGACCACGATTGCGATACTTTTTGGCGATCGAGACGACGAGCCGCAGATTCGATTCGCACAGTTCATTTTTGGCGGCATTGAATTGCGTCTGGGCGCTGCGAATCTTGGCCACCTGTTGCGACAATCCCTCCGGCGTCTGTTGGACACTTGCAAGGATCTCGGACAATTCCGCCCGCGACTGGGCATCACCACGATCGGCCAAATGCTTCACGCGACGCTCCAGGGCGAACAGTTTTCCGGTCTGGCTACTCAGGAATTCGATCCGCAACCCCAGCTCTTCGACCAGTTGGATCGCGCGTCGACGACGGTTGCCGATCTTGGCCCACAACGCGACGCGGCGGCGGCGACTGGACGTGCTGATCGCCTGATCGTAGTCGTGCCGATTGAGTCGCAGCAGGGCTTCCAGGGTGCGCAAATTATGGGGCATGCGACCCTCGATTTGATCTTTCTCCAGGTGATCGCTGACTGCGACCTGAACGAAACGATCAAAGCGAACCTCGCCCCGGTGGACTTGGCCCAGCAATTCGATCGCGTCGCGGAGCACAAAGTCCGCTTCGAGCAATTGGCCACGCAGCCGTTTGCGGTGGTGATCGATTCGGATCGCCACTTCAGCCTCCTGCTCCCTGGACAGCAATCCGACCCGTTGAATTCGCACCAGATAGGACTCAACAGCATCGTCCAACGATTTCGCCGAATCGTCCTCCTTTCCAGCGGCCTGTGACCGCTGGGTCGGTGCGGAGTTTCCCCGGCGAGTCGTCGCACCGGCATGAGATGGCGACGAATCTTGGCGAAAAACGGCGGTGGTTTGCGAACGTGCAAACGCATCAGAAGGCGTTTCGGAAAACGCACCGAACGTTGCACGACGGTTGTCAATAGACATCGTGCGGTTAGCTGCCGACGGGGAAATCGGATGGGTGGGCATCGCCGCAAAACGGTCGCATTGCGGCGATGGATCAGAAGAGAACCACGGGGACCCCGAAGCGGGGCGTGGCCGAATGAATAGTAGCGCCCGACCCTGGTCGGGCAAGTCCGACCCGACGGCAACCTCCGCCCGTCAGCACTTGATCTCGGCTCACAGGCTTGCGCCCAATGCCACCGGAGGGCTCGCGCCCTGCCGCTAATAATCAGCACCCCGTTTGGTGTCGATTTCGCTGACACAGCACGAGGCTCTGTCCCTAAACGACGTTCACTGCCAGTAAACCGCGAAAACGGGGTCAGGAGTCAATAGCCGGAACGGCCCTACGGGTGCTTCGCACTATTGACTCCTGACCCCCTTTTCGCTCGCAAATTGAGCCAAGGTCATCGAGTATCATCAGGGTAGAAATGAAATCTTCCCTTACAGCGACTGCTCTCAACCCCTCGAGTTGACGAATGACGATTCCCCAACTCCGCGGCCTCCTCTTCCTGACGTTTGCGACTCTTGTTCAACTGCCCAGTATCGCAGCGGAGTTTCGCACGTGGACGACCAGCGACGGCAGATTTGAAACGCAAGCTGAACTGGTCGAAGCGAACGATTCAGCGGTGACGTTGAAAAAAGCGGATCGCAACGTCATCACACTGTCAATCAGCAAGCTCAGTAAGCCGGACCGCGATTATGTCCAAGCCTGGCTACTCCAACGGAAACAGTCCGAGGCCTTGAGACCAGGCATTGTGCCGGACGTCTTGGGAGAACAAGTCGACTTGTTGTCGATGATCGACCCTGCCAATGACACGCAAGCAGGAAAGTGGGAACGTGACGCAAATGCACTTGTGTCGTCACGTTCGTCGCGAGCAAGGATCTTGATCCCACATTCCGTTTCAGGTTCATATCAACTCAGACTTGTCGCGCAGCGGCAGATGGACACGGGATCGCTCAACATTGGTCTTGCGGTCGGTAGTGGGCATCAAGTGCTCGCCATCTTTGATTACGGCAGGCCAAAGAGGTCGGGATTAGCCTGGATCGATGAAAAGAACGAACCCGCGAATTCGACGTTTTACCGCAAGCCCGTATTCACGACGGGGCGTGATTCCGAAATCGTTTGTACGGTTCACCACAGTCATTTACGCGTCACGTGCGACGGTAAAACGATTTTCGAGTGGACCGGCGATCCATCCCGACTGACACTGCACCCCAATTTCAAAATCCCCAGCGACAGACTTTTTATCGAGACCGTACTCGGCAGTTACCGCATCTCCCAGTTGCAATACCTACCGATTCGCGAGTCCGAACTCCGCCGGTACAAGCCTCGCGGCAAACCATCACCGGCTGATTCGGTCGCCTTGATCGAACATCCACTTGGTCATGGAAGTGGGTTTCTTGCCGCCCCCAATTTATTGGTGACGAATCATCATGTCATCGAGAATGCGCCCGCAGACGACCTGAAGATCTTCTTCCCAGAGGAAAGCGATTTCGTCAATGTTCATGGTGTCCTGTTTGAGGATGTCGATCGAGACCTTGCAATTCTTTCTCTGGAAACCCAGCGAGCACCCTTGGCGGTTGCGTACGACGGATATGTGCCACAGGGCGAGTCGGTTCAGTTGCGGGGCAACCCAGCCATTGGTGGAGGGGTGACGCTGAGAAACGCGGTGGTGAAGGGAACCCTACGGTCAATGGTACGTGTGGATGGCTTCGATTTTTTGCAGGTCGATGCATCCATTGATTCCGGTTCCAGTGGCGGCCCGATTTTGAATGAACTGGACCAGGTCGTTGGAGTCATCGCCATGAAAGCGACCGACGAAGGAGAAAAGTTGATTCACCAAGGCCTCGCTCGTCTTGATGACTCGTTTAAGAACAAGTCAAGACAACAAACTCAGGACGGCATCGCGTTTGGAATCCCTGCACAGGACTTGGCCAAGGCACTCGACAACGTGCGTGGAATGACCGCGAAAGAGGCAGGACGACGTGCTCAGTTGCATGAAAGCCGTGTGGTGTTCAAGCGACTTGCCGCACTTGCGGGAATACGTTTGCTGGAGGCGAATGTGAACGTCCCGGAAGCAATGCGGCAGCAGGCCGCGAGAGTGACGGCGACTCGTGCGGCCGATGATTTAATCGAACTGATTCCGGCCGAACCGGCGCGTCTTCTTCGATCAGCATTACAAAGCGAGAGCACCCAAGAAATCATCGCGTTGCTGCAACAGGACATGGACAAGCATTTGAACAGGATCCGCAGCAGTCCCCACCTCTCTCAATCGAGCATTCGTGACTTCAATGCACTGTCACAGCGAATCGAGGCAATCGAGCGATTCTCGCAGCGGCCTGGCGATCACTACCTGAGATTCAGCACAACCATGATACGATTTCAAAGGGACGTCACTCGTCTAATGACTGAGATCAAAGAAGAACTGTAGTCACGTCATCCCCGTGCAGAACCGCCAGCGTGACTTTCCCCGGAAAAACAACATCATCTCGATGGCGACCTTCGCAACGTCTACACCTCGCTACGACTCGTGATCGCCAAGTCCACGGACAAGGAGTTGGCTCGGCAAGTCAGCGACTTGACGGCCAGCACCGCTATATTGGGGCCGCTCAGTGTCGGATCTCTGCAAGTGGGATAGGCTTCCAGCCTGTCTGTTCAGCATCGACAGGCTGGAAGCCTATCCCACTTATCTAATCCGCAAGTAGCTGAATGATCTCCCCGACCGTCGCTGCTCTGTCCACCGGTGATGGTGCCAACGATCGTTGCATGATCGTTCGGAGGATCGCAGCGGCTTCAGGGCTGGAATCGCCTTGGGAACGCTCGTTGTTGATCGTTTCCATCAAAGTTTCGGCGATGCCTTCGCGTTGGTTGGGTGGCTTGCCGAAGAGGTGCCAGTGGATGAGGCCGCCGATGGCGTAGATGTCGGTTTTGGGGCTGATGTTGCCGAAGGCGGGATCGATTTGCTCGGGGGCGGCGAAGCCGAGGGTTCCGCCGAGGATCGGAGAGGACGTGCCGCGGGAAGCTTGCGAAAATCCGAAGTCCGTGACGGTGATCCGGTCGTGATCGTCAATCAGGATGTTCGCCGGCGTCAGGTCGCCGTGCACCATTCCGGCAATGTGGACTGCCTGGATGGCTTCGCTGATTTGTCGTAGCCATTCGATGAAACGTTGTTCGCTGGGGCGATCGATGGCCTGCATCGGGCGACCGTCGATCCACTCACTGAGAACGTAAGGGCCTCCGTGCGGCGACTCGCCATAGCCGAGGTAGCGAATGACGCCAGGGTGATTGATACGGGATGCAGCGTTGATTTCCCGGATGAACGACGCGCGAGCTTCTTCGTTTTGCCAGAACGCTTTGCGGAGGAATTTTACTGCGACGGTACTGCCGTCGGATTGCATGCTGGCGCGATACACTTTGCCGAAACCACCGCTGCCAATCAGTTTGCCAAGCACGAATTGGTTGTAGCTGACCAGCGGCAAGTTCGTAGTGGGTGAGGCGACGAGTCGCTGATTGCGCAAGCTGTCATCGCGAGGGTTCGTCGTGAGCACATCGTCAGGATTCGTCACCTCATCCACTACGCGTGAAAGTCGCTGGCGGACTTTTGCCAATCGCCTTCGCACGGTTCGCTCATCGATTCCGAGTGATTCGGCAATCTCGCGCTGTGTCTGGCCGGCAAGCAACCCTTCGACAACCGAGAACTGATCGGCCGAAAGCTCTGCTTTCAGGTCGTTCGAAAATTCATCCGCGTCGGAGTCGTCCGCTGCAACGATCTCGGTTAGGAACGCAGCTTGATCAAGGGGGATTCGAGTTTGGTCGCCGCCTCGCTTTGACGCCGAATGACGCTCGATCGATCGCGCAAGCTTTCGACGGGCGAACGTCGCCAGCAACCGCCAGAGCGAAACGCTGTGGCTGACCCGGATGCGACTGTGCCGGGCAGCGTCGAAGAAGCTTCCCATTGCCGACTGCATGACTTCGTCCGGATCGATTTGCGATCGATACCGACGGTACAGACGGCTAGCAACCAGGGCCACGAGCCGGAATGCGTAACGGTCAAAAAGGACTTCGGCCGCCCGCTCGTCTCCGTTTTTCCACCGGCGCAGCAGCCAGCTATCCGGCCGATCCGCCACCGATTCAATTTTCCCCAATTCTTTTTCGCCGTCGGTGTCCGGTTCCAAACGCGGTTTCTCACTTCCTCGGTGGCATAGGCATCCTGCCTGTGATTGCAAAACTGACAGGCTAGAAGCCTATCCCACTTTAGGAGACACGAAAATGGCAATGGTGGTTACGCAACCCTGCATCGGCTGCAAAGACAAGGCCTGTCTGGTGGTTTGCCCGGCCGAATGTTTTTACACAGACGAAGACGAGCCAATGGTCTACATCGACCCCGATGAATGCATCGACTGCGGTGCGTGTGTTCCCGAATGCCCAACTGAAGCGATTTTCCATGAAGATGACGTGCCGGAGCAATGGCATCGGTTCATTGAATTAAACGCGACGAAGGTCAGGGAATGCCCGCCGGCGGAATAGAGATTGCAATTTACAATCGCCCGATCCTAGCCCAGCAGCTTCCGGAGCGCGGATGCGACTCCGAGAGTCACTTCGGTCATCCGGGGATAGTCGAGCGTGTCTGGTGTGTCGGTGGCTTGGTGGTAATGCGGGTTGCGCAGAAAGCTGGTGTCGGTGAGCATCAAAGCCGGATAGCCTTGATCCCAAAACGAACTGTTATCGCTCAGGCGGATCTCATGGATCGTTTCGGGTAAGCAGATCGAGAACAGCGGCAAGCGGCGAGTGCCGCGTTTGAATCCTCGACGGAATCTCCAGCACAACTTCCAGGATGGCATGTTGCCGACGGCCGCCAGGAAGTTGCCCCGTCGTGGAAAAAACCGGTGCATCCATTTGGGGATTCCCGGTGGAACCGTCTGCGAGCCTTTCGTGAGACTGTAGAAACCGACCATCTCCAGGCACAACATGCCGACGATGTTGTCACCGCGCTCGCGAGACAGGCGGGCGTGGTGCTGGCTGCCCATTGAATCCATGTTGAAGTAAGGCGGTTCCTCGCAAGCAAACGCGACGAACCTTGCAGTCCGTTTGCCGGTGTGCTCGCGAAGCAAGCGGCTGACTTCAATCAACACTGCGACGGCGGATGCGTTGTCATCGGCGCCGGGAGTGCTGAAGACGGTGTCGTAGTGGGCGCCGAGCAAAACGATCTCATCCGCTCGTTTGATACCGGGACGCTCGACAATCAGGTTCGTCGCCTCGTCGCCCATCGCGTCGTAGCATTCCCGTGAATGACTGTATCCCATCCCGGACCACTGACCTTCGATGTAGCCGATCGTGGCCTGAATCGTTTTGGGCTTGCTCAAGGTGCGCGGACCGATCAGTCCCGCAAGCCGATCGACATGCAGTCGCAAATTCTCTTCGATCGTGTCGCGGTTCCCATTCATTGTTCAGTCAGCACATCAGTAAGGCGGAGCAAGTCGGCGGAAGCCGTGAAAGAGAACGATGAATAGGAACAGCAGATTGCGGAGAAGAACTGCGATTGGATTGATGGCGGGCGACTTTACCGCGCTATCGCCGTTAAGTGAATTAGCCAGTGACTCTCCGAGCCGCTCCATCCAAGCAACGCTACGTGGCCATTCCCAAATGCCGTCGAGCCATTCGTTGGGGACACCTTCTCTCCCGGCACCTGCGCCCACGATGCCACCGACGATCGCGGCCGTCGTGTCCGCGTCGCCGCCGCACTCGATGATGCTCGTGACCGCCTGACGGAAATCGTTGGGGCTGGACAGCCATGCGTGGATTGCGACCGGGACCGTATGATAGGTGTACCCTGTCACGCCGCTATCGAGGCCAAGCGAATCGGCAAAACTCCTCGTCGGTTCGCCGGATTCAGTGCTGCGAATCACTTGGCGGAACAAATCGATCAACTCCGTCCCACCTTCTCCCAACGCATCGACAACTTCACCCAGCCAAAGGTTCGCGTCGACTTTCTCGTGGCCCCTGGAGTGCTTGGCCGCCAACGCAACGGCAATCGCGCCGTATTCGGCTTTGGGGTCGCTATGAGTCAGCCGCGAGGAAGCTCGAACGAAGTTCAACATCAATGGAATATCGTCCAGCGCCGCGCCGAAGATCGCCGCACGCATGGCGGGACCATTCCCGGCCGAGAACACACCTGTCCTCTCGGGACTTACTCCGAGCCACAACTTGATTCCCGATCGAGCGGTCGCTTTGCCCACACCCGCTGGTAAAGCCAGAATCCACCATCGCAAACGTCTCGCAAAACTGCGCGTGAACTTTGGAACGTCGCCACCCGCGTCAATCAACGCCTGAGCGACCATGCAGGTGTGTTCGGTGTCGTCGGAGATCATGCCGCGACGAAAGAAGAATCGGTGCCGGTCCGGCGACCCCAACAGCCTGGGTGACCGCGTTGGCGACACGCCTTCGTAGGGCAGGCCTAGCGCATCACCGACCGCTGTCCCCAGAATGCATCCAACGATCGCGTGGTGGTTCACTCAATCTCCTCGAACAACGATGCATTCAAAATTCGACCCGCAAGCAACATGGAGAAAGTCAAGTTGTCAACTCAACCGACTGAACCTCCTTCCGCGGTGCTGAAACGTACATGGTGGCTTCTTGTCCTGCCAAGCCAGATTGCTGCAGCAACGCAAAGTGATCATACCGCTCAACTTCAAACCGATGATCGTCAATACAAAAATATCGATGCATTGATTTTTCTTTCCGCACCGTAAACAACTCGATTTTACCTTTCACAGGGTAAGTTTTTCCATCCCGAAGCGTTCGCTTCATTTGATACCGGTAGTGAAGAATGAAGCCCCACAGAATCAGGCCAAAAAACACCGTGACACCAACGTACGCCGACAAGGAGTTCGTCCCGAAGGTGCCCGTGCGAAGCCTGTCTGCACAGAAACCAAGGAAAGCAACTCCAAAAACGATCGAGAAGGCAACCCATGCAAAACGTGAGTTCGCATAGTGCTTACTTGAGACCCGCTCCTTCTGGGCCGCCGATAGTTCACCAGACTGATTGACTGTGAGATCCGTCTGAGAAAAGCCAAACACAGTTGCCAGAACAGCTTGCCGTTTGGATAGGTCATCATCCACCGTGTTCATTCTCTTAATCCAACTCCCATTCGAACCCCCTACGGGGGAAATGCAGCCATTTTGAGATCGATTGTAGCAAACGCGTGTCCGACAACGCATCGACAACTTTTCCAACTCGCACCGCAAGGTCTAGCAAACGCTCTGACAGATCATCCGGCTTCATGGTCCGCTCCCCCAACTTGAATTTGCCCACTTTTGACAATTTTTAACTTTTCAATGTTCATTTTGCAATTTGCAATCAATCTCCTCCACTAACAATCGTTGAGTTTGGTTGAGCTCCACTCCTGGCCGGACGGACTGAAGCATTCCGATCTTTTAAGTGTGCGTGGAGTACGCCTTGGATGACAGGCCCCACGGCTGACAGGACAGATCCGTCGAAATCCACCTTCGAAGATTCGTCATATCAAGCACCGCAAATTGCAAATTGCAAAATGAACATTGCAAATTGGGAATTGTGATTGGTTACTTGGGAGTTGGTTTGACGCGTTGAGCTTTTGATCGTTTTTCATTTCTTCGAGCGGTGACGAGAGATTGGCCGAGAGTTTTGCAGGGTTCTTCGTCTCGCTTGCTCGCACTCATCCCACGACGTAAACTGTCGAACACGTTTAACGTCGTTTGAATCGCCACCGAGGACAGCATGGCTTCCGGGTTCACAGTGAAGCATTTCAAGGTTCGTGGTTCTGCAGATGACAGGATTACGGTGCATCAATGGGAGTCGGTCGAACACACTTGGCCGAATCACTCACACCCTGAATACAAACTAGGGGTTTCCGAAGGCGGGACGGGAACGTTTTTCTATCGTGGCCAGCGATACTTCACCGGACCGGGAAAGCTGCTCGTCATTCACCCCAATGAAGTGCATTCGTGCACGGCTACCGGGGCGTGGCGATATCTCTATGCTGACCCGAACGTCGTCGCCAATATCGTCAGGACGTTTGACCGCAACGGTGATATCGAACCCATGTTGTTGCCCCCGGTCATCGACGACACGCAACTTGTGGAGCTCGTTTTGCAGGCTCACCAGGCGATGGACGACGGAGATCCGCAGTTGGATCAGGAATCAGCCTTTTATGACGCCATCTGCGAGCTTTTAGTGCGGCACGCCTCAATGCCGGACATTCCGAAAAAGCGGGGGCGTGCGAACATAAGCCGAGTCAAGGAGAACTTGGAAGCGAAATTCCGCGAGAATGTCTCGCTTGACGAACTCGCCCAATTGGCTGGGACCTCCGCCCCGTATCTAAGCCGTGTCTTCTCCAAAGAGGTCGGCATTCCCATCCAGGCCTATCTCTCTCAAATCCGAGTGCGTCGTGCGCAGCAGATGTTGATGGCCGGTGAGACGCTAGCGAATGTCGCCTACGCTGCCGGTTTCGCGGACCAGTCGCACTTCACGCGTCATTTCAAACGATTCATTGGGGTCGCGCCGGGAGCGTATTCCAAGGCGGTGAATCCATCGAACCACTCCTGACGCGCCGTCGCAGCCCCAAAGCCCACCGCTGTGAAGCATTTTTCCCATGTGTTTCTTGAGGTTTTAGCGGCAGGGCGCGAGCCCTCCGGTTCTTCCTCTTTGCCAAAACACCGGAGGGCTCGCGCCCTGCCGCTAGAAAATGCTTCACAGCGTTGCCCAAAGCCGTCCGATGTCATGCTCAACGGGTCTCGAATTATCGGATAGATCCCGCCCTTCCGCTAAAATGCCCACCGTCTTGATGCCAAAGTGGACAACGTCTGGGACGATCCGCAGGTCCAGAGCCCGCGTCAATCCTTGCGGTCAATTCTTTTGACGGCGCGCAAAATCGTTCAAGAAGCGTCCCGGCCACCTCCCTAGACTCATGGCGTGGAAGGGCTGCATGCCATCCCGGTTGAAGCATCCGCTTCGCCCTCGATCCATGAACCGCAAAGAACTCTGTCAAACACAAATTGGATAAGTCTTCGATGAACTTGGAACTCAACAACAAGATAGCCTTGGTCACTGCATCGACTGGCGGAATCGGTCTGGCGATCGCGACTCGCCTGGCTGCCGAAGGGGCGACAACCATTGTCAACGGACGCAGCGAAGTGAACGTCGACAAGGCGATTGAGAAAATTCGTGAGAGTCAGCCGCAGGCTGACCTGATCGGACTGGTGTCCGATAACGGGACGGCCGAAGGCGTCGCACGAACCATCGCCGAACATCCGCAGGTTGACATCCTCGTCAACAATCTAGGTATTTTCGAAGCAGTCGAGTTTTTTGACTTAACAGATGAAGCGTGGCAGCACATCTTCGACGTCAACGTGATGAGCGGCGTTCGTCTCGCACGGCATTTTCTGAAGCAAATGCTGGAGCAAAACACGGGACGCATCATTTTCATCAGCAGTGAATCCGGCGTCGTGCCCGCTCCGGAAATGCCTCACTACGCGATGACGAAGACGGCACAACTTGCCGTCTCCCGTAGCCTCGCTCAATTGACCAAGGGAAGCTCTGTCACGGTCAACACCGTGATGCCTGGTTCGACGTTGACCCCGGGCGTGAAGGAGTTCGTCAGCAACCTGTTCCCAGACGAAGCATACGACTCGGCTGAAAAACGATTCATGGCAGACAATCGGCCGTCCTCGCTGATCCAGAGACTGATCCAGCCGGAGGAGATCGCCAACATGGTTGCGTTCGTTGCCAGCCCACTCGCATCGGCTATCAACGGAGCACCCATACGAGTCGACGGTGGCCTCATTCCTACGATCGCTTAGGGGTGAGCCGGGCACAGGCGGCGCAGGTGCTTGGAAGGCAGAAAGAAGCTCAATGATTGAGTCACTCCTTGTGGTGGTCAGTCCTTGCGTTTTCCCCCACACAGATCAGGTGGAAAAGTCCTCGAATGAACATTCTCTCACCCACGAATGCGGGCGTTGCGTAGACACGCTCGATGATATCGCGTTCATCAACTTGACTCCTGCACTGCATCCCCAAAAACTGCCGCGAACGTCAGAGATTCTTATTCAGTCCGTCCGAATTCGCACGCTATGTGGCACCCAAGTGAACCGACCCCAGTTTTTTTTGCGAGGCACGATCAACAGCTCCTTGTCACCAGATTTGGTTTCGATCATGACCTTGGGACCGCCCCTTTCTGGATCCGGGAAAGCCCGAGTCACAAATCCATCGGGTGACCAAGTGGGATCATCCCCACGCCCGATCTTTCGCTTGTTTTTCCCATCGCGGCCGACGATCCAAACGTTCCACGTTTGGGTGATCAGCCTGTCTCTTTCGCGATCCTGTTTCCCAGTGAATCGGCTCAGGTGGGTCATTTCCACGCCTTCCCAGTGAGCAATCCACTTGCCATCGGGCGACCATGCGGGAACCTTTTGTTCCATCGGCAATTGGAGCGTCTCTTCAAGATCGCTGGCGACGGGGGATATCGCCCGAGCGTTGCTTCCATCGAGATCGCTCACCCAGATGCGCATCCCTCCGCCTCGGTTGGAGACGAATGCAATCCGATCTCCTTGGGGTGAGACGACCGGCATCGAGTTGCTGAATTTGAGTTGCTCTGGATCGGTGAAAAGCCTTCGTGATTCACCCGTTTCCGTGTTCATGAGGTGGATCTGGCTATTACGCGATGGGTCTTGTCCCGGCTGTGGCTTCATCCAGACCACGTGCTTCGAATCTGGCAACCAAGAAGGCAGCAAGTTTCTTCCGTCGTCGCTGAGTGCTCGGGCATTCTTGCCATCGAGATCAGAAATCCACAGGGACAGACCGTGGCCGATCTGTTGCACGAAAACTAGCCTCTTCCCGTCCGGGGAGCTGGCGGGCATGCGGCAGCCACGCTCGGAATGCGTCAGCTGACGGCTGTGTGACCCGTCCTCATTCATGCGGTAGAGCTGGAGGATACCCTTGTCATCGGTGTGGCTGACGACGACTTCGCGCAGGCGCCGTCCTGAATTCGACTCGATTGAAGCCTGCGTTGCTTGGGTCTCTTCTGCGTTCGCGCTGCTAGCCAATGCGAGCAACGCCAAGCTGCTCGTTAGCAAAAACGCACATTTCTTTGCTTCCATCGTCCAGACTCCGGTTGTCAACGATTGCTGAATGACTCGTGATGATCCATATTCTGCCGCGGCTCGAAGTGAATCATTATGCGAATTCTCTGCTGAACATGGTAGAACGGTTGACCATGCCCTCCAAGTTCGGCGGTGGCGACTTGCTGATTCACCACGGCGGTCCTCGCCAGACATTCTCGTTTGGTGAAGCCCGATCACAGAGACAGCCGCAGTATGTCGCGTTCTTTGCCGATTGCGAGCATGAAGTGAAAAAAGTCACTTCAGGTGTTCGAGTCTGCCTGGCTTTCAACCTGATCCTCAAGCCAGAGCGAAACCCGAGGAAAGCGAAGTCCGATTCGCCGGTGGACTCCTCGCTGCTCAATCAAGTCGCAAGCTGGTTTCAGCGACGCCCAGCCACCTTCCCAAGTCCCAGGTTGATTCCATGGTTCAATACTACGGCGTCAAGCAATTGGCCTTTCGCGAGTATCTTGCAACCCTGGGACTACGCACCGCTGATGGTGTTAAGAAACCGGCGTTCAATCGAGTTCGACAAAACGTGCGGATGCGAGTGAAATAGAGACCAACTTGATCCCGCGGCCTGCCTCAGTCGCGGTTTGTCAGGTGGCGAAGATGGTGGGCTGCGTGTGCCGCGTGGATCTCCAATATCTTGCCGCGCGGCAATCGGCCGAACGCAGGATGCGGAGCGAAGATGCCGGAATGATTTGCCAATCGCTCGACACTGGCAGCAAATGCGTCCACTTCTGCAGCATCGTCCAGATTGTCCGGCGGCACGAATATCGGTGCAGTCCGGATACCGCGAGGCGAGTCAGGTCGCAACACTTTTGGCAACAGCCATCTTCGCATCAATGGCCGCAACGGAGCAAACAAAGACATCCAAACTGGATAGCCATCAACGCTGGGATCTTGCACCAAAACCAAGTGCCGGCAGATTTGTCCTAGCGACCAGTTCCCTTGACGGACATAGCCAGTCGCCAACAATTGCCGAGCATCGTCGACCGCCTCGCCCAGAGTTTCGAATTTCAAATCGCGGAGTACACCCATGTCGTTTCTGCCGTTTGCCTAAAATCAGTATCGATACAAAGCTCAGTATGACCGACTCGCTCAATGATGGACATGAGTCATGAATTCCTACGCCGTTCAGTTGCGACTCGCCTGCGACGAAGATCACCAACAAATTCGTGCGTTACATCGCGATGCATTTGGCGCTGAGGAAGGCGAAATGATTGCGAACCTCGTCGAGGAGATGCTCGGGGATCCGTCTGCCGAACGGGTCAATTCGTTCGTTGCCGAGCTGGATGACCGACTCGTCGGCCATGTTTTGTTCACGGCGGTACGCTTCGAATCCGACGAAAAGGTCACCGCGCAGATCCTTGCTCCATTAGTCTTGCCAAATGCTCATCTGGATCTTGTTTGCCTGGATAGGCTCCGGCGAGCAATTGGCCTGCGACCACCCAGTGAGTGCGACCGAGTGGTGCTGGCGGCTGGGGAATCGTAAGTTCAGCTGGAGTATTCATTAGAAATTTGTCCGTTACTATCTACCTAGAGAACTCCGCGGCTGATCAATAGGGATGAAATGACTTGGTTTGAAGACATTACCGGTATCGACGAAGAATCACCCGAGCAAGTTCGGCGTGAACTTTCGATTGACCATGATTGTATCGTTTGTCCAAACGGGAGCAGGATTGCGTTCGGCCGTTTAGAAACACCAAGGCTCGCTGAGCTTCGGTCGGCGGTGGCGACTCTCGACGCCGCTCGAGGCCAATCGCGAATTCGCGAAGTCGTTGGCGATGTTCGGCATTTGCATTCGGATCCGGACAATGCGAATGCACTGTTTCAGGTCGCCTCCCAATTCAACTTGCTCGAAATGACCGGCCCTGCAGTGACTCCCGAACGCGGTGTCGGCATTTATGAGTACGATCACACTCAAGGCCCCACCTGCGCAATCGCTTGCGGAGCCGGCACGATCTACCGCAACTACTTTGCTCCCTTGGTCGATGCCGACGGTCAATCTGTCAGCGGGCAATCTGCAAGCCAGCAAATCGACTGCGCTGCGGATCTTGGAAAGTCGCTCGGCAATTCCCACTGCAAGCTCTGGTCGATGGAAAACGGCTATCTGTTTCCGACTGATAAAGGGCTCGAACAGATCACAACTCACCTGCAGCTGGCCAGCGACACCGAGGTCGATGACCTCAGGGGTGAGCTAAGAATCGGCTTGCAATGGAACGCGGAAGTCACGCTACCAAACGCTGAGCATCGCGTTTCACAAGCGTACTGCTCCGGATTACCGGTCGCGTACGGGAGACAGCCCTGCGAAGCCTGGACCGACTTCGCGAAATTGATTCTCGACTCGGCCTATGAGGCAACGATTTGTGCCGCGATCTTGAACGCATCGCGAACCGGAGTTAATACCGTTTTCCTGACACTGCTTGGCGGAGGCGTATTCGGCAATCGTGACGAGTGGATCACCGCAGCCATCGAGCGGGCGTTCACAAAATACCGTGACCACGATATCGACATAGCCGTCGTCTCCTACGGGATATCAAAACCCGTAGTCGCTGACTTGGTTTCGCGATGCTCTGGCTAATTGATCCAGTACGACACCCCGCCTGTTAACCGATCTCGTCGATAAAACAGAGACTCGGAGAGTTCTCGGTTGAGACTGTCGCGAGGGCGGAGCCAACTTCCGATTCTGGTCTCGGGCTGTCATTACTTAACGAACTGCTTGCCTTGTTTGACGAGTTCGCGGTTGAGTTGCTGATCGTCTGCCGACTCTGCTGGGTATGTTTTGGCTTCCCGAGGAACAGTCGTTCTTGGATGCCATTGAGAAGAATCACCGTGACGAAGCGGCGTTTGACCGATACGCGGATTGGCTCGAAGAACGCACCGACCCAAGGGCGCACATGTTGCGATTTTTCGCTCAGATCTACTTCGCGCAAGACCCCTCGTACCGAAAACTCGATCGTGACGGTGAGATGGATCTCATCGGACGTCTCGAGCAGGTCACGAAAGAGACGTCCCAACCTTGGCTTCAGCGGCTCTTCGGTCGTGGTGGTGAGTACGAAGCGATCCGAGGTCGTTTGAGGAGTTGCAATCTCATCGGAGCCGGAGCGTCTTGGCGGATGTTGGGGTGAGATTGTCGCCTGGCCGAAAGTAGAGACGGCCGTTGTTGCCGGTGCACTTGTGTGGTCCGCGAGGCATCGATGAAAAGTCCAGAGCGAGTTGCATCTCGATCGAACTTGACACCGAATCTGTGACTTGTAGCATCGTAAAGGGTGTCCTGAAGCGCCCATGCTACGAGCGTCTCCCGAAAGCCATCGTGCCCCAGCCAGAGTCTTGGTTCGTGGTCCGTCATTCAAATGCTGAACCGGCCACCTACAACTCCTGCTGTGTTGTAGCTACGTCGTCACCAAACCCTTCTAAAGCCGCCCGCAAATTCGGATAGATACTGAACATCTCGGCCAGTCCATTTCGATTCAGATGTTTTTGCACTTCGGCGTGAATACTGCACATCTTGAGCTTCCAATCTAATCCCCGATGGAACCTGGCCAAAAGAGTCAAAATCGTTGCGGAAGGCGTGAAATATCTGTCCTCGTAATCCAAGACAATCCCCCGGGATTGTCGTTCTGCAATGGAAGCAAGCGCTGATTCCAATAGCACAGACTTGCTATTGTGGAGAGCGGGATCTCGCAAGTCGCAAAATCGCACCACGTAGATGCTATTGATTTCTTCGACTTCCCGAAGCAGCGATTCATGATTTGTCATCTTCGTTCCTCTGCTCCGTCGATGCGTAATATGATCCGTACACGGATTGGCTCCAGCGCGGCGAGGCCCCGTGGACAGGAGTGTTGCAGTTGTTATCCCAAGTTTATGTTACGCGAGACTCTCCGTAATGAAAACTCGCCGGGGCAGAGAAACGGATCTCATCGGAAGTCTCGAGCAGGTGATGAAGCAGACTTCCCAACCTTGGCTTCAGCGGCTCTTCGGTCGTGGTGGCAAGTACGAAGCGATCCGAGGTCGTTTGAGGAGTTGTAATCTCATCGGAGCCGGGGCACCTGGGCGGATGTTGTGGTGATCCCTCCTGGCAACACATCACCCCAGGGCACTTAGCTGCCACGGCAATCGCACCGTACTGCAAAAAGAAAGATAGTTTCCGGGATTTCCTGCGTGGTTGCTCGTCTTTCCGCTGTTCTCCAGAACAACGAGAGATGCGAACACGATTCGCATCGCCTGTGTCTGTAGAAGCAACCGTTCTCTCTGTTCTGGAGTTAAAGCAATGCTTGACCTAATCCCTAGCGTCCGCGTCGGCACGCCGCTGCGACATGATTCCCTTGCTGTCTTCCCACTGTTCTCCAATGGGCGGACTGTAAGCTATCGCCTTGCAAGTCAAGCCATCGCCGACCAATCGTTACTCGTCGAGGAAGTGACCCAAGAGGGTTCGGTTCCAGAATTAATGGTTCAAAACAAGAGTGACAAGCTTGTGCTCTTCCTGGAAGGTGAAGAGTTGGTCGGAGCGAAACAGAATCGAGTGCTGAACACCTCGGTCCTGGTGGCGGCACATCGAAAAGCGAAAATACCGGTCTCGTGCGTCGAACAAGGACGTTGGTCCCATCGTTCAACGTATTTCGGATCGAGCGGTTCCCACAGTCCTTCAAAACTTCGGCGGGCGCTGAAGGGCTCGGTCAGCAAATCATTGAGAGAGGCGAAAGGCCACGCTTCTGATCAACGTCAGGTTTGGCAAGAAGAAGCTGCGTTTCATGCATCGCACGGCGTTCATTCGAAAACGGCTGCCATGTCGGACGCTTTCGAGTCCTTCCAGCAGCGAATCCAATCGGTCCAGAGCAAACTGGGTTACATCGAAGGAGCCACGGGACTGGCGGTCGCAATCGGAGATCAGGTTCTCTCTCTGGATCTTTTTGATTCCCCCACAACCTGCGAGCAAGTATGGGACAGACTACTCACCGGTGCGATCGTCGACTCGCTGAAATTAGACGACTTGGACGCAAAGGCCACAGCCACAAACGTTGACGATGTGGTTCGGTCGTCAAAGGATTGGGAGTGGGAAAAACGAGAAGCATCGGGAGAGGGCGACGAATACCGTTCAGTATCTGACGCGGGAGATCACGCTTCAGTGTTGTTCTATGACCGCGTTCCGGTCCATATCAGTATCCTTGCTGCGACGTAGCCCTTCGAATCTTTGTGCAAATTGAACCGGTCTGATTTCATTCTGCCCGTTTTCGATACATCACATCGGAACGCAACACATATTTGCGTCCCGTGGTGACGCGTTCACCTTTATGCAGCAACGTGTGTTCGAAAAACAACGCTTTTCCAGTTTGCGGTGCGACCGAAAAATCACCGAATTGCGGACGTACACGGTTGTCGCTAAACAGGGTTTCTCCGCCGGTGCAATCCTCCGACAGATAGACAAGGAAGGTCAGAAAACTTCGATCACCGTTGTCGCGGATAAAGCAACCATCGGAGTGCCAGTCGAATTGTTCGCCGGGATCGTAGCGATAGAACCTCAGACGTTCATTGAGACCGATCGGCTGCCAATCAGCGATCGTGTCGGGCACGAAGGGCTCGGCCCGTTTCCAAAGCCATTCCGCTCGCGTGTCGTTGTCGACAATCACCCGCATGTTATTGCGCCAATCCAAGTTCATTTTCGCGCCGTCCGGTGTACTCACCATCGACGGTTCGTATCCCAAGGATTCGCTCCAGTGGATGAACTCATCACACTCATTCGTCGAGAGGAAGTCGGCGACGCTAAAGACGTCTTCGCCAGCGAGTCGTTCTTTGTTCATGTTCTCAATCCAAGTACTCGGCCCGTGGTGGTATCCAGGTCGTTCAGGTTGCGTGCAAGCGGATCGGCACGAGTTCTCCGGTGCCGGTATCGAAGATCGCGCAGTTGCCTTCGAACAGTGCTCCGACGACGACAAAGTATCGATCATCGGCCAGACAGATCGGCCGTTCTCCGTGCCACGAATGAAATCTCGCTGACGACATCAGCATCCATCGATGGTAGTGTCCGGCGAACATCCATTGACATTGGGTGGAGTTGAAGATCCTGTCAAGATTTTCCAATTGAGTCGGAGGACCACCGAAGTACCAAAGGTCTTCCAAGTCGTTTGGATTGAGCCATGGCTCGTTATGCATGAAGTGACACCCCGTCAACTCCAACCGTGGTTTCAATGAGCTCATGAATTCGAGAACATTTTCACTGTATTTTTCTCGTGTCTCCGATTCGACATCTTGGCAGAGTCCATAGTCATGATTGCCCCAAACGCCGACCACGCCGGCATCACATAATCGTTGACAAGTCTGCTCAATTCGCTCGCCCGTCTCAAACAGATCTCCAATCACGACGATGTGGTCAACACACTCTTTCCGAAACTGGTCGAGCGCAGCGTCAAGAAACTCAATGTGTTCGTGGACGTCAGTGATGATGCCAAGTTTCATTCGGTCGCCTGGGTCTGTTGGAAACAGACTACCCGGCCAGGAGCAAGATTGCTCGCCCGCCAGGCAGTCCAAATTAGCGAGTGCGATATCGAATGGTCGGACGATAGGGTCGTGGACGCAGTCGCTGGGTCAGAAAGAGTTGCGTCTGATCGATCATACGAGTTCGCAGACTTTGGGTGTGTGATTGGGGCATGACAGGGTCCTCCTGGTCAACGTAACGAATCTTGTTTGATGAACCGATCCCGGAAACTCACTTTCTTCGAGCCGGGTTCGTGCTGGATGGCTTGAACGTGCTGGGCAGGCTCTTGTTCAAGAACTGGTTGGTGTCCTTGATCATCTTGCTTCTCAGAGCGGCTTTCTTTTGACCTTTCATGGCGATTCTCCCCAGGTGGATGGCGTTTGACTTTCGAGCGGTTTTGCTTTCGTTGTCCGCTCGATTCGGATAACCTTGGACGATCAGGAAACCGATCATCGAAAACCAAAGTTTTTTTCGAGAACGCTTGTTTTGCCGCCGTTTTTGGCGTTTTTTGCATTCCATTGAGGTTCGATCGCAACCATGGTCACGCCAGCTAACAAAGAGGCCGAAAGCATCGCCGAGTCACTCGGTTCGGTCACCGTGATGTACCAACGCGCCGTGGAAGGCGATTCCCAGGCTCCGGCAGAGTTGTGGGACGCCTACTCCAAGCGGCTCTTCGGTTTGGCCCGGGCGGTGCTCCGCCAACGGGGCATCACGCCCGCACAGGCCAGCGAGGACAGCATCGTCAACGCGGCGTTCGCCAAGTTCTTCGACGCCTTGCAGCGAGGTAAATACAACGAAGTCGCCGATCGGCACGAACTGTGGTGCTTGCTGGCGACGATCACGCGTAACAACGCGCTCAATCAGGCGGGGCGCGCCGGCCGACAGGCCCAGAGGGTGAGCGATGCCGAGTCGGCGGTTTTTAAACAAGCCGACGGCGGACCGACAGCCGAAGAAGTTGCGGCACTCTCGGACACGCTCTCAGACCTTGAACAAAAGATCCAGGACCGATCAACCAACGCTGACCAGGCGGAAAGAATCATCCAGGTGATGACAATGACACTCAGCGGGCACACGCAACGTGAGATCGCCGAAGCCATCGGACAAAGCGAAGTCACGGTCCGGCGAAACCTGAGCATGATCCGGGACCTCATTGACCCGGATTGATCGATTCATCTTTCTTTTTCTAAAAAACCATGCCCCCTTGATCGAGCAAAGGGAGCATTGATCAGTAGCGGGCGGTCTGGACGAATGAATCCTGCTTGGTGACGACTCGGAGGTTGCATCCAAAATTTGCGGAAACGCAGGGATTCCCTGTACGCGATTGGCGGTGAATTGAGTTATCCCGGACGGAAAGTACAGCCTGACGAAGTTGCAGTCGAACGAGGGCCTGCAGAGGCTAGGTAAGGAAAGAATGAATCTGCCTGACGAAATGTTTCAACTTGACGAGGCCTGCTCCCGATTCGAATCGGCCTGGTCAGAGAATTTAGAACCGCCAAATCTGCGGACGTTCCTGGATTCCGTTGAGGACCGGAATCGAGCGTCCCTGTTTCGGTTGCTGCTGCCCATCGACATTGAACACCGTTGCCGCCGATCGATGGACGTCGATGCAGAGTTCTACCGAAAGCAGTTTTCCGAGTTCGACCTAATCATCGATTCAGAGTTCGGGTCTTCTGATCGCGAGCCGCCTGACACCATCACGGTGAACCAAGATTCATCGATCGATGTGGAGCATGATTTCAGCGCCGACATGCCCGACACGGTCGACTTCGCTGAGCAGCGAAAGTCAGTCCAGCAGCAAAAGCCTGTGGGGGCCGCGCCCACAGGTCGAAAGCAGATTGGGCGATACACCATTCTGTCGGAACTTGGGGGCGGCGGCCAGGCGGATGTTTTCCGCGCAGCCCATCCGACGCTTCCTATCGAAGTTGCCATTAAGGTCGGCAACAAGAAACTGGACGAAACTTCGCGACAAGCGATGGTGGATGAAGCGCAGGTGCTCTGCGAACTCGATCATCCCGGGATTGCAAAGATACGTGACTTGGACTTTGACGAAGAGGGATTTCCCATTCTGGTCTTGGAACTAGTCCGCGGTCGTTCGATGGCAACGATTCTAGGAGAAGGCAAGGTTTCCGAAGACAGGATCATCAAATGGCTGTCCGCGGCTGCCGATGCATTGGACTACGCGCACCGACGCGGCGTGTTGCATCTCGATCTCAAGCCGGGCAACATCGTGATCACTGAGAACGACGAAGCCAAAGTGATCGACTTTGGTTTGGCGCGATCACGCGATGTCTGGAGCGATGTCTCGAACGAAGAAGACCGCATTTCCGGAACACCGGAATACATGCCACCCGAACAAGCTTGGGGAAACTCCGAGAAGATAACGTCTCGCGCCGACGTCTTTGCATTGGGTGCAATTCTCTACCGGGTTCTCACCGGCGTCTCGCCGTTCGCCGCCAAATCTCCTCAACTCGCCCTCGTGCGGTCGCGGAAGTACGATTTGGATCCAGGGTTTCTCGATGAATCCACCGCTTCGCCATCTCTTGTCGACGTATGCCGGCAGGCGATCGCAGAAGATCCACAAGATCGATTTGAGTCGGCCGCCGATTTCGCGAAGGTGCTCCAAGCCACGCAAACAGAAACTGATGAAGGATCGCACGTTGGTTTCCCAAGTTGGCAACTGAACGGCAAAACTCTGCACCAGGAGCAATCCGAGCCCGCAGGCGATAGCATTCCCTGATTCTGGAATTCGAGTTATCATCGTAACTCGTTGTTTTCACGGAGATTGCGATGGTCACGGACGGACAAGTTGAAGAACTGCGGCGGTTACTCGCCTTGCAGCAAGCGACTTTACGGACATGAACGAGCTTCATGTCACCATTGCAGGAGTGCCCTTTGACCACACGCTCTATCGGGTGGAGACTGCCAGGCAAACCAAATCAGGTGGACAAGCACCAAGGGCTTCGGAAAAAAAATCAACTTCGTGATCGGGAATTTTAGTTGTCGCTAAAGCGGAGAACCAATTGTCGCCGAACTGGTGTCTAGCGGCGATTGGATTTCCCGGCCAGCGACAACTAGTTTTCCGGGGTTGAAGCGGATTCTCCGCGAGGCTGGAATCGCCAGCGACAATTAGAATTCCCTGATACTGGAATTCGAGTCATCATCGCAACTCCTTGTTTTCACGGAGATTGCGATGGTCACGGACGGACAAGTTGAAGAACTGCGGCGGTTGCTATCCGGATTCGACCCGACGGACTTTTGAGCGACGCGTGAGAAAGTGGCGCAGTAACAGCCAACGAGACTTACCTACCCGGTTCACGCCCGGGCCGACGAACGGGATTCGTCGAACTTGCAACTATGGCTTGGCAACTCTCGCGGCTTCAAGCAATCGGCAAAGAATCCCGGCGATGTTCCAGGCGTCGTCGTCTCCCCGGTGGTGGGTGCCTTCCATCTGAAGACCCAATGTGTCGTACGCGCCGTCGAGTCCGACCTCGTGTTTCAGGCCCAGCGAAACTGCGAATAGAGATTTGACGTTCAGGTGGGTGATTCCAAACGGATAGCCAACGCCTGCCGCCGAACAAACTCGTTCGAACTGGCGACGATCGTAGTCTCCCCAGCTGGCCCAAAGTCGGTCTTTCGAATCAAACTCTTGTTTCAATCGTTTGACCGCGTCGCGGAGTGAGCCCGCAGACTCGAACATATCCGGCGTCAAAGTTGTGAGTTCCGTGCAGAACGGACTGATCGTCGATCGCTCGGGACGGACGAGGAGACTGTGTTTGCTCAGTCGCTCGAGCTTGCCAACATCGACCACGCACAAACCGATCTCAATGATCTCGCTCTCTTCGCCTTCTGGTGGCGGGCCATCCCAACACGTCGACTCAACGTCGACCACCAAAATCTGATCTAGTTTTCTTGCCATCTGTTCTTCCTTGTTGTGTGATTACTAGAGACCGAAGGTATCGCGAAACGCATCCAAGTTGGCTTTGCTTTGCCGGCCCTTGCCGGGGATCGCGAAGACGATTATGTCGATTCCGCCTCCGTCCTTGTCGATCGTCGATTTCGCCGTCTGTGAAGCCATGACCGGATCACCTCCGAGCGCGCCGCATCCCCATGCCCCCAAGAGCAAACGCTTTACACTTTGGTCTCGTGAGATGCGTAGCACATTCCGCCAGCGTCGCTCGAACGTTTGCTCGAGCTCTTCGGTTGCGCCGGGGTTGCCTCGCAGGAACGGACCACTGTTCGGCGCCGGGGCGGTGATCACCGAGGCAAAGAACGGCTCGGCAAGCAAGTCGCCTGTGCCGCGTGTCTTGAAGAACGGAACCGACGGACTGAAGATCACGTGGTCGGTGTAGAGTGGCGACGATTGAGCGCGATTGGTCTCGTAGTAGTCCATGCACTGGATCAAACACGGATACAAACCGCTGCAGCGACACAGGTCCTCTTCCTGTGCCTTCGCACCATTCAGAAATCCGCCGCCGGGATTTCGGGCCGATGCGAAGTTCAACAGCGCAACTTCTCCTTGTTCGGCCAAGATCTGGGCAACGATTTGAGTCGTCCCATCAACCACGCGAATCGTTTGGTTCTCTCCGGCTGGCGACGCGGATAGCGCAGCGATTTCATCGGGTCGGTAGAGGCGAGTGCCACCGACGGCCGACTCTTGCTGCTCGGCAAACTTCACGGTCCGACCGTCCGCCTGGTATTCGCCCGCCTCGATCAGGTCGAGTGTTTCTTGTGCGAGTTGTTTCAGTGTCATGTTGAATTCCTCCCTGCGGGATTCTCCTTTAAATCATGACAGGACACGTGCTTTGGTGTTTCGGTTCGCTCCGGCAGAATCAATCCAGCTAAAATCTGTCTCTATAGTGTCGTCCAATCAATTCCGGGGTGTCACACTCTACAAGGAACCTTTCGGTGACCGAAACTTCCAATCAGAAGAGTCTGGCGGAGGCAATTGCGGAAGTCGACACGGAGGAAGGGCGGGAGCGCCTGACGGCGTATTTGAATTCTCTCCCATTTCCACGTTTCCATGCGATTTCTGGAAACCTGAGTCTTCTCCGCCGCGTCGAGGCAGACGGAACTGAACGCGTGGGAATGTTTGTTGGCAGAGACTTTATCGAAATCGATTTCAACGGAAAAACGTCGGTGACGGAACAATCACTTATCTACAGTGTCGGCACACAGGTGGTCGCTCAGAAAGAAGTCATGGCGACGGGCGGTCGCATTGCGCACCCGGCGGGCGCTGTCGGTGTGATTGTTCGGTCGCCAGTCGATCGCACCCACGCGTATCGCGTGAAGTTCAGCGACGGTTTTGAGGCTCCGATCCATCACGACCAACTCATTCGGCTGGCGGAGTTCAAATCCAACAGCATCCGCGATGGCGATGCGCCACTGATGAGTTCAGGCTTGTACGATCGCGTCATCTATCGCTGCGTGATCGGATCGCGGGCCTACGGCCTGGATGACGAGGCGTCGGATACCGATCGCCGTGGAATTTACTTACCGACGGCCGACCTGCATTGGTCTCTGTACGGGGTTCCGGAGCAGTTGGAGAACGACGAAACGCAGGAGGTTTACTGGGAACTGCAGAAGTTCATCATGTTGGCTCTAAAGGCGAACCCAAATGTACTTGAGTGCCTCTATTCTCCAATCGTTGAGTCGGTAACTCCGTTAGGCGAAGAACTGCTCGCGATGCGCGGCGCATTCTTGTCGAAGCTCATTTTCCAGACGTTCTCCGGATACGTCGCTTCGCAGTTCAAGAAGATGCAAACGGACATTCGTAACCAGGGTCGCGTGAAGTGGAAGCACGTCATGCACTTGATCCGGTTGCTGCTTTCAGGAACCCACGTGTTGCGTTCGGGTGAGCTGATGGTGGACGTTGGCAGCAAGCGCGACCAGTTACTGGCGATCAAACGAGGTGAGATGCCGTTCGCCGAAGCAGACTTGTGGCGGAAGGAGCTGCAAAGTGAATTTGAGTCTGCGTTCCAATCAACCAAGCTTCCCGACCGTCCCAACTACGAGCGTGCCAACGCGTTCCTGGTTGATGCACGCCGGCGAGCGATGGAGGAGTCTTTGCCATGACCGATGCCAGCACGATTGACTACGCGAAAATGATGGAGCACGTCGAGTCGCATCCGCACCCGCTGCTTTTTGCGACCATCAGTGGAGCCCATCTTTATGGCTTCCCTTCGCCCGATTCCGACTTCGATCTCCGTGGTGTTCACATGCTCCCGCTAGAGACCGTCGTCGGACTCGACGAAGGCGATCAAACCGTTGAGAAGGAAGGCATCTACGACGGCCTGGAAATCGATCTGGTCACGCACGACGCGGAGAAGTTCTTTCGGTTGATGCTGAAACGGAACGGGTATGTGCTCGAGCAAATCTTCTCGCCGCTGGTGGTGTACAGCACACCCGAGCACGAAGAGCTCAAGGTGATCGCCAAGAACTGCATCACGCGTCACCACGCACATCACTATCTCGGATTTGCCGCGACCCAGTGGAAGCTCTTCGCAAAGGAGTCACCGCCGCGCGTCAAGCCGCTGCTGTATGTCTACCGCGTGCTGCTGACGGGGATCCACCTGATGCGCACCGGCGAAGTCGAAGCCAACCTGATCACGCTGAACGAGTCGGCAAAGCTCGCTTACATTGACGAGCTCGTGGACCGCAAGCGTTCTGGATCCGAGAAAGGAACGCTCCGAGAGGCCGATTTGGAATTCCACACCCGAGAATACGAACGACTCACCGCTGAACTCGAGTCCGCGTACGAAGCCTCCACGCTTCCCGAAATGCCGTCGGCCCGTAATGACTTGAACGAGCTTCTCGTTCAGCTGCGTTTGCGGTGAAATAGTAGTGGACGAGGCGACGAATCCCTTACGCTGGGACTCGTCACCTCGTCCACTACGAAAAAATGGCGAACCAGTCTCACCCATAGGTGTCTCTGCTTCGGTCCGTCAATTCTAGAAACCCAATGACTACTTTCACCACAACATCGACAACATCAACGACCGACTCGTCATTCGACGGCGAGGCGGGGATGGTGCGTCGTGGTTGAAGGTTAAGTTCAAAACGATTCGCAAAGCCCGCCTGGTGATTCACCTGGCGGGCTTTTTTTGTGGATTGTCGATTTGTGATTGACGGCGTTTTCCTGTTTCTTCGTTTCCGTTCATCTGGCGCTCACGCAGGGCAAAAAGGTTGCCGAGGCTGCTCACCTCGGTCGCTGGCGATCGGTGCGAAACGTTTCCTTTACCAAGGAGTTTGCGAGCTATGGTTCAAAATGCAATGACGCGAAATGGAAAGGTGTCGGTCAACGTCGGCACGATTGGTCACATCGACCACGGTAAAACGACACTGACTTCGGCCCTGCTGCACGTGCAATCGGAGAAGGGACTGGCCAAGTACAAGTCGTACGAATCGATCGCCACAGGCGGCATTGTTCGCGACAAGAATAAGACCGTGACTGTGATCGCTTCGCACGTGAAGTACGAGACCGCTGGTCGTAGCTACGCTCACATCGACTGCCCCGGCCACGCCGACTACATCAAGAACATGATCACCGGTGCGGCTCAAATGGACGGCGCGGTGTTGCTGGTGTCTGCGGCTGATGGTCCGATGCCGCAAACTCGTGAACACTTGTTGCTCGCCCGACAAGTTGGCGTACCGCACTTGGTCGTGTTCATGAATAAGTGCGACTTGGTTGAAGATGCCGAATTGCTCGAGCTGGTCGAACTGGATTTGCGTGAATTGCTCAATGAGTACGGTTACGACGGCGAAATGACTCCGGTCATTCGCGGCTCGGCCAAGCAGGCTCACGACAATCCCACGAACCCAGAGGCAATCGAGTGCATCGAGCAGTTGCTGGATGCTCTGGACCGCTGGATTCCTGATCCTGTTCGCTTGATCGACAAGCCGTTCTTGATGCCAATTGAGAACGTCTACTCGATCGCCGGCCGCGGCACCGTCGTGACCGGGAAGATTGAGCAGGGAATGGTTCGCGCCGGAGACAGCGTCGAGATCCTCGGACTGAGATCCGCGACCGCGACGGACGTGATCACGCAAGTGGAATCGTTCGGCGAGGTCTTGGAGGCCGGAAATGCTGGTGACAACGTTGGTGTGTTGCTTCGCAAGACGGCTCACAACGAGATCACCAAGGGTCAAGTCTTGGCGAGGGTGGGAACGCTCACCCCGCATCGCGAATTCGAGGCGGAGGTTTACGTGTTGAAGAAAGAGGAAGGAGGCCGGCACACGCCGTTTTTTGACGGCTATGCCCCTCAGTTCTTTTTCCGAACCACGAACGTGACCGGCAGTGCGAACGTGCTGGGCGGAGTCGACATGGCGATGCCGGGCGACGGCGTGCAGTTGAAAGTCACGTTGAAGCAACCGATCGCAGTCGCTGGCGGTGACCGCTTCGCGATCCGTGAAGGCGGCAGGACCGTCGGATCGGGCGTAGTGACACGCGTTGTCGGCTAGATCGACGACAATTGGGTAACATTGCACAACGCTCGCGGCGGAGAAATTCGTCGCGAGCGTCCTGGGTTTCTTCTGAAAGTATTCGTTAGGTGGCGAGACAAGCTGTGACTTCGATCCTCTGGATTCTTGAATCCGAAGTGTTCCCAAATTCCCACACAAGGCTGCGGCGGGCGATCAATGACGCTGGGCATCGCATCGTTGAGTCACGGGATGATTGGTGGCTGCGAGAACCAGCGTTTCCAAATTGGGCAACACGCTCAGTTCGGCCACGGACGCATCATTAAGATGCTCGAACGAACTCAGGTACAGAGTGTGTAATTTCGGAAGCTCTTGGAGGTGCTTTAAGCCACCGCGGAAGTTCGACTGGCTCAAGTCGAGCAGTTCGAGAGACTTCAATGACGAGAGCTTCGCGAGGTCATCTCCGATCAGTCGGCGCGATGATGAATCAAATACCTGCACGCCACTGAGTGAAAGCCGTTGCAGACTGGTGAGACTGCCGATCGTGTCTAGATCGCTTTGCGTCAGATACAGGTGCATCAAGTCGAGACCTTTCAGATTGGTGAACTCCTTCAAGAACGCAAATCGCGAAGAGCTTCCATCGCGGTCCGGCTTCCAGCTCGGGTCCACCACCTTCATGACGACTTCTTCACCCGGTACAAACTGAACCTGAGACTCAATGAACTCGGGCATCAGCCCCAGTTTGAGATACTCGACCTCGGCTTGCTGACCACGATCGCGAATCTCTTGAAGCTTTGCGAAACGACGAACCGCGTCGGCGGGAAGCTCGAATTGTGGTGTGGAAACTTGAACTGCATTGCGAGCGAACCCTGGTCGCACAACCGCGTCGGGCGGCGTGGGCAGTTCATCTTGAGTGACTTGCTTGGTCGTCAAATCTGCGTAAACGATGGTGTATTTGTCGTCTGCCTCGGGTGCGTACCAAAGCAGAGGGCGATTCGGTTGATTCAATTCCGCGCCGCCAAAATAGTTCCAATCGTTTTCCGGTTTCACTGACAGTTGAAATGCAATCGCGCGACCCACGGCGGTGCCAAATCTCTGCGCCGATTCCAACGCCGCAGCTTTTTCTGACTCGGTTCCCTGGTTAACCTGGTCTTGGAGTGAGGTGACAAACTTGTTTTGGATTGCCATCGGCGTGCCATCGGAATCATTGACCGACAACCAAAGCGGGTACTTCGATTCGTTTGCAAGGGCACAAAGACGCAGCATTTCGATGGCGTCGTCATCGTTTCTGAATTCCGGACCGGCCGTCAGGATCATACCCCCGGGGCTGTTCGTCATGGCGCCCGCTTCGCCGCCCTTCTAATCCGCCGTGCAAGAATCAGAAAAGTCTTCCGCCCACGCAGCACTTGCTGCGGCCCTTTCGAACGCGGCTTTGTCCGCAGCGGGATCGGGCTTTGGCTTATCAGCCGTCACACGGGTGGCGAGAAGGAAGCAGGCAACCAGGGCGCAGAAACTGCGTGTCAGTAGCGGAGTGGCATGGGGACTCTCGTGGGCAACCGCAGCGGTTGAACTCATTCACACTGTTCATTATTCACGCCAGCCTTTTCCGGCTCGCAACGAATTTCTCATCGTATTCGTAACCCAATCCCAGTTTGCCGGAAGGCACGAAATAGTAGCCGTCGATTTTGATCGGTTCTTTCAAAAGAGATTCGCGTTTAGTCTTTTGGGCCCGGACGGATTGCAGGTCGCGATTGCCCCTTCGGCACTGCACTGACCGTGGCCGCCGTGAATCACGTCCACCTTGTCGTCCGCTCCTTCACGAAGGCAACGGAAGACCATTTCGTTAAAGGCAACGTTCTCTTCGGTCGGCATTCTCCCCGGCTTTCTATGGTAAGCCCTGTTTCGAACGATCACGCCGATGCAGCGTTTCGAGAATGCCCGTCGGCGGTATACTACTGTTTTGCGCGGCAGCCTGCAGCACCTCATGACTCACAACGTGCAGTGTCATGCACACCTGACACCAACTCCGGTTATTCATTCCCGAGTTCCTTTCAAAGGCGGGACGAAACATCTATTCGACTCTGAGAGTCAAACCCAAGGCATGAGAAATACACAATCCATGAATACATTTGAGCGAACGCTACTTGCTCTCGTCTGCCTGCTCGGATCAGCCGTTTCCGCACTTGCTGAAGAAACGAACGTTTCACAAGCGACTCATCCTAATATCGTCCTGATCTTCGCCGACGATCTCGGCTACGGCGACGTTGGTTGTTACGGCGCGACGAAGGTGAAGACGCCGAACATCGATCGGCTGGCCAAAGAGGGACGCCGGTTCACGGACGCCCATTCGGCGTCTGCTGTTTGCACGCCATCGCGTTACGCGCTGCTGACTGGCGAGTACCCTCACCGCAGGAATCTCAGCAGGCCGGTCTTTCTCAAAACTGGCCTGGTGCTTGACACGAAACAGCAGACCGCGGCCAGCGTGATGAAAGACGCCGGATACGATACCGCCTGTATTGGTAAGTGGCATCTTGGGTTCGGAGACCGTGCTCCTGACTGGAACGGCGAGCTGAAGCCTGGACCACTGGAATGCGGATTTGATTACTACTACGGCGTTCCTGTCGTCAATAGCCACCCGCCTTTCGTCTATGTTGAGAACCACAAAGTCGTTGGACTCGTCCCCGATGATCCTTTCGTCTTCGGTAAAAAGGCGAAGACTCGAGAGTTCTTCGAGAAGATGGGAATGGATCAGATTGGCGGGGCTGACGCGGCTCACGCACTGTACGACGACGAAGCGGTCGGAACGACACTGACAGAAAAAGCGGTCGACTGGATTAAGGATCGCGGAAAGAACCCATTCTTTCTGTATCTGGCGACGACCAATATTCATCACCCGTTCACGCCAGCACCACGGTTCAAAGGCACGAGTAAATGCGGCCCCTATGGCGATTTCATACACGAACTCGATTGGATCGTGGGCGAAGTGATGAAAACGCTGGAAGCAAAAGGCGTCGCGGACAATACGCTTGTCGTTTTCACCAGCGACAACGGTGGCATGTTCAACGTCGGTGGGCAAAATGCCTGGGACGATGGACATCGTCTCAATGGTGAACTTCTCGGCTTCAAGTTCGGAGCCTGGGAAGGCGGACATCGTGTGCCCTTTATCGCCCGATGGCCTGGAAAGATCGAAGCGGGATCCGTATCGGACGAGTTGATCTCCAACATCGACATGATCGCAACGTTCGCGGCTTTGACGGGCGGGCAACTGAAGAAGGGACACGGGCGCGACAGTGTGAATGTACTTTCCGCATTGACGGACAATCCATCGAAGCCGCTACGAGATCACATCGTGCTCGCTCCCAGCAGGCAAAGTCATCTGGCGGTTCGCAAAGGCAAGTGGATGTACATCGGCGCGCAGGGAAGTGGCGGATTCACGGCCGCGAAACGAGGCGCACACGCCTTCGGCGGCCCGGCAGCGATTACGTACGCGGGTTATAAGAACAACGACATTGAAGACGGCAAAATCAGGAAGGACGCTCCCCCCGCTCAGCTTTACGATCTTGAAAACGACCTGTCCCAGACCACGAATGTTTACCGCGAGAACCCAGACGTCGTGAAGGAACTGAAGGCGTTGCTGGAGTCCTATCGTTCGAATGCTCCCAGGGCAAAGCGGGTGAAACGCAACGACGCTCCCAGGGTTGCCGCAACACCGAGCGAACGGAGCGCATCGTTTGATTTCGAATCGGGCACCTTAGAACCCTGGAAAGTCGTCGACGGAGAATTCGGGCATGTGATTGGCAATCGAAATCACTTCTTCCACGGCAAGCAAGCGTACAACAAGCAGGGCGAGTATTACCTGACCACGTTGGAAGATAGTGCCGACGCGGTCAAAGGCTCGGACCTGCAAACCGGTGTGATCGTTTCATCATTGTTTATTCCGCAAGGTGGCTCAATGACGTTCCGTGTCGGCGGAGGCAACGGCCCTGATGTGTACGTGGCTCTTTGTACGGCAGACGGCAAAGAAGTCTATCAGGCTCGCGGCGTGAACGATCAGGCAATGCAGAAAGCCAGTTGGGATCTCGCCCCGTTTGCCGGCAAAAAGATGTTCATCAAGATCGTCGACAAGGCAACCGATGGCTGGGGCCATATCACCGCCGACAACTTCCAGTTTGACGCGAAGTTGCTGGACGGATATCCACATTTACCGGAACCGGCCTCTCAGGCGGCTCCGCACGGTGGTGCTCCGGAACCGGCGAAAACCGAGGCGAAAGCAGAAACGGTGACGGCCCTGGAAGGTCATCGTATGAAACCCGCAGCGCAGCCGCATCCGGGTCAAGCGGCACGCTTGCCGAACGTCATCTTCATGCTGACTGACGACTTGGGCTACTCGGACGTCGGCTGCTACGGAGCACAGAGTGTCAAAACGCCACACATCGACCGGCTTGCTGCAGAAGGCATCCGGTTCACCGATTTTCATACCGCGGCATCAATCTGCTCGCCATCGCGGGCGGCTTTTCTGACGGGAGCGTATCCGCAGAGAGCGGGACTCTATATGGGTATCAATCCGAAGCGGCGAGCTCATTGGTTCCTCGGGCTGCATCCGGATGAGATCACCATCGCCGAGCAGTTTCAGCAGCAGGGTTACGCAACCCATATGGTCGGCAAATGGCACCTCGGCACTGAGCCAGAGTTTCTTCCTCGCAAGCAGGGCTTTGATCATTACTATGGCATGCCCTGCAACTTCTCTCATTCGCCGAAGTTCCTTGACGACGATAAAGAAATCTTTGCAAAAACGCCGCTCGACCAACTGACACGGCTTTATACTGAACGCGTTACATCAATCATTCGCGATCAGGCGAAAAGCGGCGAGCCATTTTTTCTGTACTACTCACACAACTATCCGCACACGCCGTATCAGGCCGGTGAGCAATTCAAAGGCACATCGGAAGACGGTGTCCGCGGCGATGTCATGCAGGAGCTCGATTGGGGAGTCGGCGAGATGATGGCTGCAATGAAAGAAGTGGGCATCGCAGACAACACGATTGTGATCTTCACCTCTGACAACGGCCCGACTTCCAACAGGTATGCGAAGCCGTATCGAGGAACAAAGTACGTCACGTTTGAAGGCGGTCATCGGGTGCCGTTCATCTTCCACTGGCCCGCTCGGATCACGGAGCCATCCGTTTCCGACGTGAGCATCAACGCCATGGACGTCTTTCCGACGCTGTCTGCGGTTATTGGAACGCCTCTTCCGAAAGAACGCGTTTACGATGGCGAGAATCTGTTGCCGCTCATTGATGGGATACCGCTCAAGCGGCCGGCGGCTCAGCCCTTCTATTATTACAACTGTGAGAATCTTCAGGCGATCCGCCGCGGTGAATGGAAGCTCCACCTGCCACGAAGCCAGAAGCAACTGCCGTTCTGGGACCAGAACAAGGTGTTCGCTAATCTTCAGAAGCCAGTCCTCTACAACCTGGCGTCGGACGAAGCCGAAACGACAAACGTGGCAGCCGACAATCCCAATGTTGTGCGGCAGATTATGGCACTCGCCGGATCGGTTCGCCAGAACCTCGGCGAATTCATGCAACGTGGCACTTCACAGCGACCGACCGGTTCACTGTTTCCTGACATCCCTGTGATCAGTCATGAAAAAGACTGGGGCACGCTTGATCCGGCAGCCGCTGAATCGATCTCGAAGGAGCGACTGATGAGATATCCGAATCAGAGCAGAAAGAAAGCAACGCCGCGACGACAGAAGCAGAAAAACGCTCAGTAGTGGGCCGTTGTTGATGGCGGAAGTTTCCGAGTCTGGCAGCCATTTGCCAAGAAATTCCGAAATATTCCTTAGGTCCAGTTCCTGCAAAGACATTCATACATCCACCACGCTGACGTCGGAATTGGTCGCCTCGATACCGCTTGGGCCATGATCTTTATCCAGTTACATGATGTCGGCGAATCGATCCGTCGTGTAGCGATGCGAGCCAGCCAGGGCGGGCATGATGTGCCCGACGAAAAACTCAAATCGCGATTCGAGCGAACGAAAGCGAACCTTCAACGCGCCATCGCATGCTTGCCCCATGTCTTGGGTTACGACAACAGCAACCTGGAACGTCCTTATCAGTTGGCTGACGTTTACGAGCATGGTAAGAGAGTTAGCGACTAACCATAGGCATGACGGTGATCACGCCAAGCCTCTAGCGAGGCTGCTTTGACGACGGTGAACCTTGCCGGGCTCAGACGCTGGATACAACTTAATATGAAATCATGATTCAAACGTCGTTATGATTTTCCCGGCGTCACATCTTGGAATGCCAAACCAGCAACGCAGCGAGATAGAGATGGCCCACGGGAAAGGGCTCAACGAGTTCGATCGATGAGGCGGAAATTGGAAACTGTTTCTTACCGGATTTCACAATCAGATCGACGCCCCAAGCAGCATTCCTGGCAGGAACCGCGTCGACAACATCGACTCGTTGACCCAACACGACGGCGGCAAAGGGAAGAACGAGTTCTTCAATGGCCATGTCGACCAAGCCCGAGGCCTGTTCGTCTCCGTAACAGTCAACGGTAGCCTCCTCGTAGGCTTCTTCGATCTCAGTCGGGTCACACTTGGTCAGCCAAGTTGGATAAGAAGTTTTCACGATTTCGACCCCGCCAACTTCCCCAATTCCACATCGCAGATAAAGCCCCCTTCATCGGCTCTGATCATTTCGGCAGCCCACTGTTTTGCCTGTTCACCACCGGCACGTTTGACCGCCTTGATGACTGGTTTCAAGCAGTCTTCTATCTCGTAGCTCATCAAGCCCTCGTCACTGCATGCGACTTGGTAGCTGCCGCGTTTCATCAGTTCGATGGAAAGCCGCTTGGCTTCTTCCAGTTCTTCGTGCTGGACAAGCTTCTTGAGCCCCTTTTCGACCGCTTCGTAGGATTCGTGGTCGTAGTCGAAGTTGTAATTCATTCGTCGTTCATCGAAATCGGTTGCCAGAGCGATCGCTGTCTCAATGTCATCAAGCAAGAGTGAGACTGGTTTTTCGATATTCAGGCGTGCTTCCAGTTCGTGACGGACTTCGAGGTGCTGCTTCGCAAACTCCACCAGGAGGTCAATCAACACTGCCTTCTTGCATTTGCCGATCGCCGATCGAATCAACTCGCTGGGCGATGGCTCGACTTTGTCGACTTTCTTAGTTGGTTTGGCGCGGCGTTTCAACGGTAGTTCAATCCTTCTTCTTTGAACGCTCGTTTGGCGTAACTGAGTGTTGGATATTTCTTAGCAATCTTCTTGGCGGCTTGGTCAGCGATTCGCGATCCTTCATCGCCACCAACGGCTTCCCGGAGTTCGGCGAGCATCTTCGCGGCTTTGGTGTAATTTTGCGTCGAACGAGTTTGAATTAGCTTTTCGGCATCCGCGATCGCTGCTGCGGGATCTTTGCGTATTTTGGCGAGTCGTTTTTCGAGTTTGCGTTTCTCGCTGGCAAGTTCGCGTTTCTTCCTTTGATCTGCTTTTGTGTTTGCCAACTCCCGGAGTTCTTCGAGCGTGCGAGAGCCGGCATTGACCGGCCACGTGGGCTGGCCGGACTGCTTCCGCATGGCGGCTCGCGATTCGGCACGCACCGCTGCTGCGTCATCTTGAAGAACACGCCGCATGAGTGCACGCAGGGTATCGGGCAAACGCTCATGGATGGTCACTCCGTTTTCCTTGTGAGTCTTCTGATACGACAGTCGGCGGAACCGTTAATTTACGACGAAACAGCTGTTCCATGTAGCTCCTGTTCCTTCAAGTCTGTTGCGGATTGGGAAATATGCGATTTGCTTTCGCGAAGCCAAGATGGTGGTCGTGAGCTGACTATTTGTGTTGGCCAAGGCCATATCCTTGATGAGATCAATAGACGGAAGTGAATGACGAGCAAGAGATCCCGTTTCGATTGACCGTCGTCTGTTCGCGGCAATCGCGTTACGGCGGCGGATCGTTCAGTTCTTGCGACGCCCATCGCATCATGGCCGGCGGCCTTCAGCATTTCGGCCACTTCGACTGGTAAGTTTTCGTCGATCTTGAATTTCGCCCTTGCACTCCCCGTATAAAACCAATCTGGATTCGCCGCCGACGATCGACTTGAAGACTACCAAGATCGTGTGCCACACCGAACTTGGTGGCCTGCTGAGATCGTATCGGCCTGCCGCGTAGCCAAGAGATAGTTGCCGGCCTTTTGGCGTTGCCAGCTTGTCAAAGATCGATTGTTCGCTGCCGCGCCAATGGAACGGTAGCAAGGATGAATGGCTTTTCGATCATTGGTTCAATTCTGGTGTGTCCTTTTAATTCTCGTCACTGGACACATTCCGCATCGATTTCGGTCCGCATAACGCTGGGTCTCGAGGTCGCAAGGTTTTTGTACCGCGCGCGCAATCACTTCGCCTTCTTCAACGCCAAATGCATCGCGATGTAACGCAAGAATTTGTTGGTGAATTTCGTCGCAAGCGAGTCGAAATTAAACTGCGTGGGAATTCATGACTCATGTCCATCATTGAGCGAGTCGGCCATACTGAGCTTTGTATCGATACTGATTTTAGGCAAACGGCAGATACGACATGGGTACGCTCCGCGATTTGAAATTTGAAACTCTGGGGAAGGCGGTTGACGATGCTCGGCAATTGTTGGCGACTGGCTATGTCCGTCAAGGGAACTGGTCGCTAGGACAAATCTGCCGGCACTTGGTTTTGGTGCAAGATTCCAGCGTTGATGGCTATCCCGTTTGGATGTCGCTCTTTGCGCCATTGCGACCTCTGGTGCGACGGATACTTTTGCCCAAGGTGCTCAGCGGAGACTCTCCTCGTGGGATTCGAACGGCTCCGATGTTCGTTCCGCCAGATGATTTGGAGGATGCGACCGAAGTGGAGGCATTCGCGGCAAGTGTTGGGCGTCTGCTTCACCACTCCGGCGGCTTCGCTCCTCACCCGGGATTCGGCCGATTGCCACGCGAGAAGATTCTGGAAATCCACACAGCCCATGCTGCTAACCATCTCCGACATCTTCGCGCGCAAGGTGAGCCCTCGTGATTGGCTAGTGAAGAAAATCTCGCAACCTGCGAGTACAAACGCATGGACGAATCGTTTGACTATCGTGCGAGAGATGGCAAAGTTTTTCTTGCAACCGTGAAATAATCCCGCGACCGAGTGCATCTAGTTTTGTGAAAGCGAGTTTTTTTCGCGAACCATTCAGATCCGATAGCGTCTATTACCCCAGAACCGGCGACGCTGGTCCACACAAGTCACACCCAGACAAGCGAGCAAGAGTTTCCCAGTTCGATGTTTACCAAACAGCAATCAAGTCGACTCGAACGGATACACGAAGGGAACGCCTTCGGCGGTAGCGATTGGTCTTTAGCCAATACGTTCCAGCCCGGCAATTCCCCGTATCGATTGCTCACGTGACACTCGCTTCAAGCGAATTGCTTTCTACATGAAGGCTCGGTGTCACACAGGCATCGAGCCTTTTTTCGTGTCCAAATCGGGCAACCCCAGAACAACCCAACATGGGCTGGTAGCTGAGACGGTCTAGCGGCGGTCTGAAGAACCGCAGACGAGGATTCGAGCGCCTCCCGGCCCACTGACAAGGGAGATATGCGCCGACGGAAGCGGCAACACACATCGGATACAGGTGCAGATGGAAGCACGCCTGCTTTGGGAGCAGGAGACTGCTTTCATTTGTGGGTCGCTCCGCGACGGGCGGTTCGACTCCGAGGTGTCCGACTTGGATGGAAACAACAGGGTAGTCGAGGGCTGGTTGCCCAAACACGGCTGATAACCGAGTTGCGCTGAGTTCAATTCCCAGGGCTACCACTTACGACAACGACACGAAGGAGAACCCAACATGCTTCAGCGATTGAAACGCATACCCCTGATCGATTCATGGGGTTGTGGTGTAACTGGCAGCATGACGGACTTCGGGCACCGACGCACGATGCGTTGGTCGTCGTGCAGGCGAGAGTTCGAATCTCTCCGGCCCCACTTGCTACGCATCGGCGTGTAGCTCAGGGGTGAGAGCGGCGTCCTTATAAGGCGACGGTCGCGGGTTCAATTCCCGCCACGCCGACTGAAACGAAACAACGACAACAAACAATTTGGGATTGTGGCAGACAAGGTAATGCATCGGTCTCTTAAACCGAACGATGTGAGTTCGATTCTCACCGGTCCCACTGAAATACAGCAAGCACTGATCGTCTAGCGGGAAGATCCCTCCGTCGTAACGAGGAGACGTCGGTTCGACTCCGACTCGGTGCTCTTTGGATGCCTCGTGCATCCATGATCTTTGACAATTTGGTTGTGATGCAATTTTGCGCCCATGATGTAGCGGTAGCCTGCTGCCTTGCCATGGCGGAAGTGTGGGTTCGACTCCCACTGGGCGCTTTGCAGAATCCGGTGTGGCCCAATGGTAAGGCGGCTCCCTGTTAAGGAGACGAGTGAAGGTTCGAGTCCTTCCGCCGGAGCTTGGAGCGATTGCAATTCTCTCCGGCGCGTAGACGCGACGTGGGCCTTTGAAGCCCGCTGATCGGGTGCGATTCCCGGACGGAGTGCTTCTTAAAAGTTGAAACACCGAGGCGGCAACTGCTGGTCGTTGCACCTGACTCTGAATCAGGCACACACAGGTTCGATTCCTGTCCTCGGCGCTTGTTGAAAAATTGCGGGTATAGCTTGGAGTAAGCGGTGTGGTTTGGGACCACGCATGGACAGTGTGCGACTCACTGATACCCGACTGTGGCCAGATCTGGTGCTGGTTTCCAGAGACTCACTGTGAATGAGTTTGTCGCCGGTTCAATTCCGGTTGGTCACCCTTTTACATGCCGCATTCGACTACTGGCTAGGTCGGCTGTTTTTCAGACAGCAGGAGGGAGATCGAAACTCCCATGCGGTACTCGCTTCAAACGACGCAAAACGATGGCGTGGTAGATTCTGATGGCAGAATCGCTTGGTTCTCAGCCAGGAGTCCGCGGGTTCGATTCCCGCTCACGTCACTGCGAGCAATCGCAACACTCGGAAGTCACCCGGCCGGACGCAAGGCTCGGCCGCCGACCGACTAGGGAGGGTGAAGGCAAGAGCCGCGGGAGCTGGTCCAGCTTGAAAACAGCTGCGGGTTAAACCGTTGTGGGTTCGAGTCCCACGGCTTCCGCCTGAAAAACTTGGGAGCGTTTCCACACGGGAGGTTTTTTTGAAAAGCCTTCTGCATTGAATTGCGTGGTAGTCGGCGAGAGGTGCGATTCCTTGCGTTCCCACTTCACTCACACGTCCTTGGTGTAACGGTAGCACTGCTGATTCCAAACCAGTAAGTCAGGGTTCAAATCCTTGGGGACGTGCTGACAAACGCAATCCTGTGGTCCAACGGCTACGACGCCTGTTTTACACGCAGGAAACGATGGTTCGATTCCATCCAGGACTACTTTTTCAAAACGCCCAGGTACGCCAATCGGCAGTGCGACGAGCCCTTCCGGCAATAGACACAGCAACCCGAGTGTTTGCAGGTTCGACCCCTGCTCTGGGTACTGAAAAGTTTGAAAGAGGCGAACCCGCAACGGTGCAAGGTCCTCTTCTAACACGAAACGTACGGGGCGCTCGTCCAACGGGAAGAAGGTCTGTAAGTGTTGCGGCAGCACGCGTCTGTGGTATGGACGAAGACCGGGTTCAATTCCCGGACGGACCTCTGAGTGAAATGGGCTGGCATGTTCGCCGTGTAGCAAACTCTGCGGGCGACTGATCCTTGCAAGATCGGTGAGAAGGGTTCGATTCCCTTCCGGTCCACTCAACTTTCGGGAGGTAGCCGGATACGGTTTGCCGGGCCGCACTGCTAATGCGTGCCACCAAGAGGTGATGAGGGTTCAAATCCCTTGCCTTCCGCTTTTCCAATATGGCTCGATGGTGAAACGGACATCATGTCTCGCTTCGAACGAGAGGTTCCAGGTTCGAATCCTGGTCGGGCTACTTTGAATAGCGAATTTGCTGTTAGCCGATTAGCGGGTTAGGCGGACTGTGACAGCCCAGATCCTCAAAAGCTAATTGCTAGCTCGCTAACTGCTAACAAGCTAATCCTGGCTCGATGGTGAAACGGACATCATCTCTGGCTTCTAACCAGAAGTTCCGGGTTCGATTCCTGGTCGGGCTACTGATATGACAACCCAAGCCGACGTGGCTCGATTTAGAAAGGCGCTGCTCTTGTAAAGCAGACCATGCTGGTGCGAACCCAGTCGTCGGCTCTTGTGACTATGTATTAATCAAATGACTCGCGGGTGTGCTGGACAGCATGGCAGTCTTCGAAACTGTCGGACCAGGTTCGATTCCTGGGCGGGTTACTCGGCTCTTCGATGAGCCCAGCATGTTCTCGGAGTGTGCCGGATTCGCACGCGACTTTGCGAAGGTCGTAGACCAGGTTCGATTCCTGGCGAGAGCACTTGTTACCAACAAACGTTGATCACTCACACCGGAGCGGACCAATGCGATACGAACACGAGCATAACGAAGACCATTGCTTTCGAGCCGATGAGTAAACGACGACGCGGATTCCCATCGGAAACGCAAGTCAAGTGTGGAGTGCGGGTTGTCCATGGCGAAAAGCAGCTCGAGGAAAAACTCGGACGCAATGATCCCTGCCCATGCGGTAGCGGACAACGCTTCAAACGATGTTGTCTCAAGTCGGGCCGCTTTTGATGGATCTAATAGAGACGACTACTTTTAGAGACAAAGACTGAAACGTGTCCGTCGCAACGGCGGACAACAAAACGCTGGAGCCAGATGGCCAGGCAACCGGCTGCAACCCGGTCGAAGTGGGTTCGACTCCCACCAGCGTTTCTGATTCGAGGACTAGCACGTCATTACAGCTAGCTCATTTGGTTAGAGCATCAGATTCTTAATCTGAATGTAACGGGTTCGAGTCCCGTGCTTGAAACATGACTGGCAACCTACCTCGAAATCCTTCCATGGTTCTTCGGAACCGTGTCGCCGGGGACTCTCTCGTCAATTCAGTGCGTGTTACCAACGCGAAAGGTTCAGGACCTTTTGAAAGGCATTGACCAGAACCTTATCCCGGCACTTTTGCATCACAACCTTTAGAAGTTTGAAGAGTGAAGTTCGAAGTTTGAAATAAGACTCCGACTCATTCCTCAGACTTTCACACTCCCCCCCTCTCACTTCAAACTTCTTTCGCCATGCAAAATCTGATCGCAACGCAAGTCGACGATCGCAAGCAAGCGTTTGGGCTGACTGAAACGCAGCGTGAATTGCTGCCGCTTGCATTCGGTTCCTTCCTTGACTCGGTCGCAACGGCTACCGGCCGCGGCACGTTCTATAACTCACGTGAAGAACAAGCCGCAGCCGTTGAGGCGGCACATCACGACCTGTTCGACATCGATCGTGACGTTTACACCGCAGCTCTGATGCTCCCGGGCGTGACGGACTACAGTCGACAGATCGGTGTGCGTCGATTGCTGCAAACGACTCGCGACGGCGGAATCCTGCCGGCCGAGTTCGAAGCAGCGGCAATGACGCTCCTGGTCCGCGGACTGCCGACGCAGCGAATGCTGAAGTTGTTCGGAATGCTACGTCGTGACCGCGTCAACAACGCGCGAACGCGTCGATTGATCCTGAGCGAAATCCTCGGTGCTGGCGGTCTGGAGTTCTGGGCAGTCAAGTACCGCGAAAAGCTGCGGGTCGCGATGACGCACGCGTGGGGGCGCCGAACGGCAAGCATCCTACGCAGCGTGTTGGCGAAGTCGCCGGATGAGCGTACCGAAAAGGAAACGCAGATTGTTCGCCAGAACGTGACGCGTTTCGTTCGGGACGACGCTGCAGGCCGAGTCGAACAATGCGTGCGTTTCGTTCTTGGTGACGAGACTGGCGCAACGCTTGGTCGTTTGGCGGCGTACCGTGACGCGAAGTCCGACTTCGATCGCGGAGCAGTGCTGCCACCGGAAACGATGGAAGGTCTGCGAAGCCGATATCACAAGGATCGTACCAGCGCCGAAGTGCTCGAACTGACGAAGTCTCAACTGACGACCGGTCAAAAGATCGCCGTTCAGCGAAAGGCGGAACAGTCGGGTGTTGAGGTCGAGTTCGATCCGGCGAAGTACGACGCAGTTCGACTGTACGTTTACACTTTCGAGATGGGCATGACCGATGAAATTCGCCTGGCCCTTCGCAACAAGGCGGAAACGGCCGCCGCAGGGCTGCCGGTACAGTTCGAGCGAGTGGGTGTGCTGATCGATGCATCGCAATCGATGATCGGTCACGACACACAGGCTCGTCGTCCAATCGCGACGGCCCTAGCTCTACGCGACCTGTTGTCGGCAACTGCCGATGACGCCGTTGCCATTACTTCGGATGGCCGAGCGATCGACAGCTACGAACTGGTCGAACCGTCAGGCGACACGTCGCTGGCGGCAGGATTGGTTCAGTTGCTGAAGTCCGATCCGGATGTCGTATTCGTTCTGTCGGATGGATACGAAAACGCGCCGGCCGGACGCTTTGGTGAAACGGTCGCGGCCGTACGACGAATCGGTATTCATACACCGATTCACCAATTTACGCCGGTCTTCGCGGCCGAATCGCAAGGCGTTCGCACGCTGAGCGATTCTGTGGTTGCGATGCCGGTCAGCAAGCCGGAAGCAATCGGACTTGGATTGCTGAAGGCGTTGATCGAGTCCGACGTCGAAAGAGGCGTTGCGGCTCTGTTTGGAATGACCAAGGTCGCTGGCTACTTGCCGGCGGCCTAATTCCATTGAATGTCCCGGCGTCCGATCCACGATCGGGTGCCGGGCATCTCGGTGAATAGCCAGGAGATCTTTGAAAAATGTTCCGTAAGCGAAAGAAGAACACAAGCACGCGCATCGAAGTACGCGAAGTCCTGCGCGGATGCGAAGCTGGCCGACTGCAAAGCGTTGGCTACATGCAAGTCATCCCGCTGGTCAGCGACTTGAACGACGATCGATTCGTATCGCCGGTCCAGTGTGATGCCGACGTGTACACGACCAGCTACGGAACGCTCGGTTTCCTTAACTCAAGCGAATCGGTGATGATCGTTCCGTGCCATGCCGGATATGTCGTTAAGCAGCACGCACAAGACCACGCGATGGCACACGCCGGCGTGGTCGCTGCTGCGGGCGATCGCCGCTACGACACCGCGGCCTGCATCCAGGCATCGCAAGGTGGATTCATCAAGAAGGGCTCGTACCGCATGCTGATTCTGCCGCACGCGTTGCGTGAGCACGCACTGCAGAAGCGAGGCGAGAAGAACTACCAGAAGCTGTGGGACGACATCTCGGTGTTCAACCAGCGACTTGGCGTGACTGGCCAAGGTCACCTCGAGTACTTCTTGAAGGCATTCAAGAAGGAGCTGGACGAATTCGTCGCCGAGTTCGAGTGCGTTCCAGGCCAAGTGGGTGCGATCGTCTTGGTTGATGACCGCGTCGTTGGCATCGAGCGAGCACCGTCGCATGAATACTGGCTGAGCATTTGGCCAAGTCTGATTCGCGAGTGCTACGGATCGTTGGCGATCGAAGCAGCCAAGGCGAACGGAGATCGTGCACCTGACCGATCACCGAGAGTCCAACTGCCGGTCGAAATCGCATCGCTCGACGAACTGGAATCGCTGATCGCCGAGATCGCTTCGCAAGAAGACGAGCGAGCGCGATCAACGGTCCGCGACCTGCTCGACGAACCACTTGACTTGCTGTTTGAGGAAACCGTGGCCGACGTGTCGATCGACACCGCAACCTCGGAACACTTCACTGGTCAAGTGATCCGCGACGGCGACAAGATCGTCTACGCATCACTCCCAGCGACCAGTGCCTTCGTCAAGAGCCAAGCATGGACGCGAGCCGAACCGTTCGCGATTTGAGCTCCAACAACTCTGCTAATACAATAACGCTCGCGGAGGAGCTAACTTTCGCGGGCGTTTTCGCTTTTTTAAATTCAGCTCCCCGAAACGAACGTGTTTCAGAGAGTTTTCGTTTCGCGGTTCTGAGACAAGCGGCTGCCCCACCATGACTTACGTCGATTTCGTTTGGAGCGATATCGCCTCTTTCGACAACTACTCTTTCGAAACGTTTGGCTTTCGGGTTTACAGCCGGTTAATCCGCACAGTGGTCAGAACGTCTTGACTAGCTGCGGACGACTAAAGACATCACGAGACCCTGCTGAACGATTTCGTCGGCTGACCCAATCCTGCCGCTTTCAGAGTGGCCTCGTCCGGACCTCGGCCTGAGCAGCAGTCGGCCAGTTTGCCGTCGATGGCTTTGTCGGGCGCTGGGGCGGTTTCCGGCTCAACGGGTTGATCGGGGGAGCAGGCTTCGCCGGGAGCAGGCTTCGCCGGGGTCAGGCCTTGTGTTCGGTGTTTAGGTTGAGTTGCTGTTCAATACTCGCAGCGTCTTGACGCCACTGCGGGGACTCCTGGTGCCGCCGTTCCGCTCGTCGGACCAAGTTCGATACGTTGTCCACCCCCGACAGGCCGAACCTCGGTCCCAGGTCTCGCAGCGTGGCTGAGGACCATCGCCGGCAAAGCCAAGCCGCCATGTCACGGCCTGCCGCGACGCTACGCAAGACAGCGTAGTCTGTCGGCTCCACTCCGTGATAGGCGGCTCTTGACGCTACACCCCTCGAACACCGAATTCAAGGCCTGACCCCGGCGCACCGCCCTCCAACAATAATCGCTCAACTTTCCTCTTGTGATTCTTGGTCCAGCATCGCTTGGTAGAGCCAAGCCCGGGCAAATGCCCAACGTCGCTTGGCCGTCGTATCGAAATTCCTAGTAACGCCGCTGCTTCGGGGAAGGTTTGCCCGGCGAAACAGCGTAACTTGACCAGTTCGGCTGCCTCGGGAGCCACCTCGGCTAGTCCATCGAGCGACTCGCTGAGTTCGAGGATGTGACCGTATTTGGGGTTCCAAGCGAGCTCGATGCCCTCGAGCGAGAACTTGCGGAATTCGCCACCCCGCTTCAGACGTCTGGAATTGCGGGCGTGATCGACAAGGATCCGCCGCATCGCTTCGGCCGCAGCCGCAAAGAAATGCCCGCGTCCCTCCCACCGGGCGCCTCGAACGGAACCATCGTTTTTGTCCGAGCCGATCAGCCGCAAATAAGCCTCATGCACCAACGCCGTCGGAGGCAGAGTGTGGTCGAGACGCTCGCCGGCCATTTTCGCGGCAGCCAGCTTCCGCAGTTCGTCGTAAACCAGCGGCAAGAGTTCCTCGGAAGCCGCTAGATCGCCATCCTGCAATCTTATGGATTAACTGCGTCAAGTCATTCATAAAAGCAGGATACTCTAGCACCCATCGGTTTTCTGCCCCTGACACCTTGTCCGCCCTTCGGATCGAAAAATTCTCAATTTCAAAAAAAAGCTGACCCCAAATGACCCTGGGCGGAGCATGGAGTGGTGATGGCCCGACGAACACCTTGCTTGGCAATACGCCGCTGCAGATCGGATGCGCCACAGAAGTTTGCGGATTACCACATTGAGAGCTTATGTCACTGTTACACCGTTTGCGTCGATCCTCAAGGAATGCCCGTGGTCACCAACGCACTGCTAGTCGCCGGCGGAGGCTACAGTACCAGGCACTTGAAGCGCGGAGGCTGTTGGTGAGTGACACGATTGCGTTCCCTTACCCTGACTATCTGCTCGGCGAACATCAGTTCCGGGGGGACGATGTGCGGGCTTTTTTCGCACCAGGAGGACTTTTTGCAGAGGGGCCAATCCCTGCCAAAGAAATCTACGATGAACTGAACGCCTCTTTTAATGGCCGAGGCGGATCCAGGATCGAATTGATTCGAGAGGCCTACGATTCTGTGACATTCGCCGCTGCATACGGAGCGTATATCAGCGCGTCCACGAAACCGGACGATGTGGTGATCCTTGTCGGCCACAGTATTGGTGGCGAGAAAGCGTTGCTCGCCTCTAAGGCTACGCTTTCCGCGGAAATCGATCTGCTGGCCACGATCGACCCCGTTTCACGGATTACGACCGGTTTCCGAAAGCCGCTCCAAGACGTCTCTGTTCCGGAGAGCGTGGGGTACTTTTTCAACCGCTGGCAGCAGAATTATCCCTGGCCGGTCGATTATGGCTCGGATGGAAGAATCGCCGTTCAAGACACGGCATCTACGTTCGATGACCAACTGAAACAGAACGACATACGCAATGCAGCCGGAGGCACGAAAAAACGCGGCTGCACCGCGCCGGACTACCTGAAAGGCTTCTGCAAAGCTTTCAGTGGGACCACGACGACCACCCGGACCGACCATGGCAAGCTGTCCCACGATGACTGGATCGAACAGCAGTTGAGAAACATCATCGGCGAGAAGCTGGAAGCTCGGCCGACGATCGAGACGAACTACGGGAGATCCGTTACAGAAGATGATGCAGCCGACCAGGTTTTCCGCTGGGATGTTCGCAACCACGTTTTCTCGTGGGGCGAGCAAGATACGCCCAGTTCCGTCGAGCTGCAGGTCTATCGTGAGGGGGAGCGGATACCGGAACTGAGCGGCGAGGTCTCACCGTCCGGAAGCGTCGATTTCAACCAGTACGGCTTAGGAGAGTACGTCTTTTCGATTACCGCGCACGCTTTTAACAGCGTCACAATAAAGCAAAAAGTGATCGTTCAGGACGATGACAGTAGCGGACCAACGATTACCTTGACGGGCCCCGCCAGCCGCCGGATCGCCGATAGCGCGCCGCTAACGTTTCGCTGGGACGCAACGGACGAATCGAGCGTGCGCGAAGTCAGTATTACGGCGACGGGCCGGCATGGAGAACGTCTCTCGCCTGGCACATGGGCGAGCGGAGGGGCTCCGGTTAGCGGCTCCTTCAGTTTTGACGCGCAGCCTCCCGGCAACTACGTGTTGAGCCGCTCGGCTGTCGACGACGATCGTGATTGGGATGGCTCGGGCAGCATCGACGACTCCTCAGTTACCTCGTCTCGCTCGACATCGTTCACCATTTACGACGACGATACGGCGAAACCGACCATCGCGTTTTTCACCTCCGACGGCTCTCCGCTGCTGGACGATTCGCACACAGAATCGCACGGGATCGCCAACTCGGTCTCCTGGTCAGTCACAGACGACTCAGGGATCGCCAGCGTCGATGCCACCATCTATCAGGATGATGTCGTCATCCGTTCCGTGCAGGTCGGCGCTAACGACCGCATTTCGCTGGACGAGTTTGGCCCGGGCGATTTCCGCGTCGAACTACGGGCAGTCGATGCCGATTCAGACGGCTGGGTCGGCGACGCTTCGGAACGCATTTCCAGTGTGCGGCTGACGGTGACCAATGCGGCTCCCGACGTTTTTGCGGGTGGAATGTACCTTATCGACGAAGGAGATCTGCTGAATCTGAAAGCCGTCGGAGATGACGTCGATCCCGGTGACGCGGACTCGTTGCGTTTCGATTGGGACCTTGGCGGCGATGGGCGATTTGACGATGCCCAGGGAGCGCGTCCCGTCATCACGTGGAATGACTTGGTCGCGCACGAGATCGACGACAACGGCGACTTTGTTATCCGCGTACGTGCGACCGATCGATTGGGAGCATCATCCACCTCACAGGCCACATTGACCGTGTTGAATTCGGCGCCGGCGCTTGTTTCGATCGATGCGACGCCGGTGGCTGACGAAAATGACACGGTGACCGCTACGGGAATTTACGAAGACGAGAGTCCCGCGGACACACATGTCGTGACGGTTTTTTGGGGCGACGGACAGAAATCAGCTTAGCTCTTTGTTCGTGCGGATCGCTGCTTGCGGCTCAATGGGGATGCAATGGAAATTAGGCTTGCCAAAACGGCGATCGAGTTGTCAGAAGTGTACCGTTTTCGATACTCAATCTACGTTTTGGAGATGAATCGCCCTCAGCGGTACGCGGATCATTCCCAGCGTAGTATCCGCGATTCGCTTGATGATTTCGGACACACCCTTGTCGCGTACGAACATGGCGCGATCGTGGGGACGTTGAGAATTAAATTCCTACGTGATGGTAGCGTTGGCGAGTACGACGACTTTTATGGTCTTGGCTCCCTGAGTGAGCAGCAGCGGGTTTCAACCTCTATAACGACACGCCTAATGATCGCCAAAGAGTTTCGCTCAGGTACGCTAGCAGTGAAACTGTCCAAGGCTGTCTTTCAATTCGCACAGCAACACGCCATTCAAACTGACTTTATCGACTGCAATCCGCCGCTTGACAAATTCTTCTTCAGAATGGGGCACAAAAGGGTCCGCGAGATTTCGCACCCTGAGTATGGGGATGTAGTCGTAATGAAGCTTGATTTAGCCGATCAAGCCTACCTGAGATCAATCAAATCGCCCTTCGCCAAATCCCGTGCAACTGCCTCTACTCCAAAAGGAACAAAGACATATGTCCTCAACTAGCAGTATTGAATCCACTGATGACTTGAAATGCCAAGACGCTGAGATCGTATCCTGGCTTGCTGGCCGAGTTGATGAACTGCTCGAACGCATGAAGCAAGAGCCGTTTTGGCTGACGGTTACAGACCCAACCACTCCCGATCATGTTGTCCAGGCAATAATGCGGGAAATTTACCTCGAGATAGTTGGATACCAGCCACATGTTATTGAAGCCGCAATAGCTTCAATTGCGCAATTGCCTCGCTCAATGAAGCCCAAAATGATTCGATCAATGCTGTACCACCAAGCTGACGAATGGGACCATGGCGAGATGGCGCTCCGCGATTTCGTTAACATGGGCGGTGATGAAACCTACGCGAGAAACTTGCCGATGAGCCCACCTTCATTCGCGGTTGCTGGCGTTTGGTGGATGATCACGCAACTCAGGGATCCATTCGCTTACATTGACGCGTTGTATCTTTTTGAGGGCTTGACTCCGATCGTAACTGATGCCGTAAAAGAGGGACTCCGAGCAAAAGGAATGAGGGAAGATCAGCTTGAATACGTTGAGTTCCATTCGACTGAAGACCTGAAACACGCGAGACTGGTAAACCACCTGATTGCTGAAGTTGTTTCAAGCTATCCTGAAGCACTTGATTCTGTTCAGCGGGGATACGAATATTTCGAAGCCGTTTACCCCATTCCCGTCTGGCGAACTGCGTACGAGAGAGCAATGCGGTCGGACGCATGATCACGCGCGTCGGATAACTACGGCGGTGTTGCCTTCGGCATTTTTCGCTGCCTCCGCTTCGATCACATTGCCCGGTTATCGCTGGTGTTGAACGTAAACGTTCGTCCCTTCAATAGTCCCGTTTTCATTCCATCTAGGAGTAGCTATGGCACACGCCGTTGTAACCAACTTCGAATTCCTCGATAACCTTGATCAACTGTTGTTTGAAATCGAAACAGAAGTCGAGCATCAGGCGTACTGGAAGACGTTCATAGCGCCAACGACTCCGTCATCAATCGTACTTAAGATCATGGCGGAAGTAATGCGAGATATCGGCTCGTATCAGCTCGAAGTAAACAAAGCCGTCTTCTCCGCTGTCGGCCGCCTCGGCACTGTGATCGATGAACAGGGCTTAATTCGCGCAATGATTGCTGTGCAGGTTGAAGAGGTTGGACACGGTGCGATTGCCGCAGCGGACTATGCCATCCTGACTAACAACCAAATCGCCTGTCGCGATTCGAGACCCACCCCGACCGCGCAAGCACTTATCGGCACGGTTCGAAATCTCGGCGAACGGGAACATCCGCTTTGTCACCTTGGCTTTATGTACTTTTTTGAAAAATTCACAACACTGATGACCGAAAAGGTCGCACCGACACTGCTACGCGCTGGATATCCAGATGATCGGCTGGAATTCATGAGATTGCACGCGGAAGAAGATGTTCGACATGCGGACATGCTAGCTAACGTAATTGCGGAATGTCTCAACCGATATGATGATGCTGCTTCGCATATCCAGTACGGATTTGATACGTTTCGCGTTGTTTATCCTCATGCACTGTGGAACGCTGCCTTCCTCCGCGCAACGGGAGAACGAGTATGCCACGATTAATTCGACATACTGCTGATTCGCCACTCAAAATTCCACCGAGTACTCGCGCGCAATGGGTATGCAGATGCGGATTGAGTCAAAACAAACCATATTGCGACGGTTCGCATGCACGAGTCCGTTCTGAAGACGAAAATTTGCTTTACATTTACAACGAAACCACGCAGTCGAAAATAGACTCGATCCCAGATATTGGCCCTCTCACCACGCTGCGGCCTTTATGCGCGTCGGCGTCATCGCCTTTGGAACATGCGCGTATTCGAAAACTACGATCGGATGCCCCAGAGTTTTCGCACGTCATCGACCTTAGGTTGCAGCACACGTCGACAACGCCCACAACAGACGAATTTGACGAAACAGCCGATCACTATATCCAAGAGCAAAATGGTGTCCCAACTGTCACGATGCGTGTAAACCAAGCACGACGCGGAGAACTTGATTGCGAAAGCTACTATCCGTCCCCAGTCCTGAAAATGCTGAGACCGTTAATAGGTTCCGCTTCGCGTCTAACCAAGTCGCCACTACACCGTGGAAGCCCGAAAGAGGTGTTTGAATTTGTTGCTGCCGTTTGGAGGGATCAACATTTAGACGGGATGAGAATCGATTTGATCAACGTTCACATACCGATGATCCCCCTGTACAATCGGATGGGATATCAAATCGCCCCTCATTCTCGTTTCGTGCATCCGAGATTACAAACTGACTCCGTTGTAATGTTCCTCGTGTCTGATCCCCGTCGAAAATCTGCCATATCGCACGCATTTGAAAATTATTTTGATCCGGCGTCTCTCGATGCAATCCATTCTCAATTCCCAATCTGCGGTTGCGATCTACGAGACTTTGCGCTTAACGAGAATCACCTTTGTCCTCGCCCCAATTAGGACGAACCAATAAGAATTTGACATCGCGTGAATGACGAGCGGTGTCTCTCTCTGTTCCCTGTTTGCAGCCGAAGGGCAGCGTCCACTCCGGCGGAAGAGCCGATGCTCAAATTCTCTGTTCAAGAAGCCCGGAGTCGGCGAAAAACCCGATTGGGTTTTGCTCTGATTGGCACAGCAATTCACAGGCCGTGATTCGGCTTTGGTGCCTGATGAAACGCCGAGAAAGCGATGCCATGGGTTGCTCGACGATCCGGAACGATGAGAAGTTTGCAATCAGACGACTGTTGCAGTGGCCTTCGAATGTCTTGTCGCTGCCACCGCGCAGACGGGTCGCCCCATGCCGTCGAGCGACATTTGGCGACGTTCGGTTTGTTGGGCGATTGACGGTCATGCGATCGCCGCCCTCTCGCCCGTAGTTTTTGAACGAGCCACAGGTGGACCGCGCACGGCAAGCTGGCGACGCCAGAGCCAACGACCGTCGCTGTCGGTCACGCCTTCGACTTCAAGCTCGCCACCGCATCGATCGCATTTCGGAGGTTTCCGTGTGACCGGCTCTCGCTGAAACATTCCGCTGGCCAGCCAGTACGTCCAGCCGCGCCACAACCACGCCAACCAACGCGCATCGGCGAGTTGGAGTTTGCAGTTGGGGCTCATGAAGCCGTAGTAACGGATCTTCTTAAAACCGGGCGGCAGGATGTGCTGGGCGAACGCGCGGACGAACGACTCGCCCTCAAGTCGACGCGTTTCGTAGACGCGTTTACCCGAGGGCTTGACCTTGTAGCTCACGCCATGCTCGTCAACCGACACGATCCGATTATCACTGATCGCGACGCGGTAAACGTACGGTGCCAAGTATTTCAACACCGCTTCGCCATCACCGACCGGTTTGAGGTTCACCACCCAATCAAACTTGAGCACGCCGTGGGGCAGTTGGTCGTAGAGTCCTGCTTTGCGGATCGCCTCGACAAACAGCTTCTTGTAAAGCATCTTGGCCGGCAGTGGATGAAACAGTTGGTCCTTGTTGACTTGCAGCCACTGCGAACCGTCCGGGCTGACGCCACCGCCGGGAACCACGAAGTGCACGTGCGGATGGTAGGCCGTCAGGTCACGCCCCCAGGTGTGCAGCACGCCGAAGAAGCCGACTTTGTCGCTGCCGAGGTTTTTGGGCTTCTTCAACAGCGTGCGGATCGTTTCACTGCCGGCGTTGAAGATCGCCTCGTAGCCGACTTCCGGATGGGCGCGCAGCAGCGGTCGCAGTTCCTCAGGAACCGTAAACGTGACGACAAAATGTTGCACCGGAAGCAGCTTGCCGGTCTGCTTGGCGAGCCAGGCTTGAGTCTTCTCCTTTTGGCAGTTCGGACAATGCCGATTGCCGCAGGAGCGACCGACCCAGTGACGGATCCCGCAGGTCTCGCAGCGATACATCACGTTGCCGAGCTCACCCGTTTTACAGCGCGTGATCAACCCCAGCACCTTGCGGTGATGGGGCGGCATGCGCTGGTGATACTTGGCAACGTAGCCGGGAGCAAACGTTCGCAGTGCATCGGCGACGGTAGAGTCCGCCACCTCTGCGACGGCGACCATCTATTCGCCGGACTTCTTGCGGCCGACAAACAGCTTGTTGATGATCTTTCGTGCATCCGCTTCGGCGGTCTCAGTTAGATGCAGATAGATCAACGTCGTTTGCAGACTTTTGTGGCCGAGGAATTTCTGAATGGCCTTCAGGCTGACCCCTGCTTCCAGCAGATGCGTGGCGTACGAGTGCCTGAGCGTATGCGTGGACACCTTCTTGCCGAAGTTTAACTGCTTGGTGATCTGTGTGATGGCACTTTGGATGGTCGAAATGCTGACATGCGTCTTGGACTGAGAACCGTCCTGATGATTGCGTCCTTTGGCAGGAAAGACGAACTTCGGGTTTCGATGTTCGGTCCAGACCGCTCGGAGTACCGCGAGGGTCGAGTTCGCCAGAATGATGTAGCGATCTTTTGCGCCTTTACCACGATGGACGTGGACCATCATCCGCTCGCTATCGATATCGCCGACCTGCAAGTTGGCCGCCTCGCTAATTCTCAGGCCGAGCGTGTAGGTGACCCAAATGAAACTCTTCATGCGAAAGGTTCGGCAGGCGTCGAGCATTTGAAAGACCTGTCTCTGGGTGATCACCTCGGGCAGTGCACTGATGTAGTTGATCTTTGTTTGATCGAGAACTTTCCAATTTCGAGGGCAGGTGATGCGGTAGAAGAACTTGATTCCCGAGAGCGTGACGCTCTGGGACCCTGAAGCGACTTCCTGGTCGACGATCTGATACAGCAGGTAGGATCGGAGGTCCTTTTCAGTGACCTTGGCAGGTGATTTTTGGTGAAAATCCGCGAGCTTGCGGACTTCGCGAACGTATCCGTAGACCGTTCGCTTGGCCTTTCCGTCCAACTGCAGGTCTTCGACCATTTTGTCGTACCATTTTCCTTTGAAGTACTGCGACGTCTTGGGTAGATTGTCATAGGTCGGCATAGCGTGCTCCTTTGTGTGAGAGACAAGAGAACCAGCATGCTCTGCCGACCCATTTTTCCAAAACTTTCCGATCATCTACGCCGCGCAGCGGCTTACTTGAACCAAGCCGTGAACCGGAGAACGGCTTGCAAGGTTGTACACAAGGAAAGTTAACTGTCCGTTCCCGGTTACGGCAGTCGTTCCTCGTAAGCAGCGAGGCAGTTCCAGGCGTCGGACTGACTTGCCGAATTTACTGGGCCGATTGTCTGAGCGTCGCACTTTTCCGTCGCACTTTTCCGTCGCGTGCACACCGCGTTGAGGTTTCGGCGTCGGGCGGTTTCGGTCGATTGATCGATGCCGCACGTTGCGTCTGATTGCTTTGGATCGTCACGGTCCCCTGGCTGACGCAAATCGGAGACTTGGTCCGAGCCACGGCGGGCCTGAGTGCGGTCCCGATGGATCGCCCGTCAAACTCTCCACGTGCCACCATGCCCCTTCCTCTTTTTGTGTCTTCTCGTGTTTTTCGTGGCGATCTACCGCTGTGTGGTCCCGCCACGTTCGCGCCGCTCGTTTGACGGGCAAAAATTTGCTTGGTCTGTCTCGCCGCGGTATCCTCTTGCATCGGTCGCATTCAACGCTGCCGCCGAGCACTCGACGAGGTCCGAGGAACAATGCCGTGCACCTGAGCACTCGATCGAGTCAGTTTTGAGTTCAAGTGTTTCCGCTCGTGCCAGGTGACGCGTGCCGTTCGCCGATCGACTAGTACCGTGACCACCAGAACGGCTCGTCCACACCAATCCGCACTCTGTTTTGCGATCGCCATGCTGCTGCTGCTCGCTGTCTCTCCGGGCTGCAACAAGTATGACTACGTCTTGGCTCAGACGAACAATCTACGAGCCATATCGCTTGCATGTCAGCTCTACCACTCATCGTACGGAACATACCCGGAGGAACTGATCGAACCTGAACTCGCACCTTTTCTTGGCGGTGACTTCACGCTGCTTGTGGACGAATGGGGCAACTCCGTAAACTATCAGGTGACAGAAAAAGGGTTTGTGCTATCTTCGCCAGGTCCAGACGGGGAATCCGGGACTGATGACGACATACACATGACTCACCCTGAACCTGACCAATGATGACCGTAGCTCAACGCGTGCGCAAACGGGCGGCGAACCATGGCATGCGCGGGAGAACGGATTGCGCGGTTTTTGAAGTAGAGAATCTTTCGTCCGTTTCCCGTGATGTCTGCCGTTATGGCTTTTAAGTGAATCGTGTACTGGGCACAATCGCCGTCATTCTACTTATGCTTTCGGGCTGCGCAAAAAGGACGCCGAACGTGGAAGCTGAACTCTACATGCAACAGGCGATCGAAGGGCTGCGCGTGCAAACGGCTGCTCATTCATCTACTTGGCATCTGGGCGACGAAGACAATTGGTCGGCTGACCAAGATTCGGGTCTAATTGAATTCTCGTTTGCCGACGGAACGATTGCGGAGGCAGACATGCAGATTATTGGCACCTACAATACGGAGGACGGCTCGTTTCTCTGGGGCTGGGATCATCCGTCGGTTGAAGAACCACTTCGTGCCCACGCAAAACTTGCACGACAGTTCGGAGAACAACACAATCTGCCCAACTTCACGGATCGACTCGTAGCATGTACCGAAGACGAGGCATGGGAATTTACTGCCGTTGCGGCGCGTCTTGGCAATGCGAACGGCGCTTACCGTGGACCAGCCGGGAATACCTTGGTCTACATGACGTTCGGTGAAGTCAAACTGCACAAGCCATAACCAATAAGAATTTGACATCGCGTGAATGACGAGCGGTGTCTCTCTCTGTTCCCTGTTTGCAGCCGAAGGGCAGCGTCCACTCCGGCGGAAGAGCCGATGCTCAAATTCTCTGTTCAAGACGCCCGGAGTCGGCGAAAAATTCGATTGGGTTTTGCTCTGATTGGCACGGCAATTCACAGGCCGTGATTCGGCTTGGGTGCCTGTTGAAACGCCGAGAAAGCGATGGCATGGGTTTCTCGACGGTCCGGGCCGATGAGAAGTCCACCATCAGACAACTCTTGGAGTGGCGTTGGGAGGTCTTGTCGCTGCCACCGCGCAGACGGGTAGCCCCATGCCGTCGAGCGACATTTGGCGACGTTAGCAACGCACGGGAAAAAAGTGGGATAGGCTTCCAGCCTGTCGACGCTGGAATGACAGGCTGGAAGCCTATCCCACTCGCTGGGAGCCCATTGAGCATGAGGTTGCGCTCGGCGAGGTGCCGGGATTCGCTGCGACCCCGTCCGGGGTCGAGGGGCGGATCGGGTGCGTGGTCCGGAGGTGCCGCTGCGCTGACCTCCGGCTACTCGCTGTGATCCCTCCGGGATGTCGATTTTATTACTGCCGAATCTGTATTAAATACACTGGCACCCCTCTCCCCCACAAATCGACAAGCAAGCTTGTTAACGATTTGTGGGGGAGAAGGGTGCCATCTCCGTCAACAATTGAATCGACATTCCCCGGGATATCGTGGACGAATGTTGCGTCAACGTTGTTTCCTGGTGAACTTCGCCTGGCCCGAGAAACTGGTACCGTGTGGCAGGATCCGTTCTAATCAGGTCCTGTGACCGGCCCACCTGAGGAGCGACAAAGTTCTGTCGCCCGATCTATCCCCGTTCCTCCGCATGCGCGGATCGATCGCAATTCGTTCTGCCACGATGAGAATCTTTCACTAAATGTCAACGCGTTTCGAGATACTGAAGAACGGCGAGCGAGTTTGCCTCTCCGGGATCAACGGCGACGGTGTACTATCGGTCGGACTCACATACGTGAAACATCCCGGCCAAGAACACTCCCACGATCTCCAAATTGGCGGACTTGGTTTGTACGACGGTTCGCAAGACCGGCAACATCACGCAGGATGGCCGTCACCTGATGTGACAACGGGTGATGAAATCACGATTCGGATTCTCCCCGCTGGTGAATACGACGAACCCGATGGCATGACCGGCAGCCCGCAAGAAACGGTCGACGATCCAGACTTTGGGCACCTTAACTACTATGTCGACTCATGGGATGCCGACATTCCATTCGACTCTGCACCGATTGACTCCGCGCACATTCACATACGGGCCGATGATTCTGGCCCTACCCAAAACCAACGTGACTTGATTGCCAACCTGCGGGTTCGGCACGCTCAACTATGGCCAGACATCTGCTCGGCACTGATCAAATGCCATCCCGAGATCAAAACATCCGACGAACTTACTTCTCGGCTTGTGCCTCACGTTGGCATCAACTTGTATGATGACTCAAACGCGATCGAGATCGCCTACAGCGTTGAGGGTGATCCAGAATTCCGCGGCTATTTTGTCACTCTTCGCGATTGGGAGATCGCTGAAGTTTGCATGGCCGAATGACTTGGCAGAACCAGTAAGGATTTGACTTCGCGAGCTTGCGAGCCGACGCTCAAGTCCTCTGTTCAAGAAGCCCGTTAACGCTTGCTCGGGCGGCTAACTCATTCTTGGATTTTGCTTCGATGGACGGGACTCGTCCGAGGCCCGTTGTCGGGTGCGAAACGCTGCTTCGGTTGCCATGCTGGGTCCCATCAGATCATCCTGCTGCTTCAGATGACCGAATTTCCGATCGCTGAAGAGCGCCGCTGTCATGGCTGGGCGGTTTGGCGCAAGAGCGGCGCAGAGCATCCCCGTTCGCCTCCCCGATGACGTTTGATTTTGCGAGTCAGTTGGCTGCCGGAAGTTCAATCGGCTCTCCTTTGAAACAGGGCCGGCGGAGGTTCACGTGGAAGTGGCATCGGGTCGAAGCTGACCGTCACCACGCGCAAGTCGCCTCCACAGAGTGCACAGCGTGGTGCCCGGACCAGTGGTTCGCTTTGCGGAGCGTGACCGCCGACCAGCCAGTACACCCAGCCCAGGGACATCCAGACAAGAAGCTTGAGCTCGTCCAGGTGGATCGACGAATTGCTGCTCATTCAGCCATAGTGCCGAACCTGGTTCTCGGTGACTCGGTAGGACGCTTTCCCATGTGAAGAGGTTTTGCCACGACTGCCGGACGGATTCTATAATATCCAGATGCAAACCACGACCGCCGCTTTCACGGTGAATGCCGACGAACCATGGGTTGGACGCGGAGGACTCGAAAACGTTTTCAGGCAGTGGTTACCTTCCCGCTCGTCCCCGGTCAACCCGGACGTTCGCCAACATAGCTCTATTGAATTTCATTGCCCATGAAGCCGAAGGTGCTGCGAAACGGAATTGCCGCTCTCGCATTGATATGGGTTCTCGCTGGCTTTCTACCGATATTGACCGACACTCAGAATACGCCCACTGACGTCGTTCAACGTGAATTGACTTCTTTGGAACGCGCGGAGCGTAAAGCTCTCTACCGGCAACTGCACGATGACCTACGTGCTAAATCCTCGGATGGCCTCAACGTCGCATGGACCAAACGGCTAGAAGGAGAAATGGCGACAACGTTTCAATCGTTTCTCGACCTAGCAGATGAGTCTGGGAAACTGGAAGGCGGACTGTACTACCATTTCGTATTTCGCACCGAGTCCAAGTTCGAACCAGACCGATTCCAGGAAGGTGATGCTTGGCTCACTATTCGTGTGATAGATGGGGTGATCACTACCGTCGCTTATGATGTGTTGGTACGCTAGCTCAACTAGTCCGATGGTGCATAGCCATCGCGTGAACCGAAGAACGCGAGCAAGGCGGTTTGGCCATCACAACATCTCCCGCGGGTTCTCGGTTACGCGTGATTTACCCGACTGAATTAGCATCGCCTACATGCGAATACGACGCTTCACGTTTCACGTCGTTTGGCTGACGCTCACGATCGCCGCTTTGTGTTCCGTCTTTCGCGGTCCTTTCTGGGGATACCCAATCGCGATTTTTCTAGCTTTCATATTCTCCGTGATCGTTGCCGGATACCCGTCGGACAACTCACTCCGGTGGATGCTCGGTGGTTTCGGTGCTCTGCTCGCAGCAGGCGGACTAACGACGATCTTGCCGTTCGGACTAACGGCGATGACGATCCATGGATCACTACCACTGCTATTAGTTGGCTTTGCCTGCGTCTGGTCTGCGTCGTTGCCTTGGGGCGAATTGGATGTTGGCGCTACCACTTCGGAAATGCCCCCTCGCACGTTTCCATCGGACGGACCACCGTGTCCAAAATGTTCCAAGCCACTACGAACTCAAAAGTCACTACAATGTTTTCACTGCGGTGCTGACTGGCACTGACCTGGCGGCGTGGCGGGTAATCAACGCGTGCACACGGAGGACCGTTGGTCAGTTTTCACGAATGGATGCTCAACTAGCGGGCCCCGCTGCCGTTATTGGACGAAAAGAACGTAATCTGATTGATGACGCTATCTGAAATGGTTGCCGCAGCCTCGTCACAGAACTTGGTTGAATTGTATTTCTATTCGCTTGCACTTCCTGATAGGCAACACCTGTTTCAGAGTATTCCCAAAGACGCGATCGAGTTAGAGACGCGAATCGCTGGACACGAGGAATATGAACAGCTGCTTTATGGTGAGCTTGGTTGGCCGCGTCGGGATTCGGGGCCAGCAAGCCGATAACAATGCCGTGCACGCGGAGCACGGCTTGCAAGGTTCACAAATGGAAAGTCGGCTCTCTGTGCCCGGTGACGGCTGCCGTTGAACTTAATCGAATTGCTTACTGCTTCGGCGGTTGATGTGCGGTCGCGGTGGGCTCAGGCCAGCGTGGGACTCCGGGCCGAAAGGCTGACGCCAGATTCTTGAATCGACTGGCCGTAGGTCGTCAGCGTTTTGGTGCGGTCGTCGTCTTGATCTCTTGTGTCGCATCGTGTGATCCAGTGGCGCAGGACTCCCCCGCGACTCGCGTTGTGTGATCGAAATTATTTTTCTTTTACTAAAAGGGGAATTCGACCAAACGCACGACGCGTCGATCCTTGCGAGTCGAGCGGCTTGGGACGTTGGAAGTGCACCACTGAGATCAAGACGCAGTTAGCAACGCACGGAAAAAAGTGGGATAGGCTTCCAGCCTGTCGACGCTGGAATGACAGGCTGGAAGCCTATCCCACTCGCTGGGAGCCCATTGAGTATGAGGTTGCGCTCGGCGAGGTGCCGGGATTCGCTGCGACCCCGTCCGGGGGTCGAGGGGCGGATCGGGGGCGTGGTCCGGAGGTGCCGCTGCGCTGACCTCCGGCTACTCGCTGTGATCCCTCCGGGATCGAGGGGAGGATTGGGGGCGCTTACCTTGGGCGTTGCATGCCCTGCTTCACGACGATTGCAGTCGCCTGCCGTTCAGTCGGCGTTGATTTCGTTGATCAGTTTTCGCAGCTTGCCGAGGCTGCGACGGTTGAAGTGAAACACCAGGCGCGGCAGACCGGCCAGATCCGGTTCGCCGGCTTCCTCGGCCAGGGCCTTGCATTGCTCAAAGCGGCCGTCCACCAGGATGCCGGAATACTCGGTCTGGATCTTTTCCATCTTTTCCTCCGGCAGACTTTCCTTGAGCCGGAAGACCAGGCGGTCGCGGACGTAACGCATGCTGTGGTAGCGGCGATAGAATCCGAGGATCTCTTCGATCGCCATGTCGACGTCATTGGTGATCCGGTAGAGCGCGACGTCGTCGGGGCTGATCATGCCGCCGCCGAGCAATTGCTTGTCGATGAACTTTCCCAGATCGCTCCAGTAGCTTCCCTGTGGATGGTCCAGCAACACCAGCGGAAGCATCGTCTGCTTTCCGGTTTGCATCAATGTCAACGTCTCCAGGGCTTCGTCCAGCGTGCCGAATCCACCGGCGCAGCAGACCACGGCACTGCATTCTTTGACGAACATCAACTTTCGCGTGAAGAAGTACTTCATCGTCACGAGCTTGGGATCACCCTCGATCACATCGTTGGCGCCCTGTTCAAAGGGGAGCATGATGTTCAGCCCCATCGAGGCTTCTTTGCCGGCACCGACGTGGCCGGCTTCCATGATGCCGCCCCCGGCGCCGGTGATCACCATCCAGCCATGTTCGGCCATTCGCCGCCCCAGTTCGACCGCCGACTGGTAGTCGGGGTGATCGGGTTGGGTGCGGGCGGAACCGAAAATCGTCACCTTTCGACGGCGGCGGTACGGACGAAACACCTTGAAGGCATAGCGCAGTTCCAGCAGCGTGCGGGACAGGATCTTCAAGTCACCGCGGGAGGTGCGGTCTTTCTCCAGCCGGGCAATGGTCGCACGCATCTCGTCAAACAGATCCGAGCTCTCGACCGCCGGGACTGTCGAAATCGGTTCGTCGGCCGGTTGTGGCCGTTCGAGTTCGCATTCACCGATCGCCTCGGGCGGTAAGTGTTCCGGATCCGTTGGATTGGGTTGCATCGGCGTTTATCCGTCAAACATGGGGAAGGCTCAAAAAGCCGGCTCACGCGGCCACGTCGCTCTCGGTTTCTTTGTCGTCATCCTCGTCGTCGCTGTCGGCGCGGATCGATAGCAGTTTGGCGATCAGGATTGCCAGGGGGGCGGCGCCGAAACTGAGTAACGCGCCCATCTTCACCGAGTCCTGTGTCGCGCCGGGGATCTTGAAGGCCGCCACCGAAACGAACAGCGCGACCGTGAACCCGATGCCGGCAACCATACCGAGGGTGACGACATGGCGATAATCCATTCCGGCCGGTTTTTGCAGTCGAAACCCTTTTTCGGCCAGCAACGTCATCGCCGTGATCCCCACCGGCTTGCCGAGCAGCAGTCCGGCCAGCACCAGCCAGGTCCCCGTCCCGACGCTGCTGAGCACGACGCCCGCATTGGCGAGTCCGAACAGGCCCAAAATACATTCGACGGGGGTTTTCCAGAAGTGCTCGAATTCGTTCAACGTGTCGTCACGCTGCAGCTCCGCCTTGGCGAAAATCCCCAGGTCGGACGTCGCGGCGGGAAGCAGCGGGATGATCGGCACCAAACCCAAGGCGGGGTGGATGTGCGCCGAGTAAAACGAAAACCAGGACAGCACCCCCGGTCCCAGAATGTAAAACCAGTGCGAATGAACCTTCAGTTTTCTTAGCAACCACGCCAAACCCATCGCGGTGGCGGTCAACAGCAACCAAATCGGTTCGATCGGCGCCGACGGATAAAAGATCGCCAAGATCATCAAGCCGGCTGCGTCGTCTGCGATTGCTAGCAACAGCAAGAAGGCGATCGCCGGGTGCCCTGCGCCAAAGATCAATCGGGCAACCAGGTAACTGAACGCGATATCGGTCGCACACGGCACCGCCCATCCCTGTCCCAGTTCGGCCTGGGTTCCCGTCGCGTAGGCTCCGGCGAGATAAAACAGCGCCGGACCGACGATGCCGCCGAGGGTCGCCAGCAACGGCGTGGCCGCTTTCCGGGGATTGGACAGCGCCCCGCCGGGCAACAACGATTCCCAAACCTCTTTGGCCGCGATGGCAAAGAACAATGCCATCAACACATCGTTGATCAAAAAACCGAGCGAATACCAATGGTGGCCGCCATCACCGTGGCTTTCTCCATCAGCGTCTTCAGCGTGGGCGGTCGCCCCGACGGCCGCCTGATCGGCCGCTTGGTCTGCCGACGCGGATTCCCCCACATGCGGCACGGCGGCGTGATCGTCGATCGAAACGGGGCTGGGGGGGTGGTGGTCACCGCCGCCCCATAGATTTCGGACATCGTAATGAATGAAATCCTGATAGCTGGAGCTGCCGCTTCGATCAGCCAAATTGGCCCAGATCAAAGCCGCAACGGCTCCGATCACCAGCAGGAGAGAATTGTCGATCAGGAAGCGGATAACGCCGCCCTTTGAAGTTTCGTGCCCGGACATGGACCGTGCGAATCTCTGTTTTGGATAGGAGGGGTGTTCTGCGATGGCTTTGCCGCCCGATGGCCGCCGACGCCAATCTGCGGAATGGTACCGACTGTGTTTCTTTTTGGTGACCCCAGGTGATCGGTAACATCGCAGGTGGCATCCCGCTTGGTTTGGTGAACCGCGTCTTTTGCGACCTTTGAAACCGCCACAAGAATCATGCGAGACCGTCCAATGAACGAAGATCAGCTTGAAAATCCGGTGTTGGGCTACGTGGTGATCGCGGTCGCCCTGGTCGTCGGCATGCTTTCGGCAACCGTATTCGGCCAGGGACCGGATCACACGCCCGTGGTGCTGCCGAAAACCAATGTCATCGCCGACACGGTGGAAACCGCACAGGGCAATCATCGTGTTGCGGACAAATCGGGTGCGACAAAGCATGCCACCCCGGTGAACCGAGACGGAATCGGTCCCCGGCAAGATCAGCGTCGCCGAGACGACGCGGCGCGGCGTTGGATTTTGGGCGTTCGTTCCACGCCGACCGCGGCGGGATGTGTGATCACCGCCGTCCTGCCCGGCAGCGCCGCCGAACGTTGCGGGCTTTCTGTGGGGGACCGGATTCTGACCGTCAACGGACACCAAGTGGGTTTGTTGGGGGATCGCCTCATCCGCCTGGACCGAGCCATTGATTTGGCCCCGTCGCGACAGACCTGGCTGCTCGTGCAACGCGGCGGCTCTGGCATGGTTCAGCCGTTGCGGGCGACGTTGCAGACGCTTTTTGAATGCTTGGGGCACTGAACGGGCACCCACTCCATCGGGCCGCACGGGGTGGGGGCTGGGCGATGGGGGGAAGAGTTTTCCGGTTGGCGTGGTTTTGCCGGTACTGCGGTTCGTTTTGATCTTGCGGGACAAATGACCGGCCCACCCGCACTTTCGCGTCTTCCCGAACGTGCCGATCAACCCCAACAGTCGGATCGACCGATGCGAACGGTACAAGAGGCCCTGCCGGACTGACGCCGGTGGTTGCGACAAGCCTGACGGTCCCGGTCAACGAGCCACCCGATGCTGAAACAGAATTCCTATCCCGCACGTTCTGCCAACTCGGTCCCTTCGCCAGCGAGCGATGACGGGCAACGAGCAGGACCGCCGACAGCGCCCTGCGGACCGGCAGCCTACCGGTCCCTACTGGCTCGATTGATCATCGGGTTGGCGTCGATCGGTGCGTCAGGGGTTGCGTCGGCAGAACAGATCGGCCAAGGCAGCGACGCGCCGTATCGCGAACGCATGGCGCGATCTCAAGTTGACGCGGCGATCGCGTTGGGAAACCTGGACGCGCTCGGTCGCATCGATAAAGCGTCTCGGTTGGATTCGCTGTATACGGCCATGATTGAAACCGAGCAGACCCGCATCAAGCTGCGCCAGTCCATCGCGCGACGTGCCGCCAATCGACAACATCGCGCAACGCCGGTGGTCCATCCGCCGATGGTGGGTGGGGCTGTTTCCGGTCAGCGTATTCAGATGACGGCTTACCAAGACGATGCCTCGAACGGAACCGGCGGCACGGCCCAAGTCGTCACGTTGCTCCGCCCCAAAACATTCAGCCTGGAGGCGCCCCCCGAAACCGTTTCGCCGGGCCTCGGTGATTTGCGGCAGGAACCACGACGGCCGGGCCGATACGTCCCGCTGGTGGTCGTGCCCGCTCATTCGGAGAAACTGGACGGTCAAACCGACAGCCCCGCACTGGAATCGGTGGTGGTCGACGAATCGCTAGCCGGTCAACAGAAGTTCGCGACAGCGGCCGACCGGCCCGGCCGTGCCGGCGGAACGGAACCGCAGGGCAACCGCGATTCGAAATCGGCCGCGTCGACCGACGGCCCAGAAGACACAAGTTTTTCCGCGTTTCTGTCGGACACGCCGGCGGTTGCGTTGGTGTCCCCGCGGTCACCACGCTCTCCGCTTGTCTCGGCGACGCCGCCCGCCGCACCGGTCGTGGCTTCGGCCCCGATCGCTCCGATTGCGGAACCGAATGATCTGCTCCCGGATCCGATTCGCCCCGCTCCCTTGCGCTCGGGGCCCGTTGCCCCGGCGGCGCCCCCTGTCGAACCGGAACCCGGTCGTTCGCTGACGACAGCCCCCGCAACGGCAGCTCCCGCAGCGGCTCAGCCGGCAGCGACGGCTCAGCTGGCAGCGACGGAGTCCGCGGAAGGAACGCCCGCCGAAACACCGCTTCAGACGGCCTCGTCTCCGTCGCCGCTGGCAACGATGCCGCCGGCGGCCGCCGCGCCCGATGCAGAGGTCGCGCTGCAATGGCCCTTCAAGATGGGCGCACGCGAAACCCTGCCGACACCAGGAAACACGGACGACGTCACGCTCAGCGTTGACGATGTCGATGTCCGAACGGTGTTGGAAATGTTGGCCAAAGGCTACGGCATGAACATCCTGGTCGCTCCCGATGTTGAGGGCACGGTGACCGCCAACGTCGCAGGGCTGACCCCCGAGCAAACGCTCACCAGCATCGCACGGATGTGCGGTCTGGCGATCCAGCGCGACGACAACGTGATCCTGATCTACCCCAAAGACAATCTGCCCCGGGAATCGCGCGAGCTGCGTGTGTTCTCGCTGGACTTTGCCCGATCCGAAGATATCGAGCCGACGATCAACGGGCTGCTGTCCCCGATCGGCAGCGTCTACAGTTCCAAGGCGGACGATCTGGACAATCGCAAAGGTCGCGAGTCGATCGTGGTTGTCGACACGCCCGACGTGCTGGAGCAAGTGGAGCGGTACTTGATGCAGGCCGACCAGGCCCCGCTGCAGGTGATGATCGAAGCTCGCGTGATGGAGATCGAGCTCAAGGACAACATGGAGCACGGTGTCAACTTTGAAGAGATCTTCGGCGGCGACGTTCGAGTGGGCGGATTTCGGTTGACCGACAACATCGCCACGTCGACCAGCCCGTTTTACTTTGGTGAGATCAGCGGCAGCGACTTGAAAGCCCTGTTGACGCTGTTGGAAACGACGACCGACGCCAAAACGTTGGCCACGCCACGGGTGATGGTGGTCAACGGCCAGAATGCAAAGATTCAAGTCGGTCAGCAACTCGGTTTTGCCGTCGCCACGGTCACACAAACGTCGACGATTCAAGACGTTCGTTATCTGGACACCGGCGTCGTGCTCAACGTCACGCCGACGATCAGCCGCGATCACCGAATCCTGCTGCAGGTCAAACCCAAAGTCAGCAGTGGCGAAATCAATCCCGACACCCTGCTGCCGGAAGAAACGACGCGTGAAGTGGAAACCTCGGTCATGCTGGACAACCACCAAGGCATGATTGTGGGAGGATTGATCCAGGAAGAGGACCGCGTGGTGATCAAAAAGCTGCCGTGGCTCGGTGACGTCAAGCACGTCGGAAAGTTCTTTCAACGCCGCGAGACTTCACGGGCGCGGACCGAGATCATCGTGGCCCTGATCCCCCACATCATCGACCCCTGTCGCGACGGTCACTACAGTGAAGACGATCCGATGCGAAAGCAAATCGAGTGGGAACGGACGGAGAAACGCTTGTTCAACGGCCCGCTCAATCGCGAGTGCCGGCCCTGGGAAGCTCGCCTGCCCGATGTGACCGCCGACGAGGCCCTGCACCGCGACATCGACCGGCTGCGGAATCGGCACCCCTACTGCAAAGGCTGTGAGCCGATCAAAAGCAGTCTTCTGCCGATCCACTGACAGTCTAATTGTCGATCGCGTGACACCGGGGTACACTCCTGCGGTGGACACAGCGACTGCCGCGGAGTGATTTCCACCCCGCCATTCGCATTGCGAAGCCCCCCGTACTGCACTGCCCTCGCCCCATCGAGATTTCCTGGATCACGAGATGAGTTCAAGCGTTAATTTGGAAACCCAAGACGCCGGCACGGTTCGTCTGACTTACGGTGACCAGGAGATCGAGCTCCCGGTCGTCGAAGGCTCCGAGGGGGAACGCGGAATCGATATCTCCGCGCTTCGCGGAAGCACCGGGCTGGTCACCCTGGACGAAGGTTTCGTCAACACCGGCAGCACCCGCAGCGCGGTCACCTTCCTGGACGGCGAAAAAGGCATCCTGCGTTATCGCGGTTACCCGATCGAGGATCTGGCCGCCCACTGCGACTTCGTCGAAGTCGCCTACCTGCTGATTCATGGCGAATTGCCGAGCCCGGCAGAAGCCGCCAACTTTCGCAGCGGGATTCGTCACCACACGATGATCCACGAGGACATGCGGTCGTTCTACAACGGATTCCCGCGTGACGCCCACCCGATGGCCATCCTCAGCAGCGTCGTCGGCGCGCTGTCGACCTTTTATCAAGATTCGATGCAGGTCGATGACCCGGATCAAGTGGAGATCTCGATCTATCGACTACTCGCGAAACTGCCGACGATCGCCGCCTACGCCTACAAAAAGTCGATCGGCCAGCCGTTCATGTATCCGAACAACGATTTGGATTACTGCGAGAACTTCTTGCACATGATGTTCGCGACGCCGGCCCACGATCACCTCGTCGACCCCGACTTTGCCGAAGCCCTGAACTTGCTGTTGATCGTCCACGCCGATCACGAACAGAACTGCAGCACCTCGACGGTGCGAATGGTCGGCAGCAGCAATGCCAACCTGTTCGCATCGATCTCCGCCGGGATCGGTGCCTTATGGGGACCGCTGCACGGGGGTGCCAATGAAGCTTGCGTGAATATGCTGGAGCAAATCGCGGCCGATGGCGGGAACGTCAAAAAGTACGTCGATATGGCCAAAGACAAAAACAGCAGTTTCCGCTTGATGGGATTCGGCCACCGCGTCTACAAGAACTTTGACCCCCGCGCCCAAATCATCCGGGCCTGCTGCGACAAGCTGCTCGCCAAACTGAACATCGACGACCCCTTGTTCCACGTCGCTCAAGAACTGCAAGACGTGGCGCTGGAAGATGAATACTTCGTCGAACGGAAACTCTATCCGAACGTCGACTTTTATTCCGGCGTGATCTATCGGGCGATGGGAATTCCCGTCCAGATGTTTACCGTGCTGTTCTCCCTCGGGCGACTCCCCGGTTGGATCGCTCACTGGAAAGAGCTTCACGCGACGCCCGGAAAGCGAATCTATCGTCCCCGGCAAATTTACACCGGGCAAAACGAACGAACCGTCGTCCCGATTGAAAATCGCTAATCGATGCCACTCGACCTTGCCGCCCTGTTCGATCAAGGGCTTTCGTACGAAGCGTTCTTGGCCAAATACGGCAACGAGGCCCAGCGGAGCCGTTGGAGTGCGGTGCACTCGGAGGTTCGCCTCAGCGAACCACAACGCGAACTGTTGGCGGGATTCGTCCGCGAGATGAAGGTTCTCGTCTCGGCCGGCGCCTGGTGCGGTGACTGTATCAATCAGTGCCCCGTGTTCGATCACTTCGCAGCCGCGAATGAGAACATCCGGGTGCGTTTCTTTGATCGAGACGAACACAGCGAGTTCGCCGAATCGATTTCGACGTGCGGCGCACATCGCGTCCCGTCGGTCTTGTTTCTCAGCGAAGACAATTTCGTTTGCGGACGCTACGGCGACCGCACCCTGGCGACCTATCGACACATGGCGGCCACCCAGCTCGGCCCCAGTTGCCCGACCGGTATCGGCGCCGTCAACGTCGACCTGCTCCAGGCCGTCACCGCCGAATGGCTCGCCGAGTTCGAGCGTATCCAATGGATGCTGCGACTGTCGGGGCGCCTGCGCGAAAAGCACGGGGACTGATCGGTTGGTCAAGACAATCGGTGGTCAAAAAATTGGGTGGTCAAAAAATGCAAGTCCTTAGCGTTACCCCGGCGGGTTGCCAGCAACTTACGGTCGACGCTTGACATCATTTTTTGACCAAATCGATTTTTTGACCCATTCCGTCTTTCTCGCCACCCTGCTCCTCGCGTTACCGCATCTGGCAAGCACCGGCCGTCGCTGTCGCGGACTGCGCCCGCGCTGTCAAACCTTTCCGGTTGTACGCGTCGAACCGTCTGTCGGCATCTTCTTGCCACTGAAACCGCCCCCCTGGCCCGCTGATCGACTGAATATTGCCGGCTCAGAACTCCGATTTTCTTTCCAGACCCTGTTCACCTACGCATTACTGGAGTCTTCCAGTGCCGAAATTTCCGCGGCCCGCCCGCGTCTCGATTGTGATTCCGCTGCAGCGTGACGAGAAACTTTTCGAGGAAACGCTGCTCAGTGTTTTGGAAAATCAGACGGATGATTGCCAGATCATCGCGGTTCACAATGGGACGTATGCTGATCCCTTTGAGCTGAGCGACGAGGTCAGCTTTGTCACCGCCCGATCGTCCAACTTGACCGACTTGGTGCGTGATGCGTTTGATGTCACGGCGGCCCCGTTCGTCCACGTTCTGGGGACCGGCATGCGGGCGCAGGCCGATTGGCTGGAGCGGGCGTTGCAGCCATTTGACGACCCGCAAATCGGAGCCGTGGGGCCGACATTGATCGACCGGTCCGGCCGGCCCGTCGAAGGCGCGCATTGGGCCGATTCCGACGGGCGATTCTGTCAAAGCCGCTCCGGGCGGGCGCCCCAAGGGCCGCTCAGTGGTTTTTTTGTGAACGCCTTTTTCGCCCGCCGCCACTTGCTCGGCAATCTGCTCGACGCCGTCGCACCGGCGATGAGCGATCCGATCGCGGTCAGCTACGCGATGGGATGCCTGATGAAACGTGCCGGATGGAAATTCGCCTCGGCGGACGACTGCTGCATTGAGGCCGAAGACGCGTTGGCAACGGCCGATGACTCGGACATGGCGCGTGGCCAATGCCTCGGCGCGATCCGTCATCGTGTGTTGCCCGGCGAGCCGGTCCCCGGAAAGGTCGCGATGCTCCGAGAGGCGCTGCTGGGTTCAAGTTCGGTGGGCGAGATGATCGGGATGATGCGCTATCGCAACAGCCTTTCGGCGGTCCGTCGCGCGATCGACCCCGACAGCGTCCCGTCGGCCGACGACAGGGCCCACGTGGTCAACCTGCCCTCGGCCCAATCGCAACTCCACAGGGATGCAGCGTAGCGGCGTAGGTCAGGCTGTGCCTGACGGCACTAGCCCGGATATTGCATCCGCTGATTCGACTCCCCCCCTAGCGCGAAAGCCTTAGTCCTGATAGGCATTGGAGTTACCACACTTCAAAGT
>NZ_NTFY01000032.1 GCF_002289565.1 Rhodopirellula sp. SM50 | reverse complement strand
TTTGGCTTTCTTTCCCTGGGGTGGCGGTCACTCCGCTGCGCTCGTTCCCTGACCCCAGGCTATGTTGTTGATGCCCTTTGGGCAAATGCTGGGGAACGGTTTCTGACTAAGATTCGAACTGGCCGCGACAATCAATTCCGCGCAGCCCAGGCTCTGCCCTACGCCGTGAACGATTTTTTAGCGGTAGGGCGCGAGCCCTCCGGTGTGTTGGCAACGATGCGCAAGCCGGAGGGCTTGCGCCCTGTCGGTTAGATGTCGTCAAACACGGGAAATCAATCGTTCACGGCGTAGGGCTCTGGCTGGGAAAACACTCTCAGGGTGGCTCCCGCCTCCTGGCTGTCACCGGCGCGCGGCGACGGAGCCGGCAAGGATGGCGAGCAGGATGCTTACCCCACCACGAAAGATCCACACGTATGCTTTCCCCGTCGCGCCGAGTCTGGGATCATAGGTCCGTCCGAAAGCTGAACTCCTACCCTTCCCCCGATCAAGAATGACCACTGAATTTACGCTCGCCGGCGGAGACAAGATTCCTTCCGTCGGCCTGGGCCTTTGGAAAATCGATCAAGAATCGACCGCCGAAACCGTTTACCGAGCCATCGAAATCGGCTACCGCCACATTGATGCGGCGTGTGACTATGGCAATGAATACCAAGCGGGCGACGGGATTCGAAAGGCGATCGATGATGGCTTGGTCAAACGCGAAGACCTGTGGATCACGAGCAAGCTTTGGAACACCTACCATCGCGCCCAAGACGTTCCCGTCGCGCTCGAAAAGACGCTGTCGGATCTGGAATTGGACTACCTGGACCTGTACCACATTCACTTTCCGATTTCGCTCGCCTATGTGCCGATCGAAAAACGCTATCCGCCGGGATGGTTCCACGACCCCGACGCCGAGCATCCGCAGATGCAAGAGATGCCGGTGCCGATTCTGGAGACCTGGCAAGCGATGATCGAGTGTCAGAAATCGGGTTTGATCCGCCACCTCGGTGTCTGCAACTTTGGCGTTTCATTGATCCGCGACTTGATGGCGTCCTCTTCGGTCAAGCCATCGGTTCTTCAAGTCGAACTGCATCCTTATTTGACGCAGGAAAAACTGCTTCGATTCTGTGCCCAGCACGACATTCATGTGACCGGCTTTTCACCGCTGGGCGCGCAGTCCTACTTTGCCATCGGGATGGCCGAAGAAGGCGAGGGGGTGATCGATCGCGAAGAAACCAAGGCGATCGCGGCGGAGGTCGGAAAAACACCCGCCCAGGTCGTCCTTCGCTGGGGCATTCAACGGGGGACTTCGATCGTTCCCAAAACCTCACGCGTCGAGCGACTGAAAGAGAATCTGGACCTGTTCGATTTCGAATTGACCGACCAGCAGATGAACACGCTTGCGTCGCTCAACCAAAATCGTCGCTTCAACGACCCCGGTGACTTCGGAGAAAAAGCGTTCAACACCTTCTTTCCGATCTACGAGTAAGCACTACGTTGCGATCCGCTGCTGGTAGACCACCAAGCCGTGCAGGGCGTGGTACAGCACGCCGCACTCCAGATCGACGTCGCGGCATTGATGCAACACGTCGCACAATTTGCGAACGCTGCGGACGACCCAGTCCGATTGCAACGTGTCGCGATCCGCAGCGGTCGCCAGAAACTCAAGCACGTGTCCGGTCGTGCCCAGCGTCTCGCCCAAGTCGTTGCACCATCCAGCGCGATGCATGTAGGACGTGCTGTACGAACCGTCCGGGTTCTGGTTGACGCGGGCCATTTCGATCGATGCGTCGAGATGCTCCCTGGCATCGGCCCAAACGCCCGTGATCGGATTCCCCTCGCCGATGCGATTGCGCATCGCGGTGGCGATTCCGATCAACCGATGCGTCCCGCCGCACACGCTGTTGGACAGATCGTGTTCGACTTCCAACTCCAACAACAACTCGGTGCTGTAGGTGTTGCCGTCACGGGCGGTCCAGCGGTGGTCGGTCGATCGATAGTAAGACAATGGAATCAGCGTCCAACTGAATTCTGCTTCGTAGTTCAGTGGAATATCCAGCTCGGCTTGTCGCACCCAGTCGTCGACCGACAACGTGCGATCTTCGACCACCCAGGAAGCATCGACGGGGAGTCCCGTTTGGGCGACGACGGCCAGCCATTGGTCGCGGTGGCCTTGGCCGACCTTGGTTGACGGTTCCAAGTCGACTCGGATTCCGAATCGGTCGTCGCCGCCGACTGGCTCGTCGACTGGAGTGTCGAGGGGATCGCCGATCATCGGTCGAAATCCGTCACAGGTCCCGCCTTTGCGAAAATACGTCAACGCGCGCTGGCGGCCGCTTGGCGTGTCGATTTCAAATTCGTCGCCATAAGCCAAGATGCCATGGAAAATCTGCCAGGCTCCGTTGACCATCGTCGACAGTCCCCGACGCTGTTTTTCTTGCCGCAGCGTTTCGGCGACCAGCGTTTCGACCGGCAACGCCGAAGCCTCTTTCGTCGACGCCGCCTCCGGCAACGATTCGGGAATCGACAGCGGGCAACCGGTGGTGATCAGCGCCGAAGCCGCCAGGGTCGACAGTGCGGCGCGACGGTTGATCGGACGCGGCGGTGGAGTGTTCTTCATGTTGGACAGAGTGTGATTGATTCAATTTCGGCAATCCGCCGGTCGCGACATCGAGTTCCGCTCCCCGACAAACTGCGGCAGAAGCTCTCGTGCGAAGGTGCAAACTACTCAGCTGATTGGAACAGTAAAGCCCCACTGACCGCAATCGGGTGGCGCTGAGCGGGAAACGGGGCGAATTTCGGTTTTCAGACTGTCGGCGCTGAAATGACCTGCCGGGAGCCTCTCTCACGGGTAAGAAACGTCCCACAACGGGTCAAATCCGGGGCAGATGTCCGCGGACCGACCGCCTGCGACCAAATTGACGCGAATTGGGACTCGTCGATTTTTGACAACGCGCGTAGACTTAAATAGAGCCGCGGTCGATCGCAGGCCGCCCATTCCATTCGACAAACGTCTATTGTTTCCCCCCCCAGACCATGCCCAACGAACAAGACATCTACGAAGAACACGTCTTGGACCACTACGAGGATCCTTACCACCGTGGCGAGCTGGCGACGGCCACCCACGCGGATGAAGGCAAAAATCCGCTCTGCGGTGATGTGATCCAAGTGATGCTGCGCTTAGGGCATGACGGAAAGATCGAAGAGGCCTGGTTTGAGGGCGAGGGCTGCGTGATCAGCCAAGCGTCGGCGTCGATGTTGATCGAAGCGATCGAAGGCAAGACGGTGGAAGAGGCCAAGGAGTTCACGGCCAATCAGATGCTGGAACTGTTCGGCCCGCAATTGACCCCCAACCGCCAGAAGTGCTGTTTGTTGTCGTGGCGTGTGTTGCAATCGGCACTGCACGCCCCGCTCGACGACGCCGACGATGATGACGCCGGGCCCAGCTTTGGTGGGCCAAGTTTAAGTGAAGAGAGCTAACGATGCCGCTTGACCCCCATTCGATCCGCGCCGATTTTCCGATCTTGAAGCGGCAATCATCCAGCGGCGCGCCGCTGGCGTTTCTCGACAATGCCGCCAGTGCCCAGCGTCCGCAAGTCGTGATCGATGCGATCAGCGATTGTTACCAGCGGTATTACGCCAACGTGCATCGCGGCATCCACACGCTCAGCGAAGAATCAACGGCGGCCTACGAGGCGGCTCGAGAAACGACGCGCCAATTCATCGGGGCGCGGTCGCAGTCCGAAATCGTGTTTGCCGCCGGAACGACCGCGGCGATCAACACCGTCGCCCATTCCTGGGGCGGCAACCATCTGTCGGCCGGTGACGTCGTGTTGCTGACGATCGCCGAGCATCACGCTAACATCGTGCCCTGGCACCAGTTGGCCGAGCGGACGGGCTGCCGCGTCGAATTCATTCCGCTCGGTGAAGATTTCACCATCGGCGACGCGGTCGTCCAGGACAAACTTCAGGCTTTGCAACCGAAACTGTTTTCGTTTGCCTCGTCCAGCAACGTCTTGGGCACCAACTTTCCCGTCGCCCGTTGGACCAGCATGGCTCATGCCGCCGGTGCGACGGTGCTCGTCGATGCCGCCCAGGGGGCTCCCCACCAAGCGATCGACGTGCAGCAGTGGGACGCCGACTTCGTCGTCTTTAGCGGTCACAAAATCTGTGGCCCGACCGGGATCGGCGTGCTGTACGGCAAAGAAGCTCTGTTGGACGCGATGCCGCCGTTTCTCGGCGGTGGCGGCATGATCGATCGCGTCACGACCGCAGGATTCAGCCCCACGGGATTGCCGGAAAAATTTGAGGCGGGAACGCCGCCGATCACCGAAGCGATCGGGTTGGCCGCCGCAATGCGTTACCTGCAATCGGTGGGACTGGAGGCGATCGAGGCTCACGAGCACCTGCTTTGTCAGGCGGCCGACACGGCGCTGCGAAACATCGAAGGCGTGGAGATCCTGGGACCGACGCCCGACAAAAAGGGCGGCATCGTCAGCTTCACGCTCGATGGCGTTCACGCGCATGACATCGCCCAGTGGCTCGATACCCGCGGTGTCGCAGTTCGGGCGGGGCATCATTGTGCAATGCCGTTGCACGAATCGCTCGGCAAGTCCGCCTCGGCCCGCGCCAGTTTTTATCTGTACAACACGCTTGAAGAAGTGGACCGACTGATCGAAGCGGTCAAAGAAACACGCGACAAGTTCGCCCGCGGCGGCCGACGTCGACGAAGGCGAAGCCCCTCGCCGGCCTAGCGGCAATGTGGGATAGGCTTCCAGACGCGTCGGGCTCTGAAACAACGAGCCTGCCCCATCTCCCTTGTTCCCCGGCTCCGCCTGGGTTGCGCATTATCGCCGTCTCGCTCCGTTGCCAAAATTCTGCCGAATCGATTCTGCATTGACCTTCGATGTCATGGAGCGGTTGGGAATCAAAAACACGATTGACATCAGCCGATTCGCGCAAGCGTTCGGGCCTCGGCGGCAACCGAGGGCCCGTAGGCTGGCGCCAAACGGCTGATCCCACGAGGCCCCCGAGGGAATGGAAACCGCCAAAATTCTGCGAAGGAATACACGTTTCAGCGGAGAGATTTTGCGCGGCCCAGGCTCCGCCCGGGTCGCGCACTCTCGCCGTCTCGCTCCGATGCTAAATCTCTGCCGAATCGATTCTGCATTGACCATCGATGTCATGGAGCGGTTGGGAATCAAAAACACGATTGACATCAGCCGATTCGCGCAAGCGTTCGGGCCTCGGCGACAACCGAGGGCCCGTAGGCTGGCGCCAAGCGGCTGATCCCACGAGGCCCCCGAGGGAATGGAAACCGCCAAAATTCTGCGAAGGAATACACGTTTCAGCGGAGGATATTGCGGAGCCCCGGCGGAACCTGGGAACACATTGTCACGGAGGCTCACGCCTTCTGCCCGTCAACCGCGTGTGGCACAGCCACACCTGCCTCTCGTTCCAGAGAGGCTATCGCGCCTCTCCCACATTCAAGCCGCCGCCGCTTTCGGCTTCGTCATCAACGAGACCACGATCAGCGTGACAAACGCCAGCGGAATCGTGACAATGCCCGGTTGGCTGAACGGTGCGTAGGCCAGTTCCGGATCCCAGCCATAGACGCTCTTGTAGGTGTCGCTGGACAACAGGATCCAACCGAGTGAGCTGATCATGCCGACCAGCACGCTGGCCACGATGCCTTCTTTGGTGGTCGCTTTCCAGAACAGCAGCATCACCAGGGCGGGCAGGTTGGCGCTGGCGGCGACGCTGAAGGCCCAGCCGACCAGATAGCCGACGTTCATTTCCTTGAACAAAATCCCCAGCACGATCGCGATCGCGCCCACGACGACCGCGGCGATCTTTGCGATGCGTACCTTCTTGGCTTCGGACAATTGCATGCCGACCACGCCGACCAGGATGTCGTGGGCGACGGCGCCACTGCTGGCCAGGATCAATCCGCTGACGGTCCCCAGCACGGTGGTGAACGCGATCGCGGAAATGATCGCGAACAACCAAGTGCTGATGCTGCGTGCCAGCAACGGAGCGGCCATGTTGCTGTCGGTCAAATCCATCGAGCCACTGGTCATCGCGCCGAGTCCCAGGTACAGCGTCAGGACATAGAAAAAACCGATGCTGGCGATCCCGACGATCGTACTCTTGCGGGCCGCCGCGCCGTCTTTGACGGTGTAGTAGCGGATCAGGATATGGGGCAGCGATGCGGTGCCGCAAAACAAGGCCAGCATCAGCGAAAGAAAGTTCAGCTTGCCGCTGGGCGCGTCGCTTCGAATGCCGGCGAACTTGGGGTGTTCGCCGGGACGCAGGACTTCGTTGCCGGGTGTCAGTTTTTGAAAGTAGACCGTCGATTTGGTTTCATCGTCATGCTCGACCGTCATGTTGCGCCACAGCACGACTTCGCTTTCACCGAGTGTGTTGAAGAAACTGATCGGACCCAGCGGCCCCGTCTCCGATTGGCCGTCGGGTAATTTGGTGAGTGTGCCGACGGGCTTGAGTTCCTTTTGTGTCGCTTCGCGGCCTAACGGCGCGCCATCGATCATCGCTCCGTCGGACGTCCGACGGATCGCTTGGGCCTGCCGCAAAATGACTTGGTCTTCGCCGGCCGGTTGGACGTGAAAAAGGTCAAAGCCGACATCATCGCTGCGCGAAAAACGGACCAGGTCGTCGTGTTCCTGCCAACCATCGCCGGCCGGTAAAACGCTGCGTCCTGCGATTTCCGATTGGTTCAAGTCGGCCACCGGAATCGGACCGATCGTTTCAAACGCATCGGGCTGGGCCACGAAGCCGCGGCCGAGCAGCAACACGACCAGGACGGCGCTGAACACGACCAACAGCGACCCTTTGAGAAACTGCACCCAGGTCGTCGACACCATGCCTGCGGTGACCACGATCGTGATCACGACGATCCCAACCAGCACGACGCCCACCCAGTGCGGGAAACCCAGCAGCGGTTGGATCAGCGATCCGGCGCCGACCATTTGCGGAATCAGATAAAACACGCTGACCACCAGCGTGCTCGCACCGGCGGCCGCCTTGATACCGCGTGAATCAAATTTCGCATCCAACGCGTCGGCGAACGTGAATCGCCCCAACCGTTTCATCGGTTCGGCGATCACGAACAAGGCCACGATCCAGCCGGCTAGAAAACCGATCGAATACAAGAATCCGTCGTAGCCGTAGGAGGCGATCATCCCGCAAATGCCCAGGAAGGACGCTGCGGACAAATAATCTCCGGCAAACGCGATCCCATTGACCGCCCACGGGATCTGGCCATGGGCGGCAAAATAGCCCGCCGATGATTTCGCTTTTCGCCCCAAGAAAAAACTCAGGCCGACCGTCGCACCGACGAACGTAAAAAAGACAAAAACCGCAATCCAGGAAGGGTCGTAAATCACGCCAAGTCCCCCTGCGGTTCGTCGCCGTTCGTCGCCGCTGGCGATGCCGAACCGTGCGAGGATTCATCCAGCGGTTCCGATTTACAAAGCATTCCATACAGCAATGCCATCACCAAGGCGCCGACGATCAAGCCGAACCCATACACGATGGCCAAGTTCAATCCGGCGAGAACGGGACGTTCCATCACGTCCGCCGCAAACGCGCTGAGTAACACGAAACCCAGGTACAGCACCAAGTAAACAGCGAACAGCCAGAGCCCCAGGCGGGCGTTGGAGCGTTGTGTGTCCGTAAGCGACGACATCGAGACCTCGGGAAAAAAATATCAATTCACGACCAGCGGCGAAGTATAGAGGAACTCACCCCGCCAATGTGTCCCGAGCGAATGTTTTGAGTTTCAGGTTTCAGGTTTCAGGTTTCAGTTGGTACCCCACATTTTTCTGCCATCCATTTTCTTGTCTGGTTCTTTCCTTTCCAACGTCCATGTTTCTGCCGACTCTCAACTCACACCCTGATGTCAACTTGCAGACCGTCGTAGGCCATGTCGATTCCTTCGGGAAGCCAGTCGCAGGTTTTGTGGTAGTCGAGTTGATGGCCGGTGTGCGTCAGCAGCGTGCGTTCGGCACCCACCGCACGGGCCACATCGATGGCTTCCTGCAAATTGAAATGAGTCGGATGGGGTTCCATGCGCAGGGCGCCGACGACGAGGGTTTTCACGCCCCGGAGTCGTTCCAGGGAGGCCGGCGGGATGAAATTGGTGTCGGTGCAATAGGCGAAATCCCCGATGCGAAATCCGAGCACCTTGAAGTGCGGGCCGTGCTTCATCGGGATCGGAATGAACGTCGTCCCCAAGACGTCAAACGGCGACTCGTCGATGCGAGTGAACTCCAGCTTCGGAGTCGCTCCCGGGTGCGTGTCTTCTCGATCGGCGAAGGCGTAGGCGTAGGCCCGGCGGATGTTTGATTCGACGGTTTCGTTACAGAACAACGGAACCGCATGGCCGAGCCGAAACGGGATCAAACGCAGGTCGTCGAGTCCGAAAATATGGTCGGCGTGCTCATGGGTGTAGACGACCGCGTGGACCAGACGGATCCGTTCGCGGATCAGCTGGATCCTCAGATCCGGAGGGGTGTCGATCAGCACCGTGCCTCCGGGCAGCCGGACCGTGATCGCACAGCGGGTGCGGTTGTTCCGCGGATCGTTGCTTTGACAAACCTCGCAATCGCATCCGATCGCCGGGACGCCGACGCTGGTCCCGGTGCCCAGGAAGGTGACCAGGCCTTGGTGGGGGCGGCTGGATTCGGGGACAAACGGCATGGATGCGGATCGGATCGGGGGCGGATCGGGCGGGGGACAACAGACAGCGAGCCGGCATCCTACGACAGCAGTGGTGACGACGCGAGAGGCGGGAAACCCTGCGATGGCGTTCAAATCGGCAGCTCGACGCCCCCGCGGTGAGGCCGGCAACGGGCCAGTCGATAGCCGTCTCCGACGTCTGTTCAGGCCCCGGTTTGCTCGCAACGCCTGTTTGGGCTTGCAGAGATCGTCCGCCCTGACATACTTACCCGCTTCGCCGTAAACGTATCGGCGTGCCAAACGCACCCCAAATGAGAATTTTGGTGGCGTTTGAGGGAACAAAACACAAGAAATTAACGACGTCAGGGTGATCCGCAATGGCGGAAGTGGTACAGGTCCAGAAACGTGATGGCAGCCTAGGAACGGCGGCGTCACGCCGGTTACGAAAGGCGGGCTCCGTCCCGGCCGTTTTGTACGGGCACAAGCAAGAGAACCAGCATCTCGCGATCTCGCAAAAGACCGTCGAGTCGATCTTGCGACATCACAGCAGGATCGTCGAGCTGCAAGGCGATGTGGTCGAGACCGCGATGGTCAGCGATCTGCAATTCGATCCGTTGGGGATCGAGGTGTTGCACATCGACCTGCAGCGAGTCGACATGAACGAAAAGGTCACCGTGACGGTGCCGATTCGATTCAAAGGCGAGCCGATCGGTGGAAAGCAGGGCGGGATCGTGATCGAAAACGCTCACGAGGTCGAAGTCGAGTGCCCCGTGGTGGCGATTCCCGATTTCGTCGAATTGAACGTCACCAGCGTCGGCCTGGGCGAACACCGCTCGGCGTCGGATGTCAAGCTGCCGGAAAATGTCGTCTTGATCACCCCCGGCGAAACCGTGGTTTACCACGTCGAAAAAGTGAAGGGTGAGGAAGTCGACGAGACCGAGGAAGAGGGCGAAGAAGCGTAGTCTGCGGACTCAGCGACAAGGCCATCCGGTCTTGGCCCCTTCGACAGTGCGATGAAGCTAATCGTTGGACTGGGGAACCCCGGTCGAAAATACGAACAGACACGACACAATGTCGGTTTCATCGTGGCCGAGAAGGTTGCCGTCCTGACCCGCGCCGGCGCGCCAAAGATTAAATTCGAAGGCGAATTGGCAGAGTCTTCGATCGGCGGGGAGAAAGTCGTCATTCTTTGTCCCCACACGTACATGAATGCGAGCGGACAAAGTGTCCGCAAAGCGTTCGACTTTTATAAGTTGGAGTTGAGCGATATCCTGGTCGTCTGTGATGATTTAAATCTCGACAGCGGCCGGTTAAGGATCAGGCCATCGGGCAGTGCCGGTGGCCAAAACGGGATAAAGGATATCATCCGGCATCTCGGTTCGGAGTCGTTTCCGCGGCTTCGCGTCGGCATCGGACGGCCTCCGGCAGGTTGGACGGTGACCGATTATGTCTTGGGGAAATTCTCCAAGAGCGAATGCGAGACATTCGAAGCGGCGACAACCCGCGCGGCACACGCCGTGATCAGCTTTGTCACCGATGGAGTGGATCGCACGATGAGTCAGTTCAACGGTGACCCGGCGGCTGACTCGAAACCGAAACAACAGAAAAAGTCCGATCGGTCCCAAAGCGATCCGCGATCCGTCGGCCAGCAGCAACCCTAATTCAAGTCATCGTCCCCGTTTCATAGCAGCGCCAGCCCGATCGCGTTTCGCAACTCGGGCCGGAGCCAACCGTAGCAAGTAGAAAAGTAGAACAGTCGTGGCCAAAAACACTTACGAAACACTCTGCATCCTCGACAGCAACCACTACGCCCGCGACCCCGGCGGAGTGAGCAAGCAAATCGAAGATCTGATCACCGAAGCCGGCGGAAAAGTCGAAGTCAATCGTTTGTGGATGGAGCAAAAGCTCGCCTATCCGATCGACGGCCACCAAAAGGGAACCTACTGGTTGACCTACTTCGAAATGGAAGGCAGCGAAGTTCCCAAGCTGGATCGCGCCTTCCACCTGTGCGAGCCCGTGCTGCGTCAAATGACCCTGAAACTGGATCCGCGGTTGGTCGAGCCGATCCTGGCCAACGCCCGCGGTGCGACACCCGTCGTCAGCAAGGACGCCGCCGCCGAAGCCGATGATTCCGGCGAAGCGAGCACCGACAGCGGCAGCGACTCGGCTTCCTGATCGAGCTTTCCTGGTTGGGGCCTTCCCCTGTCAGGCGGTTGGTCCCTGGCCAGTGGCCGCGGTTTGCTTACAATGAATTCCACGGCGATCCAGCCGTTTGACCTCCTTTCACTTTCCCAGCAACTCACAGGACAACGATGGCTAGCTACAACCGCGTCATTCTGGTTGGGAATTTGACGCGTGATATCGAATTGCGTTATATCCCGAGCGGTCAAGCCGTTTCGGACGTGACCGTCGCGGTGAACGATCGCCGCAAGACCGCCAACGGCGAATGGGTCGATGAACCCACGTTCGTCGATGTCACTTTGTGGGGGCGAAACGCCGAAGTGGCCAGTGAGTTCCTGTCCAAGGGATCCCCGGTGTTGATCGAAGGCCGCTTGAAGCTCGATCGCTGGGAAACCGACGGCCAGAAACGAAGCAAGTTGCGTGTGATCTGCGAGAAAATGCAGATGCTCGGCTCACGCTCGGGCGGCGGATCCGAACAACGCGGCGACCAACGCCCCGCTCAACGGTCCGGCGGACAGACCGCTGAAAACCAAGTCAGCTACGATGCGCAATCCGTGGAAGACTATTCCGCCGATTCGGGGGCACGCGATGCCCAGCCGACCGGGAAGGGTGCCGGTTACGAAGACCCCAATATTCCGTTTTAAACAAAACAACCGTATCGTAGACGTCCCCGGGCATTGACGCCCCGGTTCGTCCTCTTTTGTCAACAACCACCCACTCAAACTATCGCCAGAGCACAACGATGTCACGCAACGGCCGAACCATTAAACGACCCTACAAACGATTGCCCAAAGGCGAACACGGTGGGATCCAGCTCCTGTTGATTCACAACGTCGAACACCTCGGCAAGCAGGGCGACATTGTCGAAGTCAAAGCCGGCTATGCACGCAACTACCTGCTGCCGCACGGCATGGCGACGATCGCGACCGATCACCACAAACGAATGGTCGAAAAGCACCGCGAAAAATTGCGCGCGATCGAGCTGGAAAAACTCAAGAGCTATCGCGACCTGGCGGACGAACTCGGCAAGCAATCGATCACGATCGAAGCCAATGCCAACGACGAAGGCCACCTGTACGGCAGCGTCGGGCCGCACGAAATCACCGCGGCACTCAAAGAAGCCGGCTTCAGCCTGGCCAACGACCAAATCCGGTTGGACGGCCCGTTGCGTGAGCTCGGTCTGTACACCGTGCGTGTCTACTTGCACAGTGAAGTCGAAGCGAGCCTGAAGGTTTGGGTCGTGCCCACCGCCGCCGAAGACGCAGCGGTTTCCTGACCCCAGCCGAAGCGAGACGAAGGTCGCCCAAGGCCTTCGTCCGTCGGCATCCAAACATCCCGCCGGTTGCCATCCCCAGGGCCGCCGGGAGCACGTAGCAATCGCCGCCCACACCCGGCAGCCGATGCAACGACGTAGATTCCTCAATCGGGGCTGTGGCGGAACTGGCAGACGCGCTGGATTTAGGTTCCAGTTTCTTCGGAAGTGCAGGTTCGACTCCTGTCAGCCCTATGCCTCTTTCCCTATCAAGGAAAGAGGCTTTTTCGTTGGTGAGTTGCCCTCGGCTTAGCGATTCGATTCAAAATGCACCGGGAATGCTTTCCTGCAGATCAGGTTTTGATGTAAAAGGAAGCAAATTCGATGGCGTCAAACACAGCGGTCATCAAAGAAGTTACCCTTCGGTGTACTGACTTTGATACGAAGTGAGTTTTTTGATTTTGAGCGTCCTGTTGTGGAAAATTGATGCAGACTTGTTGGAGATCTGCAGCGTATTAGATTAGTGGACTTGCGAGAACCTTCCCTTTCTTATCTCTGTCTAGTAGCTGATGTCGCTCGAACCGACTGAATGGAACGTAATTGTCGCTGGACGGTGGAACAAAGCGATTTTGACACCGGCTGGTGTAGCTGAGCGATTGTTTGGTCTTCAAAAGGGGACTCCCGTAGAAGTTTTGGTCGCTTTAGATCAACTGCTTCCACACAAGATCAAGCACGACGGGATTGTAGTTACTCCCGACGACTTGCGACTTGAGGCGGCCCCTCAGGTCTTCACCTATGCAAATTTGGAGAAGGCCATCGAAACAGCTCGGAGGGCAGTAGAAGAACTGCCTAAGACTCCGCTTGAAGCTGTTGGCATTAACGTACGTTATTCGACGATTGAGCCGCTCGGTGATCTGGACGGAATCACATCGAGCGAATTTGACGACAAGCTGTCAGATGCAAGTTTGGAAATCGTTGGCAGATCTCATGCTCGGTCGATTTCGTGGAACGACGGGCGAGTTAACCTCTTCGTGAGTATGGACGAGAACAACAAGTTTCAGATCGTATTCAATTTCGAACGCAAGTCGAAAGACAAAGACGAGCTGATCAGATGGCTCAAAACACCCATCTCAGAAATTGAATCGCTAATAGAGCAACTGCTCAGGGACTACTTAGGCATCACTCCCATGGAGATGAATTATGACTCAGGATCGGAATGAAACCTCGACCGCAGGGAGCGGTGATGCAGCGCAGTACCAGAAAGCCAAAACAGTGCAATCTGCAACCAGTGCAAGTACGATTTCGATGTCGCAGGAAGTTCGTGTTGCAGTGACTCGCCAAAATGAAGGAACGGTGAAGCTTCGGTACACACCAGATCCCGTTCAGTCTGATCCCACGAAGATTGACACGCTGTAATGCTGAAAGATTGTGGCGAACCACTGGACCTACTGCGACGTTGACTCAGCCGATGATTTAGCACAAGGCGACATTATCGAGCGATCGGAAGAGCTGGTGTCGATCCTTCAACAAGTTCACGGCCACTTCACCGACGAGAAATACCTTGGATTCATGGTCGTAACTCAGTCGTGTGATTTGGTGCCGCGGCCAAAGTGCAAAGCGCATTACATTTCTCTTGCAGCGATCAGGCCTGCCAAGGTTGTCTTTAGCAGCCTGATCAAAGAGATTTGCAAAACGCCAGTGCCTGGACTCTTAGCGGAAGAACACAAGAATAAAGCGATCGATTTGATTTCGCGCGTGCTCAATCAAAATGAACAAGGCTTTGGGCTATTCTATCTGCACAACGACATTGACGCGGGGATTTCCGAAGACGCCGTCGCATTGCTTCGTGTGACCATTTCGCTTCGCGCTGAGCACTATTCAATGATCAAGGAAGCGCGAGTCGGGCGTCTGACGCCTCAGTTTCAAAGTAAATTCGGTTGGTTGGCAGGGAATCTCTATGGCCGAGTTGCTACGCCGGACTGGTCCGATCAAGAAGGCGGAAAAGAAGAGCAAAAGCGGCTTGTCAAAACTTTTCTATCTGCTGGTGACCTCTCTTCACATTACTGGATCCCCGGGAAGTTGATAGACACAGCTGAAAAAAAGGGAGTCAAATTGGAAGGGCTCCAAGCGTCCGAGGCGATTAAAGAAATCAACCAGACGAAGCCCCCTCCACCAAAGACCGTCGCACTTGAAAAGGTAAGAAGTGAAGCTCTTAAAATCTTCGGCGAAAGCGATGAGTCAACTGTCAGAAAGGTCGAGAAGCTGGTGCAAAGATTAAACAATGACACAGAGTTCAAGCGTGCGTGCAAAGACCGCTAGTATTCCGCCGAGCCTTGCATGACGACATGGCGCTGCCACCCTACGTGCATGGCAACGCAGGCCAATAGTCCTGCGAGTGAACCAGCCACCGGTTCCTGTCGGATGCAGTTGGTCTCTGCCGCGATTCATCGTTGCTGCCGCGATTCTTCGGTAAGGCTGACGCCAGCTTTTTGGGGCCTTGGGTCGCAGTTCATCCGCGGCTCGCTGACCTCTCGTGGCTGATCGACTGATCCACCGGCGCAAGACTCCCGTGTCAGTGCCACCCTGCATCGGTCGGTTCGATCCAAATCCAACGTCGACACGGAATCTGCTAGGATCAAGCGGTTACCGGCTGTTCGGTTACCACTCGGCAAGTCGTTGCACACGACTGAGCGCCGCCGTTATCCCATCGTGTCGCAGAGCGGAATGACGATTCGATCTTTGCTTGCGGTCGTGGCTGTTGTCGCAGTTTGCACTTCAATTCTGTGCATGCCCCATGTGGCCTCGACGGTGACGATCATTGAGGCCCATGAATCAAGCATGGAGATGCCCACGGAAACGTTCGGCATGCGGGCATTTCTTCGCTGGTGGCCCGTCAAGGGATTGGCGTTTGTTGGCAGCGTTACCCTGACCGTTCACGTCATCGCTCGGTCGCTTGGCCTGGAGAACTGGCGTAGGTGGTTGTTCGCTGTCGCTGGGCCCACGATCGCAATGGTCGCCTGGCATGGGGTTTCCACGAAAATGAATCTCAGTGACCGACACTGGTTTTCAACCTGGGACCTGATTGAGATTGGTGTGGTTTTCAATGCCGTCTGTTACGCTGTATTGAATCTATTGCTAATGGTTCCGACTTGGTTTCTGTCCGCTGGCCCTGCGTCGAAAGAAGGGACCGGAAAACGATCGAATGGATCGGACGGGCGGAGTTAAGTTTTTTCGGCCATCGCACTGTCATCCGCGGTCTGTGGTTCATTCGAAACTTGCTGTGCCAATGAATCTGATACACACCCTCTTCGAAAATCGTCGTGTGTCCCCTGGATGGGCGATGCCGATGGGGTGGTTTGCCTGGTTCGGTGTGATGATGCCCGTCTTGTTCGAGCTGAATGGTTGGGTGCAGAACGTGGTGATGGCATGGGCAGGTTGGTTGACACTGTGGATCACGGGATGCGTTGGAACCGCGTTCATTGGATATGATGCTGCACGAAACATTCGTCGCTTTGGATGCTTCGCCATTGCACGACCTCGATTCTTTTTTGAGCTGTCACGTTTAATGGTCGCAGTTGCGTTCTTGCTTTGGGCACCGGCCCTGACATTTGCTTTGCTGCTTCCAAAGATCAACATTCCGCTGCCCGACGTCGTCAATATTCGGCATCTCGTGATCGTTCTCTCTGTGTTGTTTTGTGTCACCGCTGTTTGTGGTTACGTCACTTCCTTTCTCACGAGACGACCACGATGCGGGCGCGCCTATGAGTGCACGTCCTGGTTCTTTTGTATCGGCGGCGGAATTGCGATGGTGACGTTTGGCTACACCGCGATTCCTGACCCACCGCGGGGGATTTGGCCAGCGATTCCCGGTGCGCTGGCTTGCTGTATCGGGATGCTGTTGCTCACTTGTGGAGTCCTTTCCGAGGCAATGCGTGCGGAGCGCTCTGAATCAAGTGACGCAAGCGAGCTAAGCCTGCGGCGTTGTCCGAAGGGGAAATCAAAATTCTCGGTCCGCTGATCGCACCTACACAAGCGGCGAAAACTGGAAGAGCGGGATTACACGGATGCTTGAACTGCTGGAGAATGAGCCGCCAGAAGACCCGGCCGATGCCGACATTGAGGATGGCAACCTTTTTGGCTTCGATGCGAACGATCGCAATGCTGGTCAGCCTGCCGACCAGCGCAATGAGGCGCAAGACGACCAGGCTAGTTCCTGGAATACAAGACACGATCATGATCACGTCGGAAATCAGGTTCACTCTTTTCCCGAGTGCAGCCGTTTCCGCTTGGCAGTAGGTCACGCGGTGCGTGATGATCGGCATGCACAGCATGCCCTACGGTTTCAAGTCACGTCGACGACGGAAAGCAAGATGCCCGTTCAGGGGGAAGCGGGGCGATTGGTGATCCAGAGCGATTGGTAGGGCGTCACATTGAGCACGGCGTTTTGGTCGTCGAAGCGGATTCCTGAAATGGCGTCGTGCCAGGCGTCCATCGCGATCAGGTTCAGATCGGATAACCTCAATTCCTGCACCGAGTCGGTCATGTTGTGCACACAGAACACGCTTTGGCTGCGGTCGGTGCTTTGCCGCCAGAACGCAAAGAACGGTTCGTGCAGTTGCAGGGTGAACTGCGTCGCGTTGGGGTGGAACGGTAACATCCGACGGCGTAAATCGATGCGGCGGATCAATTCGTGGAACACCTGATGATGCACCGACCCTTTGTCGCTCAGTTGCCGTTGCAGGTCCTGCCAATTCCATTTGTGGCGATTGATGCTGCGGTTGTGCTTGGTCGCTTCCACGCCGGCTTGATCGTTCGGGGTGGCCAGCAAACTGTGGATGTAGAAGGCGGGGATGCCTTCGAGTGCCATCATCACGGTTTGCGAGCACAAGAAACGTTCCACCTGCCAAGGGTCTTCACCTTTGACCGTACCCCGCAGCGCATCAAACAGCGCCACGTTGAGTTCATAAACGCGTTCGCCGCCGTCGGGCGTGCGGCGGGTCGAAACGTGGCCGCCGAAGCGTCGCACGGTTTCGACCAGTTGCAACTGTTCTTCATCGGACAACAAGCCTTCGGCCGGCCGCATGCCGATGCCGTCGTGCGAGGCGGTGAAGTTCAGGTAGGTGCAGCCCACCGGCGCCGGGGGCATCGTCATCATCCAACGCTTCAGGTATTCGGTTTTTCCGGTCAACAACGCATGCACCAGTAACGGCGCCAGGCTGAAGTTGTAGATCACGTGGGCTTCGTTGCGGTTGCCGAAGTACGTCAGGTTTTCGTGGTTGGGGACGTTGGTTTCGGTGATCAGCAAGGTTCCCGGCGCGAAGAAATCGGTGACCGTGCGGATCAGCTTGACGACTTCGTGCGTCTGGGGCAGGTGCATGCATGTGGTGCCCGGTTCCTTCCACAGAAACCCGACCGCATCGAGCCGAATGATACTGACGCCGTGCTCCAGGTACAGCCGAATGATTTTGAGAAACTCGATCAGCACTTGAGGATTGCGGAAATCCAGATCGACTTGATCGTGGCTGAAGGTGCACCAGACGTGTTTCAGGCCGGCGGCCGTTTCGGTCGGTCGCAGGAGTGACGATGCGCGGGGGCGGACGACTTCGGAGAGGTCGTCACCCGCGTTGGCTTCCATGATGTAGGAGGCCCCGGGCTCGATCCCCTTGCGATAATTTTCAAACCATTGACTTTCCGAAGACACATGGTTGATGACGAGATCGGCCATCAACCGATAGTCATCGGCGATCTGCGAGATCTCCGACCAATCGCCCAGCTTGGGATTGACTTGGGTGTAATCGATGACCGCAAACCCGTCGTCGGAGCTGAACGGGCAAAATGGCAGCACGTGGACGGCCGAGAGGGAGTCTTTGACGTGTTGCTTGAGAAATGCGTGCAGCGTTTCCAGCGGAGCCGAGTCGTCCTCGACGATCGAATCGCCGTAGGTGATCAGCAGGCAATCTTGTTGCGACCACAGTTGGTGAAGCGGCAGTGGGCGTTGTTCTTCGAGATGGTCGAAGATCGCGATGATCTCATCGGCCAGTCGCTCGGGGTTGAAGTCGGGGTAGAGGAAACCGAGGTGTTGGGCAAGTTGCGCGCGAACGGGCGAGTCGTCAGTGTCCGTTGAAGCCATGGAATCGATTGCTTGTAGCGGGATAATCGAGGTTAGAGAGAATCGTTTCAGGCATTGTCTGCCTCCACCGCGCCCAGAATCTGGTCGTAGATGTCCGGCACCGCGCTGGTCACTCGCGACCAGTTGTGAATGAAGGGGCTTTCGTCTGGACGATTGAGGAATTCGTCTCCCGCCGCAACGATGACACGGCTGAATAATTCAACCGTGGTTTCCTCTCGGTGACGATCCAGGTTCAGCCCACTCATCACGGCGTCGTTGTGATAATGGTCCACGACGTCGAGCGCTGTACGGTAGTAACAGGCTTTCAAGGTTCGCAGCATGCTGTTGCTGATCACGAAACCTTGAACGGCCAATTTTCGAATGAAGGCTTTGCAGATGTCGGTCGCCATGCGATGCAACCCGCTCGTGCGATCGTCTTCGGAAACCGATTGATGTTTGTGATCGTACGCGTCGGCGATGTCGACCTGGCAGATGCGATTCAAGTTGCAATTGCGGTACATTTCCGACAGGGTGCCGATTTCCAATCCCCAGTCGCTGGGGATCCGCAACGAGGTCACGATTTCAGAGCGCATCGAAAACTCACCCGAGAGCGCGTAGCGAAAACTTCCCATGTAGTCGAGATACTCGACGCGACCGAGCACGGTTTTGAGGGCTCGGATCAACGGAACGACCAGCAACCGAAAGACGCGGCCGTTGAGTTTTCCGTTGGCGGCGCGATAGTAATAGCCTTTACAGAACTGGTAATGGAACGAAGGGTGGGCCAGCGGGTAGAGCAGTCGCGCGGGCATCGAGCGATCGTACGTCAGGATGTCACAGTCGTGCAGCGCGATGGCCTTGGATTTTCCCGATGCCAGGAAGTAGCCCAGGCAATACCAGACGTTTCGGCCCTTGCCCGGATCCATCGGCGCCAGCCCTTCGGCTTGCAGGGCGGCATCGACGTGTCTCAGTCGCGTGCCGTCATTCCAGAGCACGACATGGTTTTGCGGCAGTTTGTCGAAGAATCGTTTGGCGGCGTGGAATTGTTGTTCGTTGGCTCGATCGAGCCCGATGATGATTTCGCCCAGGTAGGGGATCTTTGCCAAAGCGTCGACGATGGGGCCCATCGCCGGGCCTTCCAGTTCCGAGTACAGGCACGGCAACAGCAACGCCATCGGAGTTTCAGCGGAAAACTGCACCAATTCTGACTCCAGTTCGTCAGTGGAGCGATTTCGCAGGTTGTGAAGTGTGCCGATAATTCCGTTCTGCGAAAAGTCCGCCATGGTGTTCGCCTAAATCAGTGAAGGGGAGATTGGGAGGGAGGACTCGCGTCGCGTTCCAGTCGTGTTAACAGTTGCGAAACGGCTTCAGCCCAGCCGGCGGCTCCTTGCGCGGTGGCAACGATCCCCCGGCCGGCGGCAACGTGGACTCCCAGTCCGGAAGGAGTCGGGATGCCGATCGGTACATCAGCCAAATCCAGCATGCTCTGGTCGATCGGGCTGTCACCGATCGCCGCGAGAATCGGCGGACCGGTGCGCTGCGACGATGGATCGGAGGGTGATAGACGCTGTGCGACGATCTGCATCGCCCGGCCCTTGCTGGTCTGGCCGGCGACGTGCCAAAACCGACCACCGCGGGTCAGGGTGAGCTGGTGATCGCGCAACGCTTGTTCGAACTTAGTCCGCTGCTCGTCGCCGTCGTCCCAAAGCAGTGGCTCGGTTCCTTGGCGCGACAACGCCATGCGGGCGCTGTCCTCGGGCAATTGGGTTTCCGCAGCGACGCCGGCGAGCCCCAGGTCGGCAAACGAGCGGAAGCGATACTGAGGTTTCAGCGACCTCAGCACCTCCAGAATGTGATCTCGCGACGCACCGATGATTTCAACGTCGCCGAGCGGCTGGCCGGTTTCACCGCCCCAGCAAATCACGGAGCCGTTTTCGGAGACAAACGGATAGTCGGCCAGCCCCAGTTGCCCGGCCAGTCGGCTCATCTCCGGCACCGTCTTGCTGGAATTCATGATCACGGGGATCCGGCGATCACGCAACGTTTGCAACGTCGCTGCCGCCGGGGACCAGTCGTAGTCGTGCTTGTTGAGCAAGCATCCATCGAGGTCCGTAAACAGAATCAGCGGTGACGCGGTTGGCAGCATGACGCCAAGTTTATGGAATCGGCGATACCGTCGCCACCGCGTCTGCGGGCCGGGCGGGTTGGCTGACCTCGTAGAACGCTAAGGGAAAAGTTGTCCTTGCTGTGGCGGGAATTCGCCATCGTGAAAAAATCTCTGGCGGGTTTCGTGGAGATGTTTTGATCTACCAAGAGATCCCTTTCCGGAGCGGCGGACCGGTTGGGGAAACGGGAGATCGCTGCACCTTGGACGCACGCGATCCTGTTTTATTGACGCCAAATTGACGCCAAATCAGTTGGGCCATGTCGATCTACCATGTCATCGATTGTCGGAGAATTGAACGCGCCGCCGGCACCGGATGTGTTGTCGCGATCATCAACTGGGACGATGGTCGAACCATCCTCGTCCGCCAGACGCTCGACGAGGAGGGCGCCTATTCCTGGGACCGGATCATGATGTACGGCATTCGCAGGTCCGATACGCTTGATTCGTTGATGCCGACCATTGATCGTTTCTTCGACAGCAGCGACGTGGAACGACGGATGATGGTTTCTTCGGCACAGCTCAAGCGTGAGCTGATCGCCGCGACCGGTCATTTGATGGTCTGAAGCCCGATGCCGCGATCCCGGATATGCCCCGGCGGGCGATGTCAGGGTTTGATCCCATGCTTGGCCAAGACGTCCAGTAACGGAATCTTGTAGGCTTTTCCGTCCGGGGCAAACACGGCGGGGCTGCGCGGTGTCGTGAAGGCCTCTTTGATCATCCGATTCCACTTGTCCTGGCCCGTCGCGCTCTCCCCGTGGTCGGATTCGGTCGGCAAGTCGTACTTGTCCATCAACTTTTTTTCCACTCCGTTGTATTTCGCGAGAATCGGGCGAACGTCTTTGTTCAACTCCGCCTGGTTCTTGTAGGTATTTCCTTTAAGCTGCATCAAATCGATGAACAGGTCGCGGGCCAGCAAGGCGACGATGTCATAGTGTCCCTGTTCGTGTTTCAAGATCTGGTCTGGCGTGCGCTTCTTCTTCTGATTGATCTCGTCCATCTTCTTCCAACTCTTCGATGCATTGAACGTAACCGTCACGTTGATGTTGTCGTTGACCAATGACGAGAGCAGAATGTTCGGAATGGAAAACGAAGTGCTCGTGAAGGCGAGGTGGTGACTGCCGGCGTCTGGGGTGCCAACGAAATCTGACCACCTGAGAGTCTTGAAAAGGCCGGTAAGCTTTGACGGCATCGGAGTATCTCCAATAGAGGGTTGCGGGGCGCGAATGCGACCGTCGCAGCAACGATTATCGTTCCGGCGGCAGAATTGTTGTGCGGAAAAGAGAACGGAAATTCCTGACCAGGTCAGTTTGCGTCATCAGCCGGCCAGTCGGTCACTGCGTTGGCGGCCTGGTGCAACAGCCGGTCGATCGCCGATCCCAGGTGCGACGCCGAAGGGCTGACCCGGCAATTCAACAGCGCGACGAAGTTTTTGCCGTCATGGCGGCGGATCATGATCGTGGCGGTACCGTCCAGCGAACCGGTGTGCCAGTGGTTTACCTTGCCGGGACCCACCGTTCGGTTGCTCCATCCCAGCGAATAGTAACGCGATTTCTCCTTTCCATCCGCATCGTGCCCGGCGAGTCCTGGCGGGCGGCGAAACATCCACTCGATCGATTCTCGGCTCAAGATCGGGCACTGGTCCGGATCGTCAAACGCGGCGGCAAACTTCGCCAAGTCGGACGCCGATGCGATCCAACCGCCATGTGAGTCCATCGCCTCCAAATACCAGGCGCCATAAGGCCGGGGAACTTCCTCGCCGCGATCCGATGCGAACACCGATTTTCCGGTGCCGGGCTGATAGTACCGCACTTCGTTCTCTGCACGCCCCTCCAATCGCGTCGCCCCGATCCGCATGGTGGTCACGCCGAGCGGTTCCAAAACGTGTTGTTGAACGTAGGCTTCGTAGCCCTGGTCGGTTAGCGTTTCGATCACCCTGCCCAGCAAGCAATAGCCGAAATTGGAGTAGGCGTATCGTTGGCCGGGATCGAAGTCGAGTGGTTGGGACAGCATCGCGTTGATGACCGTTTTCTGATCCGCCGGCGGCTCCGTTCCGACTTGGTCGGCGAACCGAGTGGATTGAAACATGGCGTCAAAAGACACATCGCGGTCCCAGCCGCCACGATGTTCCAACAGATGGCGAATCGTGATGTCACGCAAACGTTCGTCGAATTCCTCCGTCGACGCGATGTCGGATTCAAAGTCCAGCACGTCAAAGACCTTGTCATCGAGCGTCACTTTTCCCTGCTCGATCAGTTGCAACACTGCGACGGCGGTGATCGGTTTGGACAGGCTGGCGATTCGAAACAGACTGTCCGGTTGGACTGGCTGTTGTTGGGCGATGTCGGCATAGCCGTAGCCACGGGCAAAGACGAGTTTCCCGCGGTCGGTCACGGCAATCGACGCCCCGGGCACGCGGTGCTCGGTCATGAACTCGCGCATCAAGCGATCGAAACTGGCGAAACGTTCATCCGCCTGTCCTGAAGCAACATTCGGCGGCGCCGCGGACTGGCGATACCCCGGTCCTCGCAGAACACGTCCGGGACGCGCATCGGTCTGTTCGCCATCTTTCAACACCAGGCGTCCGTTGATGATCACAAACTTCATCCCTTCGGACAACGCGTGGGGATTCGCGAAATCTGCACGATCGGCCAGATTCTGGTAGTCAAACACGATCACATCGGCCGCCAAGCCGACGTTGATTCGGCCTCGGTCGTACGCCATCACATCATTGGCGGCGACGGCACTGGCCTGGGCAATGGCCCGTTCCAACGAGATCGCTCCCAGATCGCGGACGTAACGCGAGAGCAGTCGCGGGAAGGAGCCGAACGCCCTGGGGTGGGACGCCGACCGGCTTCCTCCGGCCGGGCCGACATCGGTGCAAAACGAGACAAACTCCTGTTGCATGGCAAGGATCTTGTTCGCGTCGGTCATCGTCTCGGGAAGTGCGAACGCGCCTTGACGCACCAGTTGAAAGAACGTGTCCCAAGGGTCCTCGTCACACGCGCGAGCAATTTCGGCGACGGACTTGCCATCCTGTTTGGCGTAACGTGGATCGTTACTACGTCCGATGACGATTCGCCCCCAGTCGTTTCCGGCATGGCGAAACCAGTTTTCCCAGCCCTCGGTCGATTCCATTTCTTCCTTGATTTCCCCGCGCAGCTCGGGATCGTCCAGACGCTGAATCAGCCGATCATGACCCTCGGAAAAATGACGGGGATGAATCAACGCCGCGATGCCCAGACCGTTGTTGACGTAGGGATAGATGTCCGCGGTCACTTGCTGTCCGCTCGACCGCGCTGCTTTGATCGTCGCAATCGCCAGCGGCATCTTGCCCCAATTCTGCTTGCCGGCCGCCTTGAGGTGGAAAATGTGAACGGGGGTCCGGGCCCGGCGACCGATATCGAGTGCCTCGTCGATGGCTTCGAGCAAGCGGTCGCCTTCGTTTCGCATGTGCGTGTAATAACCGCCGCCGTATTCTCCTGCCGCGGCGGCCAGCATCGCAATCTCTTTGGTGCGGGCGTACACGGCCGGCGGATAGATCAACGCGGTCGACACCCCGATGGCACCGGCTTGCATGGCTTCGCGAACCAACGCCTGCATTTGCTCCATTTCCTGATCGCTGGGGCGTCGCTCGACGTCGCCGATCACGATCCGACGGACCTGGGTGTGCCCGATGGTTTGGACGACGTTGACGGGCAACCCTTTGGATTCGAGCAGCGTGAAGTACTCGGCCATCGTCGTGTAACCCTTGCGTCGTCCCTCTTCCTCGCCCAACGGTGCCGCCGATCCACCTTCACCGGCATTGATCGTCGTGATTCCCTGCGTCAGCAAATTGATCGCCGTCTTCGGATCCTCGATCATCGGCGATGCCGTTTGTCCCATCATGTCGATCAGACCCGGCGCAACGATCAACCCGCGGGCATCGATCAACTCCTTCGCTTCGTCGTTGGGAATGCTGCCGATCCGCACGATCTTGCCGTCATCGATGCCGACATCCGCCTGGTACCACGGCGCTCCCGATCCGTCGACGATCTTGCCGTTCTTGATGACGATGTCGAATTTTAGTTCGGCGTCACCGCCGACGGACACCGTCGCGACGAAAAGTGCTGTTAACAGAGCAAATGATCGGGACATTCCGTTCGCCCAGTCTCTCGGTGGCGGGTGGAGTTCGAATGACAGACTACTGGGGCAATCAAAGGCGCCCTACTGGAAGATCAGGGTGCCGAACTTCTTGAACTCGTGGAAGCTTTCACCGACCCGGGCCCAATCCCATTGTGTGGATTCTTGGCCGTCATAATCCACGCGGTAGAAGTTTGCCCGCCAACAGGTCCCTGGCTTTGGCGGCAGATTTCGTAATGGCTTGAGCAAGGCGTAGGGGATGAAGACTTCGGCGCGCCAGCCGGTAACACTGGCCATGGACTGATTCTTTCCGCCGCTCGCTGAAACGGCTTTCTTGATCTTTCGATCACCCTCGTAGTGCCACGGTCGCCAGCCGAGAAAACGGCCGTCCAGGTTGGGGATCAGAATGGGAAGCTCAAAGCCGAGCGGGGAGATTTCATACTCGAAATAAACCGGATCCTCTTCGTGGGGCCAAAAGAAACACTCGTAGACGTCTTCATTCCAGAGGTCCATAAAGTCTTCGTTCATTGTTGCGGTCAGCGTCTGATCGCTGCCGTCAAACAGCACGTAGACTCCGGTTGCGGAGTACAGCATCTTGATCCGTGCCGTATAGTCATGGCTTCCCTGGGGGCGACGGTTCAAGGTCACCCAGTCGGTCGAATCCCATGCCGCCGCGTCGCCCTTGCCGTTGACGGTGAAGTCGTCACAGCGGTTGACGTTCAGGATCGGCTGCGTCGGTTCGTCGGCAGGCACACGCTGACTGACACAAACTTGGATCGTGGCGATCAAGAGCAGCAAAAAGCCTGACGTGCAGGCGTTTCCAATCTTGGGATACATGCTGATGTCCGGAACAGGTGCAAAAGATTTTGAGTGTCGATGAACGTCGTCGATGGCGTCCCGTCGCCGGCATTGTAAGGGAAACCGATACCGCTGCGTTGCAGCGGTAGAAAGATCCCACGTCCTCATCAATCTTTTAAAGGTCGTGCAGTCTTAAAGCCACCCTCCTGGCAGGAGGGTCGAGCGAAGCGAGGGGAGGTCGATCGGTGCATCGCGGCGTTCACTTCACTCTTGATGGGCGACCCCAAGCCGCAACCTAAACCCTCTCCTCGCCTCGCTCGACTCTCCCAGCGGGAGAGTGGCAAAACCCACGATTGCCGACGACTTAAAAATGGCACGACCTCTTGAGGGAGGGCGACTCTGGAAAGGTGGCTTCGCTTGATGGGTAGGGGCGTCGCGTCTCCGTACCTGATGCTTCCACGATGCATTGATCTAGCGGGCTACGCAATGATTTCGTGGACGACCTTCCCGTGAACGTCGGTCAGTCGGAAATCGCGGCCGGCGTAACGGTACGTCAGCCGTTCATGATCGAATCCCAGCAGGTGCAATAGGGTGGCGTGCAGGTCATGGACATGCACACGATCCTCGACCGCCTGGAAGCCGAACTCATCGGTCGCGCCGTGCACGTGTCCCCCTTTCACTCCGCCACCGGCCAACCACATCGTGAACCCGTAATGATTGTGATCGCGGCCACTGTTGGTTCCGGCATTGGCGCCCGGTTTGGGCAGTTCGACGGTCGGCGTGCGTCCGAATTCGCCGCCCCAGACCACCAGGGTATCGTCCAACAGCGAGCGCTGTTTTAGATCTCGCAACAAGGCGCCGATCGCTTGGGAACACTCGCCGGCGAGTCGACGATGGTTGTCTTCGATCTTGTCGTGACTATCCCAGGGCTGTCCCGCCCCGTGCCAGAGCTGGATGTAACGCACGCCCCGTTCGACCAATCTTCGAGCGATCAAGATCTGCCTCGCCTGGATCGAATCACCATACATGTCGCGAATGGATTGGGGTTCGCTGCTGATGTCAAAGGCGTCGGTCGCTTCGATCTGCATCCGATAGGCGAGCTCGAAACTTTGCACGCGTGATTCCAACTCGGCATCCTGCTGGCGAGCCTGTTGGTGTCGCTCGTTCAGCATTTGCAGCAGGTCCAGTTGCCGACGTTGTTCGTCGCGGGGCAGGCCGGCCGCGTTGCGGATGTTCGCGATCAGTTTTTCGATTTCCTGGTGTTTGCTGTCGATGTACGTCGCCTGGTACGCACCGGGAAGAAATCCGGCTTGCCAGTTTTCGGCACCCTTGATCGGATAACCGCTGGGGCACATCGAGATGAAACCGGGAAGATTCTGGTTTTCGCTGCCCAACCCGTACGTGACCCACGATCCGACCGAGGGCCGCACCAGTTGGCCGTTGCCGCAGTTCATCAGCATCAACGAGGGTTCATGATTGGGCACGTCGGCGTGCATAGATCGCACCACGCAGACCTCGTCAATCATCTCGCCGACGTGCGAAAACAACTCGCTGACTTCGATGCCGCTTTGGCCATACTTTTTGAACTTGAACGGCGATCGATAGGCGGCCCCGGTTTCGCGCTCGGTGCGCAGATTCAACGGAATCGATTTGCCGTGATACTCCTCGAGCGCCGGTTTGGGATCAAACGTGTCGACCTGCGACGGACCACCGTTGAGGAACAAGTGAATCACCGCTTTTGCTTTCGGTGCAAAGTGCGGCGTTTTGGGGGCCATCGGGTTTGTCGCGGTCGCCGCGTGCAACAGGCTGGACGTGTCGTCGGCCATCACGCCCGCCAAGGCAAGCGATCCGAGACCGATCCCGCTACGACGCAGAAAATCGCGACGGGTTGGGGGCAGTTGGTTCAGTCGGGAAATGAAATCAGACATCGTGTGATCCAAAATGGAATTCGCTTCCAGGCGCGTAGCTTAATCGACGAACGCAAATTCATTGCTCAGGAGCAAGACTTGCGCCAGTTGAACCCAGGGATCCAACGTGGCGGCCGATTCAGGCGTGACAAACTCAATCGCCACTGTTAATTCGGCCGGGTCCGGGGCGCGTGCCAAGGCCAGGCGATACAGTCGCTTGATCCGCTCGGCAGCACTGTGGTTTGAGGCGTCATCGCTATCGCCGGCGGGCGGGGATTCCGGTGCCGCTTCGCTGCGTGCCGCCAACGCTTTGGCCTGCTCGATGGCGAATCCGGAATTCATCAGGTAGAGCGCTTGCTGGGGAACGGTTGTCTTGGCGCGTTTGGCTTGACTGGCATCGGGGCTGGGAAGATCAAAGCTGGCCAGCAGACCGGGCAGGTCTTCTCGATCGATGTAGGCGTACAGGGCGCGTCGCGTGGCGTCCCGGTGGATCATCACGGAACGCCCGCCCACCGATTCGTCCAGCCGTCCGGCGACCGACAACAAACGATCACGCAGCGGTTCGAACTCCATCCGCCGTCGTGGCATGTGCCACAGCAGTCGGTTTTCAGGATCGGTTTCGATCGCGGCGGGGCGTGTGTCGCTGGATTGTTGCCACGTTGCCGAGAGCATGATGCGGCGTTGCAGACGTTTGATGGACCAATCGTCGGCGATCAGCTCCGCCGCGAGGTGGTCGAGCAGTTCCGGGTGCGTCGGCAGTTCACCGCGAATCCCAAAGTCACTCGGGGTGCGAACAAGGCCTTCGCCGAATTGGTGTTGCCAGACGCGATTGACAATCACCCGCGCCGTTAACGGATTTTGCGGGTCGGCAATCGCGCGGGCCAATTCCAGCCGACCGCTGCCCTGCTGGAAGGGCTCGCCGCCATCGACGTGCGACAAGACCTGTAGAAATCGTCGTGGGACGCGGTCGCCGCGATTGCCGGGCACGCCGCGTCGAAAGATCACCGGTTCGACCGGCTTGGGCTTGTCCACCATCACCATCCCACGCCCCGGGGCACCCGGATGTGTGACGCTGACCCCATTGACGCCGTTAAGCAGCTGGTTGTATTTGCCACGTTCGGCCTGGTCCAAATGCGCGATCGCTTGGCCGGTGTCCAGCGTGGTCGGTGCATTGGCGGACCACAACACCTGACGCAACGTTTCGTCATCGGCGTCGGGCAACCGTTCCAGGCTCTCGTCGGCTTTGCGTGCTTCGATCCATTGGGCATAGACCGCTTCCAGAACATCACCGAACACTTGCGCCGCCTCGTGCAAGGATGTTGGCTGTGCCTCTCGCAACGAATCAAGCAAGCGTTGAGGGATCGGATAGGCCGATTCCGTTCCTTCTGTCACTTCCGTCGCCGTCGCGGCTTGATCGAAGATCGTGGCCGACGTTGCGGCGAACTCATCCGGCGGCAATGCGGCCAGTTGACGAAGCAGTTCCCAGACGGGATGCGGCGATGCGTTGGCGTTGACCAGATACTGTTGCCATCGCCGCGTGGCCGGTAAACGCAACGCACCCCGTTTGCCTTGGGGCTGCACCTTTTCTTTGCTGTATTGGGGCAGCGACTTGGCGATGTAAACCAGATAGTCGGCAACTCGTGAACGCAGTTCGTATTCAATTCCTTGACGGCGTTCTTCGACCCACTTGTCGACCTCTTGCTGTTTTTCCGCTTTCGCCTTCAAGAACGCCTCATATTCGGGCGATGATTGTGGTTCGCCAAGAAGCGGCAACTCGGACGGTTCTTCGGAACTGGCAAACACGCCATAGAGTGAGTAGTAGTCGGCCGTCGGGATCGCATCGTACTTGTGGTCGTGGCATCGGGCACAGGCGACACTCATGCCGAGAAACCCACGGGTGACCACGTCGATTTGGTCGTCAATGATGTCGTGTTGACGGTTCATGAACCGCCGACCGACGGTCAAGAACCCCATGGCGGCCAGCGCGCTGCGTGCATCATCGGCCAAGTCCAATTGGTCGGCGGCAAGCTGCTCGATCACGAATTGATCGAATGGCTTGTCGCTGTTGAAGGCGTCGATCACATAGTCGCGATAGGTGAACGCATACGGGTAACGCGTTTCCATGTTTCCGGCCAGGTAGCCTTTGGTGTCTCCGTAGCGGGCGATGTCCAACCAGTGCCGCGCCCAGCGTTCTCCGTAGTGTGGATTGTCCAACAGCCGATCGACGAGACGGGCAAAGGCGTCGGGCTGATCATCCGCCACGAACGCCTCGACTTGTTCATAGGTTGGCGGCAGACCCAACAGCGTGTGGTAAGCCCGATGAATCAGCGTGCGGCGATCGGCTCGCGGGTTCGGCGCCAGCCCGCCGTCGGCCAACCGAGTCAGCACGAAACGATCGATCGTCGTCATGCCCTCGCCACCAAACGCGTCCAGCTGATCCTGCCCCACACGCGTCGCCAGTTCCGCAATCGTTGGCGGCTCGGTGGGTGAAATCGGTTGGTAAGACCAATGCGATTGACGTTGCGCCTCGATGTGCTCCTGGGGGGACAGATTGACGGTCGGTTGTGTCTCCGTCGCTTCCTCCGGCCAATACGCTCCCTTGCGAACCCATTGGGAAAGAACACGAATCGCTTCCTCGGGCAACTTGCTGTCCGGCGGCATTTGCAAGTCGTTGTCTTGGTAACCGATCGCACGAATCAGTCGACTCGCGTTGGCATCGCCCGGAACCACGACCGGTCCGCTGCCCCCGCCTCGCTTGAAATGATCGTGGCGATCGAGTCTTAATTCACCCGACTGGTCATCTGGCCCGTGGCACTCGACACAGTGCTGCACCAATAGCGGACGCACCTCGTTCTCAAAGAACTTCTCTTGCTCGGCAGTACGCGTTTGCTTGTCTTGGGGATTGGGAGCGGAGACGCCGGCGGTTGCGGTGACCAGCAACAGCATGACGGCCACTGGGCTGGCGGCAAGAAACCGGCGACGAGGATACACGGCAGGCATCTTTTCTCGGGGGACCCAAGGGGAAGGCGGGGAAACACGCTGGACAACCGGGAGGCTTCCACGGGGGTTTCGATTGGGGGGAAGGCGGGCAGATGCTATTCTACGCGACAAAACCGGTCAGGGCGAGTCTTGTTCGTCGCGGAAGTCGCCCACGGTTCGTCGGTGGAAACAGCCGTTTGACGCCAAACGGGGTGGTTGTTGTTCGCGGCAGGCCGCGAGCCCTACGTTCTGTCTCGCCATTTTTAAGCTGCCCTAGGCCGTCTCGCGGGCCGTCGATTTATTGGGATTTGTCGAGGCAATGGTGAGCCGCCGACCGTAAGGCCTCGGGCAACGCATGGACGCCCGGCCGCTTACGCGTCGCGGCTCACTCAATCGACAGCCCGCTCGGGCCGTTCCGCTAGCTGGTAGCGTGTTGATCGCGGCAGGCCGCGAACCGACGTGCCCGGTCTCACCGACCACGCAGGTCGGAAAGCGTGAGTGTTTGCTCGATGACCGGATTTCGTTCCAGGTCGCGAATCTGGAACGTCACCGTCGGATCGTCGCCCTGCCAGTCGATCTGTAGCACCCCGTAGTTCTCCCGGTGGTACGTCGACTTGCTGACGCGATAGCGGTTGTCGGTGGGAGTGCCCCGCGGGTGCAACTGGTTCAGACTGCTGCACGTGATGTCGTAGATCGGATACGGCGTCTTCTCGACCGATGCCGACACCTCGGACCAATGACGGTCGCCGCTGAGGAAGACGACTCCGCTTGCATTGGTGTCGCCGATCAAGCTCAACATGCGTTCTTGCTCCAGCGGCAGATTCGCCCAGCATTCTTGGCCCGCGTCCTGGGCGGCGAATTGAATGCTGGAAACGATTAGACGTACCTCGGCGGGCCGACGCAATTGCTGACCAAGCCACCGCCACTGGGCGTCACCGAGCATCGTCTTTTCCGCATCGTCGTCAGGGTAATAAGGACCGCCGACACGTCGCTCGCCCTTCTTCAGCGGAGAGCGAAAGAATCGCGTGTCCAGCAAGATGACCTGCAACCGTTTTCCTGCCGGGCCGAAGATTCTCGCGTCATAGATGCCTGGCCGTTGGCGGAGCGGTGAGTCGGCCGGGACATTCCAAAAGTCGAGGAATTCCTGTTGTGATTCCGAGCGTTTGGGATAGTCGGCGCCTCCATCATTGACACCGAAATCGTGATCGTCCCAAGTTGCCATGACGGTGCAGGAGTTGATCAACGATGAAAACCCGGGCTTTCCTGACAGCGTCTGGTACTTGTTCCGCATCACCGTCATGTCGTCGGTGTCGGCATAAATGTTGTCGCCGGTGAACAGAATCAAGTCGGCTCGCTCAGTCGCCATCGAGGCAAAAATCGGTGCCGGTTGATCTTGTTTGATGCAGGAACCGAATAACACGCGCGTGATCGAGGTGGACTGCGGATCTGCGGCAATGGCCAGCGGAGCAGAGGAAATCAAAAGGGCGAAGGTGAGAGCGAAAAATCTGGACATGATCGTGGAGAGATGATGGGGCAAGATGATGGGGTGATATCCGTGGGGACGCTTTGCCATCGGTGGGTTTACCTTTTCGAGGGCAATCGGTACGCCATACGTCTGGCGAGACCGTTCACTGGTGGCTCTTGGCAACGGACGGACGAGACGCTGCAAGTGACGTGATTGGGTCAGTAGCCTTCGAAATGGTCCATCAGCTCGAACCCGGCTAGAGCTTCCCCCTTCACCAATCGCTCAGCAAGTACTTGCTCGTCTTCGTTGTAGGTGTAACGTTCAGCTTCAATCATCTTCGCGTGCAAATCGATTGATCGTTTGGAAACTTTCTGCCAATCGATGAGGAACTGTTTGAGTTCGGCGGTGATCGGGCGTTCAACGCTCAGGTAGTCCTTGAGCATTTCGTGCGTGGCAACGCTATTGGCGTGCAAGAACCGAATTTTTCGCTCGTCACCTTCGTAGAGATCCAAATCGGGAAACGGTTTTCCGACAACGCGCCCATATTCCACAAGAAGCAACTCCAAGTGTGGGCGTGCTGGATCTGAACATCCAACAAGACTCGCTGAGAACATGGCAACAATGAATGCAAAACGGCGCATCGTTTCGTTAGTGATGAGAATGAATTGGGATCGATTCGAGCAAGCGGAGGACCGCGGAAACATGAAAGAGTGCCTAGTATCCCAGCGCGACGCCGTCCTTGCGGGCTTCGGTGGCACCGTGCAGGACGTTGTGTTCCCAGTCAATCAGGATACCTTGGCAACCGTTTCGCTGCGGCTTTGGTGTGGCATACCATGCGGACGATCGTACATGCCTCGCTCAGAACTCGCGTTGGAATCAACCGGCGTTTCCGCACTGGCGACCACGGCACAGAACGTGGCCGTCCAGACGGTGATCAGGAATCGAATGCAAATGGACTTGGGACGCATCGTGCAGGCTCGACAAATGGGATTGGTTTCGATGGGGCTATCATAGCCGGTTGTCGGTGTGTGATGCAGACGGACGTGCTGGAGTGCAAGGGAGGGCAAAACGATGGGGGCAAAACGATGGGGGCAAAACGATGGGGGCAAAACGATGGGGGCAAAACGATGGGGGCAAAACGATGGAAGGCCGCGGCAGGGAAGGCAGAATGAGACGGGGCAGAATGATGGCAGACTGAAGATGGGCCATCGGTGGGTTTCCCATTTTTCCCACGAGCGACCATCGGTTGAGTCATCGGTGCCGATCGTTGCTCACTGTTGCCAGAAGGCGGTACACTGGTCGCGACAAACTTCGATTCACAACGGGAGAAACAGATGGTCAAGATGACTTTGCGACTGATGATTTGGGCGGCGATGATGATCGGTGCGGTCAATCAAAGCAATGCGGAACAGCGACCGCCCACCGGTCCGTACGTGTTCGGTTACACCGATCAACTCAGCTACGTTGCCGGCGATACGGTTGCGTTTCACCTCTCGTCCAATCAGCCAACGGTCGATTTGACGATCTCTCGGGTCGGTGCGCAGACCGAACGCGTCGATCAGCAAGTCGGTGTGTCCTGTGCGGCCCATCCCATTCCCGATCGGGCGTCGTCGGATGGTTGTGGCTGGCCGGTTGCCTGGACGTTGCCGATCCCCGCTGACTGGAAGAGTGGCTACTACGAGGTCAAACTGAAGGCCGGAGGAGATGCTGGCCCGCAAGCGGCACTGTTCTTCGTCGTCCGCGCCGGCGATTCGCAGCCGAAATCCAAAGTCTTGCTGCAACTATCAACGAATACCTACAACGCATACACAAACTGGGGCGGACACAGCCTGTACAGCTACCACGATCGCGACGGCTTGCAGGGCCATCAGGTTTCGTTCGACCGCCCCATCGGTTCACAATTCGGTAACTGGGAATTGCCGTTCGTGCGGTGGGCGGAAACGAACGGTTATTCGATCGACTACGCGGTCAACAGCGATTTGGAGTTCCACCCCGAAATCCTGGCCGATTACCGGCTGGTCTTAAGCGTCGGGCACGACGAATATTGGTCTTCACCGATGCGCGATCATCTGGAGCGTTTTATCCATGACGGCGGCAACGTTGCATTCTTCAGTGGAAACACCTGTTGTTGGCAAGTACGCAGCGGAAACGACGGCCGAACGTTGACTTCGTGGAAACAGACGCCAAATATGGACCCGTTGTATCGCACGGGCGACCAACGTTTGCTGAGCACCGCATGGAGCCATCATCTGGTGGGACGACCTGAGAATGAATTGACCGGCGTCGGTTTCTTGTGGGGCGGCTACCATCGCAGTCACGGCCAGTTCATGGATGGTCCGGGCGCGTTTACCGTCCACCGCCCCGATCATTGGTTGTTCCAGGGAACGGGATTGAAACAAGGCGACGCATTCGGTGGAAAAGACAGTATCGTCGGCTATGAGTGCGACGGATGCGAAATGAAGTGGATCGATGGAGTTCCCGTTCCCACGCACAACGACGGGACGCCCAAGACGTTCCAAATCCTGGGAACCTGCGAAGCGCGGTGGGCACCGGGCGACAGTTATTGGTACGACCGATTTCCGACCGACCGGGTGGGGGCGGCTGTCTTGGGAGCGTACACGTCCGCGGCTGGCGGCACGGTGGTGACGACCGGCACAACCGATTGGGCGCACGGATTGCGCGGCGGTGACGCCGCGGTGATTCAAATCACGAAGAACATTTTGGATCGGTTGTCACAGTAGGCACGCGTCACGTGATTCCAGCGGGACGCGTAAGCGAGCGGCGCGTGGTGGATTTAAGTGGGATAGGCTTCCAGCCTGTCGATGCTGAAATGACAGGCTGGAAGCCTATCCCACTCCAAGAGATTCGATACGTCTATTCCGCTCGTTGCTTACCAGGCAACACGCGCCACTGGCTGACGCCACGTGCTGGCATACCAGCGGGACGCGTAAGCGAGCGGCGCATGGTGGATTCAAGTGGGATAGGCTTCCAGCCTGTCGATGCTGAAATGACAGGCTGGAAGCCTATCCCACTTCAAGAGATTCGATACTTCTATTCCGCTCGTTGCTTACCAGGCAACACGCGCCACTGGCTAACGCCACGTGCTGAGAGATCGGTTTACGTGATCAACAGCGAATCGACGCACAGGACGTGCTTTTCATCGTTGGGATCCACCAGCACTCGCACCGGCGCGTTTTGATCGGCGAGCGATCTCGCCCGCTCGATCCCGGAGTAAACATTGGCGGTCGTTTGCCGCGTCTGCCCGCCGACGTCGTAGCTGACATGCAGCACGTAGCGACGACGGCTATTGATCTCCGTGTTGGTCCGTTCGACACGTTCAATCCTGCCCGTTTGGACGGTGCCTCGGCGAAGCAATCGATACTTCCGTTTGCCGTGCCGAATCGAAAAGAACAGCATCAAGCCGCCGACAAGCAAAAACATTGCGGCAAAGGGAATGGCGAAGAGACGGTCGTTCCCTTGCAGCATTAAGAAAACTAAAACAGGGACGACAATACCGGCGACAGAAAACACGACTCCCATCGCAATCAACATCTTCACATCTGGAATCACTTGACGTTGCATCCCCGCGGGGATGTCGAGCCGCGGAACCGGTTGGGCAAGAAACTGTTGGACTTCGTCGCTGGACAACACGATCCGATCGAGTTCCTTGCGAAGAATGCGCCCGGCGATTCCACCCATGCTTTCGGCGGCCGCATAGGCGTCTTGAACCTGGGCTTCACGAGTGATTTCCGGGTGCCGGTCAAGTTCCTTTTCGCCTGCTTGCAACAACCGAAAGATATCGACCGAAGCGTTCAAAAACTCATCCAATTCCTCGCTCTTGCAGACGTGCCCTTGCTTGAAGACGGTGATGCAATTCCGGTTTCCACGCGCGCTCCAGCCCGCGTGTCGGGAAAAGTATTCGCGCAACTCCGGTGTGAACAGGATGCGGACCGCCTTCTCATTCCAGGCATGGAGCAGGTAGTCGGCGGAGAATTTTGGCGAGTCTTGAAAGTTGACATCGTTCATCGCCCCGATGGCCGAAAAGACCATTCCGGCGATCCCCTTCCAATGTGGGAACAGCACGAACTGGGGGACATTGATGTCGTCGTCCAGCACGGTCACCGTTTGACGGACACGCTTTGACGACTGGGAATTGGAACTGGACGTCCGATAACTGATCTCTGCGACAATGAGATTCACGCCGTCCTGTTCACGAGACTCCTGATGAGCGACGGCGACGTTTTCGCAAAATAACTCTGAAAGCGATTCGGCCAGCGATTCGGTGGGCTGATTCATTGCGTCTCAGAACGACTGGAAAAGGAAAGGAGTGACTCCGGAATCTGTTCCGGCCACGGTCCGCTGATTCTAACGTTTCTGATCCGCGCGGACGTCTGTTCGCGGTTGTGGAAAAAACCGAACACCATGTCGCCGACTTGCGTTTGTGGTTGTTGGTCAAACACCGATTGACCGTTCAACAAGATTTCGAGCTGGGTTCCCCGGCGTGTCAGTTCCACGCGGTTCCATTGCGAGTCCTTCAACGGCAACACCTTGGGTTCCGCACCGGGGAGGGGGACTTCGAATCCTTGGGGGATCGTCCACGCCGTGTGGGGGGCGCTCATCAAGTGCAGATGCAAACCTGCCGGGCGCATCATGTAGGCAATTCGCCCGATCGTGGGGTGAGCTTCGGTTTTTCCTGCTTCGTAGAAAAACTCATAGGAGATCGTTTCGCCATCGCCGAGTGGGCGTTCATAGCGGATGCTGTTCTGTCCATTGAAGCTTTGTGGCAGGACCTTGCCGCTGATCAATTCTCCGTTCTTGACCGTCCATGCGAGGTTCTTGATCTGGTCGGGTTTGGGCCCCGACCGATAACGCTGGGGAGCATTTCCATCTTTGTCATGCTGATCGAGATTCACGTCGGCCGTGGGGAGTTTTGCGCCGAAATACTGTCCCGACCAACCCCGAAGTGTGTCGTCGGGGATCAGGTCCACATGACGAGGGATTTGGGGCTCTCCGGTGATCTTGATGTTTTGCACGGAGGTGCGTTTGTCACCGGCCAGCATCATCGCGATCCAGGGCGAATGGTTTTTTCGCGGTTCACGGTAGATCAACGTGTCGTTGACGCGATAGCTGAGCGATTCGTCATCCAGCGTCACGCTACAACGGTTGAATTCGTTTTGCTTGGTGACGTCGGAGTAGAACCGCACCCAATCGTTGCTGTTTTGCGATTTCACATAGACGCTCTTGTTATGGGCCAACGCGGCGAACTGCAGCCCGTCGAACACCAGTTCCGCTTCTCTCCATCCGCCGTCTCGTGTTTCGACCTCAACGGTGAAGTTGCCTTGCAGCGGATAACGGAACCACAGGAAGTCGCTGCCGAAACCACAAACATGGTGGATTCGACTCTCGCCGTCCGACACCCAAATTGGAGGCGTTTTTCCTTCCGAAAAATCTTTGGCGCTGGCGTGGGTCGCACGCAGCCAGTGCGCCAGGTCATCGGCCGAACGCAGGGGCGATGTCTCCGCCCAGCCTCGTGCGTGTTCATAACGCGCCACCCACGGCATCAAGTAGCCACGTGATTGAGTGTGCGTGTGTCCGATCAGGGCCTTTGTTACCTTCTTGGAGAACTCCTTGTGTGTCGGGCCGGCCGCCAAGATCGAGGCGAGTTGAAGTTCCGCCAGCGGTGCCTGCGTTGCGGGCGTTCCTTCACCCGGTTGAATCGAATCCAGATGCGTCGTGACGTCGTACAGCAGGTTCGGTTCGACGGGTTGCTTCATCGCCGCAAGACAGATTGCCATCGCCGTGTTCGCTTCGGCACGCCCATCCGACTGTGCTTTTTGCAATCGTTTCAAAAGATCATCTTTCGCATCGATCTGGATTGCCAGTCGAGCAAGCGAGTAGTAGTTCGTCGCGATCGGGAGCGCCAGATCAGCAACGGGGGGAAACGGCGGGTAATAACCACCGACCGACGGGGGAATCCAGGTCGGCAACGGTTCGCGCCGGGCCAGCGTCCGGATCGAATTCAGCGGACCATCGCCCTGGAAGGTCCAGTCAGCCAGGATCTGGTAGGCCGCTTTGCGATCCGGAAGGGCTTGAATCGACTCCAATGCCCAGCTACCGACCCAGTCATTTCCACGGTCAAATCCCTGGGCAAACCCGCTCTGACGCATCGCCAGGTACGTCAACGCTTGATCGAGTCGTCCTTTGGGCAATAGCAACTGGGCGACTTTTTCCAACTGGCTTAAACGTCGCGTGACGCGGCTGCTGATTCCGCTATAGCGGTCATTTTCGTGCGCGGTCAATTCCAGGTAGTTGTTGATCGACGCGGCGACATACTTTTGCTTCATTCCATGATCCAGAGCCTGTTTGGCCAGGTGCAAAGAAAACGTGTCAAACGGTTCGATGTTGGCGTATCGCTGGGACGGCCGGTTCTGGTCGATCAGTGCCAACCCCAACACCATCGCGCGCTCCCGACAATGTGAATCATCGAGCGCCAACAGCAAGGATTGCACGACCAATTCTTTGGGAAGCGTATTGAGTGTCGTGGGGTCAACGGCTTCGTAACGTGGCAGTGCTGCCTCGCCTCGTTTGTCATGGAGCAGAACCAGCCCGGCCAGAAGATGCGTTTCGGTACCATCGCCGGGCAGCAAGGCCATCAGTTCGTCCGTGCGTTTTGACCAGCTTGCCCGGCGGGCCAATTGATCAAAAACGCTATGGATGACGATTCGATCATCCGCCTTGATCGACACCGGTGTGCACAACGTGCGCGTTCGAGAGCCGGGTTTTCCGAGTGTCAACGCGACGAGTGGGTCGAAAACGAATTTTGTGTACAGCTTGTTGACCCGCCAGGCTTCATCGAGATCCAAAATGCGTTGTGCCAGTCGGACTTCATCTGGATCCAGATCATTGGCCGACGAAGTCGACGAGCTAGATTGTTGAGGGCGAGCGCTGCCGAGCAACTGTCCCAACGAGCTCGCCGAGTTGTCCTCCGATTCATTGATCTCGATCGGACCGGCTGGAGCCGTCACGGCCGTGGCGAATGCGGATGCCGAGATCTCGGGCATCGCGGCTTCGATCGCCGCGTGTGATAGATCCAACAACATCCATTGGCTGGCGCCCAATCCAGCTGCTCTTTGCCACAACCGCCGCGTGGTTTCCTGGTCACCTCGCGCAAGTGCCTGTTTGGCCAACGCGGCGAGGAAACAGGTTTGTTCGATTTGGCTGGCGCCCGGAATGGAATCGAGATCCAGTTCCGCGATCTTTTTTCGTGTCGATTCCGCCGCATCGTCAGAGGCGCCGCGGTCGGCTCGCAGCATCAGAGTCATCAGCAACCGCCCCCGCAGACGATGATTCGTCACCTCGGGAGCGTCTGGTGAGTCGCCGGTCCAACGGTCGATCAGATCACGTATCGGTTGGTGGACTGCGACGACATCGGAGGCGATGGCGTGGGCGGCGGAGGCGGTATCATCGTGTGGACGCTTCTCGGCGAGCGTTTTCATTTGATCGGCAAACTCATTCAACGAATCCGAGTTCTTCGGATCATCCGCCGCGTCTTCCAACATTTCGATCCATAGCGATGACACCGCGAGTTCGGTGAACGGTTGATCGCCGAGCGTGATCGCAAAATCAACGGCGCTGGGGCCGTCGGTGGTTTCATTGACCATCGATCGGACCGTGGCCAACCCGCCCAGCTTTCGGACTTCATCTAACAAGGCCTGCTGCTGCTTTTCAAATTCCTCCTTGCGTCCCGATTGATAGCGGCCGGCTTTCACGAACAGCGATTTGTCGAATTCGCGTGCGACACGGAGGGCGTCGGAGGGATAGTCGATTTTCGACAAGAATTCCATCATGCTCAGCGTGGAACGGATCTTTTGATAGGCTTCGTACTCGGGATTGCCGTACTGTTGACCCGGATTGGTCTTTTCGTTTTCGATCGCTTGGAGCGCCATTTCGCGGGCGCGACGATTGTTGCCGATGTCCGCCATGAAGTTGCAAATGCGGCCTTTCAACGAATACTTAAAGTCTCGGTTGCTGCGATCGGTCGTGTTCTCCAATGCGTACTCATAGATCCGTTCGGCCAACGGTTGCATCGGCGGATGGGTATCGATCAAGCTGCCGACCAGCCAAAGGACATCGTGCGTCGGGAGGGGATTCAGCTTTTTCTGGACCAGGGGTTCGAGCAACTCCTTGGCTTCGTCGTATTCTTTGTTCGTCGTCAACACCAGCGCGAGCCAGACCTTGCCTTCGAGCCAATCTTCATCCTCTTGCAACCTCGTCCGCAAGAGCTGCTCGACGGCTTTGACATTTTCCTGATCTTGAGAGACATGGCGGACAAAGTAAGTCGTCACATTGTTGTGTCGGCCGTCACTGCCGGTGGAATAGCCGCTGAAAAGCGTGCTCCATGGATTTCCGTTGCCGGACGCATCGATCATGTAACGCGCCGTTCGCATCACGAGCTCCCGGTCGGTCAAAAGTTTGCTGGCCGACCCCATGATGTTGCTCATCGAGTACATCGAATTGGTGGAGGTCGGTGGAATGTCGAGCATGGCTGAAAAGAGCGCGCGAGCCTTGTCGACACCATTTGTCTCGCGAATCAAATCTCCGCAGATTTCTGAAACACGATGGTCGGTAAACTTTTGCACGCCGACTTCGATCATCAAATCGGCCAGATCGCCGAGTCGCTGTTGGGCGTCGAAGGGGCGCTTGATTTCGTAGAAGTTTTGGTTGAAGGAATCCTGTTTGCGTCGCAACAGTTTTAAGTAGGCGTCGCAGGCTTCGTCCATTTTCCCGGCCGCCACCAGTTGTTCAGCGGTTGACTCCAGGGCACGCGTGCTGTTGACGTCGGTCAGTTCCATGTCGCCGAGCAGCGCCTGTGATTTCGCCGTTTTGCCGGCGGCCACGTAGAGTTCGGCCAGCTCGGATCGGATCCGTTGACTCTTGGGGGCTTTTTCGAGTTTTTCTTCGGTCGCCGCGATCAGCGAAGTCAATCGTCCCGTCGTCGAGAGCGTTTGCAGGGCGTTGCGACGTCTGACTTGATTGGTCGTGGTGTACCGGTTGCCGCTGCGGCGTGAGGGTGCACTGCGACGTAGCAACTCCATCGCCACCTCGGCGGCTTGATCGTTTTCGCCTTGCGCGACGAAGTAGGTCATCAACGATTGCAACTGGTCCGTGTTGCTGCCACCGCGGCTGCGGAGTCGGCGGACCAGGTCAGAGGCGAGCTGGCGCATGTCCAATTTTCGCATCAGCTTGGCCAGTTCGATCTGTGCGTCGGTATTGAGTCGAACGCCGAACAACCGCCGCGCCGCCATTTGCGCCCTGTCGCGGTCGCCGATCGCCGCGGCCAATCGTGCCGCGGCGAATTCGCGAACGGCCATCGTGTTTTGGTCATAGACGGTCAACGAATCAATCGCATCGAGCGCCTCGCGTTTGCGGTCTTGTCGCAGCAGCAAATCGGCGGACATCAGACGCAATTCGGGTTCCATCTGGGGCAACTCCGAGGTTGCCAAACGGTTCGCCTGTTCCAATTGAACGATCGCTTCGTCGACGCGATTTTCCCAATACAGCACCGATGCCATGGCGACGTGACGGTGGATCGCTTCGAGCGGAGACTCGGACGCATCGATGCCCGATCGCAGCGAGTCGATCCACTCGTCGATGTGATCGTCCATGCGTTCCCAAACGCTGTGTTGGGCGAACACAAATTGATCGTCCGGCCCGAGCCCGGTCGGGGGGAATTCAATACTGATTTGGACATAGCGACCCGCCACCACACGCCCCTGGTTTCTTGGGCCACCAATTCCAGTCAATCGAATCGCGCGTCGTTGCAGAGGCTTGGCCGCTTGCTCCTTGAGAACGTCGCCCATCAGGGAAAAGACACGTTGTCGATAGGTCGCATCGCTGGAACCTTTGGACAATCCATCTTCGACGCGTTTTTCGGCGGTGAACAACGAGAGCAATTGAGCCACGGGCGCGTACCCGTAGGACCGTTGGATCTCTTCTCGACGCTCCATCGCTTTTTGCAGCAGCGGCCAGAGTTGTTCATCGGTGCCGTAGGCCGACGCGTGTTGGATCGCTGCGACCAAGCGGTCCGAGTCAGCATTTTCGATGACCGTCTTGAGGTGTTGTTGGAAATATTGATCCGCGTCTTCCTCTCTGCCTGCAATCCGAAGTTCGGAGCCATAAATCATCTGCCACGAAGCGCCGCGGCCATATTGGTCGGCGAGCGAGTCGTCCGGTGAATCCGCTTTCGATTTCAGCCAATCCATCCGGTCATCCGCCAGTTTTTGCAACTCGATGTCGCTCCGTTGGGCGTAGCTCATGCGATTGACGAACAGACTGGCCAGTTGCGACATCCCGATCTCCTGATCGACTTCTGCCAGACGCCAAATCGGAGTCCACTCGGCGGGGTTTTGGGGACTCATGAAGGAGGTTTGCTGGACTGATGCCGCGATGGTTGCGGTTTCGTACCAGGTCCAGACTTGATCGGCCGATGCATCGGTGGCCATGGCGGCTTTTTCGAGAGTTGCCAAGTGGTCCTTGATTGCCGAACCTTGGGTGGCCATTTGTTTCAGTTGGCAATAGCGAGCCATCAATTTTGCGTGCCCGAAATCCATCGGTTGTGGCAGCGACATCGTCGATTGGTAACCGTATCGATCATCAACGATCTGATAGAATTGATACATGTTCTGAAGCCGCCCGACTTGAATCGACGGTCGGGTGTAGGTCTGCCCCGTGCCGGTTCGCACCGTCCGCTCGTACGGTTTTCCTCCGTCGGGGAGCGTCGCGTCATCCAGGTTCATCGCGATCAAGCTGTCGGCGGTCTGCGCTGCGGTTTCCCAGTCGCCTTCATCGGCCTGCAGCACCATCAGCCGGAAACGTGTTTCCCAATCGTCACTCTGCCGCTCCAGAATCTGTTTCGCCAATTTGATCGCCGTTTCATTTTCGCCGGCCGCGTAGAGACGATTGATGTTGCGTGCCAACTGCGTCTGATCTGAACTTGTCTCGGTCATGCGAAACCACAACGTTTGTGCTTCGTCGACTTCGCCGATATCGATCAGCAGCGAAGCGAGTCGGGCTTCGTTCTTGCGGTCGGGGGCTAAACGCGTCAGTTGCCGTTGCAAGGCGACCGCCTGGTCGTACTCGCCGGCTTGTTCGGCCAGCGACACCAAGCGTTCCAGTAGCAACGTGTCGCGACCGTCTTCGGCCAACAGCCCTTCGAGCGCCTGGCGCGCCAGTCCCAGATCGCCCGCTTGCTGGTGCGCCGTCGAGATCAGGTCGATCGTGGTGCGTCGATCGCCGGACTCCCGCCCGCGAATTTCCAGCCGCGTGATCAATTGGTCCAGCCGATTGGTCCGCAGGTACAGATCGGTCAGCGTGCTGACGACGTTGCGTCGATCGTCCAGGTCACCGGCACTATCGAGCATCTTCCAATACAGCTCGATCGCCTGATCGGTTTTGAAATCCTCGGCCAGTTGGCTGGCGAGCATTTGCTGGGCCTCGTTGCTGCGGGGATTCAGCCGCGCGCAGCGTCGTAGGGTGTCCAGACGTTGATCGACCCGTCCGATTTTTCCGCACAAATCGGCATAGAACCGATAGGCTTCGATGGAACCCGAGGACGCAGCCAATAACTCTTTGCCGACGGCGACGGCTTGGTCGGTTTCACCGACTCGTAAATGCAGCGAAGAGAGTTTCTGAAGGTGTCCGTTGCGAAAGCGCGAATCGGTTTCGGCCAGCAACCGACGCTTTGCGATCGCCAAGGGAAGCCGCCCCGAATCCTCGTACATTCGCGCGGCGATTTCCAGCGCATCGATCGAGTTGGGGGCGCGATCGAGTGCATTTTCAATCGCCTCGAGCGCCTCCGGGATTTTTCCGGCGGCGTTGAACAGGATGGCCAGCCGTCGCCACGCATCACCGTCGCTGCCTTCGGCCTCGGCTTCGGCGCGGGCTTGCTTGATCCGCTGCTCCAGTTTGCCCGAGGCTTGATAGGTTTTCAGTTCGGCGGCGAACACCCGCTCGCGTTCGTCAACATTTTCGGTCGCAGCGGCGGCCAAGGCGATTTGTTCCAATGCCGCATCATATTGTTCGGCATCACGCAACCATTCGGAATACCGCAATCGCTCTTCGATGGTGGGGTCCAGCTCACAGGCCTCCGACATCATCTCCAAGGCTTGGTCCGGGCGTTCGAATTGGTGAAAGACCTCGGCCAAGCGAACCAAAGTTTTGCGATTGCGGAGCTCGCCGGCGACCAGCGATCGCCAAACCTCCAAGGCCTCCTCTTTGCGATCCATTCGGTGCAGGTACTCGCCCAGGTATTCCTTGTACTGCGGTTGATCGGGTGCGAGCGTGATGGCGGCTTGGTATTGCCCGATCGCGTCATCGACCAAGTCTGCACCGCGTAGCAGATCGGCGACCTGAGACTGGATGACGGCATCGTCGGAGCGGGATTTTGCCAGTCGTTTCCAGACGTCAGCGGCCGCTTTGATCCGGGTTGCTTTGGGTTGCTTGCGGTTTTCGATCAGGATTTGGCCCCAACGCACGAAATGGTCCGGATTGTTCGGTTCCAACTCGATCAGCGTTTCGTACTGCTGGGCCGCCTTGGCGTAGTTTTCTGCGGCGATGTGGGCATTGATCAATGCCAATCGCGGCGCGGGATCGCTGGGCGCCAGTTCGATTGCTTTTTCGAACCAGGACAAGGCTTCGGGGCCGCGGCCCTGGATCGACAGCGTGCGTGCGAGCCGAATGACCGCGCCCAGATCTTCGGGATGGTCGTCCACCCACGTTTGGTAATACTCCGCCAGACCCGCATAGTCACCGCTGGATAGGAATGTGGCTTCGATTCGACGGCGGGCTTCGTCATAGAGGTAGCTGCCGGGACGAAGTTTCCCGAGCAGCGTTTCGAATTGGCCGATGGCGGTCGTGCGATCGCCAGCTTGGCCGCGAAGATCGGCGGCGCGCATGGCAAACACGATTTTGTCATTCGGCGTGCGCGCGTCCTTTGCCAGAGCGTCATACCGTGCCAACGCTCCCTGCACGTCGCCTTCTTCGATCATCACACGGGCGATCCGTTGTCGAACACCATCGTCGCCCGGAAAACTCTCCTCCAGTTGCGTCCAGATCCGCAACGCATCCTCCGTTTTTCCGGCGCGTTGGTACAAGCGACCGAGTTGACCGGCGAACTTCAGATGGTCTTGTCGGGACGGTTTCAAATCGATCGCCCGCTGCATCGCCGCGGTCGCTTCGTCCGTGCGACCGACCATCAACAGGGCTTGTCCGTGGTAGTAGGCGGCCAGCGGGTTGTCGGGTAATTTTGATTCCGCCGCCGCCAAAGCCTCGATCGCAGCGGCGTCTTCGCTGCGTTGCAGTTGCAGCAACCCCGCGACCATCCAGTGACGACCGGACTCCTCCTCGTCGGTCGCGGTTTCGGCCTTGTCGGTCAGGCGGTCAATCAACTCGCCGATGTCGCCGACGCCGATGTGGTACCCGAACACGCGGTCCAGCGCGGTGCCCGTGTTGGGCCGTCGCAACAACACTTCCAAAAACTTTTCCGCGGTGATGCGTTCACGCTGCTCTTCGGCCGAAAGCGTGGGCTCTTGGGCAGGGCAATGGACGCTGAAACAGGCACCGGACAACAGCAATACCAAGCAGATGACGGTGTGTTTGCATTGCCCGCCGGACGTGTCGGCGAGGTGTTTGACAGCGTTGGCTGTAAGGCAAAGCATCCGGGAAGCCTCCTGGCTCAATGAGATCGTGCGTCGTCCCGTTCGGGGAACCACCTTGTAGAGCTACAGGCTATCACAGACCGAAGACCGGAATGGGGCAGCGGGAATTGAAACGACAAGAAAATCGGTGACAAGAAAATGCAAGCCTGGAAAGATAAAAAACGCCCGCGAGCGGGCTGTCGGTTTTGTGAGCCGTGACGCGTAAGCGGCCGGGCACTGCGACGTTGCCTTACGGCCAGCGGCTCACCATTCACTCAGCAGAACCCGACTAAATCGACGGCCCGCGAGCCCGATGCCGCTCAAACGGGATCCATGGAGATCCCTGGATTGCGGGGGCGAATCGGTTGATATCAAATCCGCGGCGTTATCGGATCAAATCAGCAAGCCGCTTCCGCGTCGGATCGGTGCATCGCTATACTAGGAACTGTCGCTAAAGTCCTGCGAGCGAAAAGGGGGTCAGGAGTCAATCGTGCGAAGCACCCGTAGGGCCGTTCCGGCTATTGACTCCTGACCCCCTTTTCGCGGTCGCAGCCACTTCTCTTCGCGTTCCGGTTTTCGCGGGGCTATTCCGTTTGTCGAACTCCTTCGAAGACTCCTCGACGCGCTCTTATCGGGAAGATGAGTTCATCATCTCGGATGAACTGCAGGCATTGCTCGACCGCTGGGAAGCGATGGTGGCCGAGGGGATCGACGTCACGACCGAGCAATTGTGTAACGGTGACTTAAAGCTCGCGGAGCAATTGCGGGACTACGTCGCTTGGATGGAGATGTTTTCTCGCTTTGAACGTCCTGCTGCGGTCCCCGTTCCCGAGACGATCGGCCGCTACAAGATTCTGTCGGAAACCTCCCGTGGCGTGTACTCGGTGGTTTATCAAGCCGAGCAGCGGTTTCCGGCACGCCAGGTCGCACTCAAGCTGCTGCATGACATCACCGCTCGACCGAGAATCAAATCGCGATTTCAATTGGAAGTCGAGATGCTGGGGACGCTTCGTCACCCCAACATCGCCAAGATTTATGACGCCGGTGTCGCGCAGGTGTTCGGCGCAGCGCGGCTGTACTTTACGATGGAATGGGTCGAGGGAACCGACGTCCTGCGTTTCGTTCAGTCCAAACAGATGACGTCGGGTTGGTCGCACCATGACACCATCTCACTTTGCCTGAAGTATTGTGATGCCTTGTCGGAAGCCCATGCCGAAGGGATTGTGCATCGGGACTTGAAGCCGTCCAATCTGTTGGTCACCCATGACGGTGTTCCAAAATTAATCGATTTCGGATTGGCACGTCTGCGTCGAGACAATGCGGACGAGCGGGGCCACGAGTCGACGACGGAGGCTTGGATCGGGACCCGCAGCTACATGAGTCCCGAGCAGTTCAATGCGCAGCCGTCACAGATTGATGCTCGGACCGATGTGTATGGTTTTGCCGTCGTGCTCTATCAGCTTTTGTCGGGGCAACTTCCCTACCCGATCGCCAAGAAGTCGATGTGGGAGACGGCGCAGGTCGTGAAAAATGAGGCGCCCCTGCCGATCGGCCGTCTCGACCGTCGTTTCCGCGGCGATCTTGAATTGATTCTCGAAACCGCGTTGGCCAAAGAGCCGGCGGAACGTTACGCCTCGATTGATGCGTTCGCCGGCGACTTGCGAAATTACCTGCAAGGCAAACCGATTTTGGCCCGGCGTCAGAGCGCCGGCGACGCGTTATGGAAATGGTGTCTGCGTCACCGCAGGGCGGCTTCGTTGTCCGTCATCGCGTTGGCGTTGTTGATCATCCTGGCCGTCACCGCCGGAGTCGCTGCCAGCGTTGCCAACCAACGAGCTCGTGACGTCCGTCAGGCGAATCAGATTCTCGAAGCAAACAAGAAGGCTCTGGAGCGGGCGAACGAGCGTATTTCCGATACAGTGGTCCAGCTTCGACGCACCGCCTTGAATCAGACGTTGTTGCGACTGGGGGCGATGGCCCCGCGCGAACCCGACCATGTTGCCCAGCAGTTGGCCGACGAATCGATCTGTCCTCCAGATCTCCGTGGTTTCGTTTGGCGACTGCTGTACGATTTGACGACCGACGTGACGTCGGGATGGAACGCCGACGACCGTGGGTTGTTGGACGTGGCCATTTCCGATGACGCTGCATGGTTGGTGACCAGCGGGCCGTCCGGCGTTCGTGTGTGGGAAACGTCCACGGGCAAGCGAATCGCGTCGATCCCAGGTCAAATCGAGTCGCCGGCGGTGCGTTTGGCGTTGGATCCAGACTCCCGCAGCGTCCTGTTCGTTCGTCGCGACGGCAAAGCGGTCTGGTTTGATGTCGATTCCAATCAAACACAGGTGCTGGAACAATCGTCACCGCATCGAGTGACTGCTCTGGCGACCGTTTCGGGATCCGACGCCTACTTGGTTGGCGATCAATCCGGTCGGCTGGCTTGTTTCAACCGCCCGGGCGGGGAGCAACTCTGGGAGCGTCAACTCGATGAATCAGCAATCATCGGCCTGACGGTTGCCGCGGACGGAGATCGGGTCGGCGCCGTGTCGCAGTCCGGTGTGCTGACCATCTGTGACTTGCACGGTGGCGAACCGATCGAACGTCGACAAGCGATCCTGTCCGAAAAGCAGACCGAGCCGTTCTTTCGCGGGCGATACTCGTCGGATCTGCGACTGGCCAGCCTCAGCCGTCGTCTCCACAGCGTCGGCATTTGGGACCTCGCCGCGGACCGGCCATACCGGGCATGGAGCGATCAGGTGTTTCTTCCCGATCTGGACTTCGTCGGGATCGAATCGGGTACCCCGCGGCCGAGGTTTGTGCAGGCCGGACGCGGGCGTGTCGATCTTTGGGGCAGCGACCAGAAGCTCGCAACGCTCTATCGCAGTGATCGCGTCGGCAGAGTTGGAAACCGCATCTTGCCGTCCGATCAGCAGCAGCGAGTGGATCTGGAACCATTCACCTTGGATGCCTCGCTGAACGGTGGCAAGGTGGCGATCGGACTGCGGGGAGGACGGGTTCTGGTTGCGTCGGTGACCCCGCCAAAGCTTTACCGAACCTGGTCATCGCTGGGAAGCGTGGTGCGACGACTGGCGTTTTCGCCTGACGGAACGCTGCTGGCGACCTACAGCCCCAACGGGCGGATCGGGATCTATGAAACGGACTCGGGAAACCTGAAACGCCAATGGGACACCGGTACCAAGGAAACCTGTCAATTGATGTTTGCCGGATCCGGCGGCTGTTTGATCACCCGTCAACGGGGACGCGATGTCAAGGTTTGGGACGTCGGCAACGGCCGGCAAATCGATTCTCCGAATACCCCTGGCGGTACGCGAGAGGTCATGCTGGACGAAGACCGATTACTGCTCGGGTTCAGCGAGGGCAAACCGCTCTGGCAACCATTAGTGCAAGCCGACCGAACACTGCGTCTGGGACGTTCCGACGTCTACGTTGAATCAAGACTCTCCCTTTCGGTCAAAGACCGTGCGTCGGGTTTGATCGCCACTGCCGACGAAAACGATCTGATCACTTTGTGGCGGGAATCGGAACTTGGCCATTGCGAACGGTTGGCTCAACGGCAACTGGACGACCTGAAGACGATGAAATTTCAGCCCGGCGGCAAGGCGTTGGTCACCGGCACGCTGGCCGGAGTGATCTCGGTCTGGTCGATTCCCGAGTTGCAGGAAGTGGCGCGTCGTCAACCCAATCCATCCCAGTTGGGTGAAATTGATTTCGCCCACGATGGGAAAGTGATGGCGAGCGGCCATTTCGACGGCGAAGTCTTGTTTTGGGACACCGAAACGTGGGAGAACCAATTGGTCGTGCAAACCGACGTCGCGCCCATTCGCGATCTGCAGTTCTCACCGACCGGAGAACGCCTCGCCATCGGTGGCAAGGGAGATCACGTCGTGCTGTTTGACGCAGGCTCACTCGCGGCCGAAGAATTGCTCTTCCGACGGTAGGGCGACGAATTCCCAACTGGCCGGGAAAAAACGGACGATCTCACCCGGGCGGTAGCCTTCCAGCAAGAGGCCGCACTGAAGCTGAATCTGTACGCCGCAGCAGCCCGGCACCAATGGGACTTGATTGGTTTTCAGAATGTTGCCGCCCTTGCGATCGTTGAGCGGCTCGTAGGTCATCAGCGTCGAGCGGGCGACGGCGAGCGTCCCTTTCGGCTTCTTGTCATCTTTCGCACCGCCGGAGGTCGGCCAACCCAGCGGCTCGGGCACGATGTCATCCAAGCTTTCCAGCAGGCTGATGTCGAGGCCGTCGAAAAACGTGACCGTGACCGTGGATGCCTCATCATCCACCGCGTCGACCCATCCCGGGATGCCGCGCTGGCGAATGTGGTCATGATGACGCCGTCGCTGGCGGTCTCGCGCTAACTCGCGACTCCGCTGATCCAGCCAGATGTGAAACACACGGCCCGGGCCGTACAGGGTGGCCCAGGTGAGGTTCATTTGCACTTGCTGACCGGGGCGAATGCTGGCCAGTGTGCCGAATCCAGGTCCCTGGTAGATCACCGTGCTCTCAAGCAGATCGAATCGCCTGGCATCGTCTTCGGGCTGACCGTCGACCAACAGCGTTGCCGTCAGTTGCATCGTCTTGTGATCGACGTCATCCACTCTCCAGACCTGATTTCGCCGCGCGTGGTAGCTGAAGTCATCTTCGATTCGAATGCATTGCCGAAACTTCGCTTCCGGAGAAATCCGCTGGTGACGCCCGGCAATCGGCGGACGCTTGTCATCCGGATCGGTCGGGTAACACCAGGTATGAAGATGGGTGCCCAGGGGAATGTCCTGAAGCGACGCGGGTTGGCCGTTGTATTCAATGGAACCGTATGGCAACATCGTCAGCAGCAGTGGCAAATCTTGGGCCCCGGCACCCTGTGAATCATCGCGATCCACACGAAGGTGCAGCTCGCGCTCGGCGTGATCGACCCAGATCAGCTCTCCCTTGATGGAATGTGCCGAGCCCTCGGGCGGAAACTCGCCCTTGACCGGCTGATACCACGGCAGGTTCTTGTCCTGGTTTTTATCGGAGCGGAATCGGCTGGCCGCATCACCAGCCAAGGCGGCAGCTGAAATCGCCAACGCAACGACTGCCAGAACCAAAAACGGGATTGTCCGCACAAACCTCATGCCACGATCTCCGAGATCGTGCCCAGACTATCCTGAAACTGATCCACTTCGACGTCCACGCGGTGCAGCATCGTCAGGAACAGATTGCTGAGGTGCGCATTGGTGTCGACCGGCCGACCGCAGATCTTGTAGTGGGCGCCGGCATCGGCGACGTTGTATTGACCGATGACCGGCAGGTTGAAGTCGAGGTGCCGGCCGTGTTTCCATCCGAGCTTGCGGCCCCCGGCCAGGATCGTTGGCAGGTTGGCATTTCCGTGACTGTGGCCATAAGACATGCCGCTGCCCCAGAGCATCTGGGTGGTGTCCAACAACGTGTCGTCGCCCTCTTGGTGAGCTTTCAACTCGTCCAGGAAATAGCTCAATTGCTCGACGAGAAACGTGTCGGTCTGCGTGAGTCGACGCAGTTGCTCGGGGTCGCCGTTGTGATGCGACAAACCGTGCCGGGTCTGCGAGATCCCGATGTCGGGAATCGCACCGCCATTGGATTCGCTGCAGATCATGCAGGTGATGACGCGTGTCATATCGGTGCGCAGCGCCAGCACCATCAGGTCAAAGAAGATCCGGTGGTACTCTTGGACCCGGCTGATGTCCAGCTTGGCGGTAAAGCGGTTTGCGGCGTCGCTCGGCAGTCCGGGGCGGGGGACGTCTAGCCAGGCATCGGCGCGATCGGTGCGGATTTCCACTTGGCGAACGGCGGTCAAGTACTCGTCCAGCTTGCTGCGATCGGCCGATCCAATTTTCTGGTTCACCCGCTGGGCGTCGTCCATGACGGCATCGAGAATACTGCCGCGACGATTGAGACGACGGCGAACGACATCCTTGCCACCTTGTTCCCCCACGAACAGGCGTTCAAAAACCGTCTTGACGTTGCGATCGGCCGGCAGTTGAATGCCGTCGCGCGACCAGGCCAGTGAGTGGCCTTCGATCGCGAGTTCAAGGGAAGGGAAACGAGTCGATGCGCCTTGCACTTCGGCCATCAACTGGTCGACCGAAACGGTGTTGCGAAACGATCCGCCACTGGAGGGAACGTCGGCACCGGTGAGCCACACTTTGTCACAGTTGTGATGCTTCCCCAGCACCATCGGATGGTGCAGGCCACTGATCGGTGTGACATCGTGACGATGTCGCTGGAGCGACGCGAGTGGCGAGGTGAACTCGAAATCCGCGCCGGCCTTTTCGATCTGCCAGGTCAGCGTGTTGACGCCGTTGGGGATGTAAAGAAAGACACTGCGTTTGGGTGCGGTCGCCGCCGGCAGAGTTGCACCGTCCGCCATGCAATCGAGCAGCGGAAGACCGATGCTGGCACCGATTCCCCGCAGCACGTGGCGGCGGTCGAGACGCCAGTTTTTCGTCTGGATGTTCATAGAGTCTTTCTAGCGTTGTTGAAACAGATCGGACAGTACGAATGCCTCGAGGATCGCTCGCACTTGGTAGTTCTTTTCACGGCTGATCTCGGCGATCGCGTTTAATCGCTCGCGATCGTCTATCGTCATCGTGCGTCGCATGCCGTAGATTGCCAGGTTTTCGATAAAGGTTCGGTTGAACGCATCCAGATCTGCCAGCAACAGTTGCTGAAACTCTTTTGCGTTGGAAAACGTCCGGCCGTCGGCCAGTTCGCCACTGGCATCGACGGGTGGGTCATCACCGGATCCTTCGACCTTCTCGTGCGTGCGCCACTGTCCGATCGCATTGTAGTGATCGAATGCCAGCCCGAGAGGATCGATCTTTTGGTGGCACGAGGCGCAGTTCGGATCGCGCTTGTGCGCCTCCAATTTCATCCGCAACGTCGCCTTGGGGGCGTCCGTCGGAGTCGGCTCAATCGGGTCGACATTAGCCGGAGGAGGCGGAGGTTCTTTGCCGAGGAAAACTTCCGACAGCCAGGCGCCACGATGTACCGGACGGTGTCGCGTGCCGTCTGAAGTCAGCGACAAAACCGACGCGTGGGTCAACAGACCGCCCCGATGATTCTGCGGTTGCAGCGCGACGCGCTGAAAACGATCGTCGATCACGCCGGGGATGCCGTAAAACCGGGCCAGCCGCGGATTGAGCATCGTCCAGTCGGAATCGATGAACTCACGCAGCGTCAGGTCTTTCCGCAACACTTCGGCAAAAAACGCCTGACTCTCCCCGACCATGCTCTGCTCCAAGTGGTCGTCGTAGTTCGGATAGAGGTTTCTGTCAGGCGGAAACATTCCCACCTTGCGCAGGTTCAGCCATTGCGACGAGAACGAACGCATGAATCGCTCGGCGCGCCGATCGGCAAGCATGCGGTTGAACTGCTTCTGCAAGACCGCCCGATCGCGGAGCTGGCGATTCTGGGCCAAGGCAAACAGTTCGTCATCAGGCATTGTGCTCCAAAGCAGGTAGGACAGCCGGGTCGCAAGTTCCCAATCGTTCAATTCGCTTCGCTCTGCCTCTTCGTCTCCCTCGGCGATGAACAGGAAACTCTTGGAACAGAGGATTGCCACCATGCCCGTTTTGACGGCATTGCGAAACGACTCACCGGCTTCCAACTCGCCCCGAACGATCTTGAGATAGATCTCCAGTTCCTTGTCGTTGATCGGCCGCCGAAAGGCACGACGCGCGAACCGGGAAAGGCTTTCCTCGACGGTGTCCAGCGATGTTTCGGTTGTCAAATATTCGTCGCGGCACCGTTGTTCCTGTTCCGTCACCACAGGACCGCGCACGGCGATCGAATCGATGATCAGAATCGGATACCGTGGGCTTCCGTCCTGGTTGGTAAGCTTCATCTGCCAGGGCGCGCGGCGATGCTTGGTCGTGATGAACGGAATCCCGCTTGTCGCGTTGGTTCGCGGATGATTGGGGACCTTATTCGCGTTGGTCACGTAGAGCTTCGGCGGGCGGCCCGGCGGATTCGAAAAATGAGCCTGGAACGTCACGGTGACCGGATGGTCTTCCGGCGCGATGATGTCTCGTTCAAACAACACGCGATCGAGATCGGGCTCGGTCACCTTCATCCGCGGCGCGATGCCGTTCTCCGGTTTCAAGCCGCAGACGGTGTAGCTGATCTCATACACACCCGGGCCGGGAAACTTCAGATCAGGCGCACGCCATGGATTGGAATAGCGATAGATCTGGCCCGAGGTCGTCAACGGGGCTCTGACTTTGTCGAGCAAACCCTCCGCTTTGAGCCGCTGGAAATGGTGGTGGGTCTCCTTGACCTCCATCGCCCGCTTGCCGGCCTCGCGGTACTCAATCGGCTCCTCTGGATACGCTTCATCCAAGATCACCTCGGCCGCTTTGATGTATTTCTCGATATGCGATGGCGAAAGTGTCAGGACCGAACCGATCCGCTCAAATCCGTGCCATTGGGGATCTTCAAAAAGCCCGCCGGGATCGCTGGCGTCGTATTCCACCCCGATCAGATCGCGGACGGTGTAAACGTATTCTTCCCGAGTCAGCCGCCGATAGGAAACCCGCTCGCGCTTCGCCAGCCGCGCCGACTCACCTTCCTTCATCCGCGCCGCGATCCACTCGACGATTTCGGCTCGCTGATCCGCGGTCGGTTGTTCGGCGGCATCGTCCGGAGGCATCTCGCCCGACTTGATCCGCTCCATGATCTCGACCCACCGCGGCGTGTCTTCGAAACCGACTTTCGGCGACAGATTGTCGACCCGGAAATCGCCGCTGGCAGCCTGCCGGTCATGGCATTCGATGCAGTGCGTCTCGATGAAGCTGCCGACGGTAGCATCGAGTTCCTTCGGATCGAATTCCGTTGCATCGAGTTCGTCGTCGCCCTGCACCGCGGCGAGCGAACAACATGCAATCAGCCAGGCTGCAACAATCTGCTTCATGATAGGAAACTAAGGATTCACGATTCATGGCATATACATTTGTTTCGTCAAAGAACCTTGCCTGGTGCCACGAATGCGACAAATCCGTCGACGGTCCGAAAGTATATCGATTTCCTCGCTTTCACGGGGCGAGCGTTCCGCTTCTTAGATACAAATGAAACCGCCGCCACAACGAACCCAATCGATTTGCCCACTCGAAGTTTTAATCGCGGTTTAGCGTGCCAAGGCGGACGGAGTGTCATCGCCGTTGGTGGACGCTGTGCGAACCGGGGTGTCGTTGAGACTGTAGGTCGTCGACGCGGGGATGACTTGGGATTCCGACGCGAGCATCGGGGAAGCGGTTTCGCGTGGTTCATCGCTCGACGGTTGGATCGCCGCGTGGGCGATCGATGCTCCGGCGCTCAAGTCGGTGACGGCGTACTGTGACGGGACGTTGCCCTTGACGGTTTTAGGCAATTTGAACATCGATCCTGTCGCCCCGTCGACGACCAATCCCGCGACTCCGCCCAATAGAATGTTGCCGGCGATCCAGGGATCCACGCCCGCTTTGATCTCGTGTTTCTCCGTCGCCGCCTCGCGCCCGGAATAGACGACGGAGTACTTGGCCGGCCAGAACGGGAACGCCTTGGCATCGAGGGTGACTTGTTGAGGCGTGATGCCTTGCTGAATCACTCGATTCTTGCGGTCATGCACAGAAAAGAAGGTGGGCGCGGCCGGATTGTCGATCGTGACCGCGTAACGTTTTTCGCTCAAAACGGTCGCGCATCCGCCGCAGGTGATCAGCGTGCAAAGCAACAAGTTACAACCCAAGAAACGCGCCCCGCTTGCCCGCCGTGGCTGATCCAAAATCATTGTCATGAGAAACTCGCGTGAAACCGACTCCTGTTGAAAATTTCACCCACATCCTTGGGTGGCTCGGAATTAACACAAGCTTGCCGAATGGGTCAATCGCGATGCGCAAGAACCGCGCGGTCCGCATCTTGTCGGTGCATTGATGGTCCTGAAGTGTGCTCGATCCGTTGTTCCCAGACGTCGCGCAGCTCGTATTTAAGATCTGCCGGGAAGCTGATTGGGGCCAGTCCGAGGACGGTTCCTGCCAGCACAACGCCGGTCACGGCGATGGCGCACGTCAATTCGCGTTTCATGTTGACCCGCAAGGCCGCGCGTTTCTTGATGTAACCGATCAGACGCGAGCCGTTCATCACGACATGGGCGGACGCCGCGGCCCCGAACAGAATGCTCGCGTTGATGTGCACCGCCGCCCATTGTTGCCGGCTGAGCCAAAGTGCGGTCCAAGCGGTGGCGTTGGCAACCCGGCCGCGCGGAGCCAGATACAACGCCAGTCCTGATGTCAGCATCATCAGCATGCCCAGCACCAGCACGATGGAAGTGAATCCCCGCACGCTAAATGGCCGTTGGACGACGATCGGTGGCTTGGATGCCGCTGCGGTGGTTTGGGCGGATGGTTGGGCGGGACTCATTGTTTTAGTCCTCCGTTATTGCAGGGTGTTTTCAGGCAGAAACCGGTCGGCTCGCGGGCTGTCGATTGAAGCCCGCACGCGTTAGCAAGGGGCCACGCAGCAAGGGGCCACGCGACGCCCCTCGCTAACGCGTCGGGCTGACAGGTTCGAGTTGGCTGATTCCTTCGACGTGTCGCTTTGTTTCCCGACGGAACGATAGCGGTGCAATGGAATCAGTTCCTTCCGGAATCTTGGATGGTATCGTCGGCGGTTTCCGCTTCGGCGTGTTTGAAGTCGCGTCCCCTGCCGCGTCCCAGCCCGAGCCCCAGTCCGAGGCCTGGACCGTCGTGTTTCGCCAGTGAGTGATCGTTCGCGCGATCATGCTCGCCCTGGGCATGTTCAGACTTCGAAGGTTCGGACGTTGATGCCTCCTCCGAATGATCGCAACCTGATTCGCTGCACTGTTGGCTGCGAGCTGATTGATGACCGCGCCCCTGCCCGTTGCCGCGCCCGGCGGACGCATTTTTCCCATGACCGTCAGACTGCCCATTGCGATGACCCATTGAGCGATGACCTACTGAGCGATGACCCACTGAGCTTCCCTTCCCCCTGCAAGCCGACTCGCCGTTGCCACGGCAAGCTGACTGGCCGCATGCTGATTGTCCATGGCCGGCTCCTTGGCCGACGACTCCCTGCGACGCCTGTTCGCAACCGCCGTTACCCCCACGACCGTCGTGGCGACCAACGCCCCCGGCGAAACTGACTTGCTGAGCGTTGCCGACGCGATCCGGAGCGGTGTTGGTAAGATCGGGACCATATTTGGGCCAGAGGGCGCCGACGGCGATGCCAATGACCAGTGCGATCACGAAACCTGTTGAAAATTGACTGTTCATCGCTCTTCTCCCTTTGCGTTGCAAACTGTGGTTTGCCGACCCAAAATTGTTGGGTGCCGGCGGGTAATTCAATCGACAGAGAAAGCAACTGTGGTGCCGAGCCGTGCTCCGGCATCGGGGGAAATGCCGAGGCGCGTTCAAGCCGTTACGGGCGAATGACTTGCGACCGAAGATTTCTGTGTGGCATGCGACGCGACTGCATCGGTGCTGTGAAATTCTTGGTGATTGAAATCCAAACGGGTGTGAAAAGTTTTCACGCCGGGTCTTCGCGCCGATCCCTTACACTGTTCCGCTATTACGTGTGGTCGGTCTGACGCCTGGCCACGTTGTCATTCTTTTTCAACCCTTCCCTCGATCTGTTGAACCCATGTCAGAACGTATCATTTTGCGGACCGGAGAATCACTTGTCGCCGGCGGCCCCCCCTTTACCGCCGCGGAACCCGAAGTCGTCATCGGCGAGCTGGATGGCCCGGTGGGAACCGCGCTGGCAACGCTCACCGGCGATCAAACCAAGGGGCACACCAAAGTCTTTGCCATCTTGAATACAGATATCCAGGTTCGGCCGGTCACGTTGTGCGTCAGCAAGGTCACCGTCAAAGACAATCGCTACACCAATATTCTGATGGGGACGGTGCAGGCCGCGATCGCCAACGGCGTTTTGGACGCGGTGCGTGCCGGCGACATCCCCAAAGAGAAATGCAATGACCTGGGGATCATCTGCAGCGTCTGGTTGAACCCCGGTGTCGCGACCGCGGACAAGCTGGACCACAAAGCCCTGTTCGACATCCATCGCAAGGCCATGGCCCAGGCGATCCACAAAGCGATGGCCTGTGAACCTTCCATCGACTGGCTGCTCGAAAACCAGGACAAGATCACCCACAAGTATTACCAAATGGGCCTGGACGGAAAAATCTGAGCGGCGGCGTCCCGCAGCAGCAGGCGGGATGGCAGAAAAATGGTGGGCAGAAAAATCGGCGGGGAGACAACCCGACCGGAAAATAGGTGACAAGAAAATGGAACGGGACGCGCTGATTTAGCGGGGTATCGTGTCAGGACCGCGGACGTTTTCGTGACATCTAGTTTCTGGTCGTCGTTCCCACACCGTGTCACAAATGGGAACATCCGGCGTGTTGCGGTATTCGAGTCTAACGCACCGCTTGTTGAAGATCGATCGCAAGCTGCGTGACGAGGTCTTCCGGTGCTGTTTCCTCATCGAAGTCACCTGCCGTGTGCTGGTTTTCGAACGGCCAGTCTTCGAAACGAAATGAGTTCTCGGTCGATTGCGTCGTCGCAATCGAACTCGTTTTTTCGTCGGCGTCGATGAGCGGCATTTCAAGACCGCTCGTCCGTCTCCAGTCGTGATCGCTCGGAGCAGCTGGCGTCAGCGGAGAATCGGATCGCAAGCTCGATGCGGCCAGGAGGCTGTCGGTCGCTACCACCATCTCCTGTTCCATTTCTTCTTGCGCAACCGCCACACGGTTGATCACCAACAACGCGTCGAGTGCGGTCACCATGCTGTTGCCATTGACGTCGGGGAATGTGTCGTCAGCGGGCAACGCTTCGCCGGACGGTTGAGTCTCCTGTTGCCGGGCAAGGAAATTGATCACGACCAGGGCATCCAGAGCTGAGACGGAACCATTGGTGTCCACGTCGAATGGATTGGCAAAGTGATTCCATCGGCTGAACAGCCCGACGTCGATCGAGGTGAGCGATGCACCGGTGACCAGTTCGATTCGTCGCCGTGTCGTCGCGGGATCGAGGTTGCTGTCGTGGGCATCGCTTCCGGGGCGATCCTGTAGCGTGATCTTGTCAATCGTTTGCGTGACGACTTCCAGGGTGTAGCTGCCAGGCACCACGCCGGCAAATTCGAAACTGCCGTCTTGCGGGGTGATGGTTTGGGCGACTTGGGTCCCGCTGGTTTCGTCGATCAACCGAATCGTCACGCCCTTGCGCGCCGCTTCCGACGCGTCGCGAAAACCATCGCGATTGAGGTCTTGCCAGACGACACCGCTGACCGAGGCAGGCTCGATCCGGATGCCGAAATTGACGTCATCGATTTGTCCATCGCTGGCAAGTTCGATCGGCTGTGCGGCTCCGTCGGCAGGTGTGGATTGAATGAATCCATGCGGTGTGATGATTGCGATGTTGTGGGTGCCGATGGGCAACTCAGCCAATCGGTAGTGGCCGTCGGCACCGGTGATCGCAAACGATTCGTCGTCGTCCAGCGCGGCGTTTCCGTTGGCGTCGACAAAAACGGCGATATCGGCGACCGGCGACTCGCCCTCGTCCATCACGGCGTTCGCGTTGGTGTCATGGAAGACCTGACCATCGATGCGTCGATGGGTGATCGAGACAGGGTCTTGCGAATACGCAACGACCGGTGCGTTGATCCCGTCGTCGATCATCAGGTACACAAAGTACTCGCCCTCGGGCACTCCGGTCGTGTCCCAGGTCGATCCGCCGGGTCCGTCAGACTCCGTGATCCCGGAATCGATCAAGATCCCGTCCAGCCCGCTCGCATCGGAATCGAAGAACAGCGAGACCGCGGCGTCGTTGTCGCTATCACTGGCGATGTAGGAAATGGAAACGGGCTGTCCGTAACCGCCACCGGTGAGTTGGGTGATGGCTCCGCTGGGAACATCGTTATTGGAAACGACATTCAATTCAATCTGGCCGGTTCCGCTGTCCGAGTCGACCGTCAGATTCCACACGCCCGCATCGGGTTGTGAAACGACGACCACGCGTCGGGTCATGTCGGACAACTGTTCGACGATCGCCATGTCGGGGGCGGCGATGATGTCGGTTTCGGTCAAGGTTTGACCGGAGGGAGTGGTGAGCACGATTTGGGTTGCGGTTTCATGCTCCCACTGGGCCGAAAACATCGCCCATTGCTTACCGGGTTCGAGTTCGACTTGGTGCGAAAGCGTTGTCGCTTGCGCCAGCAGTTCGCCTTCGCCGGCAGCGATCAGGGCGTCGATTTCCTCCGCGCCGATCAGGCCGATTCCACCATCAAGCCAGAGGCGAAATCCCAGTCCGGTGTCGCCGATTAGGGGCAGGGGAAAACTCGCATAGGCACCTGTTGAATCATTGGAGAAATCGCCGTCATCGTTGAACTGCAAGAAGAATTGACCCGCCAGGGCTTCGGTGCCGCCGATCAATGGGAACGATTCGGGAACGGTAAAGGTCGCACTGGCCGACGCGCTAATATTCAAGCCGCTGTTTGCATCCACGTTTGCTTTGAAACTCGCATCGTCCGACAGAATGGTTCCGTTGAGGACATCGAACCCGCCGCTGGCTTCCAAGATCCCGTCGACCCAATTCCAGGTCGTCGTTCCGTCAACGATCGCCAGGTTGTTGAGGATCGACAGGTCCGCACCGACCGTCAATTGTTGGCTGTTGAAGGTTGCGGCGCCGTTGAACCCGAGCAACTTGGCTTCCACCGGACCGCCGGCCCAAGTCGGCAAATTGACGCTGACCTCGGGGCCGAGCGTCATGCCGATCGACCCGCCAAAGGTGACCGGTGCGGGGTCGCTGGTCGCGATATGATTGACGCTGCCGGAAACACGCTGCAACACCGCCGCCGGCAAGACCGGCACCGGAATCCCCAATCCATCGACGCCGATTTCGATTGAATTCCACTCGCTGTTTAGAAAGCCGAGGTCGACGGCCAAGACAATCCCCCATGGCCGGATCGCCAGTTGTGCCCCGGCGGTGAGCGTCTTCTCAATCGTATTGATGCCGATGCTGGCTCCCTTGACTTCAATGAATCGCGGCACAACGGGAATGTCTTCGGCCGTCACCGTGCCGACGAGATCGATTGCGCCATTGGCCAGTTGAATGCGATTGTTGTCGGTGAAGTTCGCGGTGACGTTAAAGAAATCGGGTAAACGCACTTCGCCCTGCAACCAGATGCTTGGATCCGGCGCCGGCCGGCAGCTGGCCATCATGCCGGTGGCTTCGACGTCCAATAAGCCAAGCACGCTGAATTCGATGTCCGAAAGCGTGAACGGTTCTTGCTCCGGATCGCAAGGCGTTGGCCCGATCGCCGCCAACACGGGGGTTTGGAAATCGTGCCAAACTTGACCGATCGCCTGTCGTTGGGCTTCCGTGGTGCTGCGGAACAACAGCGAAGCGGGCAAGTGCCGGTAGGGACGCAGTGTGTCGCTGGCGTTTGCCACCGCATACATCACCGACAACCACGTCAGGTAGTCGACGTCGTCGTGGAAGTACAGCGGACTGTTGAGCCAATCGGTGTTGTCAAAGAACTCAAACGCCGTGTCCTCCGGCCGATCCCGTGTTTCCGTCCGCGACTCGCCGGTGAACGTGAACGGCACGACGACCGGATGGGTGTGGTTTGTCGCCAGGTTGATCGCTGAGAACGTGGCCCGGACCCAGTTGCCCGAAAGGAATGCGTCGCCGGCCATACTGACCGGGTCACCGTTGGTGACAAAGTGAAGCACGTGGTCGGCAAGTTCGGCATCGAACATGGCGGCATAGTCCGCGTTGATGCCGGGTGCGTTGAACGTGTTGATGTGAGCGAGAGCGCCACCGTCGCCGGTGTAGCGTGCCGCCACCAATTGTGTCAGACCGCCGCCCAAGCTGTGTCCGACAATCGAGGGAATGCCGTGGGCGCTGTTGACGACGGTCAGCCATGCGGCGACGTCGTCGTAGTTCGCCAGAAATTGCGCCGTTCCGACGCCATCGGGATGGAAATCGTCGAACCAATCGGTCAAGAAATCGACGGACCCGCGGATGGCGAGCACCGGATCGACCGAATTGCTGACCAGCCCCACGGCGTCGAACCCGGTCACCGGATCCTGAAAGAATTGATCGACGGTGAATTCGACGGTGGAGATTTGACCGTAACCAAGATCCGAAAGTGAGACGGTCTGTCCAACCACCCAATCTTGATAGGCGACGTCCTTGGCCAGGATTTCCATGACGCCGGGCGTGAGCGAGTGTTCCAACGGAATACGATAAATCTCACGCCCCAAAATCCCGTCGTCACCGATCAAAAACAAATTCGAACCGGCGATCGTTAATTCTGCCGGTTCGGGATTGAGATCATAGTGTAGCGCCGTCCGGTGCAGCGTCCCGTCGAGATCCAGACGCCACAGTCCGCGGCCAGTTTCGTCGGTCGCCTGAAAATACAGGGCATTGCCGATCACCGTGAGCTCATCGGGATCGGAGGAACGACCTTCCTGGCCGATCACGATCGGGTCGTCTTGATAGAGATCGAGCAGCAATTGCGTGCCGGCCGGCGTGCCGTCGCTGATGAACAGCTCGCAGCCGTGTTCCAGATCGTTTGCTCGGAACACAATTTGATCATTGAATTCGATGATGCCGCCGTCGACGTAATCTCCGAAGCATCGCGACCCATCCGTGCCGGTTTCCAGGTCAATGACGGGCTGTGTTCCGCCGGCAGTCCCGTCGCTGATCCAAAGTTCGTTTCCAATGTTCGTGGCGACCACGCCGTTGAAGTTGTCATCACGTCGAAAAACCACCCCGTCTCCGAAAGGCGACAAGGAGGAAATCCGCGAGCTGTTGGTGCCGGGGTCTAAGTCCACGACCAAGCGGGGATCATCGGAGCCGCTATCGATCACCCACAACTCCGATCCGTGATCGGGATCCTCGGCGATGAAAAACAGTTTCTCGCCGGAAACGACCAGCTCTTCCGGGCTGGAAGAAAACGGAAACGCGCTACCCGGGTAAAGATCCGCGCGCAGCATCGTGCCCTCGGGAGTTCCGTCGCTGCTCCAAAGCTCTCGTCCCGTCTCGGGGCTATAGGCGGTAAAGTAAAGTTGATTGCCGTAGCGGACGAAATAAAGTGGTTGGGATGAAAGTGCCAAAGGCGGATTGCTGGTCGTCCGCAACGTCGGATCGATGTCTTTGAGCAACGTCGCTTGCCCCGTCGCTGCGTGGAGCGCCCAGGGTTCACGCCCATAGCCTGGTTCATCGGCGGTAAAGAATAGGGTGTCGCCGATCGCGATTAGATCACGCGGCGCGTTGGGGCCGGCAACCGGGGTTCCGTCGTTGCCGAGCGTCGCAAAGGTGGTTCCCGCCTCGGTTCCGTCGGTTTTCCAAAGTCTTGATGCGGTTCCATCGAAGGCTGAAAAATATAGCATCCCGTTGAACTCAACCAAGTCACTGACCGAGGCGCCTTGGGGAGCGTTGCCGACAAAGTTCGGATTGATGTCTTTCACGACGCGTGTGCTGAAGGAGTCTCCGTCTGTGACCCATAACTCCTCGCCGAATTCATGCGATGTCGCAACGAAAAACAGCTTCGACCCCACACGCGTCAAGTGTTTGGGGGCCGATGAGATGGTCGCGTCGGTTTGGACGCCGACCCACTCGGTGCCCGCAGTCGTTCCGTCGGTTCGCCAAACATCAAAGCCGTGGAAGAAGTCACTCGCACCGAAATAGATGTGGCTTCCGAAGGCCGTCAATTCTTGAGCCAAGCTGTGGGTGTTCGGCCCGCCGGGACGAATGTCTTTGACCAGAACCGTGCCTTCGGCTGTGCCGTCGCTCTTCCAGACCTCGCGGCCGTTCGCTCGATCATTGGCGGTGAAGAACAAGGTATCTCCCAGCGCCGTCAGGCTCTCCGGGTCGGAATCGAGTACGCCCGGCGCGATGTTTTTCACCAGTACCGTTCCCTCGGTCGTCCCATCACTGGTCCACAATTCGACGCCCTGGTCCGAGTCCGCGGCGAAGAAGACGCGATTGCCCACGCGCGTGATCTGCGACGGCCAGGAATCCGCAGCGTCGGGGAAAATATCCTTGACCAACTGGCTTGTGCCTTGCCCCGGGATGCCCGTTGCACCGCGCACGTACAACTCTCGGCCCGTCGCGACGTCTCCTGCCGCGGAAAAGAACAACTGGTTTTCCGTCGCCACCAATTCGAGCGGCAACGAACTCAGGGGGCGGCGGATATCCACGCTCGCCCCGGTCACGTCCGTCGCGGTGAACACGAAATCTCCCGCGGCCAAATCGCTGGCCACAAACGTGCCGGCGGCGGTGCCGTCGGTCGCCCAGAGTTCTCGACCGATCGCGCTGAATGCACCCGAGTCCACCGCGACGCCATCGGCAGAAAAGTACAGCAGCCCGTCAAAGGCCACCAGGTTCTGAGGGTTGGAGGAATACGGAAAAAAATCCGACGGCATGACTTGGGTTCCGTCCGCTTCGAAGAAAGCCCAGTTGTTGGACGCGTCACGCTGGCCAACGATGGGTTGACCACTGGCGTTTCGGATCACCGGCTCATCACCGACAGCGGTCCGTTCAAAGAAGATGGGAGCACCTCCGGAATTCGTTTCCGGAAACACATTGGCAACCAGCGACGCGGCACCCTGTAAGTCTGTTTTGAACAGCTCGCGGCCGATGTTCGGCGATTCGGCTGTGAAGAATAAGGTTCCTTGACCGATCGCCGGTGCAAACGTCAGCTGGTCGGGGCTCGAACTCGTTTCCCCCGGGGCCAGGTCGGAAACCAAGACCGTGCCCGCTTCCGTGCCGTCGCTCATCCACAATTCGTAACCGTGTGTCCCGTCGTCGGCAACGAAAAAAAGTTTGTTGCCGGCGGCTGTCAGATGAAACGGGTAGGAGGAATCGCCGTAGCTGTACGTGATGCCGTCGTATTCATACGTCGTCACCGTCGGGTTGACGTCGCGGACGCGCATTGTGCCCGCCTCGGTGCCATCGCTCTTCCAAAGTTCCTGCCCGGCATCCTCGGTATAGGCGGTAAAAAAGAGCGTGTCGTTGACGGCCGTTAGATGTTGAATCTCGCCGTCGATCGGGCCTGGGCCGATGTCTTTGACCAGGACTCCGGGGCCGTCACCGTGGATGACGAACAGTTCATCACCGTGCAGCCCGTCATCGGCGACAAAGAATAGCCGGTCACCGGCGGCGACGAACTGTTGAGCACCCGACGCCGGAGCTTGTGGGTTGAGATCCCGCAGCAGTGACGTTTCCAAGAGTGCGGCCGCCAGCAGGTGCCGCTTTTCCAACGTCTCGATTCGAAGCCTTCTTCGACCCGATTGCTTGTGCCCCCATGATTGACATTTCATCGCGAATTCCCACGGAGCAAATTCTTGACAACGGTCTGGGTAGGGGGTCATTCTACCACAGTGGTGGTGCCATTGCTGCATTTGATTCGTTCGGTGATGACGTCAACCGGCCAGTCGGCAACCGAGGGGCGACGGTGTGTCCTGTGCGTCACCCGATGCGTCAGCTTGCTTTATCGCGGTCGGCAGCGAACAATTGCGCGATTGATTCTCCGGGCGTGTCGCATCGACTGCCGGCACGACATCGGATTCCCATCAAGAAAAACGGTTTGGAGAAGACAGATGAAGGCCTTGATTGTCGGTTTGGCGTTGTTGGCGTCGGCGACGTTTGTTTCCAATGCTCAAGCACAGTACGTGGGGATCGACATCTACACGCCGCGTTACGCCGTCCCGGTTGCTCGCCCCGTGTACGTGCCACCGGTGGTGTACCCCGCTCCGATCGTCGTCCGCCGTCCCGTGGTTGCACCGGTTCCGCCAGTGGTCGTTCCGCGGCCACGTTATCGGTTTTACACGCCCTATGGCGGATCCGAAGTGCGTGTGCCAGGTCGACCGGTGGCAAACACCTTGCGTGCGCTCATTCGCTGATCGACGCCTGACGATTCCAACTGTTGATCGCAACATTGCTGACTCCGACAATCGGATTCGGGTTTGCCGGCAGAGCGAAGTGTCTTAGGCCCGGAGGGCCGGTAGAGTGTCTGCCGGTGGCGTCAGCCACCGGGGGTGGATTCAAGGGAATACCCAAGGCCCAGCGGGCCGACACAATGCCGAGCGTCGAGTGGAAAGACCATGTCGTTAGCGGCGACCGCGTGATCCGAATCGTTGAACTTAATGGAATTGCCTACTGATTCGACGGTCGACCTGCGCCCGCGTTGGACTGAGGTTGCGCGGTGCTCGCAGCGATAAGGCTGGCTCCAGTTTCTTTTGTCCACTGGCCGAAGGTGATCAGCGTTTTGGTGCGACAGCCGTCTTGATCTCTTGTGGCCCATCGTGTGATCCAGCGGCGCATGACTCCCCCGTTCCTCGCGTTGTGTGGTCCGAGGGTGTTTTTCTTTGATTCAAAGACGAATCCGACCGAACACACGACGCGCCGACCCTTGGGAGTCGAGCGCCGTGGGATGTTTGAGGTGCACCAATGAGATCAAAACGCGGCTTACACCGCGACGCCGATAAACTCTGTGCATGTGACTCCAGAAGCGGTCGGTTTGCGGATGGCCTGGTCGTGCGATGTGGCCGGGCGCCATGAGGTGCGTCCTGGCGAGAGATCGCGTTGGCATCCGTGCCTGATGCAGGTGTGCAGAAAGGATGTGCGACCCCGTCCGGGGCAACGCTGTGAAGCATTTTTTAGCGGCAGGGCGCGAGCCCTCCGGTGTTTTGGAAGAGATGAAGAACCGGAGGGCTCGCGCCCTGCCGCTAAAACTTCAAGAAACACACGGGAAAAATGCTTTACATCGACCCCGTCCGGGGTCGATGGGAGGATGGATCGCGTGGTCCGGAGGTGGCGCTGCGCTGACCTCCGGCTACTCGCTGTGATCCCTCCGGGATATCGTGGACGCTGCGGTGGGGGTGTTGGTTTGGTGGTGCTTGTCCGTTGGGTAATCACTGAGAAGACCGGCCGGCGGAAGGTCGTTCCGCGGAAACGGCGGTAGGCCATGCCAACATGATGCGTTCTAGTGATGCGATAAAGAAGCTCGCATGAGCCATGGGATACAACGGTGCGTTGGTGGTTCGGTTCTTGGTAAGATCAATGTCAACTTCCGCCGCCCGCTGATCCCGGTCGTTTGTCCGAAGGATGTCTTCAGAGATGAAAAGATTCTCGAAATTCTTCCTGCTTGTTGCCGCCTTAGGCGTCGTTGCACTTGCGATCGACTATTGGAATGTGACGCGAAAAGAGAGACTGCTTTCCAACGCCGTGTCGCAAATCGGTGGGCGCATCGGCTCGATTCCGTCGTGGCCACTCGGTACTGAGTACCGTATCACATTGGCAGCCTTTCCCACTCCGGGACAATGGGAACAACTCAAGATTGCCAACAAGATGCGAGGCTGGGTTGGAATCGCATTCGAAGACTGTGAGCTGACCGCGTATGAACGCCATCGCCTACGCAGAGATCTGGAGCGGTGTCATCTATTTGTCGTGCAAGATGGTAAGATGGGTCCGATGGACGGCGCGGGAACGAATCGGGCGAACCAGTGATTGCACTGGAGAAGGCGGGCCGTCGGTTTTGCAATGATCGATCCTCCGCATGCTCCCCGTGAATTGTGCCGATCTTTGACCAAACATGGCCAACTCTCCTCTGACACATGCGAAAAGCTGCGATCATCGTTTCCGTCATCGCGTTGCTTGCTTGGCTCGTCTATCAAGCCACCGGTTCCCGGTACAGCGGTGACGCAACGACTCCGAGCGACATCCCGATCATTGGGGCGAACCTATCCGAACTGGTGTTTGTGGAACCGGCCAAGTTTCGCGGTTACGAACATCCGCACGGTGGCGGAACATTCACCATCACTGGAACTGCAACCCCCGATTCCGTCGTCGCGTTCTGCGATAGTGCAGAGGTTTCACGATCCGAGAACGGAACGAACATCGCTGACCGTGAGGACATTTTAGCATACTTGGAGAATCGAGAGATCAAGTTGCCGGAATCCGTTCTCGATGAATCGCCAGATGTGTTGTTCGGATACGGCGGTCGCTTTCCCAAACTCTACGGCGTGTACAGTGCGTCTACCGAACGCTTTGTCATCTCACTGCAATTTCACGGAACCAAATGAACGGCGTGACCGATTGCAGGAACCAACGCGGCGGATCAGGCGGAATCTGAAGTCATTGCCAACCGCCGTCGCCCGGTTGCGGCAACCTTTGGAATTTAATCGAATCGCTTCCCGCTTCGGCGGTTGACATGCGGTCTCGGCGGGGCGGGATTGCGTGAGACTTGAAACCATAGGCTGACGCCAGTTTCTTGAATCCACTGGCCGTAGGTCGTCAGCGTTCTGGTGCGACAAGCGTCTTGATCTTTTGTGGCCCATCGAGTGATCCAGCGGCGCATGACTCCCCCGTCACGCGCGTCGTGTGGTCCGAGGTTGGTGTTCTTTGACTCAAAGACGAACCCACCCGAACACGCCACGCGGCGATCCTTGGGAGTCGAGCGCCTTGGGATATTTGAAGTGCACCGCTGAGATCAAAACGCGGGTAGCACCGCGACGTTGATGAAGGACATGCAAGAGACTTCAGAAGCGGACGGGATTCAGTGGGACAGATCGTTTGACGTGGGCTGGCACTGGACCGTCAGAAACGCATCCACGGCGCGAGTTTGGACGTTGTATGAATCAACTCGCAACCCGTTGAACGCTCGGGCGTGAAGCTGCGGTTCCACTTCGGGTACTTTACATCGGTCGCTGCAACATTTTTGACGGACCAGGCTGGCGCCGTGGGAGGCGTTGTTGCGAGAGATTGCGTTGGCATCTTCCCGCTCGGCAACGAGGCGGGTCGGAACACGATCCACGCTCGACTGAAATTGCCGATCACGATCTAACCCTTGGAGAAAAGGCTGCAGTCTCAGTGATCGGTTTGACAGTCGAATTTGGATACAGCGTAATCGTCGTGATTCTGTACCTCATCGGTGGTTATTGGACGTTGTTTGCTTTCTTCGTTCGGATTCCACTACCATTGTTTGGTGCGATGTTCCTGCTCATGCGTGGTTGGAAGGAAAAGCGTGATGCCTAATTTCGCGAGAAACGTCGACAATTGTTAGACTGGGACATCGTGAGTTCCTTCCACCAAACTCTCATATCTACCAAATTTCCCGCTGCGCAGCGGCTTACTTGAACCACGAGACACCACGAGTCGCCGAGTCGTGTTTTGGAAGTGGGCGATCACCGGCGGCGACCGCGTGCCCACCGCCGTTTACCCGACTGATTTGACACATGACTCGTCGCGCAAAGATCGCACTGTCGTTTGCCGCCGTTGCGATTCTGGCGATCGTCGCGACACCGAATTTGATCTATCACTTTCGTAAGACGCAACTGGACAACGCGCAGGCACTGGTTGCGGCCCATGGTGGGTGTCTTGGACTCGACTTGGTTGATGGCAACTACATGCTCGACTTGTGGGGCAACTCCGCGACCGACGAAACACTCGCGAAAATCCTGCCCACTCTACGAGACCTCCCAACTGGGTTCACTTTGATCGGTCCAGGAGAATCACGTCTCTTCTACGTGACACTTGTGGATTCCTCGATTTCTGACGATGGAATGCAATTGCTTTGCACGCTACCCATCTCATGCCTGTCGCTCGACTGCCCGAATCTGACTGATGCATCCGTGGACTGTCTCTCGTCGATTGACCAGCCGTACGTTATCATTTCTGGTACCGCTCCGTTCAGCGATGCCGCGGTTGAACGTCTGCGGCAATCGAAACCAAATGCCATGTTTTTGCTTCCGCCCGACAAAAGCGAGGAACAATGAAATATACGTGAGGACGGGCGTTGCGGTTTTTTCTGCTTACAAGTCGTTCCCCGTCCCAAGTAATTGCGAACGTTTTCTGACCGAGGACATTAAGATCAATGCAGACTTTCGATGACATGTGGTCCGACCTCAACTTGCACAACATCCTGACTCAGTGCGGAAAGCCCTTGCACAATTCGCAATTCAAGCGTGTCAAGCACGTGGATGACGCCATTTGTTTTCTTAAATCCAACAACCGGGAAAACGTCGGTTATGACTGGATCGGCGAGGTGACGATTGTCGTCAATCAAGCGCACCGCGAGGCTGTGCGCCGTCGTAAACCATTTGATGACTGGAACTCAAGCGTTCGTCTCATGAAATCAGGCATCGCGGCAAAAAGAGACATCATTCACGACGCGGTTTGGAAAGCATTCCCCGATGCACGGGCTGGAGATGCAATTTGCGAAACGATCGAATGGGATTTGCTTACGTTGTTGACCGGTAGCCAATATTTGCAATTAAAACTTCCGAAAATAGTCCACGAACTCAGAGAATGTTATCGAAGCGGTCACGTTGCCTGTGCTGTGGACGGATCCGAATCTGGATATCAATTATTGATTTACTGACACGTGTAGTCAGAAAATGAACGTTTTGTCTCAGTTGTTCCAGCGCCACGTCGCTGAGGATCTGCCGTTTCCTTGGACTTTGAAAAGCGGAGCCGATGGCGTTGCAGTGGCATGCGCCGGTGAAATTTCTTCGCGCGAAAAACGTTGGGTTCCCGCAAAACCATGAACGCCGCAACCCGCCACCGACGGAAGCTTCATCGCCCAGTCTAGGGCGTTTAACTGTGCTCCTGAAACAGCCGAGTGAACTCGGCGTGGATCTCGGGGTGAGTGCCGGACAGGTCGTTTGATTCTCCCGGATCGTTGTTCAGATTGAAGAGCTGCACGGGAGCCTCCTTGCCGTAGCGAACCGCCTTCCACTTTCCTCGGCGTGCGGCTTGGAAGACATCGCCGACGATGCCGGAATTTGGATCGCCGACCTGTCTACCGAATTCCCAGTAGAGGATGCGTTCGGGTATCGGCGTCGGGGAGTCGGTCAAGCGAGGACGAATGGATGTGCCGTTGGTTTTGACTCGCGGCACGGATGTAAGTGGCACGCCCGCCAGCTCGGCGAAGGTCGGCAGCACATCGGCGAAGGCCCAGGGAGTGTGATCGACGCGTCCCGTTTTGATCGCAGCCGGCCAGTGGACGATCATTGGAACGTGGATACCGCCGTCGAAGAGGTCGCGTTTCATGCCTTGGTAAGGCGCGGCGTCTTGATCGGTGTGTCACCGTAGGCACCGATCTGATTGAAACCCAGATCATCGGCAAGGATGAAGATTATGTTCGGTCGTTCGCTGGCATCAACCGGCATGCATGACAAACCGATCAGAATCATAAATCCAACGAGTGTTCGCGGTTTCATGACAATGGATTGCTTCGGGTTGCGTCGGTCATTCACGGTAGTATTCTCTGCTGAGTCGGAAGCTGGTCCCAAGCGATGTTGCTGACACGTAGCGGCGACGGTGGGCCGTCGATTGCGTCGGGTGAATCGGTCACAATGAGTCGTGACGGCTCGTCTTGATGGTAGACCGACAGCGTGTGATCTTGTTCCCATCGCGCAAGATCCACCACGGCGTCGCCGAACGCGGAATAACGCCTCGGCAATCGAAGCTGACTCCAACGCCACGATTGGCGCGCCGCATCGGGCAAGCCCTTGGCGAGGAACAATTCGCCTTCGTCGCTGTAAACCAAAACAAGTTTTCGATCGGGTGTTCCAAGCAACTTGGGCCGACGTCCAACGAGCGGCAGGGCCTCGTGTTTCCAACTGCCCTGGCTATCGCGCCAGTAGTGAAAGTAACGAAGTTCTGAATCGGCGGACGACTCACCTGCAAGTCGATGTCGCAGCATGATGTGGATGCTGCCGTCGGGGTACGCGTAGTGTGTGTTTTGATTCGACAAGCCAGAGTGGATCGGGATTTCGGCGACCACCAAGCCGGGCGAATCGAGATGGATGAGGTCCTGCCCCGTGCGACCGATGATTTTGCCCGCCGAATTGCACCAGGTGCGGCCGTAGTCATCGCTGTAGGCGCAGCACAGATCGTGTTGATTGACGACATTCGTTCTTTCGAAACGCTCTCGCCAAACCCAACTCGCGTGCAATCGTTGCCCTGAAAAACTCAATGCGTTCATGTAGGGGCAGCGACGTTGACTCTCGCGGCCATTCGCTTTGAACGTGCCCACGTCGCGAGCGATGAATTTGCCCAGACCGGGCGTCCAATCATGCTGTTCACCGTCGTACTGCTCGATCATCCCGTCGCCATCAGCGGACGTGACCGAGCGGTAGTAGAACATCAGATTCCCGTTGGGGGCGGGGAAGAACCTCGGGTAGGTGACTCGTTCATCCGTCGTCACGGAGCCTAGGGTGTGTGTGATCGGGCCGAAGAGATCGGCGGTCCATGGCGTCGACTCCGGTGCATGCGCGACTCCAAATTTTGAAACGCGGTAGTTCAGTTGCGTCGCATGATGATCGAACGCCATGTGAATCGATCCGTCTTTATCACAAATGCCTATCACCGACGTGTTGTGTGAATCGTTGGACTCAAAACGATGATCATCGAAACGGATGATCTCCCAAGGGCTTGAGGGGAGTTCGCGGCGGCCGATGCAGATCCGTCGACTGGCATCCACGTAAGTCGCGTATTGATGTCCACGGTAGGTGATCAACGCATCTTGCTGATGCGTGCGGCCATTGACGGTGTTTCCGAATTTCGAAGCCGGCCCAACGGCGAACGTGAGTGCTTTTTCATCAACGGTTGAGGTTTGAATCAACCCGGATGCGTTGGAATGGGGCAACTTGAACTCATCGATGAGCTGTGAGTGCGGCGGTGATTGTGCCAGCGTCGGACGCAACCATAAAACACTGCATGCACAGAGAACCAGCGTCGAAAACCGCAAACGGTGTAAGATCATCACGTAGCAATCACCTGGATGCTGCAACGGACTTCTGTCGTCTGTGCTTGCGGGAATGGAGCGATGACCGGAACGGCTTCGGCACCAGGAACCATGTTGAAGACGCGTTCGTTTTTGCCGCCTTGGATCGTTATTGGCACATTTGACTCAATAACGACGATGCCACCGGGTTTGGTGATCTCGATCCGAGTTTCGGAAACCTGACGCACTTTCTCACCACTCGGCGAAACGATCGGAATCACCAATGCCGATTGCCCGGGTGCCGGGCTTCCGTCGGAGGGTGTCGCGGAAATTGTGACTCGATCCTGATCAAGCACGTACTTCAAGTTGAATTCAGACGATCCTTGCTCGATGGGCTTGCGGTTCGCGTCCTGCAGCGTTGTGCGGATGTTGAATTCAGACAACTCGGAATGATCCTTGACACGGACATCCGCCTGCAAGTCGTACAAGTTCGTGTACCAAGTGCCATTTCGACGGGTTTCGACTCGCGTCGTGAGCGGAAAATCCTCGCCGGGCTGGGGCTGCATGTTTAACGGTTCCACCATCTCGTAACGCGCCATGCTGGACGCCAGCAGCGTGCCAACTTTTTCGTGGTACAGCACCGAGAGCGAGCCGCCGGTTGGTTGTTGCAACAGACCGGACTTTTTCGTTTTATAGATCGAGTTGTACGCTGAAATGGTCGCTCGCCAAGGACCGTTCGCAGCCAAGTAGACATCGAGTTCGGGGAAGTGCTTGACGCCTTGAGCGGTCTCGCGCGGCAGCGGAGCGGAGGCGTCAACCTTCGGCATCGCGTGCAGTTTGTCTTGCACCAGCGCCATCACTTTTGCATGTGCGAACGTGTGGTGGATACAGGGTTTGATACCATGCGAAACGTAATGCGGTCCTCCGTGCAGAAGGCCATCGGCGGTGCACCGCTGCAACAATTCGGCATTCTTGATGGCGGCCGTTCCAAATGCCGGGTTGTAACCGGCCATCAAACTGAAAGCCGGCTGACATCCATCCGAAGTGCGACTGCCCCAGTAACTCCACTTTTGCGATCGCGTTCCCCAACTGTTGTCCCAGGCGCCATCGGGCAGCATGAATTCCAAGTGCCCGCGCAGCGATCGGACCATCAAATCCAGCAGTTCGGTATCGTTGACTTCCAAGGCATAGAGGACAACGCCGTTGAGCGATTCTTCGACGTTGTAACCCAGGTCGATCGGCAACAGCCCACGTCCGCTGCGATTGTTGTTCGGCTTGCCTTCGCCCCACAGCAACGTGTTCGGCTCGGTGAAGAACTCCTTGACCCGTTTTGCAAACTGTTCGCTGCGCTGCGTGTACTTCGGATTATCCAGAAGTCGGCCGAACAGATGAAAACCGTAAAGCCCCGTCATGCCGTAGTTCAGGTTGGTGAAGTCAATCGTCTTGAAATCACGATAGAGGTATCCGCCAGCCGCCTCGTCCAGTCGAGCCGTCCAGGCCTCGCGGCGTTCCTTGTCCAGAACGTCACCGTGGTAGTGCAACGCTTCGGCCAAAGCGATCGCACCGAAGATGGTCGTCCCACGCCATGCTTTGGGGTTGATGTCATTGGTCCAGCTGCCATCGGGCTGGCTGACGTTGTTTTCCGCCCAGTCATAAACGGCGATGGCAGCGCTGAGATACTTTGGGTCGCCGGTTGCATGGGCCAAATGGAGAAACGGATACAACGCATCGCTGCACCGGCCGTGAATGTGGGTGCATGCCGGACACTCGAGGGCACCATGTCGTTTTGGGTTCTCGGGTTCGATGATCTGACGCCGGATCATGCCGTCGCACCAATCGACCAGCAAACTCTTGGTCAGCTGGGCAAATCGCTCGTTGGCATGTTGGGCGTCTCCGGCAGCGTGATGCTCCGCGGCATCGGTAGCGATGGGAACCAGTATCCCGTTTGCCGCCAGTGAAAACCCAGTGAGACTCGCGGTTGTTGATCCGAGAAATTTGCGTCTGTCCATGGGATTGCCATTTCTGTGAGGGAGATTCATTTCGCGACATCCTTGTCGAGCCATCGTTTTACCAACCCGAAAAGCTTTCGTACCTTGGAGGGGCTGAAGGGAATTTGGAGGATGACTCTCTACTTACGTGATACTTTTCGGGGCACCCAAGTTTCGGGCTCATCGAGCATCAGTGGCGGATGGAAAACGGTCAGGTTGTCGCCCTGATCTGAAATCCACTGTTTCAACTCAGTTGTCAGGTCGTGCTGAACGGAGGCAAGTTCTTTTCGACCGGCAAGATTGCTGCGTTCCAATGGATCTTGTTCGAGGTCGAAGAGCTCGTACTCGGGGCGGCCGTGGTGGCGAGCAACCACATCGGCAGCGCGGGGGTTGGTCTTGGCCGCCTCGATCCATTGTTTGAAATAGTCGCCCGAGGTTTCGCGGAGCAGCAAATCAATGTGAGTGGTGAACGCAAACTCGGGATGCGGATTCCAAATCAACTTGTATCGATCGGTGCGAATCGAGCGACTCAGGTAGACATTCATCATTCGGTCGCCGCTGTGCGTCGTGAAAATCCGTGTGCGATGTGAATCGCTTTTGCCGTGAAGGACCGCCGCGAACGAGCGCCCGTCGAGGTTCTCGGGTACCGTTCCGCCGGCGATGTCGATCAGCGTTGGGAAAATGTCGACCCAGCTGACCATCGCATCCGTTCGAGTTCCTTTTTTGATCTTCCCCGGACGAGCGACAATCAACGGCACACGGATGCCTTCGTCGTACAGCGTCCATTTACCGAACGGAAATTGGGCTCCATGATCGCTGGACAACACAAACAGTTTGTCTTTTGCCATGTGCTTGTCGGTTAAAGCGCGGAGTTCGCCGAGGTAAGCATCCAGATCTTTGACTTCCTGCAGATAACGCGACCGTTGGACTCGCGTTTGCGGCGTATCCAACAGCTTGGGTGGTAGACTCATCGATTGGGGATCGACGGTGGATTCGGCTGGCCAAGGCACATGGGGGTTGGAGACACCGACGAACAACGCCAGTGGTTTCGGGTCGTCGCGATTGACCAGGAAGGTCTCCACCGTTTTTCGCAGCTGGGGAATGTCTTGCTTCAGGTCGATGGTGTCGAAACCATAGTCTTTCGCACTCTTGGAGTGGGCGACCTTTCCAAACGCTGCCGTTTGGTAGCCGAGTTGACCGAGGATGCGTGGCAGACGAACCGTTCCCTCGCGCGAATACGTGTGGTTTTCTTCGGCGCCGTTTCGGGCCGGCATCAATCCGGTGAGCAGAGCGGCGCGGCTGGGAGCGCACGCGGGACTCGCCACAAACGCGCGATCGAAGGTCATGCCGTCGGCAGCCAACGCATCGATGGCCGGCGTCTTGATGTTCGTACCACCGTAGATCGGCAGGTCCAATGCGGAAAGATCGTCTGCCAAATAGACCACGATGTCAGGCAAACGATGCTCTGCAGCGAAACAGTGCGAGCAAACGGCGAGGACGGACAGGCAACATGCAAGAATTCGACGCGACATTTTGATCCTTTTCATTGCATTTATTTCACTTCGAAACGGACAGATCCGGTGACTTCCCCGTCGACAAGCCAGCGGTCGCCGCGTTTGGTGGCGGCCCGAGGCGCTCCGTCGGCGAAGACGCCGTTGGAATCATCGGGGGCGGGTAGTTCTACCACGGCTGACATGCCTTCGGGCAAGGACAGCGACAGATTGAAGGTCGCCTGATTCGTCCAGTCTATCTCAACCGCCCCTCGCGGCGTCGGGACCTTGCCGCGGGCGAACATCAAGTTTCCGGGGCAGGGTCGAATCGTGGCGGTGGTCCAACCGGGCGTTCGCGGCTGGGCGCCCAGAACGTGTCGCGGCAGCAGGTTTGCCGGGGCGGCGCCCCAGGCGTGGTTCCAGTCCTGATTGGGTTTGTATTTCATCTCCCACGCTTCCCACGTGATCGTGGTGCCGCTACTGGCCATGTGTTTCCAGCTACGGTCGCCGTCGGCCAGGATCAGGTCCAACGCCTTTTGGCCGGCTCCGGCTGTAAACAGCGCGTCCATGAAATACTGTGCCGCGTAAACACTGCACTGCATCTTCTTCTGCTTCAGCCACGACAGCACGCCGTCACGTTGCTCGGCGGGAACCAGGCCGAACGCCAAGGGAAAGAAATTGGCGTGGACGCTGCTGTGGTCGGTCTCAATGCCATCGCGATAGATGCCGGCATCTTGATCGAACAGTTTGTCCTGAAACGACGCGCGAGCCAGTTTGACGCGGGCCGCGAAGGCTTCGGCGTCAGCCTCCTTGCCGATCGCCCGCGCCATTTCCTCCATCTGCTCCATCGCTTTGATGTGGAACGCGTTGACGACGGTGTTGATCTCGGTGAACACAAACCCGTCACGTTCCTGCTTTGGCCAGTCGACGATGTCGTGTCGAGTCTGATCGGCTTCCTCGCTGCGAACCAATCCGTCGTCGCCGCTGCGGTGCATCAACGTTTTCGACTTCAACGATTCGTACCGATGTTTTAACCATTCGGTGTTGCCGGAATACATCCATTCGGCATGCGCCATGAACACCATGTGCGGTGCCCATTCGCTCGGCCACGTTCCGTTTTCCATCAGCCAGTCAAACGTCCGGGCCGCCATCGTGACGTCATCGTCGGTCGTGTAATGGCTCAGCTGATTCAAATAGGCGTCGGCTTCGTAGGGGATGCGTTCGCGGTCGCCGTCGACGTAAACACCAGCGAACGTGGTCGCTTTGATACTGTATTTGCACAGATCCCAAATGCGGTTGAGTGTTTCGTCGGAACACTCGAATGCGCTCGCGTCGTCGTTCCAGGTTGCCGAGTAAGCGGCACGCCGGCGAACGAGATCGAATGGAAAGTCCGGGCCAACGCCTTCGATCTCGACCCAGCGAAACGGCATCACCGACCGCCACGCTGGCGGTGTCAAGACCGCTGGTGGGTTCGCGTAGATCAATCCCGCCTGTTCGATGTTGCGGGCATCGACCGGAGCCGGGACGATCCAATTTCCACGCTGCTGCCCGAGACGAATGGGTGTCATTCCGTATCGAACGGTGCCCGGCGGAGTTTGGTCAATTCGGCCGTCTTTTAACTTCTCCCCGAAATGCACGCTCGCTGTTCCTCGCCCCGGAGGCACGGGCATGACGATGTTGCCGAAGGCTGCTTTCCCAAAATCGATCTGCGTGACCGTCTCGTTGATTCGTTTGATCGACACAGGCTGCTGCTCGGTCAACGCCACGTGTTGCTCGGCAGGAATTTCGGGCAACTCCTTGATGAACAGATTGCGGAAGCGATAGGTTTGGCCCTGTTCGCCGTGATGCTGGATTCCGATGTATCCGCTCGCGTCGGTGGCGTCGCGAAAGCGAACGGTTTCCACTCCGTTGACTTCAATCCGGATCAGATCCTTCACGCAGGTGATTTCGAAGCGATTCCATCCGTTGCGATGGAGCGCGTTGCGGACGCGTGGCGTTGCGAAGAATTGCTGCGATTCTTCGGCGTGCTCGAGGAATTGATCCGTTGATCGCCCTTTGGTGCTGGGCCAAATCCATCGGCGTCTGGCTTCATCAAAGAACCCGCCGGACCAGCGCCGATCCGAACCGTCACACTCAGCCTGGTAGCCGTAGACCTTCTTCTCCGCGTCGTCGTCGACGTGACATCGAAACATGACTCCCGAATTGGCTGGGCCTTCGGGAAGGTGGATTTCAACGCTCACCCGGAAATCCGAGTACGTTTTCTCGGTGACCAGAAAGAACTTTTTATCCGCGAGCAGGTGAATTTCTCCATCAACGACCTTGGCTTCGCCGTGAGGGTACGGGTTTCGCCAACCGGTCAGGTCCTGGCCATTGAACAACGGCGTGTACCCGCGGCTCAGCAGCGCACGGTATCCCGATTCACCGTTGGGATCGATCGCCGGTTTCGAGATCGATGCGGTTGGCGTCTCGGCGGCACCGACCTCCGCGATCAGAATCACCGCGAGGATGGGGAGAAACATTCGAAATCTCATGTTGAGAACCTAGGTGTTGGGGAAGTAAAAAGGCCGACGTGGGGACCACGTCAGCCTTTGGATGATTCGACCATGTCGCCGAGTTCAATCGCTCGTCGCCGGCTACTCATCATCTCCTATTTCACCGGCATCCATGAGCATTTTTTCGTCTTCGGCGATCATCGCATTGTATTCGTCGATCTGTTGTTGATCGAGTCCTTCGGCAACAGAGGTGGGGTCGGATGACGAGCATCCAGCCATCACCGAGGTGGCGATGAGACAAAAGAGCAGTTTCGATTTCATTTGATTTCTGAGTAGAGTTTTGAGAGCGGAATGGGTTTGACAACGGAATCTGACCCGAGTGACGCAAGGAACTCATCGATCTGGAATCGCCGCCGATGTCGGCAGCGAGTGGGGTTCCTTGCGTCTGTGAAGAAATCGCTACCGTTCTACTGGTTTAGCTGTTCTTCAATCACTTCATTGGACGCGCGGGTCCCCAGCGCTCCCCATAGTCCATACGGGCTTTGCTCACCGGCGATTGTCGGAACGTCTCCGTGGTAGGAAACCATGTTGCGGTAGCTGTCACCGGCCTCAATGGAGTCGGTGATAAAAACAACTGCGCCGTCGCCCATCAAGACGTGCGCGCCTCCTTGGTGGCGACTGGAGGGCGGGACCATCGAGTCATTGCTCGTGAATCCGCCGGTGCAGACCCCGGAGTTAGGCGGAAGGATCGTATGCACCTGGGTGAAAAAGTGCATGCAATCGTGCCAGCGAAAGCCGCGCCGCTGTGTCGCGCTAAGGTTAGCGGCGGCGCCGGAAATCCAATAACGTGGACGATCCGGATCATGGTGTTGCTCCATGAACCGAGGGTTGAGTCGACATTCTCTGCGACCGTGTCCACTTCTGTCGTTGTAAGCACGATCACGCGGGAATGACGTTCGGACGTCCGCATCACCCAGGCCGGTGGCGAGTTCGCCACACATGATCGTATTGCTCAAACCATCGAGCGTATCCCTGAATTTCATGCGACTGTTCATCACGAACATGCCCCGATGGACTTTATTCGAGCGTATCGCTTGCCTCTGGTTGTTCGCACTGTACGGGATCGTCGCCCCACGTGAGACTAGAGTGACGAATACTTTTCCTTCCCGAGACATGACCGACGAGTCGCCGGTGCAAACTCCATAGTTCGTCCGTCCGAGTGCCGGAAGGCCGACACCGGGATCGCTCGGACATCGATAGGTTGGGATTTCGGTTGACCAGGGGAGGTAGTCGATACGAGCGACGCCGGGCCCCATGGCTTGCCACGGGGGATTGCGCGGGGAGCCATCCGCATTGGAGGCGAGCGGATTTGAGATCATATCCCATAACCCCTGTTGCTCGACAAAGGGAAGGATCGCAATCAAGAATGACCCGCGCCGGTTGATACTGTCCGTTCTGTTGTCACCCGCGTAGATCTGTTGCCCGTTCGGCCCCCGATCGGTACCGTTGCCATGAATCGGAAGGTTCTTAAATGCGGCATGGTAGTTGTGGATCCCAATGCCGATTTGCTTGAAGTTGTTGCTGCAACTCATGCGGCGGGCCGCTTCGCGAGCGGCCTGAACTGCCGGCAGGAGAAGCCCGACCAGGATGCCGATGATCGCGATGACCACCAGCAATTCGACCAGGGTGAACGCGGTACGCTGACGTTTCATTTGAAGATTCCAGTGCGGGAGGAAAAGAGGGGATAAGTGAGAGCGGCGAAAGTTCGGCCCTCTCTGGGGTATCTCCCGGCGTTGCGGATGTTTTTTGCGGTCATTTTCACCAAAAACAGTCCTTTTTTCACAATTCAGAGGTTTTCCCGGAAACGATGAAAAAAGATCGCAAATGCAATCAGGCCCGGCGGGAATCAAGATGCAGAGGGCTGTGATCTCACGTTTGCCACGGGGCGCCATCCGATTCCACTTTCTCCCACCCGGTGCTAGCTATCAAAGAGGAAGCCTCTCAAGAAGACTTCGTTCGACTTCTAGCGATAAATTCGAGTAAGGTGATGTCATTCATTCGCATCATGACCATGAATCGCCACGATGAGGCCGAAGAGATTTTTCAACAGACTTGCATTGTCCTGTGGCAAAAGTTTTCTCAATACGATCCTTCCGGAAACTTTGCCGCGTGGGCGTGTCGGATTGCGCACTATGAAATGCTGAAATATCGTGAATCAAAACGCCGAATCAAGCTACTCAGCGATGAGACGCTTGAGTCACTCGCATTGGCTGCAATGCCCATCGCAGCTGAGATGGGTGACCGTCGAATGGCTTTGTCGACGTGTCTCAAGAAGCTTCCCTCACAGGATCATGACCTGATTCGCGAGCGGTACTTTGACGGGTTGAGCGTGAGTGAGATAGCGAAACGCGTTGGCCGCTCGACACATGCGATCTACCGCGAGCTAAGTCGCGTCCACGGTCGCCTGTCAAGATGTGTCGATCGATCGGTAAGCGAGGGAATGCAATGAAGCCGGAGAACGAGTCATCACAGGTTTTGCGAACCTTGATCTTAAAATCGCAGTGTGAACCTCTGAGCGAATCGGAGGTCGACAAGCTCAATGAATTGATCCAATTCAAAGAGGGGGCGGAGGAAGCGGCCGCTCTGATTGATCAACTCTGTGCCTTGACCGACTCAGGCTCTCTCGACGCGCCCGCGAATGCGGAGATGCTGGGCAAAGTGTTGGGCAGCGACAAACACATCACGCGAGTTGGGATCGATTCCAACGCCGCAGTGTCGGCGATGTCGCCTTCGGCCCCCGAAGCGATGGCTACGCGCGCGTCTGGCAAGTGGTCCAACACGCATTGGTTGCTGGTACTTGCGGCGAGTCATCTTCTTGTCGCTTCACTGGTATGGTCTCTCGCCAAGCCCTCCGCGACCGGTACGGAAATGGCGTTGGAAGCCACTTTGCCGAAATCAGGTCCATCCGCTTCTCCGCAACTGGTCTCGATGACCGCCTGCGTCTGGCATTCGACCGATGACTCCGTCCCGGTGGTCGGAGAGCCGATTGATTCGGGAGAGGTTTTGAATCTCGTCGAGGGGATCGCCGAATTGAGAGTCGGTGAAGGAACTCCTGGTGAAGCGATGGTCCGACTCGAGGGGCCGGCGAGCATCTTTATTCGCGCCGATGGCCAACTCGGATTTCTCCGAGGTTCCATGACGGTTAAATCACTCGGTATCGGACGCGGCAAGGTCTCGGTGGATATGCCGATCGGCGAGGTGCTTGTTGATGGCCAGAGTTCGATCGGGCTGGTCTCCGATGGCTCCGTTGATGAGGTGCACGTCTTCACCGGACAAGTCTTAGTGAAGCCAGCTCATGCGGCATCCACAGCGACGGAAGTCCACCTGGAAGACGGCGAAGCCGTGCGTTTTTCCTCGAAGCCTGGCTTGGGCATTTCGGTGGTCAAGTTCGAGGCGTCCATGGCCAACTTTGTTTCGGCGCGGTCAGCCGGGTTTGATCCGTTAGATCTGGGCGAAGAATACGTTCGAGCCGTTTCGGAGTCCCAGCCAAGCATCTACTGGCGATTTGAGGAACTGTCCGGTGAGTCTCCTCCATTCGTGGAGAACGAAGGGACCACACCGGGGATGAATGCGATCGTTGTTGGAAATCCTGACTGGCGTCAATATGGAACGAATCGGGTCGCTGAATTGGGGGCGTCGACCTCCTCGGCATTTCGAGCCTTGGAACCTTGGCCGGGGAAGCCTCTGGACGAATACACCATTGAGATGTGGGTCAAGCCGCTGTTGTTTCACCACGGTGAAGTGCTGTGTTTGCATGCCGTTGAAGGACTAAAGGATGGCCGTTACCCGCACACCATGATGCTGGAAACCACTGCCCAGCACTATTTTACGCATCGCTTGACGGGGTCTCCGCCCAACCGATTTCGGTTTGTCCATCGTGCACTCCGATCCAACGAGCCGATCAGTGCTACCAATTTGTTTGCCGAACAGGAATATCGCGCTCGAGTCTGGCAACATGTTGCGGCCCAGAAGAAAGGGGATCGACAAATGCTGTGGATCGACGGGCAATTGTCGGCTGAGCATTCCAATTCGGCGCCGCTGACGGAGCAGGTGCAAATTCTCGTTGGTCAGGTTTACCCCGACTCGGTCTATCGCCGCTTCGTCGGTCAGATCGACGAGGTTGCGATCTACGAGCGTTGCCTTTCACCCCAAGAGTTGCGAACGCATATCAGAGCAGCTGGGCGATCCGTCGCTCGCAAGGGAATCAATGCAACGGGTGCCAAGTAGACGCGATGCTTTCAATCTGGACTTCCGCCGCGTCCTTGGCCCTTTCCGGCTTGTCCACACGCGGCGGTGAAATCCAAAAACCGCGAGCCGCGTCCCGATTCGGCAAATAGCCGACCGACGCGGGCTTGATGCCAATATCACTAAGTTAAGCGTGGTTTCTTAAGGTCGGGGCCCGTAGGCTCGCGCCAAACGGCTGATAATCGATTGAGATCAGCCGGTTCGCGCCAGCGTCCGGGCACCTTCGTCGAGCTTAACTTAGCGGTATTGGGCTTGATGCGGTAAACTGACCGTCACGAGCGCATTGGGAAAGACGTGCCTCGGCGATCACTCCGATGTGCGGTGATCCGAGGTGCTGTGATGCGTGAACCGTTGGTCGCATGCCATAGACATTCAGGACACGTGCTCCATGTCAGGTCAACAAGCTTTTCACCACTACTTGCCAGTCAACGAGCAAGCGATCGGTTGGGGCGCGTATCTCACCGGTGCAGGTCGCTCGAACGCCGCGATTGGTGAACCTTACCCGTTAGCGGGCCACCCGCAGCTTTATGATTTCAGCTGGGAAAACGGCCGCACGCTGCCTGAGTTTCAACTGGTCTTAGTCACCGGAGGAGCAGGCGAGTTTGAATCGCAGGCCATGCCGTTGCGAGCGTTCCACGGCGACGCCTTGTTTTTTCTGACGCCGGGCAGTTGGCACCGTTATCGGCCCCATCTCGAAACCGGTTGGAACGAACGATGGATTTCATTGAGCGGTGATCTGATGCATCGCCTACGCCGTTTCAATCGGTTGTGGCCCGAATCGTCGTTGATTCAGATGGGTGAATGCGAGTCGTTTGTTGAGCGTTTTGACAGCCTGGTCGACCGAGTTCACACGAATCCTGCACAAAACTCCGTCCTTCTTGCTCTCCAGGGAATGAGCTTGGTCGGTGACGCGCTCGATTTGCTTCACGGGGAATTGAGGTCGACGCCGGACGACACGGCAACACCTTCGACGACTCAAGATGCCATCGTAGATGAAGCCGTCGAGATCATTTGGACGCGCAGCCATTCGCCGATTGGCGGCGTCGATATCGCCGAGCAACTCGCGATTTCGGAGGACGCACTCGATCGCCGATTTTTGGCAGCGAAAGGCCACTCGGTTCTTCAGGAAATCAATCACTGTCGCGTCAGCCGTGCGCAGCGATTGCTCAGTGAGACCGATTTGCCGACAACTGTGGTCGCCGACCTGGCCGGCTTTTCAAACGCCGAGCACATGGCGGCGACCTTTCATGACTGCCTCGGCCAATCGCCGGAGGAATACCGGGACTCAAAGTCTTGGCAGGGATCCGAAGCTCTCTATTTGTCACTCGTGGAGAGCATGCCGATGTATTTGGTCCGCAAGGACAAAAATCGCAGAATTGTGTTTGCAAACCAACTCTATTGCGACGCGATCGGATTGCCCCTCGACGAGTTGATCGGAAAGACCGACGACGAACTCTTTCCCCCAGATTTGGCAGACAAGTACCACAGTGACGATGATCGTGTGATCGCTACGGAGAAGGGTTTCCGCGATATCGAAGAGTACAAAGACGCGGACGGCCAGCGCGCATTCTTCGAGGTCTATAAAGGTCCGGTCCATGATGCCCGCGGGAAACTCAGCGGAATTCAAATCATGTTTTGGGACGTTACCGAACGGAAGCGAGCGGAAGAGCAGGCGCGGGAGGCCCAGGAAATCGCAGAGAACGCGAATCGCGCCAAGAGTGAGTTCTTGGCGACGATGAGTCATGAGATACGCACGCCGATGAACGGGGTGATCGGTATGACGGACCTGCTGCTCGGCAGCAAGACCACCGACGAGCAGCGCGAACAGTTGATGATGGTCAAACATTCGGCCGAATCGTTGCTGCGAATCCTCAATGACATTCTTGATTTTTCCAAAATCGAGGCGGGCAAGCTGGACTTGGATCATCAAGCATTCCGTTTGCGTGACTGTGTCGGGCTGACCGTGAAATCGCTGGAGAATCGCGCCCTGTCCAAAGGGCTTCGAGTCTTTTGTCGCTTCGATTCTGATCTTCCCGAAACGATTGTCGGTGACTCCGGGCGACTCGCTCAAATCATCGTGAACTTGGTTGGCAATGCGATCAAGTTCACCGACCAGGGCGAAGTCGAAGTCGACGTGTCGCGCGAATCCATCTGTCGCGATTCCGTTTGTCTGCACTTCATCGTTCGCGACACGGGAATCGGAATCCCCGCCGATCACCAACAAAAGATCTTTGAGTCGTTTCGCCAGGCGGATGCTTCAACGACCAAACGCTTTGGCGGCACGGGGCTGGGGCTATCGATTTCGTCGCAGCTCGTTCAGTTGATGGGCGGTCGAATCTGGGTAGAAAGCGAAGCGGGCCTGGGAACAAAATTTCATTTCACTGCAAATTTCGAACTTTGCGACCAGCAGTCGTCGGACACGGCTTCACCTGCGGACAGGCAACGACAAGTCCGCAAACTTAGGATTCTGCTCGCCGAAGACGGTTTGGTGAATCAGAAAGTCGCGATCGGGCTACTCACGCGCGAAGGTCACGAAGTCGTCTTGGCGTCTGATGGTGTGGAAGCGGTCGATGCATACGACAACGAAGAGTTTGATCTGGTGTTGATGGATATCCAGATGCCGACAATGGATGGTCACGAAGCAACGAGAATCATCCGTCAAAAAGAACTGGACTCTCGTCGTCGCACGCCGATCGTCGCCATGACAGCAAGTGCGATGACAGGAGATGAAGAACGCTGCATTGAATCAGGAATGGACGCTTATGTCGCAAAGCCTGTGGATCCAGAAACTCTGTTCGATGTCATTGCGAGATGCACCGATGAACAATCGAGTGATTCACAACCTTCGTCTTCTTGAGTCCACTCCATCCTTTGCAGTCCCGTCTACAAACAACGGTTCAGAATTTCCATCGGTAAACCTCTTCACCGTCGTCGGTGGTCAGCCGGATGTTGGAAAGTCGAACGCGACCTTTTGCCGTCGCCGGATCGATGCGGATTGCCACGACGGGATTGTGGGCAGTCCATGAAACGCTGTACTCGTGTGCTTCGCCATCATGCTGCACGTCAAAGGGTTTGGAGCGACTCGCCGAAAAAGGTGGAGCAACGCCCTGTTCCTGCCAGAAAATCTGTCCGTGACCATCGGCTTGCGACGCCAGGCTGAACTTCAGTATCAGCGACTTCTCCTTGACCGCGTCAGGCATTGTGAAGCTCAGGTACGGATCACCTCCGACGCTCGTCACGATTAGCGCCCCCTGTTCGAGTGTCAGTTCGCAGGTGCCGCCGGGCTTCCAGCCTGCGACGGGCTTTGCGTTGCGCCGCGGCTTCTTTTGATTCGTTCCTGTGCCCTTCAACGCGGCCTTGCCGATTTGGTCCGGATCGAACTTCGCCGGATCAAATTTAGGATTCGGTAAGGGAAGAACCGCCCTCGTGTCCTCCAGGAACTCGTCGATCATCGCGTCCAACTGGCGAACCCGCTTAGGATGTTCCTTGGCGAGATTGTTCCGTTCGCCGATGTCCGCTCGCAAGTTGAAAAGCTTGTAGTCGTGTTTGCCGTCATCGCCGCCGAAGAAAACACGAATCAGTTTCCAGTCGCCTGCATGCACACTCACCGCCGGCGGCAGCCACTCGGGAATCCGCGGCGAGTGTGGGAAGTAAGTGAAAATCGCTTCACGATCGAGCGACTTGCCGTCGAGTGCGGCGGTGATGCTGATCCCATCGAACGTCTGCTCCGGCTGAGCATCGATTTCGAGCAAGTCCAGCAGAGTCGGATAGTAGTCGCTGGTTTGAATACGAGCGTCGCTATGCGACCCGGCCTTGACATGACCGGGATAGACCACAATTGCCGGTCCGCGGACTCCGCCTTCGTACATTGTGGCTTTGCCGCCACGAAGCGGAGCGTTGCTGGTCGCCGATGTACCGTCGACCTCGTTGTACATGTTGCCACCGTTGTCTGAGGCGAACACGATGATCGTGTTGTCGGCGATACCAAGTCGATCGAGCGTGTCGAGCAACGTGCCGACAGCATCATCCATGCTTTCGATCATGGCGGCATACGTTGGGCTCCGCTGCGGATCGTTCGGGTCGACCTGCTTTCGATACTTATCGATCAGCGACCGCTTCGCATCGAACGGCGCATGCACACTGAACATCCAGTAGTTCAGGAAAAACGGTTCGTCTTTGTACTGCTGAAGAAACGCCACGGCTTCCTTCGCCATCCGGTCTTCCAGGTGTTGGTCGGGGACGTCCGGATCGTGGTCGAAGTCTTTAAACTTCCACGGGGCGACATAACTGCCCGCCGGGCCTGGACCAGGATGATGAGGAACGTCCACATCAAATCCGTGTTCAAGCGGCGAATAGGGTTCAGCACCCAGATGCCACTTTCCGAAATGCCCCGTCGCATAGCCGTTGTCTTTGAACATTTCGGCGAGCGTGTAGTAGTCTGTCGTCAGCCGAGTCACCGGTTTGGGAATCGTCGCCTTTTGGTTGGCAGGACCGGACGGCGTGACCGTTGCCGCCAGGGTCACGATCGGCAAATGGCAATTCGGCGTCGTGATTCCATGTCGCGCGGGGCTCAGCCCGGTCAGAATGCTGGCTCGCGTGGGCGAACACAACGGACTGTCGGAGTAGGCGCGGGTGAACGTCATGCCGCGAGCAGCCAGACGCTCGATGTTCGGCGTCTTATAGAATGATGTCGTGCCATACAGGGTCGTGTCGCTCCAGCCAAGATCATCGGCGAGAATGAAGACGACATTCGGTTTCGCTGACACTGTGGGAATCAGCGAGAGCCACGTTGCCAACGTGCATCCGAGCAACGTCAGTAGCCGATCGTTCGCTGTGTTGTTTGTCATGTTCAAGGGGCACCATGAATTCAAGGATGTGGGGTGTATGATGCGACTCAGGAGGCTTGTTTCGTTTGGCAGTAGAATCTCGCTGCCGAATAATTCCAATTCTCAAATCGAAACGGCTTGCGAAATTGTGGACAGCCCTTCGACAGATCGACAAGATTGGCCAAGTTGGGGTTTGGTCAATCGCCACAAAAAACACGAGAATGCACAAAAATGAGCTGGGAAAATATTAACGCACTGTGTGACATTGTCAGAGAAACAAGCTTTGCGATTCATAAGTACCACCGAAACGGTCACCTCGAAAAGGTTTATGAGAATGCGTTGGTTAATCGGCTTGCCAAGCAAGGTTTGAAGGTGCGGCAGCAGCATCCATTGACGGTTTACGATGAAGACGGAACGGTCCTGGGTGAATATTTCGCCGATCTATTCATAGAAGACTGCCTCATCGTCGAGCTCAAAGCATGCAAAGCGACGACCGACGAACACGTCGCGCAGATTCTTGGCTACCTTAAATCGTCCAGAATCGAAACCGGCCTACTGATCAATTTTGGTGCAGCAAAACTACAGGTAAAAAAGTATTTAATGACTGTTGATTTCCTTTAACGCTGCAGGAACTGCCATTCTTGCTGCGGGATTTTTGTGTTTTGTCGTGTTTTTTGTGGCTATCCATCTGTTCGCTTTCATCACTCGTCCGTAGGCCGCGATGCTGAGGCTGTCCGGAAACGCCACCAATAGGCGCCGTCGTTCAGTGTCCCCGATGACCTGCCGCCGACTTAACCAAGTCATGCGACACACCTCGAATCGTTGCAAGACAGCTTGGCGTTGCGACAATGAAATCGGTTCGGAACAAAGTGCATCGAAGATCTGTGAATCACTGTGCGAGCTGATAGACAGAGATTGATTCGATCAGCATTTCGCCAACGTCGGCGTACCGGTCATAGGTTGCGAATGGATCGAAGCGAATTTTGCCGACGCGTTGTTCTCCGGGAATTGAAAACAGGTAGGCGTTCACTTGATCGGATTCTCGCAGCGTCCGTTTGCTTTGTTGCTGGCCGTTGAAACCTCGTCCGGGTTGTGCCCAGAAAAACTGACTGGTTGCCCCCGTTGCGGGCATCGCACGCAACTCAATGACCAGCTTTCCAGTGGCCGGCGTGCCAAGCCTTGCCGCCATCTGCGAATCCTCTCCTGTAGCAATCAAAAACGCCTTGCCGTCGCGCTGGCGGATCTCGACACTTTTCCGCTCCGTCCACTTCTCCAGGTCTGACGGTTTCGTGAAATCCCATGACGCCAACTTCGTCGCTCCGCTCAGGTCGATACCGTTGGGATTGATCGAGTTGTCTTTGGGCGTCGATGTCTTCAACGCAACGGTTGCCGGAGCGATACCGCTGGTTGCAGAAAACTCGTAGCTGCCCGATGCGACCGCCAGGACGGCGACGTTGGCATCACTGCGGAGGACTCTCACGTGTCGATGTCCCTCAAGAGGTTTGTCACTCTCTGTGATGCTGCCGGCATCGCTGGTCGGAAGGTAGACCGTCGCTGTCGTATTGGCGGGGACTGAAACGCTCAGGTGGAACCGCCCGTCCGCCAGTTTCCAATCGCTGCGAATCGTGCCTCGGATCGACTGGTAGGAAGCACGCACCCAGTGGATCGGCTCATGCATTGCATTGCTGCCCGGTGAGGGTGGCGTCGGGCGAATGATGATTTTCTTGAATCCCGGACCGTCCGATTGAATCCCCGCCAAGGTGTCAAACATCCATTCGCATACCGCACCAAACGCATAGTGAGAAAATGAATTCATCGCGGCGTTGTGCCGGCCGAACGCGTCTTCTTTGGTATAGCTGTCCCAGCGTTCCCAGATCGTCGTCGCTCCGTTTGCGATCTCGTAACCCCAGGAAGGAAACTCTCGCGATTGCAACAGGAACGTCGCCAAGTCATGCTGGCCGGCTGCTGAAAGAACTGGCAACAACGGGCGGGTACCTAAAAACCCAGTCGCCATGTGGTTGCCATTTTCGCCAAGCATCGTCGCAAGATGTTGTCCGGTTGATGCACGCTGATCTTGAGGGACAAGATCGGCGAACAAAGCAAGGGCATGAGCGGTTTGCGTTTTAACCTTGATGCTGCCGTCGTCGTTCAGGTACTTCGCCTGGAAGGCGGCTTTCGTCTTTTCAAACTGGGATTGGTATCTTTTTGCTTCTGACTGTCTTCCTGTGGCTTCCGCCATCTCGGACATCATCCGGGCGGAAATCGCAAAATAAATCGTGTCGATATAGTCCAGCGGCGTTTCGGCACCCTGGGCGAGCCAATCGCCCCAGGCGTTTCCGTGAGTGATGCCAAGGTCACCGACGCTGGTTGCCTTGCGCCAACGCATGAACCGTGTCATCGGCTCCCAACAATCATCGATCACTCGTGTGTCGCCGTAGAACTGCCAGATCGTCCACGGACAAATGACACCCGCATCCGCCCAGGCGGTGCCGAAATCCCAGCCATGCTGGAACGGAAACGGAGCGTAGCCGGGGAACGCACCGCTGGGCCGCTGCGATTCCATCAACTCACGCAACCACTTTGTGTAAAACGCACCGATGTCCGCATTGTAGGCCGCGGTGGCAACGTAAGCCTGCGCGTCACCGGTCCAACCCATCCGCTCGTCACGCTGCGGGCAGTCCGTGGGCAGATCCAGGAAATTGGAACGCTGCGTCCAAACGACGTTTTTGAAGAGCTGATTGACCATCGGGTCGCTACATTCAAATTCGCTGGTCAACGGCGTGTCGCTGTGCGTCACCAGGCCGGTAACGGTATCCAGCGTTAGGTCGCCCGGAAAATTGGCGACCTCGACAAATTGAAATCCATGAAAGGTAAATCGTGGGACGTAGGTTTCGCCGTCGGGATCGCCGTTGCAGGTGTAGAAGTCCGTTGCCCGGGCTTTCCGCAGGTTCTCGGTCATCAGCCGACCATCCGGATGCAGCATTTCTCCATAGCGAATCTGGATCCGTTGTCCGGTTTCGCCTTTGACCTTCAGCCGAATCGTGCCCGCGAAGTTCTGGCCGAGATCAAACACAAATGTCCCTGGCTCACGCTCCGTGACGTGCTTGGCCGGAATCTCTTCGGTCACCCGAACGGGAACACCGGGGAATGCTTCCAGCTTCGGACGCTTGAAGCCGAGATCCCGTTGGGCACCCAGATTCTTCACGCCCCCGCCCGGCTTCGTCGGATTACGACGCTGAAAAAACGTTGTAATTTGGCTGCCGTTGTCTTTGGCAAGGATCGCCGACTGCCACGCACTGTCATCAAATCCGGCCGTCGCCCATCCATCCATTTCCTTTCGAGCGTCATAGGATTCGCCCATCAGCAAGTCGGCCTCCTGAATCGGTCCATCGCCGGTGACCTTCCAAGTCTCATCCGTCGCGATGACTTGTCTTGTCCCGTCGGTGTACTCGATCTCCAGTTGGGACATCAGCGCGGGCGTTTTTCCGTACGTTGCCCGTCCGGTCTTCTCCGTTCCCATTCCCGTCAGCAGGCCGAAGCCGACGTAGCCGCTGTACCAACCGTCGGCGACCCACGCACCGATCGCGTTGTCGCCGGAGCGAACCAAGTCGGTGACGTCGTAGGTGTTGTAATAGGCACGTTGTCGATAGTCGGTCCAACCGGGGGCGAACAAGGCATCGCCGACGCGGGTTCCGTTGAGATGCAGCTCGTAGATGCCGAGTGCGGTTGCGTAGATCGTCGCACGCTTGACTTGTTTGGCCGCGGAAAACTCCCTGCGATATTGTCGTGCCGCCGGAAGGTGAAGCTCTTCGACGCTCTTGTGGATCGGCGAACCATCGCGAAAACTGATGTATTGGGCGGACCAATCCGAGTCGTCCAGCAGTCCCATCGACCACAAAGCTGGTTTGCTGCTCGTGGAGGTGGACTCATGGTTGTCCCAAACCTGCACCTTCCAGAAACACTGCTGACGACTTTTAAGTGGCTGGCCTGCATACTCAACGAAGAGTGTCTGGTCGGAAATGACTTTTCCCGAGTCCCAACGATCCCCGATGTTACCCGCGAGGTTTTCGGCGGTGGATGCCACGATGACACGGTACGCTGACTGCGCCTGACCACGTTCGCTGGATGCGATTTGCCAACTCAGACGCGGCTTCGTGATGTCAATCCCCACGGGGTTCTCAACGTATTCACATCGCAGCTGCACGGGTTCGATCGCGCTGACATGTGTTGCCAAGAAAACGGCGACCAGCGATGACGTGATGAAAGTTGCAAAGGACTTCAATTTCCCACCAATAAGTTGAGTTTGCGTGCGGATGGATTTCGACAAATAGACCGCGAGGGACCCGGTCGTCGACGGCCCCTAGATCTCGACCTGGTTGGCGTCGACCGGCAATTTTCGGCTCATCCACATCGGCGTGGAAATGAACCATCCGATCGTGCCGGCCAACGCAGCCCACTTCACGGCATCGAGTCCGATCGCGCCGAGGAAATACAACAGGCAGGGGAAGACAACGAGGCCGAGGGTGATCAGCGAGATGAGTTTGGCGATTTTGTCCATGGTAAGTCTCTGTGGCGTTTTAAGAGGATGCGGTTGCTCGGGAATCACCCGATGCTTTCTGCGTGAACTTACTGAGAACGATGTACAGCGCTCCGCAAGCGATCCAGCAGGGAATCACCGCGTAAGCGGCAAACACGCCCTGTTGAAAAATCAGATACAGGCCAACCGCGACGGGAAGCAGCCACGCGATCATCACGGCAAGGTTGATTTTGGTTCCGCTGTGGGTGGCGTACTCGTTTTGCAGACCAAACTTTTTCATCAGATAAAAGTCGACGAAGATCACCGCCCCCATCGGACCGAGAACGGTTCCGTACGTGCCGACAAAGCCGAGTAACTGAGCCGACAGATTGGGAAAGGCACCCGCGATGGTCGCAACAGCTCCCGCAACCAAAGTCATCGCGGCGCGTGAACTGTTCGGTAAGATGCCTTGGAAGGCAAGTCCGGCGCGATAGATCGTCGGGTTTGCGGTCGTCCAACCGGCGATCACCACGCAGATGATGCCGGCCCAGCCGAGCGATTGAAACGCCAGCAGCCCGGGATTTGCGGTGACCTTGCCGTCGTCGCCAAGTGCCAGGCTCGGTTGAAGTTTGATCAATGCCGCCAACAACAACCCGGCCGAGATCCAGGCCATGTAGTGGCCCAAGAACATGCCGATGGCAGGTGCCCAGCCCGAGGCTTTGGATTTTGCGAATCGGAAGATAGACAGATCCGCCATCCCGAAGTGCATCGCTCCGTTACACAGCCAGGCGAACACAACGATCTGCCAAAAACCGAACGTTTGTGGCCCGTTCTTTTCCTGCACGAAAGCGATCGCGTCGGACCAGAACTGGCCTTCCGAAAGCGCGGCCATGCTGGTTGCTTCCATCTGCCCGAGCGACACAATTCCGCAAGCGGCAAACACCGCGATCATCCAAGGTGCGGCGATGTTGGCCACCCGAGCAACACGCTCGTAGCCACCGGCTGCAACCGTTGCAATGACCACGCCAACAATCGCCACCAGCGCCGTGAAAGACGGGTTGCTCAGCCCGAACATGTTCGCTGGGACATCGAAGGTGATGCCGAAGGGGACTCCCACTGCGGACGCCGAGACGGTGACCATCGCACCGGCAAGAAAGCAAAACAGCAGGCCATTGACCAGGTTGTAAAACTTGACCAACGAGCCGCCGGCGATGCGTTCGAGTTGATAGTACAACGTCATCCGCTTCGCCATCGCGATCGGCACGACCAGGAATCGCCACGTCAACACCGCCAGAATGTTGCCCAGTAGCAGTCCGAGAATCAGGTCGGACAAACTTGCACCGGCCGCCAGAAACAGCGGTCCGATCATGAACTCCGTTCCCGCGGCGTGTTCGCCCGCATACATCCCCCAAAACTTGCCGCTCCCCAGTAACGCCGAATCCGGCACCGGTTCGCGTTCAAATTCTCCGCCCGAATTTGACGTTTCTTCGCTCATGGAATTTCCTGATTAGTGCTTAGTAAAATATACGGTTTCCGGGTTGAGTTGATCGAGCGGAAACGCGGTTGAGCATCAGTTGGTGTCCAGCCTTTAGGCGACTGCTTGTCGCTGCGCCGCAGCGACCCGCGGCGGCTAAAGCCCAATACCGCTAAGTTAAGCGTGGTTTCCTCAACTCGGTGCCCGTAGGCTCGCGCCAAACGGCTGATATTCGTTTGACATCAGCCGGTTCGCGCCAGCGTCCGGGCCTCCCCGTCGAGCTTAACTTAGCGGTATTGGGCTAAAGCCTGCACACCAACGGTCGCTGAGTCCCTGTTTATCCCGCAACCGATTCTTCGCTTCGACGAGACGTGACTGTCGTTTCGTACTGTCGAACCTTTTCCAGCCACTCCGCACCAACGGGAACGCCCATTGACTCACAGTAGTGGTCCCAAACCGCTCCCAGTGGCATCGTCTTCTGTTCTTCCATCACGGCCAGCCGAGCGGTCAAGTCGCCGTCTCGCTCGAGCTGCTGAAGCGTCTCGGTCGGCTCAAGCAGCGCCGCAAGCAGGGCTTTCAGCGCGTTGCGAGTGCCGATCGCCCAAGCGGCGACACGATTGATACTGGCATCGAAGAAGTCTAACCCAATATGCACCCTGCCGAGATAGTCGCCGCGAACAATCTCTTGCATGATCGCCTGCAATTCATCGTTGTAGGTGACGACGTGATCACTGTCCCATCGCACACCGCGGCTGACGTGCAACAACAGCTCGGGCACATACATCAACGCCGAGGAAATTTTGTCCGAGATGACTTCGGTCGGATGAAAGTGCCCCGCATCCAAGCACAAGACTTTGTCCCGCGAAATGGCATAGCCCATGTAGAACTCATGCGAACCGACGACGTAGCTCTCACTTCCGATCCCGAACAGCTTGCATTCGACCGCGTCTAACGTCTGGTCTCGCGGTAGGGCTTCGGCGAATACCTCATCAAGAGAAGCGGCCAACCGTTCCCGCGGCGCTTTGCGGCTTGCGGGGGTATCTTTGAAACCGTCGGGCACCCAGAAATTGTTGACGCATGGTCCGCCCTGAGCCGCTCCCATTGCCGCGGCGATCTTGCGACACGCGATTCCGTGATCGATCCAAAATTGGCGTATCCCGGCATCCGGATGCGACAACGTGAAACCGTCGGATGCTTTGGGGTGAGAGAAGTAGCTGGGGTTGAAGTCCAGTTTGATCCCTCGGTCGCGCGTCCAATCGATCCAGCCCTGGAAGTGTTCGATATCGATTTCATCGCGATCCACCGGCCCGTCGAATTCCCCATAGATCGCGTGCAAATTCAAACGGTGTTTTCCGGGGATCAAGGAGTAGGCGAGTTCAAGGTCGCTACGCAACTCATCCGCCGTTCGGGCGCGTCCGGGATAGTTCCCGGTGACGGCCAGACCATCGCCGAGCGCACCGGAGTCACTTTCAAAACCGGCGACATCATCACCTTGCCAGCAGTGAACTGAAATCGAGATTTCTGCAAGCCGTTGGAGTGCAGCTTGCACGTTAACGCCGAGAGCCTGGTATCGCTCCGACGCCAGCTCAAACGCTGCCGTCACCTTCGCCGCATCGCTCATGATTTGATCCTTTGGGGCTCGATTCATCAGACAACCTGTTCATTGATGCCCCCCAGCCTACACTCCCCTGAAACCCCAAACCTTGACGATCGACCCGCCGACTAGCACAATAGTCCCAGGGTGGAATGGCCACTGCGGAAGGGAACTGCGGAACGGCACGGGCATGCGTGTTGGTGTCCGGGCGTTCGCCTCATACTGCTAAGTGATGACAAGCGGAGGTGCCGCTCGAGCTGGCGCGAACCGGCTGATGTCAAACGAATATCAGCCGTTTGGCGCGAGCCTACGGGCACCGAGCTGAGGAAACCACGCTTAACTGAGCGGTATTGAGCGTTCGCCGCCCACTGCCGCTGCGTCGCAGCGACCGGGAATCGCCTCAAGGCTGAACAGCAATGGTTCTGAATCCCTTTTTACCAATGCCCGTGCCCTTCCGGCTGACATGAAAGTGCTAAAAAAACAGGACTGGTTTCACGCCGACGGATTTCCGATCGTCGTCGAACGGCGCGATCCCCAGCAGCCGTTCGGGCTGCACTGCCACGAGTTTTCGGAGATCGTGATCATTACCGGCGGGACGGGCATGCACATCACCGGTGAAGACTCCTACGAATTGAAAGCGGGCGATACGTTTGTGATCGGGGGCGACCGGCCGCACGACTACTTGAACATGGACCGGTTGAGCCTGATCAATATTCTGTTCGACCCGACCGATCTGCCCATGTCGCTCGGCGACTTGCAGTCCCTTTCCGGTTACCACGCGTTATTCACGTTGGAGCCCGCATCGCGCCGGCGACACCAGTTCACAAGTCGATTGCAGCTCAATCCGGCCGAGATCGCCGAGTCACTTCGGCTCGTCGACAGGCTCGACAATGAACTTGCCGCTCGCCAGCCGGGATTTGAGGTGATGGCGATTGCCGCCATGCTGGAACTCATCACGTTCCTCTCCCGGTGCTATCGCGAAACGCGCAATCCGACAAGTAAAACACTCATTCGCGTCGGTGAAACGATTGCCCACATGAGACGCAACATGGCTCATGCGATCACGCTTGAAGAACTCGTGACCATCTCGGGAATGTCGCGAACCAATTACATGCGGACGTTCGAGTCCGCGATGGGGACTTCGCCGATCAAGTACCTGATCGAGCTGCGGATCGAAGAAGCCAGCCGGCTGCTAAGAAGCACCGATCAGAGCATCACGGAGATCGCGTTTGATGTCGGATTCAGCGACAGCAACTATTTCAGTCGCCAGTTTCGCAAGGTCCATGGGCAATCTCCACGCGACTACCGAAAACGCCATCGCTAAGCACGTCGTTTCACTTTCGGGCCGCCGTTACGGTAGAATAAAATCAAGGGTGTCTGATCAGTGGCATCGAGATCGGAAAGGAACCGGGAGAAAGAGGCGAATGAGCGAGATCAAAGTGAGTGTCGTCTGTTGCGATGACAGCGCAGAGAAACGGTCGCGGATTGTGGAAACGACCGTCGATACGTCGTGGTTGTCCGATCGATTGATCGAAACGGCCGAGCAAGAGGTTGCTGCAGGTGAAGCGAGAGGATTGCACAACGGCGCGATCCACCCCGAGCACGGTGCGGTGACGTATTTGCAGGAAGTTAACGAAGGCGGATTCTCGGTCTTCGTGGGCGATCCGGACAATCTGCAAGAAACGTTTTTCGGCGTCGGTTCGTTCGTGGCGTTTATCGATGCGGAAGGGCCTGGCCATGCGTCCAAGGTTGGCCCAGAGGGAGTCAAACGGACATTCCGATTGCTGAAGGGGCACATTGAAACCTGAGTGGAAACGATGCGATGAGCCAAAACGCCGAATCGTCTGCCGCCAAACCCATTCTGTGGTGCCTGATCTTTGTCGGAGCGTGGTTGGCGGTTTCCGGCTTGGCGTCGTTTCTGGTGCAGTGGAGAGCGTCCAGATGGCCGACGGCTGAAGGGGCGATTCGCCGCGCCGAAGTGGTCCCCGAGAATGACTACTACTTTTGAAGCGGATGAAATCGTCGGAGTGGCCGAGCCGGAGATGCCATCGCAACAGCGCGTGCGGCTGTTGGCAGAAGAGATCGCGTCACACCTGGACCTCGCCATCGATCAAGCAGAACCCGTGACGGACCGCTTCAATGCCGTCGGCTATCCCGGCGAGGCACACCTGACGGATGTTTTTCGTCTGTGGCGAAACGTCGGTGGGCGGACGCGACTACAAATCTTCCTTGCCCTCGCGGCGATTCTGCTGTTCTGGATCTTTCGGATCGTGCGAAGCTATCAGGCCAATGCGGATGTCGGGTGACTCCCGTGGCGAACGCTCGTTCCCGGATTCTGCCCTACGCCGTGAACGACTTGTTAGCGGCAGGGCGCGAGCGGGCTGTCGTTTTTGTGAGCCGCGATGCGTAAGCGGCCGGGCACTGCGACGCTGCCCGAGGCCTTACGGCCAGCGGCTCACCATTGACTCAGCAGATCCCGACTAAAACGACAGCCCGCTCGCGCGATTACGCTATTCCACTTCCGCTCTTTGAGCGGCTGCAAGATCGCCGCGTTTACTCCCCTTTCAACTTCCAAATCAGGTAGTCGCTGGTCGTTTCGTGTCGCACGTTTTCCGCGCCCGGGTAGACCAGCTCACACTCGACGCCGACGTTGCGGCAGTGCTGTTGCAATTGCACGCCGAAGTTTGCCGTGTGCGTGGGATCTTTGGCGGGTTTGCCCATCGAGGGCGGGCCGCTGTAGAGCAAATGCACCGGCGGATCATCATCGCTGACCAGGGCGTAGGGCGAATACTCGGCGATCCATGGCAAGATCGAGTCACGCTTGGCGAGGAATTCGTCAAACTGAGAAAGCTTCTTTTCCGCATCGCCCGTGAATCCGAACGCGTGGCCCCCGTAGCGGCTGTTGGGGGTCCAGGTTTTCATTTGCAGCGGGTCGAGCGTGGTTTGTGCACCGCGAACGGCCGCGCAGGTCAGTCGCGTCGATTGGCGTGCGATCGGATCGGCGCTGGACGGATCGGCCATGTCGGGATGAAACGCCAGCCACAAGCTGGAGCATGCCCCGGCGGAGCCACCGGAGGCGCCGATGCGATCGGGATCGATGTTCCATTGGTCGGCCATGCTGCGGACGAATTGGAGCGCGCGGGCGGCATCGTGAAGCGGCCCCTTGACCGGCGGCACCACGCCATCGGCGGTTGCCTCGGGGATGAAGCGATACTCGACCGAGACGACAGAGATGCCGGCATCGAGCATCTCGGGCAGCATGTTCAGCAGGCCGCTCATCCGACCGCCGGCCATCCAGCCGCCACCGTGGATGAAGAACAGCAACGGCGTCGGCGCGTCGGATTCCGCTTTCCAGAAATGCAACTTCTGTTTGTGGTGGGGACCGTAGGCGACGTCAAACTCGGTCGGGTTGGGGAGCAGCGGACGCGTCGCCAAGTATCGTTCCGCTTCCTGTTCATTGATCTCACGGACAAAAATGTTTCGCCAGCGAATCTCGCCGCCGTGTGTCTGCAACATGATCGGACCGGTCGACGGCAGCGGCAGCGCGCGGTCCCAGTAGTTTTCCATCACCGCGCCGTCGACGACCAGGCGATTGTTGAGCCAAACCCAGGTGCGATCGTCGATCTGGCGAATCTTGAATTGATTCCACTGTCCGAAAGGCCGATCCGCTTTCACCAACGGATCACGACCGAGCGTTTCGGGATTGTTGTTGAACAGGCCTCCCGAGCCGAGATGCGGACGGCGGGTGGGACGCTTGGGGTCGAAGACTTGATTGGAGTCCCAGATCTGGACCTGTGGCGTGCCACGCAAATAGATGCCGCTGTCGGCCGACGGGACCGTTTTGTATTCCAGCAACAATTCGATGTCGCCAAACTCCTGGTCCGTCGTGGCGTACGCTCCATGGCCGTCGTTGACCAATTCACCATTTTCCACATGCCAGTGATTGGCGAACTCACGCCGTTGTTCGGCAAGTTTTGCTTCCTTCTTTTCGCCGGTCAGCTTCGCCACTTGGTGGGGATTCAAACCATGCCATCCGGACAAATCGGTGCCGTTGAAGATCGCCCGAAAACCTTTAGGCGGCTTCGGCTCGGCAGCCGTGGCGAGGGGGATCAGTTGCAGAAACACAAACAGGGCGAAACATCGCGCAGCGACACGAGACATGGTGAGCTCTCTGGAGGGGATGGGGTGGGAAGAGGACGATTGTAACCCGACCGGGGTCGGAAGGCTCGCGCCCAATGCCGTAAAATGGTGGCGGACTTGCCGACCTTGGGCTCATGGGTGTGGGTTAGGCTTTCAGCCTGTCATTTCGTTATCGTTTGCCATCAGCTGCGAGCGCGGACGGCCTGTCGATTGAGTAAGCCGTGACGCGTAAGCGGCCGGGCATCCTGGCGCCCGCCCGAGGCCTTACGGCCAGCGGCTCACCATTGTCGCAGCAGTTCCCGATTCAATCGACAAGCCGGCGGAGCCATCTGCGTCGTTTTGGATTCAACCACTTACCAGCAGCGATCTTGTCAATCATGCAAACACCCCCACCCGATGCCAACGATGACCCGTTTGATTTGGCACGCTTTGTCTCCGCACAGCGTGACTGCTACGAACAGGCCTTGTCCGAAATCAAACGCGGTCAGAAGCGCACTCATTGGATGTGGTTTGTCTTTCCGCAACTGCGTGGACTGGGATTCAGTTCGACGGCGCAGTTGTACGGGATCAGCGGAATCGACGAGGCCCGCGCCTACCTGGCCCATCCCGTGTTGGGAAACAGGTTGATCGAATGCTGCCAAGCAATCCTCTCGGTACGCGATCGCACGGCGACGCAGATTTTGGGACAACCCGATGATCTGAAACTGTGTTCTTGTGCGACGTTGTTCGCGTCGATTGCGGGGGACGACTCGGTGTTCCAGCACGTCCTTGAGCGGTTTTTTGATGGAAAGGCAGACTCACGCACGTTGCAGTTGTTGGGCAACGCGTGAAATCATTCCATCATGGCTTGCTGTCCGGTGCGATCGCGGCTCCGAATCGATAGTCCGCGGCCCCGATGAAGCTGCCACCGGAAATCAAAATCGTGTTGGCGTCGCCTTGGCGATCGGTGTCCTGAATGTCATGCCCCAGCTCGCGGAGCTGCTCGACCAAGGCGGCGTACTTGGGATCGTCGGCGCCCATGAATCGGACGCGATTGGGAAACCACTCGTGATCGGTGCGGGGGGCGTCGACAGCCTCGCGCGCGGACATCCCGAATTCCAAGACGTTCAAAGTAACGCAGAACACCGTGTTGATAATCGTCCGGCCACCGGGGCTGCCGGTGATCAGGTACGGCTGTCCGTTCTTCAGCACAATGGTCGGCGTCATGGAACTGAGCATTCGTTTTTGCGGACGCACTTCGTTGGCAGCCGTTCCGATCGAGCCTTTCGTATCGGTCACTCCCGGACGGCGGTTGAAGTCACCCATTTCGTTGTTCAGCAGAAAACCCGCTCCGCGGACGACGATCCCGCTGCCGTAGCTGGCTTCCAACGTGTACGTATTGCTGACCGCCATGCCGTGACGATCGATCACGGAAAAGTGCGTGGTTTCAAGACTCTCGTCCGGCTCGGTCAGTGGCGGTCCCAACAGACGGCTGGGGGTGGCTCGCTCCAAGTCGATGGTGCTGGCCATGTATTTGGCGAAATCGGCACTCGCAAGGTGCTTGGGAATTTCGACAAAGTCTGGATCCCCCAGATACATCGCGCGATTGGCGTACGCCCGCCGCATCGCTTCGATCATCACGTGGTTGGTCTTCACCGACCATCGCCCCGAGCGGCGGAGGTCAAATTGAGCGGCGATCCCCAGCATCTGTGTCAACGTGATGCCGCCGCTACTCGGCGGCGGAGGGCACAGCACTTCATAATCCCGAAACCGGCATCGGATCGGCTGTCGCACGCGAGCCCGGTAACGCAGCAGATCCTCGGTCGAAATCAATCCGCCGCCGGCTTTCATTTCCGCGGCGATCAAGTCGGCCGTCGTTCCGGCATAAAAACCATTGGGGCCGTCTGCGGCGATCCGCTGCAGCGTCGCGGCGAGATCGGAAAGCACAAGTCGGTCACCGGCCGCCCAATCGGTTCCGTCGGGTTTGCCATAAACGCGGCGGAACTCATCGTTGGTGCTGCGCCCCAATTCTCGGTTCAGCTCTGCCGCCAAGCCTGCGTGGATCTCAAATCCGTCACGGGCCAGCGCGACCGCGGGCGTGACCAGGGAGGTCCACGCGAGCGAACCATACAGTTCGTGAGCCAACTTCATCCCGCGGACCGTTCCAGGCACTCCGACGTACGGATGGGTGTGCGTGTCGTTGTTGTCGACAAACATCTCGCGCTCTGCCGCAAGCGGTGCTTTCTCACGATAGTCGATCATCAACGGCGGGCTGCCGTCGCCCGGGTGAACCAGCATGAACCCACCGCCGCCTAGATTGCCGGCAGATGGATGCGTCACGGCGAGGGCGAAGGCGGTTGCGATCGCCGAATCGACCGCCGTGCCACCCCGCTCCAAAATCTCCGCGCCGACCGCCGCCGCGTCGGGTGACACCGCGACCACCATCCCGTCGCGGCTCTCCGCATCGCGACGCGATTGCCCAAACGCCGAAGAACCTTCAACGGCGAAACCAACGATCACAATCAACAATCCGAATTGGCAAACTCGCTGCACGTCTCCACCTCTCCAAAGTACTTCCGTCATTGACCGTCGCTAAACTATAACAGCACGACGGGCGAGCGGCCTGTCGATTTAATCGATCTTGCCAGATCGACGCGATGGTCCCAGCCAACGACTGCAGTTTGATCGCACCCTTTCCAAGGAAGTTCATTGGTCACCGTTTTTACTCTTGTTATGGGGTTGGTTGTCCTGACGATCGGGGCGGAATTGTTGGTGCGCGGCGCATCGAAGTTGGCACTTGCGGTCGGGCTCTCACCGCTCGTCGTCGGCTTGACCGTGGTCGCGATCGGCACCAGTGCGCCGGAGTTGGTCGTCAGTCTGCAATCCACGTTGCGTGGACAGCCTGATGTGGCGATGGGAAACGTTTTGGGCAGCAATATCTTCAACGTGCTGTTGATCCTGGGCGTGTCGGCCCTGATCATCCCGCTGCGAGTCTCTCAGCAATTGATTCGGTTTGACGTACCGTTGATGGTCGGTCTGTCCGTGCTGGTGATGATCTTTTCCCTGGATGGGCGGATCGGGCGAGTCGATGGAGCGTTGCTCGTCGCCGGGCTGATCGGGTACGAGGCATGGGCCGTCATCAAGAGCCGAAAGGAACAGGCCGGGATCACGGCTCAATACGAAGCGGAGTATGGAAAAAAGCCGGCTGGAAATTCCGCGGGGCGGCTGCTGCTGAGCGTGTTGGTGCTGATCGCCGGACTCGTGCTGTTGGTCTTGGGCGCGCGGTGGTTCGTGGACGCGGCAGTGCTGTTGGCCAGGCAATTCGGAGTCTCCGAGCTGGTGATCGGGCTGACGATTGTGGCCGCGGGGACCTCTCTTCCCGAGGTGGCGACGTCGATCGTGGCCGCGATTCGTGGCGAACGCGACATCGCGGTGGGGAACGTGGTCGGCAGCAACCTGTTCAACATCATGGGCGTGCTGGGAATTTCTTCACTCGTTTCCACCCAGGGCGTTGCGGTTTCAAACACCGCGATCGAGCTGGATTTGCCCGTCATGGTGGCGGTCGCGGTCGCCTGCCTGCCGATCTTCTTTACCGGTCACTTGATCGCCCGCTGGGAAGGCGGTCTGTTTCTTGCGTATTACGTCGCCTACACGGCATACCTGGTCACCGCGGCGACCGTGCCCGCCGTCAACCGCACCTTGTCGATCGTCATGATCGGGTTCGTCATTCCGCTGACGGTCATCACGCTGGCGGTCGCGGTCGTCCGGTACCGGCGCGCGCCAATCGGGGCCGATGACGACGCGGAGACCCACGACGGATGATATCGACGGTCAATCGTTCTCTTTTTGCCACGCAACCGCCGCACCGTTGGCTCTGCCATCGCTTGACGTGTAAACTAAATGCCGCAATCCAACACGACCCGCGAGAGGCAATCATGACAAGCGGCCGGTTACAGCGAGAGTTGAAAAAAAAGAAACCGTTTTCGTCACCCGAGCAGGAGGCGTTGTTGAATCTCTTGCGGACCAATGATCAGTTCCAGAATCGCTTCGGTCGACTGTTCCGCCAGTTCGGCTTGACGGCGTCGCAGTACAACGTGCTACGCATTCTGCGAGGTGAAGGCAAACCGATGCCGTGTTTGGAAATTGCCGAGCGGATGATTCAAGTGGTCCCGGCGATCACGGGATTGATCGACCGGCTTGAAAAACAGAACATGGTCAGTCGACGGCGCAGCACCGAGGACCGCCGTGTCGTGTATATCGAAATCACCAAGAACGCGCGGGCGGTGCTCAAGAAAATGGACGCCCCGGTCAGTGATCTGCACAAGCAATTGATGGGGCACCTGACCCGCTCGGAACTCAAGGAACTGAGTCGATTGCTGGAAAAGGCTCGGGGGTGAATCGGTGACCGCCGGTTGCGCTCATTCCTCGCCGAACACGGATTCAAACGAGTCGAAGTCCAATGCGGTGGTCAGCGATGATTCCATGTAGCGTTGGCGGGCCTGTTCCAATAATTCCTCTGGATCGATTGGCATGTCCGCGTCGACACCATAGACCTGCAGTTCCAGCTGAACTTCGTCGCGACACGCCAAGGCCAATTCAATGAATTCGTCGATCGTAAGATTGAATCGGTCTTTTAGCCAACCGCGGCAGGTCGCGATCGATTCGTCCCCGGCGTACCAAAGTGCGTCGGAGACGAGCGTGCCGCCGTGGACGATCATCGTGAGCGGATCTTCGAGTTCCGTGATGCGATGGTTTCGAACCGCATCGCAAATCACTTCGGGAAACTGCCATTTGGACAGCACGAGTGCCCCGATGTCGACATGATCGATGCCATATTCTTGTCTTTCTAAATCAAATAGTCGTTCTCCCGAGGTGCTCCGGTACAGCGACAGGTACTTTTCGCCTTCCACCTGTGCAAACACCAGCGTACCCAGATGACTGAGCAGTCCCGTCGTGTAGGCATCGTTGTGATCCACGCCGTTGAGTTGGCCGGCAAGTCGACGGGCGGCCGCCGCGGTCGTCAATGCCTGTCGCCAAAAGTCGTTGTATAGCTCTCGCGCTGCGCCGGTGGAAAACGCGTTGGCAATGCTGAAGGTCATCGCGATCAAGCGAATGCTTCGTTCGCCTAAAAGCGATACGGCTTGGTGCAGGTTGGTCACCGATGTTTTCAACCCGTAGCGAGAGGAGTTGACGACATGTAGCACGCGGCTGGACATCGCCGGATCGGCCCGGATGCAATCGACGATCTCGTGCAGACCGAAGTCGTCATTTTTGGTCAACTGCAACAGCGATTGCGCCACTTCGGGGGGCGAATGAAGCAGGTCAGGGCGGTCAATCAACGCTTCGATGCGTTCAATCGTGCTCGAACCGGGCATGGTCTGGCGAGTCATGGCAACGTTTTCCAATGTCTTCACGAAGTACTGTCATCGATGATCACATCAACCCTCGTCTGTCGGGGCGCGTAAGCAACCCTAGATCAGGACTGTCCGCCACGTTCGAACGAAATACGGTAATGCCCTGGAACGCCGGACCACATGGGGAAAACCCTCGTGGTTTGGAGCGGCGCCCCGCTCCAATGGCGTTTTGCAGTGACCGGAAAGGATGGTAGCGGCAGGGCGCGAGCCGTCCGGTCTCGCCGTCACCGACAGCTCGCGGCTTGTCGAACTGATCCAGATCTCGTGATTCCATGGTGAGTCGCTGGCCGTCAGGCCTCGGGCGCCGCCCACGTGCGCGGCCGCTTACGCGTCGCGGCTCACTCAATCGCCGGAGGGCTCGTGGCGTTCCGCCACAACGGGGAGTTGTTGTGTTGGGGGGGCGAAACTGCCCCGAAACTTGCAGTTCGGTCGGGAGGTGCGTTATACAAGTCAAATTGAGTCTTGGGGCAAACTGATTCACTCTCGGAACATTCTGCAATGACCCACCGAAACACATCCACCATCCCGCTCGTTTCCGTCTTGGCATCCGCGTTGGCGATCGCGTTGACGTTCGCCGCTGTGCCAACGTATGGCGACGATCCGTCCCAAGTGCCCGATTGGATTCGCGGTAGCGGCGACAGGCTGGAAATGCGGCTCCGCGGCAAGATCAACGACAAAGACGGCCAATCGGTCCATGACGCTGCGGTGCGGATCAACATCACTTACAACGATCAGGTGTTTGAGACGTTGACGCCCAATGTCAAAGACGGCGGCTTTGAAGTCTGGCTGCCGGTGAACAAACACCACTGGTACAGCATCGTGATCGATGCGAGTTGCCGGGACGGAAGCCGAGCCCACGAGATGATCGTTCGAAATCAATTGCGGGAGCGAGTGATCAATGGCGTGACGCTGCAAGCCGAACGTCCCAGTCGTACGGTGAAGTTCACGCTGCAGCACGCCGGAAAACCTGTCGCGAAAGCCAACGTCCGCGTGAGGCTCGACAGCGGAGTCGAATTGTCCGCGGTCGCCGGCGACGATGGTGTTGCCGAATTGTCGTTGTTGTCGCACGAAACCCTTTCGGCCGTGACCGCTTGGTCGCAGAAGAAACTGATCGGCGGATACCAGTTTTCACGCAAACCGGTCCGTGATCCGGCTGCGGCCAGTCATACGGTTGATCTGTTCCAATGCAGACCGTGCCCGATCACGGTCAAGGATACCGACGGACAACCGGTCCCTGGCGTCAAGCTACGTCTGAACGTCGCAACCGCACCGCCGGAATTTAATTTCATCGGGGCTCCCGATGGCGTCCATCTGATCACCGACGAACAGGGCGTTGCCGTCTATCCGTACTTTCCGCAGATTGACGCACCCTACACCTACCTCGATCTTCGCGACGAAGGCTGGCGTCGTGTCGAAAGCAAGTTCGAGGACGATCGATTTGCCTTGACGGTAAAGAAGTCCGTCGATCGTGCAATCGTCGAAGGACGTGTTTCCGGTGACACCGTGTTCCCGGGTGGCTTCGACGTCCGGCTCGGCACGTTCCAAGCCGAAGAGGAGGGGCGGCTCGATTACGTTTATGCAATTACCGATCCGGATGGAAGTTTCTCCGTCAACGTGTTGCCTGACGCCACCTATTGCGTCTACGTCAACGACGAACAATGGGTCACGCCAACGATTGATTTGATCCCCTATCCATCAGATTTGAAAAAGCAAAACGCTCTCACGTTGAACCTGATCAAGGGAATCCCCGTTCGGGTCCGTTTGACCGCTGGACGTGACGCGTCACCCATGCAAGACGTGCGGGTGCTCTTCCGGTCCCGCCATTCGTTCACGTGGCAAGAAAACGGACAGAAGCGATCGGGAAGCCTGGCACGGGATTCGGATGGGAACACCGACGACCAGGGAATCGTGCGGATGATGGTGCCGCCGGGCGAATTGGAGGTCAACGCCGTGTCACTCGACTGGCGGGCGAACCAGAAAACCGTCGTGAAGCCCGATGCGGACAACGAAATCCATCTTCATCGCGAACTGGACAAAGCGGTCGCGGTTCGCGGAATGATCATCCCGTGGAACGATGCCGTCGAGCTGAACGACGCGAGCGTTCGAATCGCAGCCATCGACGGACAATCCGGTGACGAATTTTCCCTCAAGACCGACAGCGGCGGCAGATTCGACTTCGAAACGAAGGCCACCAAGTTGGCTGCCGTTGCGTTTTCAGCCGACAAACAATTTGCCGGATCGGTTGTCATCAAAGATCTAGAGCAACCGGTTCAGATCCAACTTTATCCGACGAAGTCGTTTCGCGGCCAGATCCTCGACGGCCAAGGTCAGCCGGTCGCGAGTCATCCGGTCCGCGCTTCGATCCGAGTCTCCGACGGCACCGCGATGGGCGGCGGTTTTCCGACGACGTTTTTTCTGCCCTCGATTGAGCAAGTCACCGATCAACAGGGACGCTATCGCTTCGATGCATTGCCGTGCAAGACAGAGATATTGGTCCGCACCGATCCGCTCGACCATGGCCCCAATGAATTTCGATCGATTGACACCATTTATCTGTTGCCCGACGACGAACGCGAGGAGGTCGTCACACGGTTGGGGACGACAGAGTCACAGGCCCAACAGAAGACACTGGCGGAACGCTTTCAAATCACGCAGCGGGATTGTGAACTGGGGAACTATCGTCAAATGGTGATTGTGGCGGACACTGACGACCCCACCGTGAAAGCATTTGTTGACGACGCTTTATTGGACTATTCACGGCAGCAAAAAGTCACCAGCTTCATACAACTGCATGTCACCCCGGACGACTTGGATGATCCCCGAAATCGAAAATTTTCCGAGCAAATGAAGTGGCCCACCGTTTCTCAGGGTGTCGTTTTTGTTTGCGCCTACGATGTCAATGGAAAAGAACTCACGCGGTCCATGTTCGACGCCGAGGATGACCAGTCCGTATCGGCCGCAGACGAATTGATTGAACAACATGCGCCGGACCAGCAAGACGCGAAATTGAAGTGGGACAAGGCATTCAAATCGGCGAGTGAAACCGACCGTCGCGTGTGGATCCGCACCGGACAGCGTTACTGTGGCCCGTGCTTCCGCCTGAGTCGCTGGATCGACGACCACCGTGAAGTGCTCGAGAAAGACTTCGTGCTGGTTAAAATCGACGACGTGCGAGACCGACACGGATCCGAAGTGGCCGCGTTGTTGGCCCTCGGCCGACGGGTCGGAGTCCCGTTCCACGCCATCTTTGATGCCGACGGAAAACGCATCACCGACAGCTATGGGCCGATCGGCAACATCGGGTTCATGTCAGGCGTCGAAGGAAAACGACATTTCCGTGAGATGTTGCAGGCAGCCTGCCGAAACATCACGCCGGAAGAAATTGAGACCTTGATCCAAAGTCTCGACGACTGACCCGTCCGGTCGTGTCTCCATTTTTTGACCAATCAATCTTTTGACCAATCAATCGTCAAGCATCGATGATGCTCGCCATTGCTCGTTGACGTTTGCCCCAGACATCAACCAGCAGGCCCCAACATCAACCGCCGCCCAGTCCCCATGGAGACGGGCGGCGGTGGAATGGAGTGAGTTTGGTCCTTCGAATCAGCTTTGGGATTCGACCAATTCAAAGTCGACGTGGTTTTCGCCGGCGACGACTTCGATGGTTGATGGTTCCAACGTGACTTCGCCGGTCGGTCTGCCTTTTCCCTTGGGCCGAACCAATCCCGGATCGCCCGGTTTGGCCTTGGCGATCTCGAAACGGATGCGGTGTTTTCCGGGAATCGCTCCGGGCACGTTAGGGAGGTAGTACGCGGTGTATCGTCCCTGTTCATCGGTCAGGGCCAGCGAAGGTCGGCCGCCACCGCTGGGGACAAATTCGATACTGCCGTTCTTGATGGGTTCTCCGTCCATCGTCAAGACACCGGTGACTTGACCGAGCTTGGGAGAGGAGTCGCATCCGGTCTGCAGGAGAGCCAGGACCAGGATGGCGGCCGCCCAGCGGAGCGGCCGGCGAAAGGTCGATAAAAGTGTCATCGTCATTCTCTGTGTGGTAGTGAGTAAAGTCCGTTCAGTCATCCTTTGCATTGACTACTGCACCCATTCCTGGTCGAACACGTAGCGGTCCGAGCGACCACACAGTGCGGTGAAGATGTTGTCAAAGTCGATGCTGTCGGTGATGAAGCGAACCGAACCGTCGCCCATCGTGAACTGCACCCCACCGACGTGTTGCGAACGGAATCCGTTGTGCAGGGTGTGTTCCATATTCTGAGTCCAGTTTCCCGAAAACAGGCTGTTGTTCGGGTATCGCGGCACGGTGACATTGGCGGTCTTGCCGTGAAAGGCACCCCAGGCATAGTGCATCGGACGGGCTGCCCAGAAGCCTCCCGGACCACGCCCGGGACGCGAGTCTTCTTGCGTGCCGTCAAAGTGCTGCAGCCATGCACCGTGCTCCCCGATGGCAATGGTGTTGCTCAATCCATCCAACACGCTGGAGAATCGACGTTCTCGGAATCGGTTGTTCAACATCGACAGGAAGCCGTCGTCTTGCAACCATCCCCAGGACCAGGTCGCGGTATTGGCGTAGTAACGATCCCAAGAGAAGACATTGGAACCCGGCGGATTGTAGTAACCGACCGACGCGACGTAGTCGGGGATTTGGACTTCGTAGGTGTCCGGTGCATCCGGATCAAAGTCTTTGGTCGCCTGGCTGGTTTCCTGGATGCGGAATCGCTCCAGGGCGCTGGAGGGGCAGTTGTAGGTCGGAACGTTGGTTCGAGACATCAGCTCCCAGTTTCGGTTGGGAATGACGGAGTCTTCGCTGAAGTCGGTGCCCTCATAGATGATCGCATCCGCCGCAGACGACTGCTCCAATTGCGGCAGGATCACCGTCAACCAGGAAACGCCCGAGTGGGGACGCCCCGTCGAGGGCAGGTCGGTTCGCAGACCATGGTTGGCCGGCATTTGACGAAACGTATCGTGGTAGTTGTGAATCGCCAATCCGATCTGCTTCATGTTATTGGAGCATTGCATCCGCCGTGCTGCTTCGCGAGCAGCTTGCACTGCGGGGAGCAACAGACCGACCATGACGCCAATGATGGCGATCACGACCAACAACTCGACCAGTGTGAAAGCGGAACGTTTGTGAGTGAGATTTCTCATCGCTTGAAAGTTTGCATTGTGAAGGAGGCAGGATTCGAGTGAGCCGGTAAGCAACGTGCTAATTGACTCTTCGATGGCATCCTCACGAGGCAAACGACATACCGGTGACGCGAATCCGACTCGCCAGATTCTGGCTTTCGGCTGCGGTGCGGATGAATTGAACAGCAATGACCTGCAAGGTGAAATGTTCGCCCATATCAACTTGAGTCTTTTTGAAAAATTCGCCGATGGTGATCGCCCTTGGCCGGCATGTCGCATCTTCAAAAATAAGCACTGCCTTGATCGTGAGCACACACAATTAGCACCCGGCCCTCTTCTGGCGTGTGACCGGTGTGTACCGTGGCAGGAGCTTGGTGACAGCAGACAAGAGACGTGTCGAACCAAACGACATCGCGGGGTATGCGCGTTCGCTTGTTGCACATCATCGGTCGCGCACAAGGCGATGGGCGCGAGGTGTCGATGCATCACAACGGACATCGGAATACACGTAAATGGTTGACATGACCAATGTTTCTACAAAAAGGGGTTGGGCGGACTCGCCGGCTGATCGAAAAGGGTCAGGGGAACAAAGGGAGCCATCGGGACAAAGCGGGCCATCTCCGTCAGGATTTGATTCGCCATCCCTCGGCGAGAGACGTCGCCAGGCGGTGGTCCGCCGCACGCTGCTGGTGGGGCGGGTGGACAACGCGGCCATCCCCGGAGGTAGAATGTGGGTTTGGGGGCGATATCGCTGAATCAGTGTCCTCTTCCGGTGAGGTGACTTTTCGTCAGGGGCTCCGTTTTTGGAGATTTTTAGATCGTTTGGTGTGACAGCAGCCCGGTGGCTGTGTTTGGCTGGTAGGAGAAACCGATGTTGCAAGGTCCGGAAACACGAGCGTCACTGATCGGCAAGCTGAACCAACCGGCTTCGGAAGAGGTTTGGATGGAGTTTGTCAGCCTCTATCGACCGCTGGTAGTCCGGATGGCGTTGGCCAAGGGCCTGCAGCACGCCGACGCGGAAGATTTGGCCCAAGACGTTTTTGCCGCGGTGCGACGGTCTCTGGAGACGTTCGAAAAACGTGGCCGGGGATCGTTTCGAGCTTGGTTGTTCCGCATCACCCGCAACCTGGTCGTCAATCAGCTGACACGCCCCCAGGGACCGGTGGGGTCGGGCGACAGCCAGATGAACCAGTGGTTGATGCAACAACCGGATCGGCAGAACGAGACGGCCAGTTTGTTCGATCACGAACTCCGTCGTCAGCAATTCCATGTTGCGGCCGATCGGGTGCGTTCAAAATGCGAACCCGCCACGTGGCGAGCGTTTTGGATGACCGCCGTCGAAGGCAAATCGATCTCCACCGTCGCGGCTTCGCTCGGCAAGGCCGAGGGCGCCGTGCGGATGGCAAAGTGCCGCGTGTTTGCACGTTTGCAACAAGAAGCTCAGTCCCTTTCCAGCCTGTGGGAGACCGAAGGATGATTGCACGCATTGGCGACGACCAGCATCAACGGGATCGATTGCACTACGACCGTCAAACGCTCGACGACTTTCTGCACGATCGGCTCGCCGCTCGCAGCGAAGAAGTCACCCGGCACATCGAGTCGTGCGAGGATTGTCAGTGCGTGGTCGAGGACATGGCCGAAGCGAACCTGAGCTGGCGAGACCTCGCTGAGTTGCTTGCCGAACCGGAGGGGACTTTCGTCAATGGCTGTGCAGCTTCCCCGCACGGCTCCGCATCCGACGATGCTGCCGCGGACCAGCGCAGCGGGCAATCCGACGCTGCGTCGTTTCTCCAGCCGTCCCGCCATCCCGATTCGATCGGACGCTTTGCACGCTACGAGGTCAAACAAATTCTTGGCCGTGGCGGCATGGGGATCGTGATGCGGGCGTTTGACACTTCGCTGGGGCGTCATTGTGCCGTGAAAGTCTTGGCACCCGAGTTGGCCTGTTCCGCCGCCGCGCGGCAACGGTTTTCTCGCGAAGCCAAGAGTGCTGCGGCGGTCGTCCATCCGCACGTCGTTCCGATTCAAACGGTCGATGAACACGATGGACTTCCGTACTTGGTGATGCCCGTCGTGGACGGCCCGAGTTTGCAACAGCGGGTGGAGCACGATGGCCCCCTGACAGCGATCGAAGCCGTCCGGATCGCGGCACAGATCGCCGACGGTCTTTCCGCAGCCCACCAGCAGGGGTTGGTCCATCGCGACATCAAGCCGGCAAACATCTTGTTGGAAAACAGTGTCGAACGCGTCCAGATCACAGACTTCGGTTTAGCCCGAGCGGTGGACGACGCCAGCATGACACGCAGCGGCGTGATCGCGGGGACGCCGCAATACATGTCGCCCGAACAAGCTCACGGGGATGCGATCGACCACCGCAGCGATCTGTTCTCACTCGGCAGCGTCATGTACTTCATGCTCACCGGACGTAGCCCGTTTCGTGCGGAAACAACGATGGGGGTGCTCAATCGGATCGGCAATGATGATCCCCGATCGTTGCGTGAAATCAACGCCGACGTTCCCGCGTGGCTTGACGCAATCGTGATGCGCCTGTTAAGCAAGAACCCCGACCAACGCTATCAATGTTCATCGGAAGTGGCACAGCTCTTGAAAGGCTGGCAAGCCCATTTGCTCGATCCGACACGGGCCGACGCGCCAGAGCCTCAACGCCCCACAAGCCTACGGGCGAATGTCACAGGCAGCGGTCGCAAGATCGGCAACACGTTGCCTTGGTTTCTTGCCGCGGGAGTGTTCGGTTTCTTTGTATGGGCGGCAACCATCATCATCTTGCAGACCGACCACGGGACTCTGCGGATTGATAGTCATGCGGACGAGAATCTGCCGATTGTGATCCGGAAAGGCGATGAAGTCGTCGACGAGTTGTCGGTGACCCGAGAGGGCGCGTCGATCCAAGTGAAATCAGGCAGCTACATTGTTGAAATTGTCGGCGACGTGGATGGTTTCGAGGTCCAAAACAATGCGGTTGTGATCAAACGCGGCGCGACGCACGTGGCCAAGATTGTCGAAACGAAGCCCGCCGGCAACGCACAGACTGATGTGATCATGCAAACGCCCGATCGCTCACAGCCTCCCAAGCTGTCACCGTTCACTCGGATGGAGTTTCAAGGTGCACAGGTCCTCGTCACGTATCGCTCCGAGCAATACGAACTGCTCGAGATCGACCGATTCGCGATCCAAGATCTTGTCAAACAGACGCAGGAACATTTTGGTCGGAGTTGGAAAAAACGCTTGAGTGAGGACCTGGTCGAGGTGCTTTGGAAACTGGGGAATTTTCCCGGCGAGTCTGTTCATCTCAAGCTGAAGCGACTTGATTCCGGGAAAGTGGTCTCTGGCGAAGCGAAGATGACCGAAGCAAATCGCCACGCACTTTATCGTGACAACGCGCACAACCAAGCGGAGGGGCGCAGCGTTGAAGACTATTTCCACACGGTTCTGGCGGGCAATACATCCGTCAAAGCGGACGCCGTGCCGCTCGACGAGTTCCTGGACAAGCTTTCCGAGCAGCATCGGATTCCAATCATTTTGGACCGAAACAGTCTGAAGCAAGCGGGGATCACCTCAAATGTGAATGTCAGCATCGAAATGAAGAACGTCAGTCTTCGGATGGTGCTGAACATCGCCCTGGCGAAAGTCGGCTGCAAATACGAAGTGAAGAACGAGATCATCCGCGTCTTCGCGGCACCGAAACCGTAACGCCCGATGAAATTTCCGTCACTCTTCCAAGTCGCCGATCAACATCAGCGACGAGGTGTACCACGTGTGGTCCTTGTACTTGTCAGGCTTGGAATCGAAATCGGTTCGATTGCGTTCAAACAGAATCTCTCGCTTGTCCAGCTGTTGCGGTGTCAATTGAATCTTGATGCTGTGTCGGCCGGGGGCGAGTTTCGAGCCGATGGTCAACGTCGCCATCCGGTGGTAGGTGCAATAGCCATCGATGCGATTGCGCGAGACTTCGTCGCCGTCGATCTGGACGCGGACCTGACCGCCATCGGGTCCCAACACGTCAAACAGAGCGGCGTGCGTGCCTTCGAACGTGAATGCCAGCGTCGCACCCGGTGCGTCAGCTTGATAGAGCTCGGGCATGTTACGCCTAAATCGCTTGGCCAGCGCATGATCCCCGGGAAGCTTGGTCCAGTTTCCGGTCAACATCTCGGGTTTGATGGCCACCATTTTGGCGCGTTCCCAGTTATCCTCGCGAAGGGGGGCGATCAAGGCATGGGGTTGTGGGGCATCGCCGGCCGCCGTGAACTTCGGCCAAGATCGTGCGATCGCTTCGGTATAGAGAATGAATCGAAGGGATCGCATAGTGATCGGCCAAGTCTTCCATGGCGCTGGCTGCACGAGGCATTTTGCCGGACTGCAGATCGGGCAGCATCGCTTGCGTGAGCGTGTAGACAAAACAAATGTCGGTTTTCGGATTGGACGCCCACGTTTGACGCACGATGCCTTCCATTGATTGATGGATGCGTTCCGGTGCGGCTCCGCCGTCGTTGACCGCAAATTCCACGAACAGCAAATCCGGTTGGTGCTGCAACGCATCTCGCTGCAGACGAAACACGCCGAGGTCCTCGACCCCGCCCGCTTTGACGTCGAAATCTTACACTTGGGTGAGACCACAGATCAGCCGCCGGAGGCAGAACCAGCGGGTGTGAAGTCGGTCCCCGCCTTGGTGATCAATGGCCAGCCGTTCCATCTCAACCATGGAGCCGTGGTATGTTGTAGAAACATTTCGCTCTCCACACAGAAATGAGGTCCAGTATGTATCGTGTGTTCCTTGTTTGTGCCGCCGTGACGGCGTTGACCGCTGTCGCGGTTTTTTCGAATCCACTTGACGCCGACGACGCGACCAATGATCGCGAGCAGGAGCGGAAGGCGCGTCTGGAATACCTGACGCAACAGGCGAAGGAGTTCAAGATGTCGCCTGCCAACCAGCAGGACGTGCTGCTTTCGATCGAAGAACGTCCCGTTTTGCGGTACACCAACCCTGTTCGTAATTTTTTCACCGATGGCGTCGTGTTTCTTTGGAGACACGAATCAGAACCGGCCGTCCTTGGCGCGTTGTCAGTGCGTGGAAATGGAAACGTGTTCTGTGAATTCGCATCGCTGACGGCGACGCCCTTGCATTGCGATCTCGGCCTGCAGCGACCTTGGACGCCCGAAAAGAAGTCTCAGGTCGATGTGCCCTTGAAGGTTCGGATACCGGACTCCGATGACGAGAGACGTCAAAAACTTGCGATGCGACAGCTGATTCGTCGTTTCTCGGTGTGGATGTATGAAGTCGAAAATCCGGACCAGAAAAAGGAGTTGCGTCTATTGACCAATCCGTTGGTCCAATGGTCGGATTCAGCCGGACAATCGTCGGCGATGTGTTTCGGATTCGCCGAGACCAATGACCCCGAAGCCTTGGTCCTGCTTCGCTACACCCCGAAATCGAATACAGGTGGAGGCACCTGGACGTACACGCTATCGCGAATGACGTCGCGGCCGTTGGTTTTCGAGTTGGATCAAAGAATGATTCATGAGGTCAAAGCTTATTGGCAGAATCCCCAATCTGTCAAAGACGATTACCTGGAACGGTCACTCGGAGAATATCCGACGAATTGAATCGCAACATGAACGGGGCCGTCGCATCGCCGGATGTTATTTCAGAACTCTGGATCCCCGAGCAGATCACAGAAGGTTGCCGGCGGGCGAGCGGAGTGAACAACATCATGAGTCAGAGCATGCGAAATCCACAGCTCCTTCGGACAGTCTTTGCATCCGGTGGGCTTGCATCCCTGGGCCTGGAAAGATCATTTCAGATCCGCTGGATGTGTCTGTTCGTCGTCAATCTGCTGCTTTTACCGCTGGGTGCGTTGAATGCGGCTGACCACTCGCCGGATTCACCTGATGTTGTCGTTTACGGGGCGACTCCCGCGGGCATTGCCGCGGCGCTGCATGCCGCAGAAGCAGACCGCGGCGTCTGGCTGGTCGAACCCACCGGACGGATCGGTGGCATGACGACACATGGTCTCTCGCATTCGGATTTTCACAGCTTCGAAGCGCTCAACGGACCGTTTCTGCATTTCAGTCAGCGGGTTTTGCAGCACTACCAAACAACCTATGGCAAAGATTCTGACCCGGTCAAAGACAGTTGGCAGGGCACCCACGGCGAGCCTTCGGTCAACTTGCTGGTCTTTGAAAAGATGCTGGCCGAAGTGCCGACCATCTCGGTCCTGACCAACCATCGTCTGGTCGCTGTGGACGTCGAAGACTCGGCCATTGTGGCGCTGCATTTTGCCATTTCGGGATCAAAGCAAATCACGGTCAAGCCACCGATGGTGATCGACGCCAGTTACGAAGGGGACCTGCTCGCAGCGGCAGGTGTTCCGTACCGTGTGGGCCGGGAGGCGCGGTCGGAGTACGGCGAATCGCTCGCACCGGAAACTGCCGATGGCCAGGTTCAGGGCTACAACTTTCGCCTCTGCATGACGCAGAACGAATCGAACCGCGTGCCGATTCCCGTACCGGATAATTACAATCGCGAAGACTATGCGGCGATCGTTCCGCTGGTCAAAGCCGGTGCCTTCGATGCCGCCTTCGGTTACCCCGGTCGGCGCTTCATCCTCAAGGCTCATCTGCCCGTGATGCCCAACGGAAAGCACGACATCAACGACGTTTCCAAGGGGCTGGTCCGGCTCTCGTTGCCGGGACACAATCGCGACTATCCCGAGGGCGACGTCGCCACCCGGCGTCGGATCGAAAAGAAACACCTCGACTGGCAGCTCGGCCTGATGCACTTCGTCCAGACGGATCCCGAACTGCCGGATGCCTTTCGCGAAGCAGCCGGGACGTGGGGCCTGTGTCGTGATGAGTTTGCCGACAGCGGCCACATTCCGCCGCAGATTTACGTTCGGGAAGCTCGACGCATGGTGGGGCAGCGTGTCTTTACCGAAGCGGACACGCAATACGCGCCGAATGATGCCCGCGCCCGCTTGCATCCCGACGCGATCGCCATTGGAGAATACAGTCACAACTGCCACGGAACCGACCACACAGGACCGCTGATCGGCGGACGGCACACGGGCGAATTCTACAAAGGCGTCGCGCCGTATCAGATTCCCTACGGGGTGCTGGTGCCGAAGACGATGCGGAACCTGCTCGTTCCGACGGCCTGTAGCGCCAGTCACGTCGGCTTCTGCGCGCTTCGTTTGGAACCGATCTGGATGTCGCTCGGCGGTGCCGCTGGTTATGCCGCCGACATGGCATTGGCCGAAAACGTCAGTGTGCAGGAAGTCGATGTCGAAGCGTTGAAACGGCGTGTCTGGTCGCGCGGCGGTGCCACGATTCACGTCAGCGATGTGCGACCCGGTCACCCCGATTTCATCGCCGTGCAATGGTGGGGCAGCCTGGGCGGATTTCACGGGATCGAACCTGCTCCGGCGAAACCAGGCGCTCGCGGCAAACACATTGTCAGTCAGTATTTCGAAGCGTTCCCCGGACATGCTGCAAGGCTCGATGCGCCACTCGACGAGGAATTGGCGACACGTTGGAATCAACTCGCTCGTCGGCACGGCTTGTCCTTTCCCGCCACCAGCGGCACGCGAGGCGACTGGATTCGAGCCGCGTTCGCGGCGGCCAATCAGTAGGCGCTTGGTATCCGATCAGTGCTGGAGACTGGGATGGCAGAAAAATAGCGGGCAGCAAAATGGGAAGCCGGAAGACGGAGCGACAAGAAAATGGGTGACAAAAAATGGAATGCCCGCAGCAGACTCCAGTGGGGCGACTGAATCACACGCGAACACGGATCAGCTTCCCGACGTCCCGAATTTCACGATGCCCTATTTTCTTGTCAGCCATTTTCCTGTCGCCCGCTCTCCCCGCAGCCCCTCTCCTATTTTTCTGCCCCCCGTTTTTCTGCCAGCTCAGTCGGGGAAATCGTCATTCGGTGCCAACCAGCAAACCTTTTTCTAGGCGATGACGTCGTGGACGACTTGCCCCGAGAGGTCGGTCAGGCGGTAATCGCGGCCGGCGTATCGGTACGTCAAGCGTTCGTGATCGAAGCCCAACAGGTGCAGCATCGTGGCGTGGAGGTCATGCACCGAAACCGGGTTCTCGACGGCTTTGAAACCGAACTCATCGGTCGCACCGTAGATCGTACCGCCCTTGATGCCTCCACCCGCCATCCAGAGCGAGAAACCCCAGTGATTGTGATCGCGTCCCTGGCTGGCGCCTGATCCGTTTTGCCCCATTTCTACTGACGGCGTCCGTCCGAATTCGCCGCTGCACAGGATCAATGTCTTGCCGAGCAGGCCGCGTTGTTTGAGATCTTTGATCAGGCCCGCGATACCTTGATCACACTGGTTTGCGACATTGCGGTGGGCGTCCTTGATGTTGTTGTGACTGTCCCATGGCTGACCGGCACCGTGCCAAACCTGGACGTACCGCACGCCACGTTCGACCAAACGCCGCGCCAGCAGCAGTTGGCGGTTTTGAATCCCTTCGCCATACAGTTTCAACGTGTGTTCGGACTCCTGATTGGTATCGAACGCGTCGGTGGCTTCCATTTGCATTCGGTACGCGAGGTCAAACGACTGGATCCGCGCTTCCAAATCAGCTTCGTCCGGACGCCCAGCCAAGTGCCTGGCATTGAGTGCCTGCAAGACGTCCAGCTGAGCCAGTTGATCTGATTGGCTCATCCGCTCGTTGCGAATATGACGAATTAACTTGGTCGGATCGGTCTGAGCCGTGTCGACCAGCGTGCCTTGGTAGCTGCCGGGCAGAAACGCGGATTGCCAGTTGCCGGCACCAGCGACCGGCAATCCGCCCGGACACAGGGCGACAAATCCGGGCAGGTTCTGATTCGCGCTGCCCATGCCCCAGGTCAACCATGATCCGAAACTGGGACGCACCAAACGCGAATGGCCGGTGTTCATCAACATCAGCATCATCTCGTGGCTGGGCAATTCGGCGTACATGGAACGAATCACCGCCAAATCGTCAGCGCACTCGGCCACACGCGGGAACAAGTCGCTGATCGGCATCCCACATTCGCCGTGCTGTTGAAATTGAAACGGCGACGGCAGGGCGACCCCCGTTTTGCGTTCGGTCTGCAGGTTATCAAACGGCAGCATCTGACCGGCACGACGGGTCAGTTCCGGCTTCGGATCGAAGGTATCCACCTGCGACATGCCACCGTTGAGAAAGATGTGAATCACGTGCTCGGCGCGAGCCGGAAAGTGACTTGTGGTCTCTGCCGTTGCCGACTGACCGGCCAGCAGATCGGCCAGTGCCAGTGATCCGATCCCCAGGCCACAGCGCTGCAGAAACTGCCGGCGAGGCGAGGTGAAGGAGTTGTCCATGATGATCTTGCTCGTGTACGGATTGCTGGGTGACGGATGAGTCATCGAATCGGCAGACCGGTCAATCCAGGAAAACAAACTCATTGGAGGCCAGCATGGCATGTGCCAATTGAGCCCATCGTTCGGTTTCGATTACGCTGCCCGCTTCGGCTCCAGCTTCGTCGTTGGCTTCTTCGTCATCGGTCGTCTCGCCTTGAGGCTGGGGCCGCGTGACAAAGACGATCGCCAAGTCGCGTTCTTCTGCATCGGGCTGACGCAAATAGATCCGCTGGTACAACCATTCCACTCGGTTTTCATTTGTCGCGGCGGCGTCGATAGCCAGCTTGGCCACCGCGGCAGCCCGGTCCTGGATAAAGGCGGAATTCAAAGCGTACAGTGTTTGCTGGGGCACCATGGTATCGGGGCGTTTGACCGTGCACGATGTCGGGTCCGCACCGTCAAACGTGCTGGATAAACTCGAAATGATGTCGCGATTGATGAACGCGTACACGCTGCGGCGGGGGACCACCGGCTCGGCTTCCAGGTCGAACGGTCGACCGCCCATGGTCGTCGTGTCCAGTTCGCCCGAAACAGCCAACAACGCGTCTCGCATCGATTCCATCTCCAAGCGTTTGCGCGGCATCCGCCAAAGCAAGCGGTTCTCCGCATCGCGTCGGCGCGCTTCTGTATTCTCCACCGAAGCCTGCTGGTACACATCGGACAGCATGATCCGGCGGTGCATTTTCTTGATCGACCATCCGTCATCGGCAAACGCCGTGGCCAAGTGATCGAGTAGCTGCGGATGCGTGGGCGGTGTTCCCCGGGTCCCCAGATCATCGGGCGTACGGACGAGCCCCAAGCCGAAATGGTGCCGCCAAATCCAGTTCACGATGACACGTCGGGTAAGCGGGTTTTGCGGATCGACGATGGCTTCGGCCAGACCGCGACGGCGCTGTCCATCGGTAAAAGGCATCGGGTTGTGTGGAGCGACTGCGGTCAGGAATCTCGCTTCGACTCGCTCGCCACGGTTGGTCGGATTGCCACGCAGGAACACGCGGGTCTCGGGCGGCGTTTCGGATTCGGTCAGCACCATCCCGCGAGGCGGCGAACCGGGCGAGTTCAGGTGCAAGCGATGGATCGTGCCACGCTTGCCGCCCAGTTTATCCGACACCGTGCGGTTGAGCAGTTTGGCGGCGAGCTTGTCCGGCACGTCGGTCGGGGTGCCGGTCTCGTACAAATGCCGCCGCAGCTGTTGATTGATCGAGCTATTGATTTCAGCGTGTCGAGGATCTTCGTCCGTGATCAGATCCCCAGTCGGCGTCGCTTCCAGGGACGCCTGGTGCAGCGCCGTCAACCAGCTGAGGTGCACGTCGGCAAAAAGTTTGCCGTAGGCTTCGGCCAGTTCGATCAGCGATGTCGGTTTGGCTTCCTCCAGCGTGTCGAGAACTCGCGGATTCCATGTCGGAGCCTCCACGCTCATGTTGTGCAGATCTTGAAACTTCGCCGGATCGCCGTTCTCCGCTTTCAACGTCTGCACCAATCGCTCGCACGCCGCTTGGAACTGGTCCGCAGGAGTGTCCTGCAGCCGGACCCACGCAAAGAACACCGGATCCTGTTCGCTGAGGGTGCGCAAATAGATCCGCCAACGATTGAGAACATCGGGACGCACATCGTCGGTGCGGTACGACAGGAACGCCGCCGAGAGATCCTGCTCGGGCACGCCCTTGGCCAACTCCGTCAAATACAAACCGACTTGGCTGCGCAAGCGGTTTCGCATCACTTCCATCTGATCGCGAGCCATATCGCGATAGATCGTCTGTCGCTTCTCAAGTTGGCGTTGATAGTCGCGCAGCGTGTCGGTCAGCTGTGGCTCGCCCAGCACCGGCAGTTCGTCCGGCGACTCGCTGCTGGCCAGGGTCGCGTACAGGGCGTAGTAATCGGTGGTGGGGATTTCATCGAACTTGTGGTCGTGGCAGCGGGCGCAGGCGACGGTCACGCCCATCAGTCCCCGCGTGACCACGTCGATCTGGTCGTCGATCAAGTCATGGACGCTACGAAACTGCATGCCCACCGTCAAAAAGCCCAATGCCGCCAGGGCCGGGTCGTTGGCCGGCAGGTCCAGTTGGTCGGCGGCCAGTTGTTGCAGGACGAATTCGTCGTAGGGCAAGTCTTCGTTGAACGCGGCGATCACATAATCGCGATAGGTGTACGAGAACGCAAACCGCGTGAAGCCGATCGCCGAACCGCCGTGCGTGTCGGCATAGCGAGCGATGTCCAACCAATGACGACCCCAACGTTCGCCATAACGAGGCGACTGGAGCAATCGATCGATGACCTTGCCGAAAGCCTCATCGTCGGGGGCGACGTCGCTGACGAACGCGTCGACCTCTGCGGGCGAGGGAGGCAGGCCGATCAAGTCAAACGTGGCTCGCCGAATCAGCCGCCGGCGGTCCAGTCGCGGAGCTAGCGTTAGCCCGTTCTTCTCCAGAGCTGCGACGATAAAGCGATCGATCTCGGTCGAAGCGGCGGCCTTGGGCTCGGGGACTTCAGGGTTGCGAATCGGTTGATAGGACCAATGCCCCTCAAACGTTGCGCCCTGATCGATCCAACGACGCAGGATTTCGATCTCTCGCGCCGTGGGTCGCTTTTGCATGTCCGGCGGTGGCATCCGCATCTCCGGATCCTCACTCGTCAACCGCACGATCAGTTCGCTGGCATCGGGGGCTCCCGGCACGATCACTGCGGTCGTACTGTCGTCGGCAACGTCCAGTCGCAATTCGGCTTGGCGGTGCTGTTCATCCGGACCATGGCACTGGACACAGTACTCCGCCAGAATCGGTCGCACGTCGCCGCTGAAGCTGATCTCGTCCGCCCCGGCCGACGATCCGGACAGGCCGAGTGCCAAGCACAACGCAATCGCAACCCAGATCACCGTGCGGCCGATCGGAGCGTGGCAAATTGTCATCGATCGCCTCATCTTCTTGCAATGCGACAGACGGCCAGGGCGAGCCCTGAGTCGTCTTCGCCGAACGAGGAATTGGGGTGGGAGGGAGAGCATCTGTTGGCGGGCACGACGCGCGACCTCACAACGTTTCCCGGCGGAAAGGTTTAATGGCGATCACGCCCCATGCAGGACGACGGATTCAGCATTCTCCAAGGTGGGGTGGGATCGTTAGTTTACCACCGTTTTCAACCGCCTGCACGCAGCCAAGCTCTGGCCGGTGGCGCCGGATGAGGTCTACCGACCGAGATGGCAGAAAAATGGGGGCAGAAAAACAGGGGCTCGGAAGACGGAACGACAAGATAATTGGTGAATCTTGTCACCCATCTTCCAATTCCCGCTCTCCTTGCAGCCGACCTATTTTTCTGTCCCCCCATTTTTTCTTCCGTCTGGTGCCGTGACTTGGTGCCACCCACCAAACCGGCGTGCAATGAAGGGACCTGCACCATCGAGGGAACCGACATGTGCGTCTCATTGCAATCAACCAGTGGCACGATTCTCTCAGTCAGCTAGCCGCCGAGAGAGTGGGTTCGCTGGGTTGGTCTTCGTCTGCGTCGCGATTCGATTCAGCCGGGAACCAGCCCTTCGTTCTGAGGCAGAATCTCACGAGCGCCAACATCAATGGCACTTCGATCAACACGCCCACGACGGTCGCGAGCGCCGCGCCGGACGACAGCCCGTACAGCATTGTTGCTGTCGCGATTGCCACTTCAAAGTGGTTCGACGCTCCGATCATCGCCGTCGGGGCGGCGGATTCGTAGGTGAACCCCATCGCTTTGCTCGCTGCGTAGCCGAGTGCAAAGATCACCAACGTCTGAATCGTCAACGGAATCGCGATCCAAAGAATCGTCAGTGGGTTTTCAACGATCGTTTCGCCTTTGAATGAAAACAACAGCACCAGCGTTGCCAGCAGAGCGGTGATGGTGACGGGCGTCAGGAAATGCAAGAACTTGTCACGAAACCACACTTCTCCCTTTGTCGCGATCAACCATTTGCGGGACAGGTATCCGGCGATCAACGGCAACGCAACATACACGCCGATCGACAACAACAATGCTTGCCAAGGGACGGGAAGCTGGCCGACTCCGAGCAAGAATCCACCCAAGACTCCGTACAGAACAAGCATCGTCAACGAATTGATCGCGACCATCACGAGTGTGTGTCCGTCGTTACCTTTTGCCAAAAATCCCCACACCAAGACCATCGCGGTGCACGGTGCGATGCCGAGCAAGATGCAGCCGGCCAAATAGCTTCGCCACAGCGGAACTTGCAGCATCTTCACGCCCTCGATCAAGACGACCTCGCCGGCCCCGTAGGTCGCTCCGACCTCAAGACTGCTGCCCAATGGAGCCTTCACATGATCGACCGCGTCGGGGCCGATGAAGCCAAGAAACAACGTCCCGAGAAAGAAGCTTGCGATGGCGTACATCGTGAACGGCTTGATGGCCCAGTTGATAAACAGCGTCGTTCCAACGGGACCAATCGACTTACCAGCTTTGACCACTTCGCCGAAGTCAATCTTGACCATGATCGGGTACATCATGAAGAACAGACAGATGGCGATCGGGATCGAGATCACCGGAGCATCGTTGACGTAAATTGCCAGACCATCGAGCGACTTGGCGATTCCGGGAGCGACCTTGCCCAACGCAATCCCCGCAACGATGCAAAGCCCAACCCAGACGGTCAGGTAACGCTCAAAGAATCCAATCCCCTTCTCGTCTGCGGGGCACGTTTCGGTTTGGTTCATTTGCGTGTCTTCCATGGAGTGAAGGTGTATCGTCTATCGCCGCTAAACGATAGTTCGGGGCAAAAAAAAGCGATCACAATACGGCCCTGAGCGTATCATCGGCCGTCGGATCAGCCGTGAGCTTCTCCGGCGTCCAATCGCAGGGTTTGTTGATGCTTTGCCTGGCCATTTCGCTCTCTTTATCGTCTATCTACGATATGCGATCGGTTTGGCGACGTCAACGCGGCTTTCGTGCGAAAAAAGGGGTTGTGCGAAAAAAGGGGTTGGGGGTGTTTTCGCGCCATCGCAATCTGCCCAAGGGGGCAATTTGGTGCCACCCACCAAACCAGCATTGCAACGCAGGCGTATACACCTGCTAGCAAACCAGTAGCTGGGTAGCATCGCCCGATCGTTGGTGGGTGGCACCATTCATCGCCCGCTGTGAAGAACCCCACGCTGTTAGAAATTGGCCCACGGATAGCAGCGCGAACCCACGGATGTTTTGATGCCTGTGATCCGTGGGTTCGCCCTGCTATCCGTGGTTTTTCATCAGTCGCAACGATGCTGCAATTTGGTGCCACCCAGCAAACCAGTATCGCAACGCAGGCGTTCGCACCTGCTAGCAAACTCGCAACTGGGTAGCATCGCCCGATCGTTGGTGGGTGGCACCTTTCATCTTTCGTTCGACTCAATCGCCCAACGCTTCGTGTGTGTAGCGATCGCCGAACAGATGCCGAAAAACACTTGGGGGCCCAAAGGTACTGTACTGATCGTACAGATGAGATCCCTTGTAATCCCAGATCGCGCAATCGCATTTGTCGCAGCGGAACATCCAACAATCGATGACTTTCCCATCTGCGCTCGCCGAGCCATTGGGCGGAAACCCCAGGGTCTTCGTGATCGACTCCCAATCAACCGCGATCGAACCGGTGCGATGAGAGCCCCGACACAAATCCAATTTCTCAATCTTGAACATGGGAGGAGTCCCTTTTGGGCCAAATCAAGCGCAAAAACGAGCCGCACACGAAAAGCAAAAGGCAATCGTGGATTCGCATTTTGAAGCGGAAACACCGTTTAACCCTGCACGCAACTTGGCGACGGTCTCGTGGTGGTTGCCTCTGTGGTTGTCCTTACGCGAATTATCTCCCACGAACGGTACGGCAACAAGTAGGAAGTGCAAGCCATCGGCCAAGATGTATTCGCCCAGCACTCTCATCAACAGCATCTGCCTCGTGCTCGTAGGTCTCGGCGGAGGGAAAAAGGGGGCAGGCCATCTTAGATGGGAGAGTCAACGGGGCGGGGCGCAAAACGACGACACCAGAATTCGGATTCATGTCTGGCAGTGGGCGATCGGCCTACACGCTGGGCCGGGTGAACTCGCGCCGCAATGCTTCGCTGTCTACGATTCTGTGGATTCCCCCATCTCCTGAACGATCGGATGGGCATTTTGGATCGCAATGCACGCACTAATCGTTTCGCCGATCTTTCGACTGGCTTTTGATCCATGGCTCACGCCATAGATTGCCAGCAGGGAACGGGCACGAGTCATTGCCACGTACAAGCTGTTCTCCAGGATTTTGCCTTCGGGGGCGACATAGTGGTCCACGCACGGGATCACAACGACTTCTGATTCGTAACCTTTGAACGAATGCGGAGTGGTGGCAACGAGTGTGTTGGGCTGTCTCTCGAACGAACGATTCTTCTGAAATGAGAGTTCGACACCGATGGCAGCAAGTGCCGTAGCAAGATCGGACTGCAAAACATCCTGAACCCGACCGTTGTAGATGATGCAGATATCGGTTGGCGAAATCCCATCGTTCTGGATCAAGTACTTCAGGTGACCGGCAATCGAAGCCATTTCTTGCCTTCGGTTGTCAAAACGATGGTAGATCGGTTTCGGTCCATCGATTTGGTTGTACTGCACTCGCAACCAGTCTTCGCCGTTTCGATCTGTCTTCTCCAGCAATCCAAGTTGAAGCAATTCGCGCTGATCCTGTCGCTTGCGTGATTCCGAGAGCCGGCTCAGCACGTTCACGGCAAGTTCGGTGATCGGGGTGGTTGAGCGAAAACTCTCCCGCATAATCGTTGAGCGACCGCGCATGTCGAGGCCGAACTCTGACCACTTCGGAGTCTTCGTGTTGTAAACATTTTGAGCGTTGTCGTAGAAAATATGTGCGGAACGACTGTTGGCGTCTTCTTCGTCCGCTTGCTCGACGATGGACAACAGCAGCCGCAAGGTTGCCGGTCCCATGTCTTGAGCTTCATCAATGAACAACGCCGAGCAACGGGGAAGCAAGCAATCGTGCTGGGGCTCCAGCAGTCATGCAATCCGAATGCAGCAAGCGGAGAAGTGGCCCACCGATGGCAGCGCGAACCCGCGGATCGTCCTGGTAATTACTATCCGTGGGTTCGCGCTGCCATCGGTGGGTTCATTCTCTTACCTCCCAAGTAGTCTACTAGGACGTTACAGACGCGAATCGCTGCTCATCGATTGGAAACGAAAGTAAGCGATGCAATCAATTCACGCGCCCGGGATTTCCTCTGACAATGCACCTGTCGGTTTTTGCGGTCGGAGCGTGCGTTCTAGCCGGCGAGCACAAACTCTTGACGGGCGGCACCATTCACTCGTTCCCATAACGAATTCTTCGACGTCGCAGTCGCTTCCCATTCGCGTCGCGGATGCGGATTTGCGGTATCATGGGGCGATTCTTTCCGAACTCCTTCCGAACGCTAAGTGAGACTGTCGTATGCGTTTTCTATTGGGTGCGTTGTTTGTCGCCGCGGGCTTGTTATCGGCTTCTAGCTCACTACGCGGTGACGATTGGACTCGCTTCCGGGGGCCAAACGGGCAGGGGAAATCGTCTGAAAGAAGCCTGCCGCTTAAGTGGTCCGAAGAGAGCAACGTGGCCTGGAAAACCACGATACCGGGCCAAGGCTGGTCGTCTCCGATTGTGTCGGGTGACCACGTCTTTGTGACGACCGCGACGGAAAAGGGTGCTTCGTGTCGAGTGATCGGAATCGACCGCACCAGTGGCGACCTACTTTGGAACACGGAAGTCCACCGACAGATTCCTCGACCCAAGCGAGCCCAGAACTCCTATGCCACGCCGACGCCGGTGTCCGACGGTGCACGCGTGTACGCCGCGTTTTACGATGGAACGATCGTTGCCGTCGACTTTGAGGGCAAATTGGTCTGGAAGAACAAAGACGTCGACTTCCACAGCTTGCACGGGCTCGGTGCTTCGCCGATGCTTGTCGGCGGGCTGATCGTCATGCCCTTTGATGGCAGCAGTCGAGAGGAGCAACGCCTCGGTTGGAAGGAACCGTGGGACCAGGCCGTCGTGCTGGCCGTAGACAAAGAGACCGGCAACACAAAGTGGCGGGGCAAACGCGGGCTTTCTCGGGTTGGACACGTGACCGCGATCGCGATCGACAACGGCCAGACCGTGGTCAGTGCCGGTGGCGACCGAGTCCAAGCGCACGACGTCGCAACGGGCGAGCGTCTCTGGTCGGTCTACAGCCAGGGGGAGGGCGTGACACCGTCGCCCGTGCTGGGTGAAGGTCTGATCTTCACGTCATCCGGTTTCGAGGAACCGACGATTCGAGCGATTCGCCCGGGCGGTCGCGGGGACGTGACCGAATCGCACATCGTTTGGGAACAGACACGCGGTGTCCCGGCCTTACCGTCGCCGCTGTACGTCGAACCGTTTCTGTACACGATCACTCGCGACAACATCCTGCACTGCATCGAAGCGAAAACAGGCGAAGTTGTCTGGCAGGAACGACTCGACGGCAACTACTCCGCGTCGCCGCTGCTGGCCGACGGCCGAATCTATATCACGTCAGAAGAAGGTATCACCACGGTGCTCGAGCCCGGACCGCGATACAAGGAGATCACCCGAAACACGCTCGACGGTAAGTCGATGGCATCGATTGCGGTTTCCCAAGGCAACTTCTTCATTCGAACCGGCGATCGCCTCTATTGCATCGGAAACCAACCTCGCTGATCCGTTACTGATCGACCCCGGAGAGGTCGTGCCCACCAACGACTAATGATTTGAGATGACAGAAAAATCTGGGGCAGAAACATGAGACGGAACGAAGAAGAGAATGGGCGGCAGGAAGATGGCTGACAAGAGGATTGGGCATGGAGAGACCCTGACGCCGACGCCAGCGGATGGTCTACGCCTCACAAGAACGCCCTCCAGTCGCAGCGTTGCAGGCAGTGCAAGACCTAAACATCAGCAGGGCCGACAACTTCCGAGCGTGGCTCGAATGGTACGAGCATAAGCGTTGATGTCTAGCCTTTAGGCGATTCCCTGTCGCTGCTTCGCAGCGACAGTGCAAACGCGACAAGGATAACGCGACGCATCATCGATTAGGTCCTTTGGAGCTTGTCTTCTGACGAGTGTAGGATACCGACGAATTCTACTTCGATCCGTAGGCTGGATTGTGCCTTGTCTCTCATGGAATTTGAATTTTGCCGCCGGTGAAATGATTTCACCACCTGAGGAGGATTGGGAGCGCAAAGCAATCCGCTGCACTCCATCACCCCAGGATTTGTCGATTCTGTTTCGTGGGTCTTTGCGATCATGTAAACTCATCGTCCCCTCAATTGTTAAAACACTCAAATGTTGTCGCACTCAATGTTGGCACCGAGGGGCCACGCTACCGTCATCTACATTTTTGATTTGGATTCCGAGGAGCACCATGACATTTCAGCAACGTCGTTCACGGCGGACCATCATCAAAGACACATTGGCTGGGGTTTCAAGCGTCGTTGCGGGAACGGTTTTGTCGAGGAGTTCCTTGTGGGCCGATCAGAACGCGGCAAACACCCAAGCCGATCCCAAGATTCGTGGACCGTTTCCGATTCTGTCAACTCCGTTCACTGAATCGGGCGAAGTCGATTACAACGTCTTGGCACAGGAAGCGAAGTTCGTTGCTTGGGGTGGTTGCCCGGGAATGATCTGGCCTCAATCGGGAGACAGCGTCGATCTGTTGACGATGGACGAGAAGATGAAAGGGATGGAGGTTTTGGCCAAGACGGCGCGCAGCCTGCCCACTTCGCTGTGCCTCGGAGTCCAGGGGAACGATACCGAAGAGATGCTTGCTTTCGCAGAGCACGCTGAAAAACTGGAACCGGAAGCAATCATCTCTCGGCCTCCCGATTCGGGGAAATCAGAGCAGGACCTGCGGCAGTACTGGAGCGCTCTGGCCGCAGTAGCCAAGCGGCCGGTCATTCTGCAAACAACCGGCGGCGTCGCCTACAAAGGGCCACTCCCGTCACCGGAGCTGATGATCGAACTGGCAAAGGAGTTTCCGCATTTTGGGTACATCAAAGAGGAAGCCGGCGACGTGCTAGGCCGAATGCGTACTTCGATCGCTGCCATGCCTCCCGTGAGGCGCGTGTTCAGTGCACGAGGTGGATTTCATTGGCTGAGAGAGTCTCAGCTTGGATCGGAAGGTGTGATCACCGAACGCGCGGCGTACGCGGATGTGCTCACCCGCATCTGGGAATTGCAGCAGAGTGGTGAAGACCCGAACACCCTGGAAGACGTGTTCAACAAGTTTGTTCAAATGGTCAAGGTAAAACCGGGCAGTCTGCGTGGGGCCAACTTGAGCATTTGGATGAAGCGAGGCGTCTTCAAGAATATGCTGTCTCGCAATTACGGCCCCGGGCGATCCATCCCCGCCTCGCCAATCGTCTCCGAACTCAAACTCACCGACGAACAGATCGCGGCGGCAGAGATGCGTTTTGACGCCTTGCGGCCTTACCTGAAAGAGGTAACACCTGACTTGTCGTAGGCCGAGAAAAAGGGTCAGGAGCCTTTTTGGTTGATTGGGTAAAGATGGGGTGTCGCGTTTGGACTTTCTCCGGAATTTCGGCGGAGCACCGAGCATGCCCAGACCACCCCGAGCTGATGTTGCCGGCGAGATCCATCACGCACTCAATCGCGGCAATGTCCCGCAAGCGATCTTTCACAACGATGAAGACCACGTAGCCTTCGAGCGCGTCTTTGGCGAAGCATCCGGTCGATTTGATCGCGTATGAGTGGATGCCCAATCATTGCCACATGGTGCTCTCGCCGCGGGAAGATGACGCGATGAGTCGACTGATGTATTGGGTGACGATGACGCACAGGGCGCGCTACCACGCCCACAATCACACCACCGGCAACTGGCACCTCGATCAAGGACGGTGCAAGAGTTTTCCCAGCCAGAGCGATGAGCACTTCATGGTGGTCTGCCGGTAGGTGGAGCGAAACGCGCTGGCCGCCGGATTGGTCGCGGCAGCCGAAGACTGGCGATTCGGGAGCCTTTACAATTGGAACGGCGGAGACGGTGGGGTGAAACTTGCCCAGTGGCAGGTACCGCGGCCGTCTGGATGGATCAAACGGGTGAGCGAACCTGTGAGCGAAAACGAAGGGGAGTGACTGCAATGAGCGATCGCTCGCAGTCAGCCATTCGGCGAGCCCGGATGGGTCGAAACGACGGCCCGAAAAGACAACCTCGAGTCGACCCTGAGAAAGCGAGGTCGACCACGCAAGTTTCCCCAAACTGCCAAATAGGCTCCTGACCCTTTTTCTCGCCTCAAGTTTCCCCAAACTGCCAAATAGGCTCCTGACCCTTTTTCTCGCCTTTTTCTCGTACATCCCGGCAGACAGGGCTGAGGCGGACGAGGCATCGCAGTAGGCGGAGAAATCCAGTCCAGCTCGTCCTATGTCGTCGCTGTCAGTTCGATCTTGTGACCATCGGGATCGCAGACGACTGCGCGTCTTCCCCATGGTGAAGCTTTGGGGCGGCTGACTGCTTTGCCACCGGCGTCAACAAGACGCTGGAAAACTGTGTCAATTTCGTCGACGGCAAATCCGATTCGTGTCCCTGTGGTTGGCGTAGCATTCTCTGCCAGTGGGTAGATTTCAAACGTCTGGCTGGCAGACTCAGACGCATAGTGTTCCGGCCCATCACCGTGGCGATGTTTGGTGAAATGTAGGCCCAGGGCTTCGTAGAAACTGGCTGCCTGATCGACCTGACGAGATCGAATCACCAAGAGGTTGCACCGCACACCAGCAATTCCCTTCTCAAGACTCATGTTGTTTCCTGTTCGTCTTCGAGTTGAATTAACTTGGCAGATCCGTTGGGAAACTGCGCCATTAATTTCAGCGTTCCGCCAAGCGACTGGCAATACTCACGCAAGGAGCTGATCTTGATGTCGCCGCGCCTTTCCATTCTCGACACGGCCCCTTGTTGAACGCTCAGTCTTTCCGCCATTTCAATCTGTGAAAGACCAAGTTCACGCCGAAGTTCAGACAAACTGACCGCAACCGGTGGCGAAGTCTGCCCTCGCGAAAGCAGTAACGAAAGCACGCGATGACGCACGGCATCAGCGTCACCATAGACTTCATCTGTCTTTTCGCCGTAGTCGGCATCAGGAGAACTCGATACTCCAAACCCACGGTCTGTCTGCCACTGCACATTGACAGTGTGCCCATCCCTGAGGATGTCGAGAAACCAAACACCGCTCGCATTTTTTGGCTTGTCGACTGTTACCGACGCACCGGGGCACTCTTTGGTGATTTGCTCGCCAAGGATCTGAATTGGATTTTTATTCTTACTCAAAATCAACCCCGTTGCCGTCGCTTCCAGGCTTGCTAAGAAAGATGTTACCTTGCAGATCCCTAATCTCGATCGCACCGTTGTCACGAATCAATGTATTGTGGCCACGCGAACGATACCGCACCAAATCGGGGCGATTCTCAACATCCCGAGCATTGTCATCCTGAGGCGGATACATCCGCCCATCGGTCTGCCATCTCGCAGGATCGTTTGGAATGCCGGACATTTCGTCCTCCACCGCAGTCAGCATTTCACGAAGTAGCGACAGGGCTTCTTTCGCCGTCGCCACGTTCCCGGCAGATTCCAATCTCCGGACAAACTCCTGGAATCGCTCCTTTTTGTCGAAACTCAACTGCGCTCACTCCCTGCAAATATTACACGCACTGCATATTCCGTCAAGGTAATATTCTTGTCGCGTGTCTTCGCCTTCCCAAATGCCGCAGAAACCAAACACCCCATCACTGGGCCGCGTCACGTCGGGTAAGCGATTTTGCTGTCCTGCCCTACGAGCGTAGCCCTGACGGGCCTCGATCGTAAACCTCACCAAAGGGCCGGACCACCCTTCTCTTCAATGGCAGAACCTCCGAATCGGTTGCAGTTGGTGGGTGGCACCAGATCACTCGCTCAATCCCGAATCTTCCTACGCGTATGAGTATCGATCCAAAGCAAATCGATCCCTCGGTCGTCTTAGGAAAGCAGACGAGGACGAGCAAAAATGGAAGGAATTGGATCCCTACTATGAAGAAGATTGACAAAATCATGGCTTGGCATGAACTTGCGTTACCGGTTGTCGCGGGGAAATTCGGCGGGAGCAATTCGGGCCAATACGGCAACGCTTTCGGCGGGTCTAAATCAAGTCTCGGACGGCTTGCTGAAGTGGCAAGAAAAGAGAATTGGAACGTGCCGAAAAAGCGGTGAATCCATAGTGTTCGTAAAAACGGATGGCGTTCTCATCCTTCGCTTCAACGACGATTGCGTAAGCTGCGATCTCGCTTTTCACCGCCCTGCGGATTCCATCGATCAACAACAGACCGCCCAACTTCTTCCCCTGGTGCGGTTTCGCAACAGCGAGTCGGCCGAGACGCACAACGGGAACGCTGGGATATCGCGGCAGTTTCGTGGCAACATGTTGAGGCAGGTCTTGAATCGAAACGCCACCCGCCGAGAGCGTGTAGTACCCGGCGATCTCGCCAGACGATTTTTCAATCATAACGAAGCATGCCGTGAATCGGCGACGCACATCTTGGCTGACCCGCTTCGCGAGATAATCGTTGAGTTCGGGGGAGCCACAATCGAAAGCCTTACGATCGTGATTCGCGAGAGCTTCGATGCGGTACGCGGTCACTCGGAATCAACCATCTCGTGATACCGTTTGGCAGCATCCCTGAGCGGCTCTGCAACCGGTGGCGGATTCAACAACGCGTCCGCAAATTGCTGCTGGTCGGCGGCCGAAAGAACAAGCAACTCATGATCAGAGATCGCGCGTTCAGCCGCCTCTCGCGCCGAATTGACCACGAAGTCCGACAGAGTGCGGCCTTGAATCGCGGCCGCTCTACGAAGTAGCTCAAGCACCGGCTCGGGAAGGCGTGCGTCCAGTCGTGCCGACTTGGGCTCAGGTTGAATCATGGCTCGTCTCTCTCCTTAGTAACAACGTACGGTAATTCTACGTACACTGTCAAGTTATTGCGATATTTATGGCAAAACACAGCGTTTTCGATGAGATCCAACACCATCTGGATCACGATTTGTGTCATTTGGTGCCACCCACCAAACCAGCATCGCAGCGCAGGCGTACGTTCCTGCTAGCAAACCCGTAGCTGGGTAGCATCGGTTGCAGTTGGTGGGTGGCACCAGATCACTAACGAACCTGTGAGCGAAAACGAAGGGGAGTGATTGCAATGAGCAATTGCTCGCAGTCAGCCCTTCGGCGAGCCCGGATGGGTCGAAACGACGGCCCGAAAAGACAACCTCGAGTCGACCCTGAGGAAGCGAGGTCGACCACGCAAGTCCCCCAGACTGCCAAATAGGCTCCTGACCCTTTTTCTCGCTCAGCCATTCGGCGAGCCCGGATGGGTCGAAACGACGGCCCGAAAAGACAACCTCGAGTCGACCCTGAGAAAGCGAGGTCGACCACGCAAGTCCCCCAGACTGCCAAATAGGCTCCTGACCCTTTTTCTCGCTCCCGTCTAAAGAGAGGATCAATGCGTGGTTGTGCCGTGAAGTGCAAACGGGGCGAAAGGCGACACCCAAAAGCCAGAGTCGCGGAGAGTGACAGGCAGGTCACTCGCATTCCATATCCCCGGCGAACGCCAGACGAAAATCGATTGATTTGCCATCGGCGGCGCAGCAGCGTTACTTGAATTTGTCCGCGTTCTCAATCACAAAGCGGGTGGAAAAGACTTCAACGCTTTCCTTTGCCTTGTAGTACTGTGAATCGAACTTGTCGAACGCGCCTTCGTGTTGTGTGTAGACGGATGCCAGTTGATCCTGGCGTTTGCCCCGATCGCGGAACGGCTTCTGGTCGCCAAACAGTTTCAGAACGCCTTCAAAGATTTCCAATCGTTGCTTGAAACCCATGGCTTCCAATCCATCGAGGGCGAGTTGCCAGTTGGCCCCGGCGGAGTTGAAAAAGTATTGGGAGTGGCCGCCGTTATTCACTTCCGCATCCAGCCAGAACACCGCCAGATACATCTGCTGCTCCCGGTTCAGCGATTCCCATCCACCTGATTCCTCTTTCTGCCAAGTTCGGTCTTGAAAGCCTCGCAGGTCATGGCTCGCGAGCAATCCTCTCGCCGCGCCATCGGAGACTCGATCTTCCGAGTGGCTGCAATATTCCTTCAGCAATGCCGTGTCCTCAGCAACTTTGAATCGCCCAAGCAATGCCAGCGCTTCCCCCAAAGCATAGGTATTGGGGTATTCCATCTCGCGGCCGGCGTACGTCGCAACGAGAGACTTCACCGTCTCTCGATCGATCGAAAAATCAAATTGTCCGATCACACGCAGGATTTCGTGAAGGGAGTTTTTCTTGGGATCGAGGACGGCATCCGACAGTAGAAATGACTCCGCTCGCGCTGCGTCAAGCTGGGCAAAGAGGCGAGCCGCATCCTCAACATTTCGGCCTGAGGCAACGAGGTTTTCAAGATCCGGAAGAACACCTGACCTGATCTCCGCAGACAGCTTGTTCGCCTCGATGGCGCGCGTCATCCCCATCAATGCATAGGATCGAACATACTCATCATCGTCAGCGAGCGACTGCTTGATTGCAGGCAGGGCTTCTGCCCACCCCGATTCGGCAATCGCCAAGCCGCACTCTTTCCGCACTTGGTCTGATGGATGCGTAAGAGCTGGCGTGAGAAGTGCGATCGCTTCGGCCGGCAAGTTTCCGTCAAAGAGTTCGCAGACTCGCATGATGGGAGCCTCTTCGAACAGATCGCCTTGCTGCAACGCGGAAAGCTTTTCGTTCAGCGATTCGTCTTTAAGAATGGCGAGTAGCGCGTCATTGGTTCGTGGAGACAATTCCTTGAGTTGGCGGCCCAGTGCCCACAGCTCTCGAGTCGTTTCCGAACCGAAGACGTAGCGTTTGATTTGCTGCGTGATCTGATCCGAGTCCCAAGATTCAGCGTCTTCTACAAAAACACCGGTGTCTTCTGATTCCGCGATCATCTCATTCCACTGATTCGGATCTTTCACGAACTCCCTGAACCCAGGCTCTTTTTGGGCTCGGTTGGTTCGAACGTGGAGGTATTGAAAGATGCCAATGCTGGCAGCAACAAGAATCACAACGCCAATGATGACGAACTTTGCCATCCCGACTTCCCGTCGTTTGGTGACCACAAACTTTAGACGACCGGGCAGCACAGTCCCGGTCCCAGGCTCAAAACCGGGTTCCTTAAACTCCGATTCAATCTGGCTCATTCTATCGATGCCCCGCGATCAATGCTGCCACCCACGCACTGGTGGACAGCGCGTCGATGCTTCATGAGTGAACCGGACTCGCACGATTCGGGGCCGATTTGGCTTGGATGCTAGCCCAGAAGTGAGGCGTCGAATTCGACAATGCAGTCGTCGCAGATTTGCACTCGGTTGCGATCGATGGACTTGGTGTCGGGGTCGACCAAGACGAATTCCACTCCGTGCTCTCGGCAGAGGCGTGGTTTGTAGACGGTGTCACGCTGACGGGTTGATTCGGAGAGGACTTCAACGATCAGCGCCGGAGGCGATTCGATGTGCCGCTCTGGAACTGGGCCGCAAACCACGACCACGTCTGGGCGGATGACGTTGCTTTGATCGACGATCCAGTCCAGTTCCGTCAAGACCTGCGCGTCGCACTCGGCGAGCTGGCTGACCAGTGAAGCGATGATTTTGACGACCGCCGCCGAATGTGGTCCGAAGGGACTCGGAGCCATTGAAACCGGGACCCCATCCCACAATTCCCAATCGCCCTGCCACGTTGCGTAGTCTTGGGCGGTGTAGTTCGGAATCAGTTTTTCAGCGGTCATCGGATCGATTGCCTCAAACGATGGAGATCGCCGCTCATTATAGCTTGAATGGCCGACCGGATTCATCGATCGCCCGCCAACAAGAAAGCGTTCAGGCGAACCGTCACCGCAACAAAAAACCACGATTTGCCAGTGCAAAACGTGGTTTTTCAGTACACCCCAGAGGATTCGAACCTCTAACCTTCGGTTCCGTAGACCGATGCTCTATCCAGTTGAGCTAGGGGTGCGGGGTTGAGACGGGGAAGTTTAGCGAACCGAAAATGTTTTGCAAGGCCGACTCTGCTTAGAGTTTCAGAGGTCTGCGAAGGTTCGCGGGGGCGGGCCGGGATTTTCGCTGCCTGCCGTACCACCAGGCCAACTGTTTCTTTGCGGCCCATCCCTAAGGTTTCTCACCACTCCATCTCTTTCCTCCCTCGCTTTGGGGCGTCCTGCTGGTAAGGGAGCGGGTTCGGCGGCGTCGGTGGTCTCCGGTGGACACTCGCTCTGCTGGATGGTCAGGCGGAGCGGCCACTCGGTCGTTTTTCTGGACTGCGCCGCGGAGGGGGAGCGGGGGGCAACACGGTGGCATCCACTTGGGGTATCATTTCGCGATGGCGGTTTCCCCCCAACATTGAGAATGATTCTGAATCGGGCGATGCAATGCAAATTCACAAACGGCGGAGTTTCTGGACAAGGAACGTTGATCGATTGTCGGTCGCGATCACGACGCTGTTGATCGTGGCCAACACCACAGGCTGCCTGCCGGAAGCACCGCCGCTGGACGGCATGCTTTCGTTTCGCGAGGCCAACGAGTTGCTCTTTGAGGAGCATGCCAATCACGGCGCGATCTACAACATCGACCATACCTGGAACGGCAAACCGTTTAAGGCTGAGTGGCGTTTGGCGAACTATCTGAAGAAGAGCGCCCAGCTGCAAATCAAGCCTCCGACGGAAACGTTTGACGAAGTCGACCTCTGCATGGCGCTGGAAACCGCATTGGCCGATGAGTCGTCCAATCCCTGGCACAACGTCGCCGACGACGCAATCCTGCGCGGGTTCCGCCACGCATTGCAAAATGACGACACGCACATCGCGTCGGCCTATTGCCCCGACGCGCCCTACGACATCACGGTCAAGGTCAAGAACAACGGGTCGGAGTGGTTTTGCGAAGTGAAGGTCCAAAACCTGATCGACCCCAAAAAGCTGGAAGAAGCGCAAAAGTACGCCCAGGAGCAACTCGACCGACTTGAGAAACAACATGCTCACGATTAAGTGCCCCAAGTGCGCGACGCTGATGAAGCTGCAGCAGCAGGCCGTCGCCGTGAAAGTCAAATGCCCCAAGTGCCAGACGGTGCTGAAAGTGCCCGGCAAGGAAGCGGCGTCGACGCCGTCCGGGCAGGCGGCCAAATCGGCGACAAAGCCCGCGGCAAAAACCGCGACAAAGCAAGCGGCGACAAAGCAAGCGGCGGCAAAGCAACCGGCGGCAAAGCAACCGGCGGGCAAGCAACCTGCGGGCAAGCAAGCAGTCGCCAAAGCGGCTGCGCAGCAAAAGTCAGCCGCGCAGCGGAAGCCGGCTGCGAAAAAGGTCACCACGCCGGCTGCGGAAGAGTCGCCGTTTGCCGACGACAATCCCTTCGCCGACCTGCCCAGCGGCGGCTTTGACACCGCGGGTGCCGCGACGGCCGACGCGGATCCCTTGGCCGCGGATCCCTTTGCGGCCGACCCGTTTGCCGAAGCTCCGGCCTCGACGGGTTCGCCGTCGGGCGGCTTTGATTTCGGCAACCTGGACCTGCCGGCGGCCGCACCTGCGGCGGGCGGGTTTCCCGTGGGCGGCCTTCCGGCGGGCGGTGGATCCGCATTTCCTGCCGCCAACGGACTTCCGGCGGCCGCGGCGCCCGCTGCGGCGCAACCGAAGTCCAAACCGGCCACCGGCTCCTCGGGGGCTCGACCCAAGGGGGCGGCCAATAAGAAACTGTTGTGGATCGGGATCGGTTCGGGAGCCGTCGTCGTCTTGGGGCTGGTGATTGGTCTGGCCGTGTTGGCGGTCAAATCGAAAGGATCGAAGCAGGCCAGATCGAGCTCGGCGGGTGCGTCAGGGGCGGTCGAGGTTCCGGCGGGTTTCCAAGCCGGCTCGGTCAGCGGTGTGTCGTTTGCGGTCCCGGAAGGCAAGTCCGTCGAGAAGCCGCCGACATCGATCGAGGCTCAGGTCTTCGAAAGCGCCGCGACCGGCGCGACGTTTTTCGTCGGGGTCGATACCTACGAATTTCTGAACCCCAGTCAGATGCAATTGTCGTTGCGCGCCGGCCGGATGATCATGTCGGATGTGTATGGAGGCGAAAGCGTCGAGCGCGACGGGCACTCCGGCACCAAGGGGAACAGCAGCGGCGGGATGACGCTGACCGACATGGCGGTCGAGTATTACCTGGTCGTTGATCAAGTCATCTTGATCGGATGCGGTATGCCACGGGTGGAGTGGACCGAGGAAGATTTGGAGGAAGGTCGATTGCCCGAACCGAGCGAAGAGGAAAAGGCGAAGGCGGAAGCGTTTGAAGAAGAGAAGACGACGTTTTTTGCTTCGGTGCGGATTTGAGGGTTTGATCGCTTGCGAATCGTTCCGCTTCATCGAAGGCATCGTTCGGCGGCGGATGCGAACCGAACGGAAAAGAAGTGTCGGATTTTTCAAGTGGGATAGGCTTCCAGCCTGTCATTCCGGCGTCGATAGGCTGGAAGCCTATCCCACTTGTTTTCGGTGCGTTGCGAAAACTTTCGCAGCGTGGGCCCTCTCTGGCGTTTGCTTGCTGCGCAAACGCCGTCTCTCCCAGGGGGAGAGAATCTTAATTGGCTTGTTCCCACGCGGAGCATGGGAACGAGTGCGGATCTTGGGGTGGGGCCTGGGTCATTCGTCCAGGATCATCAGTTCGACGGTGCGGAAGTCACAGGGGTGGCTTTCCGATTGCAACGAGATCGTGCCTTGGTCGAGCAGGTTACCGTCTTGTTTGTCTGCCAGCATTGCCGCGTGCGGGTCGCGATCATCCAGTTGTGGCTGGGTGTATTCGAGCACCGTCTCGCCTTCGATGATGTGTCGGACCAGTTTGGAGCCGCGGACTTCCACTTCGGCGGTCACCCATTGTTCGCCGTGGTACGTTTTGGAGCTGGACGAGGTACAGTGGGGCAGGAACAGTTTTCCGTTCATGACGACGTTGGTGCCGGGGGTACAGAGATTCAACGTCGTCCGTTCGTCTTTGCCGTTGCCTCCCAGCAGTTGAACTTCGATGGAGGTTGGAAAGTCCTGATCGATCGTCATCATCTTCGGGTCTTCGCCGTGAAGCATCAGGCCGCTATTGCGGGTCGCCCAGCCTGGGCCGCCCTTGACTTGGTCGCCGACGAAGCGATAGACGACGCGCAATCGGTAGTGCGAAAACGGCTTGTTGTAAAACAGGTGTCCGAAGCGTTCGTCGAAAGTCTTGTAGGCCGATTCGTCATAACGAACCTTCAGCAGCCCGTCTTCCACGCGAAACGTGTTGCCGTAGTTTTCGCCCAACGCGTGATGGCGAATCTTGGGAGTCCAGCCGTCAAGGTTTTTGCCGTTGAACAGTTGAATCCATTCGGACTTGCCGTCTGTGTCCGTCGCCGGATCGTCACCACGGACGCTGGGCGCGACACAGAGGCAGGCAAGAGCGAGGACGAAGGCGAATCGATAGGTTGAGAGAGTTTTCATTGTGTCGGTCAAGGTAGAGGTTGGTCGAGGGATCATGTTTGGGTCGCGACTCGTTCACGGCCTATTGCTTGGCGCGACGCTCGCAAATCAACGCGATCACGTGAGGCGCCGACGCCAGGTGAGCCGCCGAAGCGTCGGCGAGGGCCGCCGCGTGGCCCTGTTCTTCGAACAACAGGCCGTTCGCCGATTTCGCCGGGTGCCTCGGGGAGTCCGCGCCTGGATAGTATAGAGTCATTGATCGCGTTTGTCGGCGACCGTTTCAGAATCGTAGCGGGCGGCGAATGCACCGAAGCCGCCGAGCCCCCCGTCGACTTCCAGATCGTTCGCGGTGACGAAGGAGGCTTGCTGGCTGGCGGGACGCTGGGGATTCATGAGAGCGAGTGTTCCCGCGGTGGTGCGTCGGTTTGGGGGCTGTCGTTGGACAGCGGCAGGGTGATGTAGAACGTGGATCCATCGGCGGAGGAATCGTAGGAGAGTTTTCCGCCGTGGGTTTCGACGATGGACTTGCTGATGGCCAGCCCCATGCCGATCCCTTCCTGTTTGGTGGTGTAAAAGGCGTCAAATACTTTCGTCTGTTGTTCCGGTGCGATCCCCGTGCCGTTGTCACGGACGGAGACGCGGGCGTGTTCATCACCGACGGCGACGTTGATGGCGATCGTGGGGTGATCGCGACCGCGGGTCGCATCACATGCATTTTGCAGCAGGTTGACCAAGACCTGTCGCAGCTGGACGGGGTTACCCAAGACCATTAAGGGCGCGTCAGAATGGGGGCAGACGAATTCGGCGAATTGGTTATGGGGATTGCATTGGACCAGGTCGACCGAGTCCCGGACGATCTGATTGAGGTCGATCCATTGATGGTCACCATCGCCGCGTTTGGCAAAGTTGCGCAGCCCGCGAATGATCTGGCCGCAGTTTTCGGTTTGGTCGCAGATGGTTTCCAGCCACGATTCGACGGGCACGGAATGTTCGCAGTTGTCATTGGCGATCGCGACTTTGGCGGCGACGGCAAAGTTGGCGATCGCGGCGAGAGGTTGGTTGATTTCGTGGGCGATCCCGGCGACCATTTCGCCCAGGGTGGTCAGTCGAGAGACGTGTTCGAGCTGGATTTCCATGTCCCGAAGTTGTTGCTCGGACACTTTCTGGTGGGTGACGTCAAACATCGCCCCGCGGAGCATGGTGGGATTGCCGTCGGCATCGACGACCAGGTGTGTGACGATGTGCAGCCAGACGATGCGGCCGTCGGACGCGACGACTCGCACTTCCACGTCACCGTCGCGGGGACCCTCTGCTCCAGCAGCACAGGCGGTGCAAAACGCTTCGTAGCGTGAGCGGTCTTCCTTCACAATCCGGTCGTCCCAAAACGTCGGTTCATCGATCCACCGTTGGACGGGAAATCCCAAAATCACTTCGGCCTGTTGGCTGACGAAGCTGAAGCGATGTTGGGGCAGGCGGCATTCCCAGACGATCGCTTTGACGTCATCGAGAAGCTCGCGAAACTGCTGTTTGGAATGGGAGAGCGCTTCGGAGAGTAGATCTTTGACCGCGCGGTGTACCCGGAGGATCAGCTCGGCGGGATCGTAGGATTTTTCGACGTACGCAAAGGCACCCAAATTGACGGCGTCCTTGGCGGAGTGAAACGACCCGTAGCCGGTGTGGATGATCACTCGCATCGCGGGTTGAAGCTGCTGGATCTGCCGCAACAAGTCGATGCCGTCGTGTCCGTGCAACTGCAAATCTAGGATCGCGACGGCAAAGTCTTGATTGCCGCATTGTTCCAGTGCCTCTTCGCAGGTTTGGCAGGTGAACACCTGAAACCCTTCGCTTTCGAAGATGTCGCGCAGTGTCAACAACTGGTTGGGCTCGTCGTCGACGATCAGCAAATTCGATTGTGCGGTGGCCACATTACTCACGATCTTTTCCTGGACTCCATTACGAACGCACGACGGGGGGACGGTTGATGTGAACACACTTGGCCAGACACCGCGCGGCGATCAGGGGCGTGATCGGCGATCATGACGCGCTGTTTGTCGATCGGTGGCATCTTCTGTTCAGTACGTCTGGGATGGGGTTGAGTTTGATGTGGCCGGTACGGAGGGGAGACAGATTCGAAACTCCGTCCCTTCCGAATCGGCGTCGGCAACCCGGATCGTTCCGCCGTGTTGTTCGACAATTTGTTTACAAATGGCAAGCCCCAAACCGGTTCCTGAAGATTTTGTCGTGAACAACACGTCGAATACCGAGCCGCGGTCTGGCATCGGAATGCCGGGACCGGAATCGCGAACGAGGATGACGTCGCGATCATCGGTCCGCCGTGCAATGATCTGGATCTGGCCGCCTGTCACCGATAACGCATCCATCGAGTTATTGAGCAGGTTTTGGAGCACCTGAACGAAATAATCTTCGTCAACGAAACACTCGAAGGTGTCAGGAGTACAATGTACCTGAAGATCGATATTCTGTGGCAGCTTCGATCTGGAAAGTACCCGCTCGACCAGGACAGAAAGACGGGTCGGTTTGCGATCCATTTTTCTGCGACGCGTGATGTCCAGCAATTCGTCGATGAATTCGTTGCACGTCGCGATCTCGTGATTCATCAAATCCAGATACTGCGTCTTTTTCTGTTGGTCAATTTGGGGGCTGCGTTTTAGGTAATAGATGGCATTGCTGATCGCGCCCAAGGGGTTTCGTATTTCGTGAGCGACTTGCGCCGAGACTTGGCCGATCGCTGCCAGGCGCGTTTTGACGACCAGTTCCTTTTTTGCTTCATCGAGTTCCGCTTCGACACGTTCGTGATGGCGGCGTTGTAATTCCTTCACTTGGATGTGTTCCAAGACGCGTCCGACCTGTTCGCCGACGCTGCGGGCCATCAACAGCATCACTTCGTCGGCTTGGATCGTGCGTTCACTAAAGAATTCTAGAATCGCCACCACCTGTCCGTCGATCACGATCGGAAATCCGAGGGCACTGCGAAGCCCATGGGCGTCGCACAATGATTTGCGGATGAAGTCTGGATCTTGTTGGAGATTCACGATCCACGCCGGTTGACCGGTTTCCCAGATTCGGCCGGGCAAGCAGTTCCCGGTCACAAAAAATGTGTTTTCACACGCTTGGCGAAAGCTTTCCAAACGTGCGGGATTAGAAAAGTGCCAGATGTCAGCCGAGACCAGTCGCGACGGTTCGGACGGGGACGGCCAATACACGTGTCCGACACTCCAGTCGGTCATCTGACAAACAATTTTGACGCATTTCTCCAATGCTTCACGGTACGTTGAGGTGTCCTCGGACATCGTCACGGCGCGATAGAGCAACTCGGCTTGAATCGCCCGCTGGGCCAGTTTCCGTTCCATTTCATCGCGCCGGTTGACGGCGCGTTTGGCGAACACCAGTACCGTGACGATCGCCGCAAGTCCCAGCCCGGAAAGACTGAAGACCGATGCCAGGAACATTCGCGAATCCTCCAGGCTTTGCATCAAGCGAGCGTCGTCGCGAAACGCGTGGGCGTGCAGCCGATCGAGCTGAATGCAACGAATCCCGATGCTCTCCAACGCGTCCGGTTGCGAGAGCGGAGGCGTTTGCGGATTTTTGCCGGCTTCATTCAACGCGGCAACGGCGTCGGCAAGACGCCGCGTGGTGGCTTCGAATTGCGGCTCGTTGAACCGTTGTTGGATCCGCAGGATCCTGCTCAGGCGTTGATTGATGATGTAAGCCGAACGACTCGTTTCCCGACGCACTTCCTCGGCGAGGATGGAATCGGAGGGATCGAGCAAGGCCTGGTAGCGATGTTGTCGAATCAGACTCAATTCGGATTGGATTTTTGAAAGCGACAGACGCGTCGCCGAGTGATAGTTGATCGAATTGCGACTCAGTCGATTGACTGCAATGCGTCGCTGGATCAGGGTTCCGGCGATCGTCCAACTGACCAGGATCGTGATCACGACCAGCAGAACGATATAGGTGAACAGGGCCCGCGATGATTTTCTGGCCGCGGCGAGGGCACGCTTCATCGTGGTACTCCTGACGGGTCGATTTCGTCGACGATGCTTTGCAACGCGTCAAAATCGTCGAGGTGAACGGGGACGAAGTACTTTGCCAACAGCTGATCCAAGATGGCGACGTTTGCGGGGTCGGCCTCAGACAAATCCAGAAACGCGTCGCGAAGTTCGGTTCGAACCGCAGCGGGCAGGTCGGATTGGCACGCCCAGACGTAATCCACATAGGGCGGCGTTTCTTGCAGGACGCGAATTTCGTCTCGGCTGATCCGTTTCGAGGCGAACATGGATTCGATGATCGGGCCGTTGGCAACACCCAGATCGACCTCGCCGTCTCGAACCGCGATGGCCGTGGCATCATGGGCACCGGTATAAATGACCGATTCAAAAAACGTTTCCGGGTCGATGCCTGATTCCCGCATGAAGTATCGAGGCATCAGGTGCCCGGAGGTGGAAAGACGCGAGCCGAAGGCGAATCGACGACCGCGAAAATCGACCAACGCCGTTGCCGATTCGTCTGCCCGGGTCAGGTAGTAGCTGGTGAAACGCAGGTCGCGGTCGCGTGAAACCAATGGCACGGCGCGATGCGATCGGTTCAGTTTGACAAAGGTGTAGCCGCCCAGCCAAGCCAATTCGACGTCGCCGGTTTCGAAGGCGGCCTGCAATTCCTCGTAAGATCCGTGCAGCACCAACTGGCATGACAAATCGGTGCTGTCTTCCAAGTAAGCCACCAGCGGCAAGTACCGCTGTTCCAGCATGCTGCGGCTTTCATCGGGCAACACACCGATGCGAATCGTTCCGGGTGTCGGCGCGGTCGGTGCCGGAGCAGTGCATCCGATCAACAGGACGGCGACGACGGGCAGGATCACGACGGGCAGGAGCACGGCGGGCAGGAGCACGGCGGGGCGGCGCGCACGACCCGGGAATTGGCGCTGCTTTGCCTTTGACATCTTTGCCGTTGACATCAACGTCCTCCGGTCCTTCGGGGCATCAGGTTTATGAGTGGTGGGCGACAATCAGCCGCCGGCTTGTTTTAATGACTCCATCACGTCTGTCCAGCCGAGCGATCGGGCGTAATCAAACGCCGTCCAACCGCGATCACATGTTGCATGGACATTGGCGTGGTTTTCCAACAAGACGTTCACCGATTTGACCCTTCCGAACAGTGAGACCATGTGTAGCAATGTTCGGCCGCCATCAAAGACTTCGTGAACGGTGGCGGGGTCGGTCGCGATTTGTTGGGCGAGGACTGTTGCGATCGTGGTTTCGAACGCGTCGCTGGTTTCGGGAATGTTGACCGATTCCGGTGGCGGGAAATCCAATTCCCAAGCTTCGTCGTGACGCTGACGCTCGACCGCGTCCATTCGCGAACGGATCACTTGCACGGTGAAACCGCCATAGACCACGCCGTCGATCACGCACAGCCAATCGTCCAATTGGGGCAACGGAATCTCGACGTCGTCACCCTCGGTGACCGAACGCAGTTTGTTTGGGGCGTTGAGCAACACGCCGGTGACATGGATGCCATCAAAATCGACCTGCTCGATCCACATGTGCTCCAGGTCGGAATCGGGATCAGAAAAGTCGTCGCAAAAGGGGACCTTGACGCAGGACAGTTCGCATGCCGGGACGATGCGGTTGAAGTCCTGGCTGACACAATTGAAGAAACGACGAAATGAGTCCCGCGCCGCTTTGGATGCGCGGAGCATCTGTGGATCATTGCCGAGGTGGTAGGTGACAGGATTGGAGTGGTTCATTTTGCGTTTCCGTCATCCGTGTGGTTCGTCGGCCTACCACATTGTAGCGGTTTGGACGGCCCTAAATTGTTGATGCCTGTGCGAATTGGAGTTAGAGTGGCAAGGCTGAAATTGAAGGGATGCGGGGAAACCGCGCCCAGCCACGCGATCGTCCGTACCGTTTGGTGAGAGATTTGTTGGGGGAAAGCTGTGCAATTGCCGCTGCTGGAAAGGAACACGATCGAGATGAATCAGTGCTTTTTGCGACGTATCAGCTGTGTCGTTGCCCTGTGTGTTGTTTCACCGCTTGCAGTGTATGCCGAGCCGGTGCTGTATTTGGCCGACGGCAATTCGTCCAGCCTGTGGACGGTTAATACGACGACTGGAAATGCGACCCTCGTGGGAAGCTTGGGACTGACGCCCAGTCTGATCGGGCTGGCTTACGATTCGGTCGAAGGTGACCTGTTGATGACCAGCAGCAACGGTGTCAATAGTCAACTCTTTCGGCTAGACCAATCGACCGGTCAGGCCGGCTTGGTCGGAGATACCGGTTTCCTAGCGATATCAGGTTTAGCGTTTGACGCCAATTCGCAGGTGCTCTATGGCGGAAGTGGCGCGACGGATTCGTTGTTCACGATTGACCGCACCACCGGCGCGGCCACGCCGGTCGGGGCCTATGGAGTGAATGTCGGCGGGCATGGATTGGGCTTTGACGACCAGAATCAGCAGCTCTTGATGACCGACGGATTTTTGGACACGCTTTACTCGGTCAACACCAGTACGGGCGCCGCCACCGAGATCGGCAGTACCGGTTTAACCAGTGTCGCGGCGCTGGCGTTTCACTCCGGCGAGAATCGACTCTACGGCATCAACACCAATGACGACACGCTGGTTCGGCTCAACACGTCGACGGGGGTGGGCGAAGTGGTCGGCGACCTTGGGTTTGACGCTTTTAATGTGGGGCTGGCGTTCCGTCCGGCAGCGATCCCCGAGCCTTCTTCCTGTGTTCTGCTTTTGCTGATAACTTGCTTTCTGGTCATGCGGACACGGCGGCGGCGTGGATCGTTCGCCCACTGTCTGACGTTTCCTTAGGCAAAAGATCCCCATTGATGCGCGCCGTTTGTTTTCAATCCGTGAAAAACGTTTCCGTGCAAAGCATTCCGGATGCGAAACTGGAAGCGGTCACCGATGCGGTGGTGGAAGTCGAGCTGGCCGGGCTGTGCGGCAGTGATTTACATCCGTATTTCGGTCGCGAGGTCGGCTTGGATCGCGGCACGGTGATGGGGCACGAATTTGTCGGTCGCGTGGTCGAAGTGGGCGAAGCGGTGCGGGGGATTGCGATCGGAGATCGTGTCTTCAGTCCGTTCACGACGAATTGCGGAACGTGCTTTTATTGCCGGCGTGGATTGTCGTCGCGATGCCCCAGCGGGCAGCTGTTCGGATGGCGTCAGAACGCGGTCGGGTTGCACGGCGGCCAGGCTGAACGGGTCCGAGTGCCGCTGGCTGATGGCACGCTGATGAAGGTCCCCGAGGGATTGCATGGCGAGGCGGCGTTGTTGCTCGGTGACAATTTAAGCACCGGGTATTTCGGTGCATCGATGGCCATCGATCCGCAGTCCGTCGACGAAGAGGTGTTTGCGATCGTCGGATGTGGAACGGTTGGGTTGCTGGCGATCGAGTGTGCACGGCGAATGGGAGCCCGCAACCTGTTCGCGGTCGACCCCAATACCGCACGTTTGCAAATCGCCGAACAACTCGGTGCGACCGTGTTTGAAAATGCCGACGATGCTGTGTCGGCGGTGCATGCTGCGACCGATGGCCGCGGTGCCGACGGGGTGATGGAGTTTGTCGGTTTGCCCGAGGCCCAGAGATTGGCGTACCGGTTGATCCGACCCGGAGGACGCATGTCGGTGATCGGCTGTCATTGCACGCCGGACTTCGCCTTCAGTCCGGCCCAAGCGTACGACAAAAATCTGACCTATCGCACCGGACGGTGTCCGGCACGAAGCTACATGGATGTCTTGCCGGACATGTTGTTGAACGAGCCGATGGATCTGTCGTGGTGTTTTACCCATCGGTTCGGGCTGGACGAGGCTGAAGAAGCCTATCAGGTGTTTGCCGGCGGAAAAGACGGATGTGTGAAGGCGGTTTTGGAAATCTGCTGACGACAACGAGACCGGTGTGCGTCGTTGTGAGTGGCGTAAGCTTCCAGCTTGCGTTTCACGAGTGAAACGAGATGACAGGCTGGAAGCCTATCTCACTTTCATTCTCGACAAAACACTAGGACTGACATTCGCCGGACAAGGGACTTCCGTCGGCGCTGATCAGCCGATCCAGGCGAATGATCGTGCCGTCGTCGAGCTTCACCCATTCCTGTTTGTCTTTGGAATAAACGTCGACCACCACCGCCGCGATCTGGTGCTCGTGGTCATCGTCGTCTCGATAACGGATCGTGGTCGGTGCTTTACGCATCGCCAGGATTTCGAGTCGGTCGTAGAAGGCACAACTGATCGGAGTGTAGGGTTCGTCCATCGTTTCGTGTGGACCGGAGACGTGTGATCGGGCCAGTAGTGGGATCGGGCCAGTGGGACCGCACGCGTCGGCTCGCACGGGGGCCATTGCCATTGGATATACTAGCCGATCCACAGCAGACCAAGCACGACGCTGGGACGACCACGATAAATTCTTCCCCACAGAAAGGCGGTTCGGGAAATGAACGAGGAACCCAACACAAAGTCTTCACCCTGCGGATTAACACGCCGGGGGGCAATCGCTTCGACTTTGGCGGCCGGTGTCGTGCCCTCGGCGCTGGCCACGCGGGCGTATGCCGCGGGGTCGGATCGCATCAAGATCGGATTGATCGGCTGCGGGGGCCGCGGCACCGGTGCCGCCGCACATTCCCTGTCCACCGGTCGCGACGCGGTGCTGTGGGCGATGGCGGACGCATTTCCGGACCGCTTGCGGATCAGCCACAGCTCGCTGATGCGTGGCAAAGCCGGCAAGTCGAACATTGAACAGGGCAGCGGTTTCGGGAACGCCATCGATGTCCCACCGGAACGTCAATACGTCGGCTTGGATGCCTACCGCAGAATCGTCGATTCTGATGTCGATCTGGTCATCTTGACCGGGCCTCCCGGCTATCGCCCGCTGCATTTCGAAGCAGCGGTCAATGCGGGCAAACACGTGTTCATGGAAAAGCCGCTGGCCAGCGACGCCCACGGCGTGCGACGGATTTTGGCATCGGGCGAAAAAGCTCGGCAAGCGAACCTGAAGGTCGGCGTGGGGCTGCAACGGCACCATCAAGCCATTTATCTGGAGGCGATGAAGCGGATTCATGGCGGCGAAATCGGACGAATTGTTTCGATGCGTTGCTTTTGGAACACCGGCTTTCCCGCCAAAACCGCGTTGCCGCGCGAGGAGATGACTGAGCTGCAATATCAGGTCCGCAATTGGTATTTCTTTGACTGGTTGAGCGGCGATCACATTTGCGAGCAGCACATCCATAATCTAGACGTCTGTAACTGGGCGTTCGGTGATCACCCTGTCCGGGCCGAAGGGATGGGCGGGCGTCAAGTTCGCACCGACAAGAAGTACGGCAACATCTTTGATCACCATGCCGTCAACTACGAATACGCCGATGGAACGATTTTGCACAGTTACTGTCGCCAGATCCCCGGCTGCAGCAAGTTGGTCGCCGAACAGATCGTCGGTACCCAAGGCGTTGCAGAGTTGAGCACCACGCGGTGTGCGCTTTCCAGCGGTGACAAAACGATTTGGGAATCACCGCGCCGACGCGGTAAGGATTACCAAAGTCCGTATCAAGTCGAGTGGAACGCGTTGATGAAAGCGGTCGTCGAAGACACGCCTCATCACGAAGTCGACTATAGCGCCAGCAGCACGATGACGGCGATCTTGGGACGGCTGGCCACGTATTCCGGCAAGACCGTTCAATGGGACGAAGCGATGTCCAGTGAAAAGGTGTTGACGACCGACGCGGAATCCTGGGACGCGCCCGCGCCGATCCAACCGCTGGACGACGGTTCTTATGCGATTGCGAAACCCGGTCAAACAAAGGTGCTGTGATGGATCGACGTGAATTTTTGAAAGCGACCGTGGCCGCCACGCTCGCGGCGACCCTGCGCGGACAACAGGCCGTTGCCGCGGAGCGATTGCGGCCGTTCACGTTGAACTACGCGCCGCATTTTGGAATGTTTGCCAATTCGGCCGGCGACGATTTGCTGGACCAGCTCCGCTTCGCGGCCGATCAGGGATTCCGCGCCTGGGAAGACAATCCGATGAAGGATCGTCCGGTCGAGCAGCAGGCAGCGATCGCGAAGGAAATGGAACGGCTGGAGATGAAGATGGGCGTCGTCTCGGCGCTCAAGGGTGTCTGGAAAACGGTGAATTTTGCCGGCGACAATCAAGCCGCCCGCGACGAGGTTCTGACCACGATGCGTGGGATCGTCGATGTGGCAAGACGCATCAATGCAACGTACTTGACCGTCGTTCCCGGATTGGTCGACCCCAAACTGCCGCGTGACTACCAGATGGCCAATTGCATCGATCTGTTGAAACGGTGCTGCGATGTGGTGGAACCGCACGGGTTGGTGATGGTGTTGGAACCACTCAATCGCAAGACCAACCATCCGGGCGTCCTGTTGCACAGCTCTCCGCAAGCCTATTTGATCTGCAAAGCTGTCGCCCGTGACTCCTGCAAAATCTTGTTTGACATCTACCACCAACAGATCACCGAAGGAAACTTGATTCCCAATATTGACCGCTGCTGGGACGAGATCGCATATTTTCAATGCGGTGATAATCCGGGGCGACGTGAACCCGGCACGGGCGAGATCAATTACCGCAATGTGTTCGCGCATCTGCACGGGCGCGGCTACAGCGGAATCATGGGGATGGAACACAAGAATGCCGGCAAGGGCGTCGAAGGCGAAGCGGCGGTGATCCAGGCTTATCGAGACGTGGATCCCAACCCCGTGGCGTAAGCTTCTAGCTTGCGATTCCAGGCAAGGTTCTGGCTAGCGCCAGGCATAGGCACCACGTTAAGCCGCCGGTTCGTCACTGAGGTGAAGTTACCCTCCGTTTGGGCATCGCCCAAGGTCCGCTTCAGGTGTTAGCGGAACGGCGCGAGCCGTCCGGTCGCGCTTCAAAAATACCGTGAAAGACCGGAGGGCTCGCGCGCTACCGCTAACAAATCTTCAGGTGTTAGCGGAGCGGCGCGAGCCGTCCGGTCGCGCTTCAAAAATACCGTGAAAGACCGGAGGGCTTGCGCCCTACCGCTAACAAATCTTCAGGTGTTCGCGGAACGGCGCGAGCCGTCCGGTCTCGTTTCAAAAACACCGTGAAAGACCGGAGGGCTCGCGCCCTACCGCTAACAAAAACACCCCGCTTGGCGTCAATGTAAGTGGCATTGGGCGCGAGCCTACGGGCCCTTACCTCGGTAGAGGGCGAAAGTCGACAGACCGTTTCATCGCCGGCACAGAGGCGTTGAAGCTGCGGCAGACGACGAGTCCCAACGTGTGGGCGAGTTCTAAAAAAATCGAGAATTTGACTCATGAACCCGATTGATCTTGCCGCAGCTCGATCAGGCCCCTATCTGTAGGGCACCATGGGCGGCGCGGATGCCGCCCCAAAACCCAAATCAGGATGATTCGAGCGGTGCTGGATCGGATGAAAGGACGTCTTCTCAGTGGCTTGTGTATCGCGGCAGCGGTACTCGGGATCGCTGGGTGCAACCAGAACCCGTACTTGGCGGGGCCGGCGACCTATCCGCAACCGACCAGTTCATTCGGACCGGTAATCTCGCAGCAAGGCGTCAACCCGAATGACTCGCGGATGGCCGAACTGAACCGACGGGTGCAATTGCTCGATGACAACAATCGCCAACTGCACACGCAACTGGCCCAAAGCGAACAGCAGGCACAGGTTTATCGCGAGGAACTAAACCTGGTCCGCAAACAGCTGGCCGATACCAACCAACAGCTCGAAGCCGCGTCGATCGCCGCCCGCGAGGCTCAAAACAAGGTCCGTGGATTCCAAGCTTCGACACAAATGCGGGGCGGGGCGTCGATCCAACCCAACACCAATCTCAGTCGACTCGCCTCACAGCTCAATCTCGGCGGGCTGCCCGTTCAGCAAGACGGCGATCGGATTCGAATCGCGATCCCCAGCGACCAGCTGTTCGCTCCCGGCACGGCACAACTGATCCAGCAATCGGCCCAAGTGCTCGACCCCGTCGCCGCACAACTGCGAAGCCTGTTCCCGCGGCAACGCATCGGGATCGAAGGCTACACCGACAACGTTCCGGCAACGGCCGGTGGCTCGGCCGCCAGCCACCAGCTCGCTTCCGCACAAGCTTCCGCGGTCCTGGACATGCTGACACGACGCGCCGGCATGCCCCTGGGGCAATTCTTCATCGTCGCCCAAGGTGCCAATCGCCCCGTTCAACCCAACGCTTCGGCGGCAGGCCGAGCGGCCAACCGACGCATCGAGTTGGTGATCTACCCGGAAACGTTTTAAGAAGTTTCAAGTTCCAAGTTCCAAGTTTCAAGTTCGTTCAACCTGAAACCTGAAACCTGAAACCTGAAACCTGAAACCTGAAACCTGACTCTCCCTACTCCGGTGGCAGATCGGCGGAGATGTCGAAGCGGCGCCAGCACCACGCGGTCACCAGGATGGCGCTGACGGCCAACAGCCAGGTGCCCGCGACGGCGCCAAAGACGTAAACGGGCACCGACAGCGGATCGCTGAAGATCGATTTGCAAATCGACACCCAGACCAGCAACGCCCCGACGGCGGCGGCGATCAACGTTGCCTTACCGAGGAACATCACGTTCGCCCTGACGACCATCCCGAACCCTTGTGCATTCTCGTGGTGCGGGTACGCCAGAAATAACGCGTTCTCGGTCGCGAAGGTGAACACGGCCAACGCCGAAAGCATGCCGCCCCATCCGATGATCTGGGGCCAGCCCGGACCGGCGACCGCCGCTGCAATTCCCAATGTCGTCCATTGAAATCCGACCGTGATCAGGATCGGCAATGTCAACTGGCCGAGCACCGCGTGGATCGGCCGCAGCGGTAGTGATCGCAACAATAACATCCGCTTCAAGTCGCGTCGAAAGTCCAATCGCAGTGCCGGTGGTGCCAACAGCATCGTACTGAGTGCAATCCCGGCAACGACAAACGCCCATTGGTTGCCGACGCGTCCGGTCAACAGCGGCGAGAGACAGAGCAGCGTCGGGACCAAAAAACTAAACAAGATCGTTCCGTAGTAGCGCCGAATCGAGAGTGCTTGTCGCCAAACCAACGCCACCGATTCACCCATCCGCCGCGGCAAGATCGCTTCGATGCGATCGGCCAACGTCTCGTCGCAACGCGTACCGGTCGTGTTGGCGTGGCTGCTTGCCGGCGAATGAAAATTCCCCGAACGCAAGCGTGCTTGCTCGCGGGCCAGTGTCGATCTCCCGGCCCAGCCATCGACACGAACCAGGGCCAGAATGGCGAACGGCACCAGCATGACCGATGCCAACATTTGAACCGCGGTGTGCGTGGTGATGTCGACCGTTGTGGCCAGCAAGGCGGCGGGACGCCAACCGATCGCCAGCCACTGCACGGCATCACAGGATGCGATTCGCCCGATCGCGCGAAAGCTGTTGAGCACATAGACCCCAGGCAGTGAACCGGCGGGCGTGATCGCGACCAGTTGGCCGAAGAACTGAATGATGGTTGCCAGCGCAATCGCGGACATCGCGATCCGCGCCCCCACGAGATGACGGCGCGAAAGCCCACTCACGAAACGCTGCCAGATCATCCGCACCGTTTCAAGCAACACCAGCGCGGCGAAGACTCCGGTGGCCAACAGACCGGCGTGCCGGACATCCGGCGCCAGTGCGATGACCAGGAAGAACGTTTTCAGCAGCGCCGAAAAGAAGACGGTGTTGACTTTGTACGCCGCCACCGTCGATCGCTTCAGTGGCGCACCGCCGAGCCAGAGGTTTTCTGCGGCGGTGTATTCCATGTCGACCTGCTTGTCGGTCCAGGCACACCGCACGGCGTGGTAAATCAGGTACAGCACCATGCCGCCGGATAGCCACAACCGCAACGACTCCGGATCCGCGGTCCGCCGCGACGCCAGGATCAAGAACCCGTTCAATACGTAGGCACACAGAAAGATCACGGCGATCGCCGAGGCCACGATGCGGCGCGGCGACCGCATGCGATTGGCCGCGCGTTGAAGCCGAAACAGACTGCGTCGCAACGTCAGCCAGATCAGATGTTTGTGGGGAGACGACATGGGACAAGGTCGAGGGCAAGCTGAATGAATTGTGGGAGTGGCTTCCAGCCCGTCGAGACAGACGATGCGGTCTGGAAGTCCGACACGGGCTAAGATCAAACGCTCAGCGCTGCGGTCGCTTCGAAATAGGCCTGCTCAAGCGATTGTGCACCGGGGAACTCCGCTCGCAGTTGATCGACGTCACCGTAGTACTGCAGTTTGCCATGCTGCATCACAATCAAATGCGTGCAGACATCCTGGATCATCGCCAACAAGTGGCTGGAAATGATGATCGTCGCGCCGGCCGCGGCGCGTTGTTTGATCGATTCAAGCAGGCGTCGGATTCCGGGCGGATCGAGGCCCGTCATCGGTTCGTCCAGCAGCAACACGGCCGGGTCGTACAGGTACGCACAACAGATCGCGAGTTTCTGACGCATGCCGCGAGAAAGTGTCGTCGCCCCGGCGTTGGTCTTGTCAGTGAGCTGGAAATAATCGAGCAACTCGGCGGACTTTTCGCGATGATGGGGCACCTCGTAGATTCGTCCGATGAATTCCAGATGCTGGGCAACGGTCAGGTCATCGAACAACGGCGGGTCGTCGGGGACGTAGGCCAGACGCCGTTTGAGTTCCATCAACGTCGTCGCGCCGCCGTGCGACAGATCGCACCCTGCGACGCACAAACTGCCGTCGGTTGCAGGGATTAAACCGGCTAAGCAACGCATCGTGGTGGTCTTTCCGGCCCCGTTGGGCCCCACCAAACCGCCTATGTTTCCGGGCTGGAGCGAAAAGGAGACCCCGTCGACGGCCAAGTGGTCTTCGTACAGTTTGCGGAGCTCGTGGCAGCGGAGCATCGGGATTTGCAGTTGATTTAGGGGGCGTGGGCATACAGGCTGCTGCAAGGTTAGGTTACGCTTCAGCATGATGTCGGCGGACTCGAATTGATCACGGGGGAATGCCCCGACTCGCGAGACTCAACTCGGATGAACGAGAAACCATCACTAAAGAAGCAAATCGTGGGGCTGCCCGCACAGCACCCCCGCCGTATTGCGTACAACTTTGCCCGCTGGCGCGAAGCGATGGAAATCTCGCATGCCATGCTGATGGCGGGACTGCGACAAAAAATCGGTCCGGAGGGCGACCTCCGATCCGCGTATCATCAATGGAACGCCGAACGCAGACGACGCAAACTCGCTGCGTACGACCGCGCCGCAGCGCGATACTTTCAACGGATCAAATGTATGAATCTGGACGAGGGAAAACACGATGCCACCGACAGCGGTGATTGACACGCTGGCGATCCTCTGGCCGGCGATCGCCAAGTCTAAGATCTCTGCCGCGATCGCTGGCGGACTCGCGCTGTCGTTCTGGGGAAGTGTCCGCAGCACTCAGGACATTGACATTTCGCTGCTGCAGTCGGATCTCGATCAGATTCCACCGCTTCTGTCTCGATTGGGTTTCCAGCAGCAAAGTCTTCCCGGCAAACGATTGGGGCTTTTCGAGTTGACGCAGTGGGAATATCAACCGCCAGACTTTTTCGTGACGGTTGAAATCGACTTGCTCGTCGGCGACAGCGAGTACTATAAAAACGTGTTGAAAAATGCGACCGACGCAACAGTTGAGGGTGTCGATGCGCCGGTTCGAGTCATTTCACGCGAGGATCTGATCATTCATAAATTGTTCGCAGACCGATTGATCGACCAAGCAGACGTGCAAGAACTGTTCGCGTTGCACAACACCGAAATCGACCGAGAGTACTTGTATCGCTGGGGGCAGACGCTTGGAATTCGAGCCGAGCTTGACGCCGCGATCGCGCGGTTTGAATCGCAATGATCAACCCCTATCGCGCGCCGGTCGATGCGGCGGATTCCGCGGAACTTGCGGACGATCCTTCAGCAGAGTTTCTCGTGACCAGGCCACAGCTTCGGTTTGCCGAGTCCAAGTTTCTGCTGTACCGATGCGGTGGTCGTTTGACGTTGGCATCCTTCGTGATGATCGCCCTGTCATTCTTGGTCGCGTTTGAGGGTTTGCTTCCCTTCGGCCCGTCAGCATCGACCGGTGGATTTCAGATCCCTATGGTGTTACGTCAGCTTGCCGTCATGGGGCTTGCGACGATCGTCTATCTGGGATTGATTGTCGGTGTACGCAAGACGTCGAGACAACAACTCGCCACGCACGGCATCGTCGAGGGTGCCGGACTTTCGGTCCGCGTCAGTAATGGATTGTTTCATTGGTCCGGACCGAACGGAACGTTCACCAGACCATTACCCCAGACCCGACCGATCCGGACGCGCAAGGGGTTGATCGTGGTTGTCGATCGCGACCTGTATCTGTTCATTCCCAAAGATGCCGCCTTCGCCGGTGGTCGCTATCAAGCGTTCGTACACGCCGTCGTGGCGTAAGCTTCCAGCTTGCGTATCCGCACGAGCCGTCGTGGCGTAAGCTTCTAGCTTGCGCAACGATCATCGCAAGCTGGAAGCTTACGCCACTTCAATCGCAAGCTGGAAGCTTACGCCACTTCAATCGCAAGCTGGAAGCTTACGCCACTTCGATCGCAAGCTGGAAGCTTACGCCACTTCGATCGCAAGCTGGAAGCTTACGCCACTTCGATCGCAAGCTGGAAGCTTACGCCACGATCATGCCGACGATTCCCGCGACGACCACGTAGTACAGAAACACCATTGCGGTGATTCGAATGATGTCGCCTTCGCGGCCCACCAGTCCCACGACGGCACAGGCCGCGACGACGTTGTGCACACAAATCGTGTTGCCCGCCGCTCCGCCGACCGCTTGCAACGCAACGATCCAAATCGGATCGGCACCGATGTTTTGGCCGACTTGAAATTGGAACAGAGAAAACATCATGTTGCTGATCGTGTTGCTGCCGGCGACGAACGCGCCGAGTCCTCCCACCAACGGTGACAGCAACGGCCAGGCACCGCCGACCAACGAAGAGACTCCGCCGGCGAGGACCTTGGGCATCGAATCAAACCCCGCTTCACCACCGGTGCTGTTGATAAACAGCTGAACCATCGGCACCGCGAACAGCAATGCCAGCGATGCCGACACGACCATCCGCATCGAACGCGTTGTCGCTTCGATGACCGCCCGCTTGGACATGCGGTGCAACGGAATCGTCAGCAGGCAAACCAAGACGAATAATGCGCCTGGCAGATACAGCGGTGCAACCGGTTTGACATCGATGGCGGACCCGAACAGGTTTTCCGTCAGCGCCGCGTCGGTCGGAATCGTGATCGACTTGAGCCACTGGCCGAGTTCAAGCGAGGGCAACCGCGTCAAAACCAACAGCACGGCAATCATCAAGTACGGCGCCCACGATCGAGCAATCGACAGGCGGTGATCGGAGTCCTTCAGGCGGATGTCGACGTTGCCGTTCCAATCGGCCGGCCAGTCCGAGGCGTCGGCAAAGTCCCAGGCCGGTTCGGAGGGCAACAGCCAACCCCGTCGCGCTAGCGGTACCGTCAACGCCAACCCGACCAGGGCGCCGATCAACGATGGAAACTCGGGACCCAGCGTGTTGGCAATGATCGTCGAGGGAATGGTCATCGACAGCGACGCGAACAACGCGAACGGCCAGATCCGCAACCCTTCGCGCCAGGAGCGGTTGACCCCAAAGAAACGTGTCATCACCGCAACGACGAATAACGGAATCAACAGCCCGCAAAGCAGATGAACCAACGCGACGCGGCCACCGACCAACGGCAGCAAGGTGGACCAGATGTCGTCGCCGGCAGCGAGCTGGTTGTGAGCATAGGCGACGACCGCCTCGCTGCCGCTGAGTCCGTTTTTGACGCCGATCAAGATCGGCGTTCCCACCGCCCCAAACGACACCGGTGTGCACTGGATCAACATGCCGCTGACCACCGCCGACTTGGCCGGGAAACCCAGCCCCACCAACAACGGTACACAAACGGCCGCGGGAGTCCCAAATCCGGCGCTGCCCTCGATGAACGATCCGAACAACCAGGCAATCAAGATGACTTGGACACGACGATCCGGGGTGATGTCGGTGAAGCCTCTTCGGATCACCGCCAGCGCCCCGCTTTCGCTGAGCGTGTTGAGCAGCAGAATGGCACCGAAAATGATGAACAACAACTGAGCCGTGACGACCAATCCATTGACCGACGCCGCAGCGATCGTTGCCGTGTCCAGTTGCCAGACAAAATACGCCAACATCACCACGCTGACATACGCGATCGGCATCGCCCGGGACGCCGGCATCCGCAACGCGACCAAAAGAATGGCCACGACCAAGATCGGCGTGAAAGCCAGCAGCGGTGCGATCGTTTCCATGGGGGGACGTCTCGGAGGGTGTGGAGGAAATCGGGCGTTCGGCCTGGCAGATGGCGTCAGCGTTTAGACAGCTTGAGAAACCCTCCCGGAGGGCATCGGTTTCTACACATCTTTTGCATGTCAGATTTCGTATATCAGATCGGTTTTAAGTGGATGGTTTCGGCCAACGGCCGTTTACATCCATAGCCTTGGGCACCGCCCAAGGTCCGAAAACGAGAACGAGAGCGATTGGCCAACGGCCATTCACAAATGTCTCGTCAAACGCGAATGTTGTGCATGGCCGTTGGCCAAATTTTACCTCATTGCGATGAGGTCCCTGGGGCGGCGCAACCCTCGCAAATGCTCGGTTTGCTTGCCCCAGGCTAGGGATATGCATGCCCTTTGGGCAAAAAGCGACCTGTGTACATACCAAAGCTCAGAGGGAGGGTGGCTCTGTGATGTGCTCGCTTCGCTCGACCCTCCCAGAGGGAGGTTTTTTGAGTAATACCTCAGCGGCTTTTCTCATTCGCCAAGAACCGGAACAACTCCGCCCCGAGTTCCTGAACCACCTCTCGATTCGTCTCCGCCAGATCCTTGGACTCGGTCGGGTCGGTGTCCAAGTCGTACAGCTGCCACGGTGTTCCGAATGGCTTGCCCGAGGGTTTCTCGCGTCCGCCCGAACCGTCGCTGAAAACCAGTTTCCATTTTCCGTCACGAATCGCGAAGGTCCCATTGGCCGAATGATTCACGACTGGGGCGCGTCGAAACTGATCGTCGTTTCCTCGTAACAACGGCACGATGCTGAAACTGTCGGGCGCGGCCTGATCCGCCGGCGGCAGCTTGGTCCCGGCCAGCTCCGCCGCGGTCGCAAACAAGTCCACGTGGCAGATCGGGTGATCGCTGCGGGACCCCGGTTTGATCGTCCCCGTCCAGCGGGCGAAAAAGGGAACGTGATGACCACCTTCCCAGATATCCGCCTTGGTGCCGCGCCAGGGGCCGTTGGCCGTGTGGTTGCCTTCGTAGTACGCCTGGATCGTTTCATCGCTGACGTGGTCCGGCTGGTCGGCGTCACTCTGTCGTCGCATGAACGAGCCGTTGTCACTGGTGTAGATCACCAGCGTGTTTTCGGCGAGACCGGATTCGTCGATCGCCGTCAACACTTGACCGACCGTCCAATCGACTTGCGACACGAAATCCCCGTACGGGCCGAGCTTGGTCGTCCCCGCAAATCGGCCGTGTGGCAAAACCGGTTTGTGTGGGGCGGTCAGCGGAAAATACAGGAAGAACGGTTCGTCTTGATCGGCCCGCGAGCGAATGTGTTGGGAAACCTGCGCGGTCAATTCATCCAAACAATCTGGAATCGAAAAATCCGAACCGAGTTCGCCCTTTCGCAGATACGCCGGGAACGGTCTGGCAGGCTGGATCCGATCGGGTTGCCCCGTGATCTGATGACCGTCGATGTAGACGTAGGGGGGGAAATCGAGCGACGCGGGAATCACCAGTGATCGATCGAAGCCGGCATCGACCGGTGAATAGCTGAGCGGTTTCGTCCAGTCCCATTGACCGCCGGCGTCTTTCTGAAACCCGAGGCCGAGGTGCCATTTGCCGATGACGGCCGTATGGTACCCATGTTGTTTCAGGTGCGACGCAACCGTCGGTCGGTCCGTTTCGATCAAGGGCGTCCCGTATCCGTTAAGCACTCCTCGTTTTAATTTGCTCCGCCAACAATAACGTCCGGTCAACGTCGCGTAGCGAGTCGGCGTGCAAACCGCCGACGGGGAGTGCGCGTCGGAAAAGGTCATGCCCTCGGCGGCCAGACGATTCAGATTCGGCGTGGCGATCTTGGAGTCTGGGTTGAGGGCTTGGACGTCGCCATAACCCATGTCGTCGGCGAGGATAAACACAACATTCGGCCGATCGGCGGCCTGGACGGTGATCGCAAGGATCAGCGAGCAAAAACAGAGAACGTATTTCATGGAGAGGGATGTTGTGGGGGCCTGCTGGTCAATCGAAAGGGGGCAACCCAACGCGGCGTTTTCGCAGTCGTGCCACGGCGTTGTCGAGTTTGTGACACGTATCATACCCGGCTCAAATGCCGTCTGCTTGACGGTTGTCGGTGGGGAGGAAGCGGCCCCGTCGCTGATCTGCCTGTCGCGGCGTGGCCGACAAATCCACTCCCGGCGTCGGGAGGCATAACCGTCACAGACGGATTGGTCCGTTCAGTCTGCACGAGTTTGCCTGGCCGTTGCCCCGCATTGGCACGTCCTGCGGATGAGATGCACCTTCGTGGTTCTTTCGTGGCTTAGGTATTGAAAGGTGAAAACGACGGACACGGGGGCAGTGGCGTCGTTTTTCGCCAGCCCCGCTCGCGCTTTACTGGATCTTCGACCTTGTCCGCGAATCACCCCCCACGCGTATTCGACTTCTTCCCGTTGGAGGACCGCATTCTGCTCAGCGCAGACGGTCCCGACACGGCAGAATTGCCCTTCGACGCCGACGTCGAACTTCTCGACGCGGCGATGACCCAGATGCTCCAATCAGCCGCGCCGGGTGCGTCTGACGAGTTGTTCGGCGCCCATCCGGTCGATTCGATTGATTCACCATCGGATCAACCTGACTCGAAGACTCTGTTTGAATCGTCCACGACAGATCCGTCGCGTCCGCTTGAAGTGGTCTTCGTCGACGAGGGTGTCGAAGATGCCGAGACACTGTTGGCCGGACTGCGGGACAATTCCGATGATGGCACGCAATGGTTGATCGTACGACTCTCGTCGGAAGAAGACGGCATCATCCGGATCACCGAAACCCTCGGCGAACTGTCGGGCGTTGATGCGGTTCATCTTCTGAGCCACGGTGACGGCGGAGGGCTGCAACTCGGTAACACCCGGCTGGATCTGGAATCTGCCCAGGGCTACGCCGGCGACATCGCCTCCTGGGCCGCGTCGCTCGATGCGGATGCCGATCTATTGATCTACGGCTGCGATCTGGCCAGCACTGATGACGGTCGCGGACTGGTCGAGTCACTCGCCGCGCTGTGTGACTGTGACGTTGCCGCCAGCGACGACGCGACGGGCAGTGATTCACTCGGCGGTGATTGGGACTTTGAATACAACGTCGGGATCGTGGAGTCACAGGTCGCCTTTTCCCAGCACGCGCAAGCCGCTTGGGAAGGCGTTTTGGCGACCTACACCGTGACCAACACCAACGATTCGGGGGCCGGTTCGCTGCGTCAGGCGATCAGCGATGCGAACGCCAACGCGGGGCTGGACACGATCGATTTCAACATCACCGGCACGGGCACGCACCTGATCACGCCCACGACGATGTTGCCACTGATCACCGAGGCCGTCTACATCGATGCGACGACCGACGACAGCTTTGCGACCAACGGTAACCGTCCGGCCATCATCGTCGACGGCGCCAGCGCGGGAGGGGGCGACGCGGGATTCCGACTTTCTGCGACCGCCGACGGCAGCACGATCCGCGGCTTCGTGATCCGTGATTGGGGCGGCAATGCGATCGAAATCCAATCCGGTTCGGAAAACAATTTGATCGCCGGAAACTACATCGGACGCTTGTCGACCGATGGAACCGACGCCGGTGCGGGGAAAGGAAATGGTGGCGACGGCATTCTTGTCGGCGGAAGCAATAACACGATCGGCGGTTCCACCGCGGCCGATCGCAACGTGATCTCGGGCAATGGCGACGAAGGGATCGATATCGATCCTGGCGTCACCGGCACAATCATCCAAGGCAACTACATCGGAACCGATGCGACGGGGATGGTTGCGATCGGCAACGGGCAATCCGGTGTCGGCAACTGGGGCGGAATCCTCGTCGGGGGTGACAACACGACGGTCGGCGGCACCAACGCGGGCGAGGGAAACCTGATTTCGGGGAATAACTCCTGGGGAATCATCGTCGAAGGGAACAACAACACCGTGCAGGGCAACCTGATCGGGACCATGGCCGACGGCACCACGCCGCTCGGCAATTCCGGACACGGCGTCTCCCTGGGTGACTTTGCCGGCGGCCTCGGCAACTTGATCGGGGGAACCGCCGCGGGAGCCGGAAACGTGATCGCCGGCAACGGTCTGGACGGCATCGCCGCGACCGGGGCGTCGCAAGCCGCGATTCTGGGCAACACGATCTTTGGGAACACCGGCCTCGGCATCGACTTGGATAACGACGGTGTCACCACCAACGACGCTGGTGACGTCGATACGGGAGCCAATGGTCTACAGAATTTCCCCGTTCTGACCTCGGCTCAAATGGTTAACGGCACCGACGTCAACATCGTCGGCTCATTCAACGCGGTTGCCAACAGCTACTACCGCATCGAGTTCTTTGCCAGTGCGATCGGCGACGGGACCGGATACGGCGAAGCAAAGCGGTATCTCGGATTTGCGAACGTGACGACCGATGGTTCGGGAAACGCCACGATCAATGCGACGTTGACGGCCAATGTGCTGGCCGGCGAGATCGTCAGCGCAACAGCGACCAAGAGCAACGTCAGCTTTGACGCCTTCACCGAGACGTCGGAATTCGCTCAAAACGTCTCGGTCACCAACACCGCTCCGGTCGCCGCGGACGACGCCTATTCCACCAGTGTCAACACCACGCTGGACGTCGGCCCTGCGACGAATAATTTGGCCAATTGGTGGCAATTCGACGAAGGCGCCGGACAGGCTACCGTGGATGCGGGAGCCTTGGGCAACGACGCGACACTGGGGGCAACCGCTGGAGCGGACACGGACGATCCGACTTGGACGACCGGCTACGTGGGGTCGGGCGCGCTGACGTTCGACGGTTCTGACGACTACGTGGCGACCACCAGCACGGTGCTCAAGACCGCCAGCAGTTTCACCCTGTCCGCTTGGTTTCAGACGACCACGACAACCTCGGAGCAACATATCCTCTGGGAAGGCTACAGCGGCGGTAACGGGTATGGTTCGGCACCGGGGACGACCGCTGAGTCGGAAATGGGGCTGACGATTGGAACCTATGACCAAGCCAACAAGATTGTCTTCTTCATGGGATATGAAGTCCCCGTCAATGGTGCGGACCCGATTTACATCGTTTCGAATTCAGACTTCACCGACACGACGCAGTTTCATCACGCCGCGGTGACCGTGACCGATCTGGGCGGCGGCGTCTTCAGCGCCTCGTTGTATGTCGACGGTGTCTTGGAAGGCACCGATACCGGGGTCCAGAACGACCGCTCCGCGTGGGGGGCCTTGCAAATTGGCAAGCCCGGTGCCAACACTCGACTCTTTAGTGGCCAGATTGACGAGGTGCGGGTTTACGACACAGCGCTGTCGGCCGGACAGGTTCAAGACATCGCGCAATCCGGAGTCCTGCAAAACGACTCGGATGTGGACAGCCGAGCGATCAACGTCAACACGGCTCTCGTCACGGGCCCCAGCAACGGGACGCTCAGTATCGAGTCGGACGGTTCGTTCTCCTACACGCCCAATGCAAACTTCAACGGCGTCGACTCCTTCACCTACCAAACCAACGACGGCAGCCTCGATTCCAACGTCGCCACCGTCACCATCACCGTCAACGATGATCCAGTGATCTCGACGTCCGGTGGTTCGGCCGCGTACACCGAAAACGCAGCACCCACCTTGATCGACAGCGGATTTACCGCGACAGACCCCTATTCGACCGACCTGGACGGCGGAACGTTGACAGTTTCCTTTTCGGCCGGTGGAACGAGCAATGACCAGTTGACCGTCGTCGACGGAGGTTCTGTGACGGTGGTCGGAAGCACGATCCGACACGGCGGCATCGATGTGGCCACCTTCAGCGGCGGAACCTCGGGAACGGCACTGGTGATCACCTTCAACGCCAACAGCACGCCGGCGATCGCCCAAGCCATCGGTCGGCAGATCGGCTATCACAACACGTCGGAAAATCCCTCGACGGCGGCACGCACCACCGATTTTGTGCTGACCGACGGCGACACCGGGACGAGTAATACCGCGCAGAGAACGGTCAATGTGACTGCCGTCAATGATTCACCGACGGTCGCCACCAACACCGGAACGACGGTCCTGGAAGGCTCCACCGGGACGGCGATCACGACCGCGATGCTTAACGAAGGTGACGTCGACGATAGCGGCGCCGGGCTGACCTACACGATCACCGACGTGACCGACAACGGGACCCTGTATCTGGCCGGGTTCGGCGCCTTGGGCCTGAACGACACCTTCACCCAAGCCGACATCGATGCCGGTGACGTCACGTACGACCATGACGGCAGCGAAACAAGCAGCGACGCGTTCAGTTTCTCACTGGCCGACGGTGGCGAAGACGGCGCAACCCCGGCGACGGGAACGTTTAACTTCACCGTCACCCCGGTTAACGACAATAGTCCGATCATCACGTCCGACGGCGGTGCGGCAACGGCAGCGATCGACGTTTTCGAAAACAGCGTGTACGTGTCGACCGTCGTCGCCAGCGATGCCGACCTGCCGGCAGCGACGCTCACGTACTCGATCATTGGCGGCGTCGATTCCGCTCAATTCGCGATCGACGGAAGCACCGGCGTGTTGACCTTCGTCGCCGCCCCCGACTTTGAATCCCCGACCGACACCGGAGCGAACAACGTCTACGATGTGATCGTCCAGGCCAGTGATGGGACCTATACCGACTCACAGACGATCGCCGTCACCGTTCAGGACACCGCCGACGACGGACAGTTTCTCGATCTCTTCGAGGTCGATTCCTACACCAACAGCGACGGTAGCGAAGCTTGGTCCACCGGATGGGTGGATTCGGCCGACGGGTCCGCGGCAATCGGCGAAATCAAAGTCATCAACGGTGACCTGAGGATCATTGCCAATAACGTCAACGACAACGTTTATCGTCAAGTCGACCTGAGCGGCGCGTCGTCCGCGTCGCTCGATCTGGCCTATAAGAACAGTCTGACGGGCGCGCGTACGGTTCTCTTGCAAGTCTCCGGCGACGGAGGCAGCAACTACGACACCGTTGCCACGTTGGATGCCTCGACCAATGTCGGGAGCGGCACACTCTCGATCGATGTCTCCGCTTACACCGCCGCCGATACGCGGGTCCGCTTCCTGGTGACTGCGGTCGGAGGCGGTGGGGCGGGCGGAAACGTCGAAATCGACAGCCTTCAGGTCGGCTACACTCCCAACGCCGCGCCAACGATCACCAGCAACGGCGCAGGCGCGACAGCCTCCATCAATGCAGCAGAGAACGGAACAGCGGTGACCACGGTGACGGCCGTCGACGGCGACGTGCCCGCTCAAACACTGACCTACAGCATCATCGGCGGACTTGACTCGGCCAAGTTCGCAATCGATTCCAGTTCCGGCGTGCTGACGTTCGTGTCGGCGCCGGACTTTGAATCACCGACCGATAATGGTGGCAACAACGTCTATGACGTCACCGTCCAAGTCTCCGACGGCATCGACACCGATACGCAAGCGATCGCCGTAACGGTCACCGATGTCAATGAATCGCCGACGGTCGCGACCAACACCGGCACGACGGTCCTGGAAGGATCGACCGGGACGGCGATCACGACCGCGATGCTCAACGAAGGCGACGTCGACGACAGCGGTGCCGGCTTGACCTACACGATCACCGACGTGACCGATAACGGCACGCTGTATCTGGCCGGGTTCGGCGCCTTGGGATTGAACGACACCTTCACCCAAGCCGACATCGATGCCGGAGACGTGACCTACGACCACGACGGCAGCGAAACCGCAAGCGACGCGTTCAGTTTCTCACTGGCAGACGGCGGTGAAAACGGATCGACACCCGCGACGGGAACCTTCAACTTCACTGTTACCGCTGTCAACGATGCTCCCGTGGAAGCATCGATCGAAGGCAGCACGCTGGCCTACACCGAAAATGATGGCGCCGTGGCGATCACGTCGACACTGGCACTCAGCGACGTCGACGACACGAACCTGGAATCGGCCGTCGTTCAGATCACGGGTAACTACGCCAACGGCCAGGATGTGCTGACGTTCGTCGATCAAAACGGCATCAGCGGCGTTTGGAACGCGGGCAGCGGAACACTGACCCTGACGGGAACGGCGACGGTCGCCCAGTACCAGGCGGCCCTGCGGAGCATCACGTACACCAACAACAGCGACAACCCATCGACGTTGACCCGCACCGTTGCGTTCACGGTCAACGACGGTGATGTGGATTCCAACACGCAAACGCGCGACATCTCGATCGCGGCGACGAACGACGATCCGACCGGCACTGGGCTGCCGAGCGACATCACGGTGACCGAAGACGTCAGCAGCAACGTCGATCTGTCGGCGCTGAACCTGGCAGACCTGGATGAGAACGGCGGCAACCTGACGGTCACGCTGTCGACTTCGACCGGGGGTGACTTGTCGGCATCGACCGGTGGCGGTGTCACCGTCGGCGGATCTGGGACCGGCACACTGACCCTGACCGGAACGCTTGCCGACTTGAACACGTTCTTGGACACCCCGGCGAACATTCAGTACTTGCACGGCACGCCGCACACGTTCGGTAACGACGCCGATACGATCCAGGTGGTCGTCAACGACGGCGGTAACACCGGTTCGGGCGGCGGAACCGATCAAACGATCGGCACCGTCAACGTTGATATCACCGCAGTCAACGACGAACAGGTGCTGGCGACCAATGCCGGTGACACGGTCCCGGAAGGTTCGGTCGGCAACACGGTGACCACGGCGATGCTGGAAACCACCGACGTGGACAACACGGACTCGCAATTGGTTT